>DATLSM010000088.1:0-28360 GCA_035534175.1 Solirubrobacterales bacterium | reverse complement strand
CCCGCCATGGTCAGGGGGCTGCAACCCCTGTTCAAGTGTTGGACCGGCCGCTGTCAGACCTGCGATCAGCCCATCGAGTTCGACCAGCTCGACTTCCAACTTCCGCCACCGGACCAGTGAGACCTACCAAAGCACTATTAGGCGGGCGGGGAGAGAAGAGAAGCAGATGGCCTATGAGTTGCAAATCCGCGCCGGCGAGGCCAGGGTCAAGATCCGCAGCCCCTGGGCCGCCGCCCTGCTGCCGTTCGTCACGCTCGGCATCTACCACCTCATCTGGTGGTACCGGATCAACCGCGAGCTGCGCGACTACGGCCGGGCAAAGGGCTATGACCTCGGCCAGAGCCCGACCAACTCCCTGCTCGCCCTGTTCCCGGGGGGGCTGATCATCGTGCCGGGGCTGATCACCTACTGGCGCGGGACCAAGCGCATCCAGGGCGCCGCCCAAATCAGTGGCCAGGAGCCGGTCAGCGGATGGATCGCCCTGATCCTCTACCTGCTCCTGGCGCCCGGCCTGTGGGCCTACCTGCAGTCCTCGCTAAACAGCGTCTGGCGCCAAGAGGCGGATGCTCTGCCCGGGCAAGCCGAGCCCCCCGCGCCCACCGATCAGATGCCACCGCCCCTGCCGCCGGACCCCACACCGCCGGTCGACTAGGGCCCCAGCTGCCTGGCCAAGCAGCCAGGGCCGGCCTGTTCCCGATAGCCTGCGGCCGACTTCACGAACCACAAGGAGACGCAGACTGATGGGAATTCTCGATGGAAAAGCGGCGATCGTCACCGGGTCGGCGCGTGGAATCGGCCGGGCCACCGCGGAGCTGTTCGCCAGTGAGGGGGCCAGGGTCCTGATCAACGACCTCGACGCCGACGTGGCCGAACAGGCGGCCGGTGAGATCGGCGGCGAGACCGCGGTCCACGCTGGGGACCTGACCAAGGTCGGAGCCGCCGACGAGCTGATCGCCGCCGCGGTCGAGGCCTTCGGCGCCGTCGACATCGTCGTCAACAATGCCGGCTACACCTGGGACGGGGTGGCCCACAAGATGACCGACGAGCAGTTCCAGGCGATGCTGGACATCCACACCATCGTCCCCTTCCGGGTGGCGAGGGCGCTCGCCCCGCACTGGCGAGAGGCCGCCAAGGCCGAGCGCGCCGAAGGCAAGGAGGTCTTCCGCAAGATCGTCAACGTCTCCTCCACCTCGGGCACGATGGGCAACGCCGGCCAGGTCAACTACTCGGCGGCCAAGATGGCGGTCGTCGGCCTGACCAAAACCCTGGCCAAGGAGTGGGGACAGTTCAAGATCAACGTCAACGCCGTGGCCTTCGGCTTCGTCGAAACGCGCCTCACCGCGGCCAAGGAGCAGGGCGAGGAGATGACCTCGCCGAGCGGCGAGAAGATCGAGCTGGGCATTCCCGAGCAGATGCGGGCGATGGCCTCGGCGATCATCCCGCTGGGCCGCCCGGCGACGCCGCAGGAGGCATCGGGGCCGGTGCTCTTCCTCGCCTCGCCACTCGCCAATTACGTCCACGGCCAGGTGCTCAACGTCACCGGCGGGATGTTCGGAGGCATGTACACCTGAGCACCCGGGCGACAGAGGGCAGGTCGAAGGTCCCCTACCTCGACGTGGCGGACCGGATCTGGCCTGCCCTGCGCCGCTTCATGGGCATCCACACCCTCCTCTACCGGGCGAGCGGCGGACGGCTGGGGCACACGCTCCCCGGCGTCGGCGGCCAGATGCTGTTGCTTGACCACCTGGGCGCCAGGAGTGGCGTCCGGCGCACCTCTCCCCTGCTCTACATCCCCGACGGCGACAACGTCTTCGTCATCGCTTCCAAGGGCGGCTTCCCCCAAAACCCGGCCTGGTACCACAATCTGGCGGCGCACCCCGACACGACGGTGCAGATCGGCTCCCAGCGCCGCCCGGTCCACGCCCGCGTCGCCACCCCGGAGGAGCGCGAGCGCCTCTGGCCGCGGGCGGTCGAGACCTATGGCGGCTACGCCGATTACCAGGCCCGCAGTCGCGGCCGCCAGATCCCGATCGTGATCCTCGAGCCGCGCAGCTAACCCGCCGGCGGACCGACTCGGGCCAATCGAGGCCCCCCGGCACTCACTTCGGGCGACGCTCCTCGGCAACCGTGCTGCCGCCCTCGTCGGCGATCGCCTCCGGTGGCCAGGGGCCAGCCCAGTTGTCGCGGGCGCCGTCGATGGTGATCGTCGTGCCGGAGAGGAAGTCCCCGGCGGGAGAGGCCAGGTAGGCGACCAGCCAGGCCATCTCCTCCGATCGGCCGGCCCGGCCGATCGGGATCGAGCGCTCCAGGTTCTCGACCACAACCTGCGGGTACTTGGTCAGCAGGGCCTCGGTGGCGAACTGACCCGCGGCCAGGGCGCAGGTCTTGATCCCGAACCGCGCCCACTCCACCGCTAGCGTTCGCATCATGTTCTCCACCGCGGCTCGCGCCGCGCCGGAGTGGACCATGCCCGGCATCCCGTTGTGGGGGGAGAGAGTGACGCTCAGCACCTTGCCGGCGCGCTGCGGAATGAAGGCCCTGGTGGCCGCGGTGTGGGTCATCAGCCAGGTTCCCTGCAGGTTCAGCTCGGTCACCGTGCGAAAGCCCTTTGGGGTGATCGTCTCCGCCGGAGCGAGGAACTGGCCGCCGGCGTTATTGACCAGCACGTCCAGCCGCCCGTGGCGATCGAGGACCCCATCGAAGAGCCGCTCGACCGCGGCCTCCTCGCGGATGTCCATCGCCTCGTGCTCGAAGCCACCGGGAAGGCCCGCGGCCAGCGCCGCCGTCTGCGCCAGCGGCTCCTGCCGCCGTCCGCAGCCGATCACCTTGGCACCGAGGCGGGTCAGCTCCAGGGCGGTTGCCCGGCCCAGACCACTGCCGGCGCCGGAGACCAGGCAGACCTGACCCTCGAGCAGACCCGGCCTGAAGATCTGCGAATGCGCGCTTTCAGCCATCCCGGCGCAAGCCTATAGACGCCGGCATCGCCGTATGGTGGGCGCAGATGAGCATCCGTGTGGAAGCCAAACCGCTGCACGAGCCGCTGGCCGGAGGCACGCCGGGGGCCACGGTGGCCGTCGAACCGATCGTCGCCGGCCACATCACCTGGCCGCGCTCGATGATGGAGAGTCCGGGTGGACGCCTCGCCTCCCTCAAGGCCCTCACCGCGGTGCTCACCGCCAACTCGCCGGTCACGATCCCGATCCCCGCCTTCCTCATCCGCCACCCGAGCGCCGGCGCGATCCTCCTCGACACCGGCCTTCACCCCTCGATTGCCACCGACGGCAGGGAGAACTTCGGCAAGCTCGCCACCCGCCTGGGCAAACCCGCGCTGCAGCCGGGCGAAGACGTTCCAGCCCAGCTGCGCAAACGCGGCATCGACCCCGGCGAGATCCCGATCGTGGTGATGACCCACATGCATCTGGACCACACCTCAGCGATCTCGGAGTTCCCGAAGTCGACCTTCGTCCTCAGCGAGCAGGAGTGGCGGGAGTCCACGCACGGATCCCGGCCGGCCCTCAACGGCTACCGCCGCACCCACTTCGACTACGCCTTCGACTTCCGCACGGTCGACTTCGACCGCGGGGCGATCGGCTCCTACGCCACCTTCGGCCGCACCTTCGACCTCTTCGGCGACGGCTCCCTGCGGCTGGCCTTCACCCCAGGGCACAGCGCGGGCCATACCTCGGCTATCGCCCGTCTCAGAGACCGCGATTTCGTCATCGGCGGCGACGCGATGTACACCTACCCCCAGCTGGAAGGAAACGCGCCGCTGCCGCCGCGCCCCTTCGACGCCCACAACTTCCGTCGCTCCCTGCAGGAGCTGCGCCTCTTCCACCGCGAATTCCCGGATGTGGTGATCACCCCCGGACACGACCCGGACTTCTACGAGGGCCTCGACGCCCGCTACGAGTAGCTACGCCGGCTGGCTCTCGCGCAGAGCGCGAATCACGCCACGCCGACCCTCCTCCTCCAGTCGCCGATACATCATCCTCACCCGGACAAAGACCTCGCCGGCAACCTCCAGCTGGCGCTCGCGGCTTGGAGCGGGCTCGGGGGGGAAGGCAAGCGGGGCACCGTATTGCACGGTCACCCGGGGAAAGCGCAGCCGTTTCCAGCCGCGCACCGCCGCGGAGCCGTGAATCGCGACGGGGACGATCGGTGCTCCGGACTCCAGCGCGATGCGGCCGATCCCCGGTTTCGGCTCGCCAAGCTGGCGCGAGCGCGAGCGCCCACCCTCGGCGTAGACCAGCAGCATCTCGCCCTGGCCAAGGAGCGCGAGGGCGGTCCTGATCGCCTCCTCGTCCCGGTTCCCCCGGCGAACCGGGAACGCTCCTCCGTGACTGTAGATGTAGGTGAGGAGGGGCGGCCCGAACATCTGTGATTTGGCCATGAAGCGAATCTTTCGCCGCAGGTAGATCCCGGCGAAGAAGTGGTCCATCTGGCTGAAGTGGTTGGGGGCGAGGACAAGAGGACCCTTGCTGGGAACGTTCTCCACCCCGATCGCCCGCACCCGGTAGAGGAGGATCGTGGGCAGGGTGACGAGGATGCGGGCAGCTGTATAGGTCCACCCGACTCCCCCTCGCGCCGCCTGGTGGAACCGGTCGAAGTACTCCGCTGGTCGCGGGTCCCGATAGACCTGTGGCTTCATGTCCGCCATGACGAGACGGCGGCCGAGCCGCCGTCTTTGCCTACCCTCATAGCTGTTCGCGGTTACGCCGGAGCAGCGGGGGCCTCGGGCCCGGGCCGGGCCCAGTCGCGGGAGCGCTCCAGCGCGCGGCGCCACTGGGCCACAAGCGCGCAGCTCTCCGCCTCTCCCATCCGCGGCTCATAGCGTGCCGCCTCGCGCCACATCTCCTCCACCTGAACCGCGCTCCAGCAGCCGGCCGCGATCCCGGCCAGGTAGGCGGCGCCGAGGGCCGTCGTCTCGGAGATCTGCGGAACTATCACCGGTGCCCTGAGCACGTCGGCCTGGAACTGCATCAGCCAGCCGTTGGCCACCGCCCCGCCATCGGCCTTCAGGGCCTCCAGTCGCTCGCCCGCCGCCTCCTCCTGAGCGCGCACGGCGTCGACCGTCTGGTAGGCGATCGCCTCCAGCGCCGCCCGCGCCAGATGCTCCCGCCGCGTGCCGCGGGTCAGCCCGACTATCGTCCCCCGCGCGTAGGGGTCCCAGTGCGGCGAGCCGAGCCCGGTCAGCGCCGGCACGAAGTAGACCCCGTCGTTTCCCCCCAGGGAGGCCGCCATCGCCTCGGTCTGGGCGGCGTCGGTGAGGATCCCAAGCCCGTCGCGCAGCCACTGCACCGCGGCCCCGGTGACGAAGATCGCGGCCTCCAGCGCGTAGGCCGCCTCCTCTCCGATCCCGCAGGCGAGCGTCGTCAGCAGCCCGGGGCTCGGCCGCGGCGCGGCGGCGCCGGTGTGGAGCAGGACGAAGCTCCCGGTGCCGTAGGTGTTCTTCGCCGCCCCGGCGCGGTGGCAGGCCTGGCCAAACAGCGCCGCCTGCTGATCTCCGGCGATCCCGGCCACCGGCACCTGGCCGCCGAACTCCGCCGTCGTGCCATAGAGGTGAGCCGAGGGCAGCACCTCGGGCAGCCGGCCGGGGTCGATTCCGAACATCGCGCACAGCTCCTGATCCCAGGCGAGCCGGTGGATGTCGAACAGCATCGTGCGCGAGGCGTTGGTGCGGTCCGTGGCGTGGCGGCCGGTGAGCTTGAACAACAGCCAGGAGTCGATCGTGCCGAAGACGGCCCGCTCGGCACCCTCGGCGTTTTCCAGCAGCCACTCGATCTTGGTCGCCGAGAAGTAGGGGTCGATGACCAGGCCGGTCCGCTCTCGCACCAGCTCCTGCTGCCCGGCCGCCTCCAGCGCCTCGCAGCGGGCGGCCGTGCGGCGGTCCTGCCAGACCAGCGCCCGGTGGATCGGCTCGCCGCTGGCGGGGTCCCAGGCGACCACGGTCTCGCGTTGGTTGGCGATCCCGATCGCCCCCAGCTCGGCTCCCCGGATGCCGGCGTCGGCAAGCGAGGCGGCCGCCACCCGCCGGGTCACCTCCCAGATCTCGGTCGCGTCGTGCTCCACCCACCCGGGCCGGGGAAAGTGCTGCTCGAACTCCGAGTAGGCGCGACCGGCCACCCGACCCTCCTGGTCGAAGACCAGGCACGTCGTCCCGGTGGTTCCCTGGTCGATTGCGAGGATCACCGCCGCTGAAGGTATACGCGGGCGAAGTCGGCCAGCTGACGGGCGCGGTGGGCGAAGCCGGCGAGGGTGCGACCGGTGGCCCGGTGGGTGAGGTCCAGCTCGTACTCGCGCAGGCTGTAGCCGGCGCGGAGGGCATCGACGGTCATGCCCACCTCCATCCCATAGCCGCGGGCGAAGGGGAGGGTGGCGCGGAGCGCGTCGACACTCAACGCCCGCTGGCCGGAGATCGGGGCGGCCAACTCGGCCCCGCAGAGCCGTCGGACCGCCCAGCGGGCGAAGCCCACAGCGACGCCGAAGCCGCCCCCCGCTCGGTGCGAGAAGACCCCGATCGCCAGGTCGCACTCGCCCGCGCGCACGGCCTCCACCAGCGGGCCGAGCCGGGCGGCCGAGCCGCCCAGGTCGCCATCGCAGAGGAGGAGGAGCGCGGGCGGGGGGCTGATGCTCAGCGCGGCCTGGGCCGCGGCGGTGACGTTGGCGCCCTTGCCGTGCGGGCGCCGGCGGCTGATGACCTGGGCGCCGGCTGCCATCGCCGCCTCGGCGGTGCCGTCGGTGGAGGCGTCGTCGGCGACCCAGAGCGCCGCCCCCGGGAAGGCGCCGCCAAGCGCCGAGACCGCCTCCCCCACCCGATCCGCCTCGTTCCGTGCCGCGACGAGGACCGCCAGCGATGCGTCGCTGCTCCGCTCGTCGGGGTTCACGACGGTCATTCTCTCGCTCCAGCCGCTCGGGCGCCGCCGCTCTGGGGTGGCGGGGGAGGGAAGCGGGCGAGCGATGGATATTGTCTTCGCCCATGGCAGACATCGAGGCCCAGATCACCGGCAACGTGTGGAAAGTCGAGGTCGCGGTCGGGGACGCGGTCTCCGAGGGAGACACGGTGGTCATCCTCGAGTCGATGAAGATGGAGATCCCGGTCGAGGCGGAGGAGGACGGGACGGTGAGGGAGATCCGCTGCGAGGAGGGCCAGGCAGTCAGCGAAGGTGACGTCCTCGTGGTCCTGGAGTAGGCAGCGGTGGAGGAAAGGTTCGCCGCCGGCAAGCTCCTGCTCGACTTCCCCGCCGAGGCCGTCGCCCGCATCCGCATCTGCAATCCCCAGCGCCGCAACGCCCTGGACCACGAGATCCTCGACGCCCTGGCAGAGGTCCTGCCGCGACTCGACCGGGGGATCCAGACCCGCTGCGTCTTGATCACCGGGGAGCCCCCCGTCTTCTCGGCCGGATACGACATCGCCTCGATTCGCTCAGAGACCTTTGAGCGCGACGCGGAGGCCCTCGTCGCCCACCCCTTCCACGCGGCGATGGAGAAGCTGGACTCCCACCCCTGGCCAACCGTGGCGGCGATCAACGGCCACTGCCTTGGCGGCGGCCTGGAGCTGGCGATCACCTGCGACCTGCGGATCTGCGCCGCCGGAGCGAAGTTGGGCATGCCCCCCGCCAAACTGGGCCTGGTCTACGGCCACACCGGGCTGCGCAAATTTCTCGACACCGTCGGCCTGGCGCGAACCAAGGAGCTATTCCTCACCGGCCGCGACTTCGAGGCCACACGCGCCGAGGAAATCGGCCTGGTCCACGAGGTGGTGGACGACTCCGCGCTGGCTGACGCTGCCCTCGCCCTGGCCGCCGAGGTCGCCTCCCACGCGCCGATCTCCCTGCGGGGCAACAAGCAGGCGATCGACCTGCTCAACCGGTGCCCGGTGCTGACCGACCAGCAGGAGGCGGGGCTGGTCGCACTGCGCGAGTCCTGCTTCAGCTCAGAGGACTTCCGCGAGGGCATCCGCGCCTTCGCCGAAAAGCGCAAGCCCCGCTGGCAGGGGCGATGAGCGCGGCGGCGCCAACCCTGCCTGCCCGGCGCTCGGAGAAGGGCGCGAGGGGCGGGAGTTCGAGATGAGCGCCAAGGCAAGGCGGGAGCTGGCCGCCGCCGATCCGCGGATGGCGGCACTGATCGAGCGGATCGGGAAGATCGACCTGAAGACCCGGCTGCGGCGGCGCAGCGAGGAGCGCCCTGCCGACGCCTACGGCGCGCTGCTGCGGGCGATCGTCGGCCAGCAGCTCTCGACCAAAGCCGCGCGGACCATCTACCTGCGGGTCCTCGACCTCTTCGACGGGAGTACCCCGGCCCCCGAGCGATTGCTGGAGGCCAGCGAGGCCGACCTGCGTGGCGCCGGGCTCTCCGGCCGCAAGGTGGAGTACATACGCGATCTCGCCTCCCACGTGCTGAGCGGCGAGCTGGAGCTGGAGCGGCTGGAGGAGCTCGCCGACGAGGAGGTGGTCGCCGAGATCGTCGCCGTGCGCGGCCTCGGCCAGTGGACCGCGGAGATGTTCATGCTCTTCCACCTGGAGCGACCCGACATCCTCTCCGGCGGCGACCTCGGCATCCGCCGAGCGGTGCAGATCGAGTACGGCCTGGAGGAGATGCCGGCGCCACAGATGGTGATCGAGATCGGCGCGCCATGGAGCCCGCACCGCAGCCTCGCATCCCTTTATCTGTGGGAGTCGCTGGCCGCCGTGCCCGGGGGATGAGGCGTCCCGGGACTCAACGCCGTCCCGGGACTACCCGACAATAGGGCCATGCGCTTTCGCTTCTGGCTCGGATTCGCCGCGGTCGCCGTCCTCGCGATCGGCTCGGTGAGCACCGCTTTGGTCATTCGCTCCAACGAAGAGGCCGGCTTCCACCAGACCCAGCGCGACGAGGCGACCAGGGCAGCGCGGCAGGCGGAAGCCGTGGCCAACTTCTCGGTCGGCCAGCTTGCCAACGCCGCGGCCTTCTACCAGGCCGAGCACCACTTCAACCGCAATCAGTTCGAGCTGATTGCTCGTCCGCTGCTGGGCCATGGCGCCCTGACCGGGACCGGGTTCGTGCTACGGGTGCGGGGCTCTGAACGAAGGCGCTTCGAACGCCAACACGGATTCCCGATCGTGGAAAAGGCCGGGGTAACCGGCGGGCTGCGCCGGGCGGGGGACCATCGCCTCTACTTCCCCCTCGTCGACGCCGCCTCCGTCCCGAATGTCACCCCTCCGCTCGGCTACAACCTCGGTGGCGATCCGCAGCGGGCCCCGTTCCTGCGCCAGGCCCTGGCCAGCGGCCGCCCGGTGGCGACCCGGGTCACGAACCTGCCGCTGGGCGTCATCGGGCTCGACGTCTACCGACCGGTCTATCGCCAGGGCCTGGCGACTCGCACCGTGGCGCAGCGGCGCAGGGCGCTGCTCGGCTTCGCCGTCGGAGCCTTTCGCGCCCGCCGCCTGGAGGCGGCGGCGATCTCCGCCGTGCCCCGCGCCGACACGGTGCAGCTGCGAATCGGCGGGCGAACCGTGATCGGCACCCGGGGGAGGCTCGAAGACCCCGCCAACGCGCCGATCCACGTCGTCAACCGCGTCTGGCTGCTGGTCGTACTCGACCCCGATCGCCCGGATGTCGGCCTGCCGATCCTGGTGGCGGCGGTCGGAATTTCGCTGGCCGCGCTGCTCGGTGCGCTGATCCTGGTCTGGAGCCGCAACGAGCGGATGCAGGAGCTGCGGCGGGAGGCCGGCCAGGACGCGCTGACCGGGCTGAAGAACCGCCGCCGCTTCGAGGAAGACCTGCGGGCAGAGATGGCGCGCAGCCGTCGAATGGCCAGGACGGGCGCTCTGCTGATGCTCGACCTAGACAACTTCAAGCGGGTCAATGACTCGCTCGGACACCCGGCCGGTGACCGCCTGATCAAAGAGATCGCCACGGTGCTGCAGCGACGGGCGAGGGAGACCGACGTGCTTGCCCGACTCGGCGGCGATGAGTTCGCGATCGTTTTGCCCAACTGCGACACGGAGGAGGCGCGGGTGGTGGCGGAGGCGATCGCGACGACGATCCGGGAGCGGGGGAAAGCCGAGGAGGAGGGCCCTGCGGTGACGGCCAGCATCGGCATCGCCCTGTTCGGGGCCGACGTGGGCTCCAGTTTCGAGTCGGTGCTCTCGGAGGCCGACACCGCGATGTATGCGGCGAAGGACGCCGGGCGCGACGGGGTCATGGTCTTTGACCCGGTCGCCGTCCGGGGCGAGTCCTAGCCTTGCCGCCGCATGCCGCCACTGATCTCCTTCGACGAAGCGCTCGCCCTCGCTGAGCTGAGCGAGCAGGAGGAGATCGGCGGGCTGATCGAGCGGGCCTGGGCAGTGCGGCGGGAGAACTTCGGCGACTCGACCGACATGTGCTCGCTGGTCAACGCCAAGTCCGGTGGCTGCGCCGAGGACTGCGGCTTCTGCGCCCAGTCGCGCTACGCCGAGGCCGACACCCCGATGCACGCGATGATGGAGCCGGAGCAGATGCTCGAACACGCGAAGGCGGCCGAGGCGGCCGGCGCCCATCGCTTCTGCATGGTCACCCAGGGCCAGGGGCTCTCCAAGCGGGACTTCGAGAAGATCCTCGACGGCGCGAGGCTGGTCGCGGAGCGGACCAACCTGAAGCGCTGCGCCTCGATCGGCCACATGTCCCCCGAGCGGGCACGGCGTCTGCGGGAGGCGGGAATCCAGCGGGTCCACCACAACGTCGAGTCGGCGCGCTCCCACTACCCGGAGGTCTCCACCACCGTCCGCTACGAGGGCCGTCTGCGAACCATCCAGGCGGTCAAGGAGGCGGGGTTGGAGACCTGCGTCGGCGGCATCCTCAACCTCGGCGAGAGCCACCGCCAGCGGGTCGAGATGGCCTTCGAGCTCTCCGAGCTCGACCCGACCTCGGTGCCGATCAACCTGCTCAACCCGCGCGCGGGGACGAAGTTCGGCGAGCGGCCGCTGATGGACGCCTGGGAGGTCGTCAAGTGGGTGGCGATCTTCCGCCTGATCATCCCCGGCGCCCTGTTCCGGCTCTGCGGCGGGCGGGTTGAGAACCTCGGCGAGCTCCAGCCGCTGGCGGTCAAAGCGGGGCTGAACGGAGTGATGATGGGCAACTTCCTCACCACGCTCGGGGCCGAGCCCGAGGACGACCGGGCGATGTTCGAAGAGCTGGGCCTAAACGTCGCCCGCCAGCCCGACAACGGCGCCAACCCGCGGCCTGACAATCGCTCCGGTTGGCTGGACGGGGAGACTCCTTCTACCCCGATAGACGAGCTGATCGACCGCCAGGAAGAGGCCAACTTCTGGGACCCCTCGACCCAGCTGCGGGTGATCAGGAAGGCGAGGAAACCACCGCCCTATCCGCAGGCGACATGACGGATATCGCAGGCCGGCTGGAGGAGCTTCGCGACCGGGGGCTCTACCGGCGGCTGCGGCTGATCAGCGGACCGCAGGGGCCAAGCGTGCTGCTCGACGGGCGCCCGGTGCTGCTTCTGTGCTCCAACAACTATCTGGGCCTGGCCGACCACCCACGGGTGCGGCTGGCGGCGGCGGAGGCGGCGATGCGCTGGGGAGCTGGCGCCGGCGCTTCACGACTGATCTCGGGCAACATGGAGACCCACCGAGCGCTGGAGTCGCGACTGGCCGATTTCAAGGGCTATGCGGCGGCGCTTCTGTTTGGCTCGGGCTACCTCGCCAACATCGGCGTGATCGCCGCCCTTTCGGGCCGGGGCGAGGTCGTTTTCTCCGACCAGCTCAATCACGCCAGCATCGTCGACGGCTGCCGGCTCTCGCGGGCCGAGACCTTCGTCTACCGCCATCGCGACGTGGAGCACCTGGCCTGGGGGCTGCGCGAAGCCGGGGGGCGCGGCTCGCTGATCGTCACCGACGGTGTCTTCTCGATGGATGGAGACCTCGCCCCGCTCCAGGAGCTGGCGCGCCTGGCGCAAAGCCACAGTTGCCGACTGATCGTCGACGAGGCACACGCCACCGGTGCGCTCGGCCCCGGCGGCAGGGGCTCGGTCGCCGCCGCGGGGCTCGGCGGCGAGGTCGACGTCGTGATCGGCACCCTGGGAAAGGCGCTCGGCTCCTACGGCGCCTACGTCTGCGCCAGCGCCGAGATCGTCGACTACCTGGTCAACACGGCGCGTCCCTTCGTCTTCTCCACAGCCCTACCTCCCCCGGTGATCGCCGCGGCCCTGGCGGCGCTGGAGCTTCTGGTGTCCAACCCCCAGCGGGTGGAGCGCCTGCGGGCGAACGCGGCGACGCTGCGTGGCGCGCTGGCCGGCCAGGGGCTTGCCCCCGGCGGGGCGCAGACCCAGATCGTGCCGGTGCAGATCGGCGACGCGGAGCTGGCGATGGAGCTTTGCGAGCGCTCCCTGGCGGCTGGGGTATTCGCCCAGGGCATCCGCCCCCCGACGGTGCCCGAGGGCACCTCGCGCCTGCGCCTCACGGCGATGGCCACCCATCGCCCCGAGGAGCTGGAGCGAGCCGCATTGCTGATCGGCTCCGCCGCTCGCCAGCTCGGCCTCCTCTCCCCTGGGCGGAGTCTGGCCCAGGTGGCCTAGCGTTGGGCGGGCGATGAGCGCGCCGGCGGCGGGAGTATTCGTCACGGGAACCGGGACCGCGGTCGGCAAGACGGTCGTCGCGGCGGTTCTGGCCCACGGCCTGGCAAGGGCCGGAGAGCAGGTCGCTGTGTTCAAGCCCGCGGTCACGGGGCTCGATCAGCCGGGGGAGACCGACCACGCGCTGCTGCGACGCGCCGCCGGCTGCTCGCAGAGCGACGAGGAGATCGCCCCCTACCGCTACCGAGCACCGGCCTCGCCTCATCTGGCGGCGGCGCTGGCGGGCGAGGAGATCGAGCCGGCGCGGCTGCTGGAGTCGGCCCGCGCGGCCGGCGCCCGCGCGGGCGCGCTTGTCTGTGAGGGCGTCGGCGGACTGCTCGTGCCACTGGCCCCCGGCTACCTGGTCCGTGACCTGGCGGCCGACCTGGCCCTGCCGCTGGCGATCGCCGCGCCCCCCGGTCTGGGCACGATCAACCACACGCTGCTGACGATCGAGGCTGCCCGCGCCGCCGGCATCGAAATTGCCGCTGTGGTCCTCACGCCGTGGCCCGAACCTCCCGGCGCAATCGAGCGATCAAACCGGGAGACGATCGCCAGGCTCGGCGAGGTGGTGGTCGAGGTGCTGCCGCGGCTCGACCTTGCCCGGCCCGAGCTCTGGCCAACGCTCGGGCTGGGAAGAATTGCCTCCTAGGCGCGAGCGGACTCCCGGGCAGAGATCACTGCCGCCGGCGGCTCGCCACCAACCCCCGCCCGGCGCTTGGCGCGGATCGCCGTCGCGCCGATCCCGGCGCCGATAAGAGCGACCACGCCGGAGATGCTCATCGCGTGGCCCAGCGCGTAGACGAAGGCTTCGGCACCCGCGGCGGCGGCGAGCTTGGCCTGCGCGGGCTCCAGTCCTTTCAACGCCCCGCTGACCGAACCGCTGCCCAGCTGCTGGGAGATTTCCGCGCGGTCCGCTGAGGAGATCCCCGACCCGGCGAGAAGCGTGCTCAGCCGCGTGCTGACCAGGCCCTGGAAGACCGCACCGGTGACCGCCACACCGAGACTGCCGCCGACCATGCGAAACATCGAGAGCACGCCCGATGCGATCCCCGCTTTCTCCACCGGCACAGCGTTCATCGCCGTGCTCGTCATTGGCGACATCGTCAAGGCGATCCCGATGCCCAGCAGCATGAAGCCCGGAAGCAGTTCCAGATAGCCGGAGTGCACCGCGATCCCGCTGAAGGTGAACAACGAGGCGGCGACCAGCAGCAGGCCGCCGACGATCAGCCAGCGCGGGCCGAAGCGGTCCGAGAGCCTGCCCGCGACTGGGGCGACGCCGACGATCATCAGGGTCGAGGGCAGGAACCTGACTCCGGCTTCCAGTGGGGAATAGCCGAGGATGTCCTGCATGTAGAGGGCGAGGAAGAAGAAGACCCCGAGCATGGCGAAGGAGATGACCAGCGCGACCACCACCGCGCCGAGGAAGTTGCGATCCGAGAGCAGGTCGAACTGCACCATCGGCGCCTTGACCCGATTCTCGACCAGGACGAAGGCTGGCAGAGCAACCGCGGCGGCGATCAGCATGCCGACGATGGAGGCTGATCCCCAGCCCCAGCTGTTGCCCTCGACCAGAGCGAGCACCAGCGCGGTGAGCCCGACGGTGAGCACCGCGACTCCGGCATAGTCGACCTCGCGACCGACCGTCGTGTCGCGGGACTCGCGCACCGCGAACAGGGTGGCCAGCACCGCTCCGACGGCGACCGGGACGTTGAGGTAGAAGATCGCCCGCCAGCTGACGTGCTCGGTGAGGAACCCTCCCAGCACCGGCCCGATGGCCAGCGCCAGCGCCGAGACGCCCGCCCAGGTGCCCATCGCCTTGCCCCGCTCATGAGCCGGAAACGCGTCGGTGATGATCGAGAGCGTCCCGGGCATCATCAGCGCCGCCCCGACGCCCTGGACCACGCGGCTGATCACCAGCGAGGTGTCGTCGGGCGCTAGGCCCGCCGTGGCCGAGGAGACGGCAAAGATGACCACTCCGAAGAGGAACATCCGGCGCCGACCGAAGATGTCACCGAGGCGCCCGCCGGTCGCCAGCAGCACCGCGAATGAGAGCGTGTAACCGTTGACCGTCCACTCCAGGCCGGAGATCGAGGCGCCGAGATCGCGCTGGATCGAGGGCAGCGCGACGTTCACGACCGTGTTGTCGAGCATGATCATGAACAGGGCGAAGCACATCGCCCCGAGCGTCCACCACTTGCGGTTTTGGTCGGTGATCAGGTGGCCGAAACGGGTCGTCACGCTGGTCCAACCTCCTTCAGCTGCGCGTAGGTCTCGGCGATGTCCTCGCGGTCCATGAGCGCGTCGACCGCCGCGTCGAGCTTGCGCCTCTGGGGCACGCTCAGCGTCGCCGTGAACGCCTCCATCCCGGCCTGACGAATGACGACCAGGGTCTCGACCAGCTGCTTTCCCTTGGTGGTGATCGCCACCCGCCGCGCCCGCCGGTCCTCGGGATCCTCGATCCGGGTGGCAAGTCCCTCCTTGACCAGGGCATCCACCGCCCTGCTCATCGAGGGGACCGAGACGCCGAAGGTCTCCGCCAGTTCGCTCACCTGCCGCGCCTCGGTTGACCGGCCAAGCCCGCCCAGCTCCAGCAGCGCCTTGCACTGGGTCATCGAAAGCCCGCTCTCCTCAATCACTCGCAGCTGGTTGCCGCGGTCATAGAGGAAGAGGTGGCCCAGCAGCGCGCTGAGCCGGGCGGCGGTCTCCTGCTGCGCCGGACTCACCTCGGAGGCCGCGGCCACCTCCTCGGCAATCGCCGCGATATCGCTCGCTTGCATGGCGACAATGATTGCAAATTAGCAATTATTTATGGCCATAATAGTTGTCTGAGTGACGGAAATCACAGAGACCGCCGCGACGGGCAGGGTTGGGCCGCCCGACTCAGAGGGCCAGAGGCAGTTCAGCAGCGAGACCATTCCGAGCTCTGCCAGGAAGGGTCAGATCGCCTGCTCTGAGCCCTTGATCTTTCCGGCCGGGGCCGGGTCTAAGGTCGCTGCGGTCCATGTCGCCTGACCTCGCGCAGCTCGACCACGACCACCTCTGGCACCCGTTCACGCAGCAGCGGGCCTGGTCTGCGGAGGAGCCGCTGATGATCGAGCGCGCCGAGGGGTCCCACCTGATCGCGACGGACGGGCGCCGCTACATCGACGGCGTCTCCTCCCTCTGGTGCAACGTCCACGGTCACCGCCACCCGGGCATCGACCGGGCGGTGCGCGAGCAGCTGGACCGCCTCGCCCACTCGACCATGCTCGGGCTCTCCCACCCCGGAGCCGCGGAGTTGGCCGGGCGCCTGGTCGAGCTGGCCCCGCCCGGACTCTCTCGCGTCTTTTACTCGGACTCGGGCTCGACGGCGACAGAGATCGCCCTGAAGATGGCCTTCCAGTACCAGCGCCAGCGGGGCGGCCAGGATGTGCGGCGCGCCTCCTTCATCCACCTGCGCGACGCTTACCACGGCGACACGATCGGTTCGGTCTCAGTCGGCGGGATCGACCTCTTCCACGCCACCTACCGGCCGCTGCTGTTCGAAACCCACACCGCCGAGCCGGGCGACGCCGGCGACCTCGAGCGGATCCTCACCCGGCATGAGGAGGAGATCGCCGCGGTGATCGTCGAGCCGCTGGTCCAGGGCGCCGCCGGGATGCTCGTCCATCCCCCCGGCTATCTGCACGCCGTGCGCCAGCTTTGCGACGCGTTCGGCGTGCTGCTGATCTGCGACGAGGTGGCGACCGGGTTCGGCCGCACCGGCACGATGTTCGCCTGCGAGCAGGAAGGGGTGGCGCCGGACCTCCTGTGCCTGGCCAAGGGGCTTACCGGCGGCTACATGCCGCTGGCCGCGACCCTGGCGAGCGAGCGGATCTATGAGGGCTTCCTCGGCGCCCCGGAGGAGCAGCGCACCTTCTTTCACGGCCACACCTACACCGGCAACCCGATCGCCTGCGCCGCCGCACTCGCCAACCTCGACGCCTTTGAGTCGGAGGAAACCCTGCGTCGGCTGCAGCCGAAGATCGGCCTGCTTGGCGAGTTGCTGGCAGGGGTCCGAACTCTGCCCGCGGTTGCCGAGGTACGCCAGCGGGGATTCATGGTCGGCATCGACCTCGGCGAGCACGACCCCGCCTCGCGCCTTGGCCACCGGGTGACGCTCGAAGCTCGCAGACGCGGTGCGATCATCCGCCCGCTCGGCGACGTCGTCGTCTTGATGCCGCCGCTTTCGATCTCCGAGGATGACCTGCGCCGGCTGGTGCAGATCGCCTCGGACTCGATTCAGGCCGCCTGCGCCTCCGCACCCCCAGCCGCACAACTCGCGCGCGCGGCGTGAGCGCTCGTCGCCGGGGGCCCGCCGAGAGGCCCAACCTGGGCCCCCCGGCGGTGCCGCGCCCAGCCGCCTCGGTCGTCCTCTTGCGCCGCGGCGGGAGGCACTCGGACCGGGCGCTGGAGGTGTTGCTGATGAAGCGTGGCGAGGGCGCCAGGTTCATGCCCGGGGTTTGGGTCTTCCCGGGAGGCGCGGTTGATCCCGGGGATGGGGAGGGCGAGGCCGGGCACCGGGCATGCGCGGTGCGGGAGCTCTCCGAGGAGGCGGGAATCGAGCTTTTGGCCGGCGAGGAGATGGTCCTGTTTTCCCGCTGGGTTACGCCCGAGGTTGTCAGCCGACGGTTCGATGCCTGGTTCTTCCTCGCCCTCGCGCCAGCCCACAGGCCGCCGAAGCCCGACGGCGTGGAGACCATCGACGCCGGCTGGTTTGAGCCGCGCGCGGCTCTGGGAGCCAACGCGGCGGGCGAGATGGCCCTCGCCTTCCCCACCGTCAAGCAGCTCGAGTCGCTCCTGCCCTACGGCAGCTCCGAGGAGGCAATGGCCGCCCATCGCGGCCGCCAGGTCGAGCCGATCCTTCCCAAGGTGATCGGCACGCGGGAGGATCACCGCGTCGTGCTGCCCGAGGATCCCGACTATCCCGCCTGAGGCCCCGAGCCTCCAGCTTCTGGAAAAGGCTCCAACCCCGCATGCCACGGGCCGGCGGGATAGGTGTGGATGCCCCTCTCTTCCATCTCGGACTGCAGGCGCCCGAAGAGCTGTCCGGCATTGGTCAGCGCCGCCGCCAGCTCCTGGTCGGTCAGCTCCCGCAGCCGCCACAGGAACCAGAGCTGGCTGTCGTTGATTCCGAAGTCGATTTCTCCGGTCATCGTCGTCGTCCAGGCGAGAAAACCGGGGCCGAACAGCTCGCGCAGCGCCAGGGGGTCGTACTCCTTGGGCACGGTGGCGAGGAAGCGCTTGTTGAAGTCGATCGACTCGAACTCAACCCGGCGGGCGAAGTGCTGGGTGAGATGCTCGGCTCCCCCGATCGATTCGACGTTGAAGACCGGAATCACCTTCGCCAGGTCCGGCATGTGCGCCTTGACCAGGACCGCGCCGGGCAGCACCGCCTTGGCGAACAGGCCTCCTGCCTCCCGCTCATCGGCGTCGCATGAGGACCCCCAGAAGCCTTCAACCAGCTGGCCCGTGAGCCGGTTAGTGCCCCCCACGCAGAGCGCCACCGGCCCGTCCTTGGGGTTGATCCCCCCAATCGGCTCGTAGGTGACCTCCCTGCGCTCGCCGTATTTGCGCACGGCCTCCGTCCATGCCTCGGCTTCCTGCTTGGCTCCCATGGCTCGCGATCCTACGGCTGCGGAGGGGCCGAGGCCGAGCCACCTGTGGCGCTCGGCCCTCCGCGGGTGGTGGGGGTAGGATGCGCGTGTGGTGGTAATCATCGTCATCGTCGTAGTGATCGCGCTGCTGGCGCTCTACTACGTCGCCAAGCGCAACTCGATCATTGGCTCGCGCAACCGGGTGGACGAGTCCTGGAGTGGCATCGACGTACAGCTGAAACGGCGACACGATCTCGTCCCCAACCTGGTCGAGTCGGTGAAGGGCTACGCCGCGCACGAGAGCCAGACGTTCGAAAAAGTCACCGCTGCCCGCGCCGATGCGATGTCGGCGCAAGGTGTCGGCGACAGCGCCAAGGCGGAGGAGAAGCTGACCGGGGCGCTCACCGACCTGCGGGCCGTGGCTGAGAACTACCCGCAGTTGAAAGCAACAGAAAACTTCCAGCAGTTGAGCCGCAACCTCTCCCAGCTGGAGGACGAAATCCAGGCTGCGCGGCGGATCTACAATTCCAACGTGCAGTCCTTCAACACGTCGATCCAGCAATTCCCCGGCTCGATCATCGCCGACCGGAGCGGCTTCACCGCGCACGAGTACTTCCAGATCGAAGACGCTGGCGATCGCCAGCCGGTCGCGGTCAGCTTCGACAAATAGCCCGCCATCTAAGCTTTTGACATGAGCACCGCCACCCAGGAAACGACCCTCTGGATCTGCGATAGCTGCGGCTTCATCTACGACCCGGCGGTGGGCGACCCCGACGGGGGCATCCCCCCTGGAACGGCCTTCGAGGAAATCCCGAAGGATTGGTTTTGCCCCGTCTGCGGCGCCCGCACCAGCGACTTCCGCCCACTGGAGCCGGGCGAGGCATAAGCCCGGTCGAAGGGACGGGGTTTCGCTTAACTTTTCCCGATCAGAACGCCGCTGACCGTGAAGCGCAGCGCCAAGAAAGCAGAAGACGCTCCGCCCCTCCCCCCCGCTCGGGGATATGACTTCGACTGGATCGTGGTCGGCTCGGGATTCGGTGGCTCGGTCTCAGCGCTTCGCCTGGCTGAAAAGGGCTATCGCGTCTGCGTCCTGGAGTGCGGCAAGCGGTTCGGGGACGATGACTTGCCGAAGTCCACCTGGGATCTGCGGCGCTATTTCTGGGCGCCGCGCCTGGGGATGCACGGCATCTTCCGCCTCACCCCATTCAAGGACGTGACGGTGGTCAGCGGCTGCGGCGTGGGAGGCGGCAGCCTTGGCTACGCGAACACGCTCTACGTCCCCCCCTCGCAGTTCTTCGAGGACCCCCAGTGGGCCGACCTCGGGGACTGGGAGGCGACCTTGGCCCCCCACTACGCGACGGCGCAGCGGATGCTCGGCGTCGTCGTCCACGAGAACGACGACCCAGCCGACCAGCTGCTGCGCGAGTTCGGCGAGGAGATCGGGGTCGGCGACACCTACCGCAAGACCCCGATCGGCGTCTTCCTCGGCGAGCCGGGCAAGTCCGTCCCCGACCCCTACTTCAACGGCGAGGGGCCCACGCGCACCGGCTGCCTGCAGTGCGGACGCTGCATGGTCGGCTGCCCGCACGGGGCTAAGAACACGCTGGTCAAGAACTACCTTTGGCTGGCCGAGCGCCTCGGTGCCCAGGTGATGCCCGGTCGCACCGTGACCGAGATCCGCCCGCTCGGGTCCCCCGACGGCAGCGGGGGCTATGCCGTCCACAGCGAACGCTCCGGCCTCCTGCGCGGGCGCGGGCGCCGCGCCCTGACGGCGCGAGGCGTGATCGTCTCCGCCGGCCCACTGGGCACCAACAAGCTGCTCCAGCGCTGCCGGCTGGGCGGCGCGCTGCCGCGCATCTCGCCGCGGTTGGGGGAGCTGGTGCGGACCAACAGCGAGGTGATCCTCGCCGTCACCGTCCCCGAGGACTACCCGGAGGACCTGACCAAGCGGGTCGCGATCACCTCCAGCATCTACCCCGACCCCCACACCCACATCGAGACGGTCACCTACGGCAAAGCTGGCGATTCGATCAACACCCTCTACACGCTGCTGGTCGGCGACGGCACGAGGATCACCCGGCCGCTGAAGCTCTTGGCGCAGATCCTCCGTCACCCGGGGAGGTTCGCCCAGGTGACGTGGCCCCGCGGCTGGTCGCGGCGCACGATCATCGTGCTCGTGATGCAGACGCTCGACAACGCGATCGCCCTGCGGCCCAAGGTGAAGCGCTCAGGCGAGGTGAGGCTTCAGACCGAGCAGGACCCCGAGCGACCCAATCCAACCTTCATCCCGGTTGCCAACGAGGCGGCCGAATGGTTGGCGAAGCGCACCGGCGGGATCGCCCAGAGCTCGCTCAACGAGGCGCTGATGAATGTGCCGGCTACGGCCCACATCCTCGGCGGAGCGGTGATCGGCCACGGCCCCGAGGATGGCGTTATCGACGTCCACCAGCGCGTCTTTGGCTACGAGAACCTGCTCGTCTGCGACGGCGCCGCGATCCCGGCCAACGTCGGCGTCAACCCGAGCCTGACCATCACCGCGCTCGCCGAGCACGCGATGAGCCACGTCCCGCCGAGCGAGGGCGGGACGCCGCGCGACCTGCCAGAGGCCGCGCGGCCCGCTGCCGCCGCCTAGCGCCGCTCAGCTCGCCTCGGCGAGCCGCTGCGCCACGTAGTCCCAGTTGACGACGCTCCAGAAGGCGTCGATGTAGTCGGGGCGACGGTTTTGGTACTTGAGGTAGTAGGCGTGCTCCCAGACGTCGCAGCCGAGCAGCGGCACGCTGCCGTCGGAGACCGGCGAGTCCTGGTTGGGGGTGGAGAGGACGGCGAGACCGGTCCCGTCGTGCACGAGCCAGGACCAGCCGGAGCCGAAGCGGGCGATGCCGGCGTTTTTGAACTCCTGCTGAAAGGAGTCAAAGGACCCAAACGTCTGACCAATCGCAGCCGCGAGGTCTCCCTGCGGCTCGCCGCCGCCATCGGGGCTGAGCATCTGCCAAAACAGCGAGTGGTTGTAGTGGCCGCCACCGTTGTTGCGAACTGGCGCCTGCGTGTCGCCCGGCAGGCTGGAGAGGTTGCGCAGCACGTCCTCGACCTCGCGGTCGGCCCACTCGGTCCCCTCCAGGGCGGCGTTTGCTTTGTCGACGTATGCCTGGTGGTGCTTGTCGTGATGGACGCGCATCGTGGCCTCGTCGATGTGAGGCTCGAGCGCGTCGTAGGAGTAGGGAAGGTCGGGAACCGAAAAAGCCATCTGGCGTCTCCTCCTGATCGGATGCGGAAGTTGACCGCAGCCTAGCGAGAGAGGAACGATGCCCGGGGGACGGCTTCGGGGTCGCCATCCGTCCAGGCGTTGAACTGGTACCAGGCGGGCTTCGCTTCGCGGTGCGCGGTGAGCAACCCGGCGGAGCCGCAGAAGATGCAGGTTCCTCCGTTGGTCCAGGAGAACCACCAGACGCCACCGATCCGCCAGCGCTGCCGGTTGAGGGTGAGCATCGAGAAGGCCTGGTCCAGCTCTTCGGCCTGGCCGTAGAGACCAACCTGCCAGCGGGAAGGGCCGTTGCTGGAGCCCCAGCCCAGCTCGGTGACGTAGATCGGCATCGAGGGATCATGGTTAGCAAGCATGATCCGGCGCAGTTCTTCGATCTCGCCGCGGATTTCGCTGGCGTGGGCGACGTAGGGGTGCAGCCCCACCCCATCGAAGTCCTGCGTCAAGCCCGGCGTCCGGTAGAGCCGAGCGAGGAAGGCGCCGGACCCGACGTTGGGAGGGGTATGCAGTGGCCTCCCGAAGAGCCCGCCGACGATCGCCTGCGAGCCGGGTTCGGCTTCGTGCAGGACCCGCCCGGAGAGCCGGATCAGCTTTACGTAGCGGGCCGGGTTGGGCTGGTAGGAGAAGGTGATGATGTTCTCCTCGTTCCAGATCTCCCAACGGCGGATTGGGAAGAACGGCAGTTCGGGGTTTTCCTCCCAGAACGATCCGTCGCTGCCGTAGCGCGCCACAGCAGCGCGCAGGAACGACGCCCACCCCCAGCGCTGCTGTGCGCTTTCGACCGGTTCCTGACTTGGCTCAGAGGCTGCCCAAGCGGGCGTGCCGTAGAGGTCGGGAAAGACCGCGATCCCATGTTCCGCCGCCATCCGCACGTCCTGGTCAAACCCCGACCAGTCGGGTTTTCCCAGCGAGGGATTCCGGGGCTGGACCGCGCTCCAGTAGAGCGGCAGGCGCACGCTGCGGATCCCCGCCTCCTCCATCAGCTCGAAATCGGTGGCGGCGAGGACGCTCTGGGGCGAGATGCCGATGAAACCAGGGGGCGCGTAGGCCCTCGCGGTGGCCGGCACCAGGGCCAGAGCCACCAGCGCCGCAAGGGGAAGCGAGTGCCAGCGCATCAATCGCTTCTCTGAACCAGGCCAGCGCCAAAAGTCGCGGTTGCTCGGTCCGCAGAGTTTGTGAAGTTCGTGGCCAGCGGGTTTCGTTTGGCTTTCTGACGCGGTTTTGGCGGATCCGCAGTTCCTTCGCCAACGGCACGACCGGCCGCAGTCTAAATCCGGGCATCGTTTATAATGCTTGCTAGCAAGCAACTAGGGAGCAGATCTGGTGACACCCCCCCGGTCCGAGGTAGTTTCGAAAATCAACCCCGACCTCTCAGATGCCGAGTCGAGCGCGCGGCTGCGGGCCGTGATCGCCCGGCTGTCGAAGCGCCTGCGCCCGACTGTCGCGGGCTCGGGGCTCACCCCGTCTCAGATTTCGGTGCTGTTCACGATCGTTCGCCTGGGCCCGCTCGGGCTCTCCAAGCTGGCCGAGATCGAGAGCCTGAACCCAACGATGCTCTCCCGAATCTCAGCCCAGCTATGTGCATCTGGACTGATCCGCCGCTCGGCCGACCCCGGTGATCGGCGCGTGGCGTTCGTCCAGGCCACTGCCGCCGGTCGGAAAATACGCGAGCGGATCCACCGCGAGCGCACACGGGCGCTGAGCGCCCACGTTGAAGATCTCGCCGAGGACCAGCGTCGGGCGCTGTGGGAGGCCCTGCCGGCTCTCGAGGAGCTCGCCCAGCTGCTCCCCGGCGGGCGCCCGTGAACCGCCTGAAAGGCGCCGGGCGAGTCACCTTCGCGGCCCTGGCGATCCCCAATTACCGACGCTACATCGCCGGCCAGTCCGTCTCCTTGGTCGGCACCTGGATGCAGATGGCCGCGCAGTCCTGGCTGGTGCTCACCCTCACCCACTCCGCCACCACGCTCGGACTAATCGTGGCCCTGCAGACGCTGCCGGTGCTCCTGCTCGGACCCTATGGCGGCGTCGTTGCCGACCGAATCGACAAGCGCCGGTTGATGGTCGTCCTGCAGATCGCGATGGGCCTGCAGGCGTTGGTCCTGGGCCTGCTCACCGTGACCGGCGCCGTGCAGCTGTGGGAGATCGGCGTGCTGGCCGCGCTCCTGGGTCTGAATAACGCCTTCGAGAACCCCGCGCGTCAGGCGTTCATGCTGGAGATGGTCGGCGCCGAGAGCCTGCGCAACGCCGTGAGCCTCAACTCCGTTCTGGTCAACGTCGCACGCAGCATCGGTCCGGCGGTGGCGGGCGTGTTGATCGCCACGGTCGGCGAGGGCGTGTGCTTCCTCGTCAACGCCGCCAGCTTCGCCGCCGTGGTCGCCTCGCTGAGGAGCCTCGATCGCAACGCCCTCTCCCCCAGCCCACCGAGTGGCCGCCAACCCGGACAGCTGCGGGAGGGCCTGCGCTACGTCAGGCGCACCCCGGAGCTCGGCGTGCCGCTCCTGATGATGGCCCTCGCGGGCGCCCTGGCCTATGAGTTCCAGGTCACCCTGCCGGTCATGGCGCGCGAGGGACTCCACGTGGGCGCCACCGGCTTTGGCTTCATGACCGCTGCGATGGGTGTCGGCGCGGTCGTGGGAGGCCTCTTCGTGGCTGCAAGAGGGCGGACGGGCCTGCCAACATTGGTGATGGCAGCGACGGCATTCGGCGTCGTGCTGCTGTTCGCCTCTTTGGCACCCGATCTCCCAGTTGAGCTCCTCGCGCTCGCGCTCGCCGGCGGAGCAAGTATTTCCTTCATGTCGACCGGCAACTCCACGCTGCAGCTCGGCGCCGCGCCGAGCATGCGCGGTCGTGTGATGTCCCTGTGGTTTGTCTCCTTCCAGGGGACCACGCCGATCGGGGCCCCGATCGTGGGCTGGATCATGGCCCTGGCCGGTGCCCGCGCCGGCCTCGGGGTCGGAGGTGTGACCTGCCTCCTGGTCGCGATCCTGGGCTTGGCGGCGCAGCGCCGCCTCACCCCGGGGTCGGTGAGAGCGGCGTTCGCCACGGGCACCAGGTAGCTCGGCCACGGGTCCTCGCCCAGTGAGGTCAAACGGTGACCTTCTCAAATCCGCCACCCATCATCAGGGTCCGCGAACAGTGCTCAGCCCCTCCCAGGTTTGGCCCATCGCTCTGGCGGGGGTTCGGGTTCACAAGGCCCCGACCGCGGTCGGGGCCTAAGCCAAAAAAGGCCTAAGCCTAAGCGCCGAGGAAAGTGACCGGAGCAACCGCCTGAGCACTTCCGGTCGGCGTCAACCGCACCCGCTCAATCGCCTCGGCGTAGAAGCCGTGGCGGGTGCCTGAGCGGGGCCCCAAGCCGATTCCGTAGGCCTCGTTCATCGCCGCTGCGAGGGTGGTCTTGAACGTGCGCCCGTGCCAGGCATGGGCCTCGGCAGCGGGCCCGACGTGGAGATGCACGAGCTCATGAAGGAGCGTCTCGAGAACGTCCCCGGGACGGATCCCTGGGTAGGCGGTGACCGAAAGGCGAAATTGAGCGGGCACCGCGAAGCCGAGGCGATTTGGTCGCCTGCGGGCCCGCCGCACCTTGAGCAGGGGTCGCTGCACGGCGAGTGGACCTCGCGCAAAGGTAGCCAGCGCACTCAGCCGGTCCAGCTCTTGCTCCAGCGCGACGCCGGCGACCAGGTAGTAGGCGGGATTGCGCGGCGGTGGGGTGGTCGTTCGGTGAGCGTCATTTACCGACCGTAGAAGGATCCTGGTTGGCATCGAGCAAAGTCTTCAGCAAGCCGCGGACACCCTGATGGACGGCCAAATCCAGGCAGGCGACGAACGGGACGAAACGCGAGATCCTGGTTGCCGGTTCACGCGCACATCTGGGACGCCACGCTGGGCCGCGCCGTCACTCGTGCAGTGAGGCGCGTGGCTGACCCCGATGATGGGGCCCTCAGGCGACTGCAGGCGGACGACGGTCTGCCCCCACGGCTCCTCGCGCACCGGATGCAGGACCTCGTAACCGTCTGCGACCAGCTCGTCCGCCGCCCCGTGGACGGCGTCAGCGTCGGCGACGTCGAACTCGAGGCTCACTTGGGGAGCGGTCGATCGGCGGGCCACGCAGATGTCCCGAAGCACGCCTGCGCCGCCTGGTGCAGCGGCCATACCCCGAAATGCTTGCAGCCGGGGAGCTGCTCGCTGTGGAGGTACTCCCCGTCCTTGTCGCCTTCAAGCGCCAGGCCGAGCGTGTCGACGTACAGCCGGCGGCTGACCGGGCGGGTCGGCGGCGATCACGGCGATTGTTGAGAGAAACTCGATCTTCATTTTGGCCTGCTCCTCATGTTCTCTGATCGCGACTGGGCCTGAATCCGAGTCCAGTCGAGGCGGGCACCCGAGACGCATTTTTCCCCCACGGGCCTTGACTGCGAGATCCAAGTTGCTAGGTTGAGCATCAATTCCGAGCCGCCGCGCCCAGGGCGCAGGCGGACGGGGGACCCAGGCAGTTGGGGCGAATGGGCCGGAGATCCGGCCCTAACGGCATCAGCCGCGAGCCCGTCAGCTAACCCCGTAGGAGCCAACAGGAGGTGGGTTGAGATGACCAGGATTGGTGCGAAAAAGGACTGTTCGCTCATAGCCCGAGCCGAGGCGGCATTGTCGGAGCTTGGAGGCCGGGCGACGCATAAGCGGAAGGCCAACCCTGAGGAGACGACGCTGGTTTGCGACGCGATGAGCAGACGCGTGGCGATCATCGACGCCGAGGCACCGGTCGCCGACGCCGCCGAGCGCTTGGCCGAGCAGGACCTCGGCGTGCTTGTCATCTGCCGGGCCGGCGATCGTTTGAGCGGCGTGATCACTGATCGCGACATCGTCGTCCGGGTGGTCGCCCAGGGGCTCGACCCAGATGAGCTGACGGTTGGCGAGTGCGGCTCAGGCGAGCCGGCAACCGTCTCTCCCCAAGAAACCCTCGAGGAGGCGGCACGGCGGATGGAGGAGCAGCAGGTGCGCCGGCTCCCGGTGACCGACGGAGGCCGCGTGATTGGGATCCTCAGCCAAACCGACCTCGCCGCGCACGGCGCCGATCGACGGGCCGGCCAGCTGCTCGAGCGCCTGGCACGGCGAGGCGGCGACCGGCGCTCGGCTCGCTGGCTGTTGGATCGGCCCTATTGGGACAGACGGTCCTCGATTGTCTCCGCGCCCCGCCTCCGCGGTGGCTCCTGACATTTCCCGCTTGGAATCGTTCATTCATTGATAGTCATCGACGTCTGGGGGAGAGAGAAGCAATGAAGAAACTCGATATAGGCAAAGCCGGGCACCGCAAAGGCTGATCGCCACCTTTCGCGCGCAGGGTCAACGCATGCCAGGAGAGCGCTCAGACAGATCCTCTGCCCTCAACCGGCTCGCCGAGCGCAGGGCGCTGGCGCCCCTGATCGAGCCGCCCTCAGCTGTCTTCTTCATCGGGTTTGCACTGGGCACAGTCGCCGCAATCGTGGCGATTCTCGTCGCCCTGATTCCCTGAGAATTCTTCCCTTGGCTCTCGAATCGGGGCCTCACCATCTACTCGCCCCACCAATTCGAAGCTTGCTCCGGCCTCTTCAGGTCGCGGTCAGGAGCGGAGCGTTGCAACGTTGTTGATCAGGACCCGGCTGTGCTCGGGCTGCCGTACATCAGCTGCGAGCCATCGGGTGGGCCGGCGGGGCCAGGCGGGCTGCTGGTACACGAGTAAGAGCTGGTGTCGATCAGCGCCAAGGAAACCTGCTGCCCGCCGTTGTTGAGCTGGAAGTAGCCGACGCTGAGTTCGGTGCCCGCTGGCATGGCCGCCGGATCGAAGGTGATATTGGGCTGCACACCGGATTGCGACGGAACGGGAGCCTCGCGTGGGGGCAAGGACACGACCTGCGAAAAGCCGCCCGGCGCGGGATCTGAGGAGCAGAAGCTTCCGGAGGTGACCTTTGCCGCAATGCCGTATTTGGCGAGGTCACTCTGCAGGGTCGCCGGGTCGAGGAACTCCTTCGAGTTGATGGTCAGCGTGGCCTTACCGTCGGGGCTTTTGACGAGCTTGAACGCCGCGGTGCGGATGGTTCCGGATGCCAAGATCCGTGCCGTGCCGTGCCCCGGGGCCGGACCGAGGGCGCTGGTCAGGCCGAGCGCCAGCGCGGTACCAACGGCGACGCCGGCGCCACCTCGATGATCACGTCGATGATCACGTCGACGTCTTTCGTCGGTCGCGGCGGGGAGCGGCCGGGTCGGTTATCCAGAGCGCGATCGTCGCCCCGCCGACGAAGACAACCTCGTCTATTAATTCGCCGAGTGCCGCCGCGCCGCGCTCGAGCAGGTCGATGCTCATCGGCGATTCGTTCCGGTACGGAGGCTCTCAGAGAGATGTTTCGTGGCAAGAGAGCGAATCCGGCCGTCACCGAGACGGATGGCGTCGATCAGGGCTAGGCGCTCTGCCATCCTCGGATCCCTTCGCGCGATCGCGGGTGCGTTCTCGTGCAGCGGTTGGAGCGCCACGCCGCGTGCCCTCCCCTTCCGGTCGGGCCATACGGGAGGCGGCTCGTTAGCTGGGGCGAGCTCGCCATCGAGCGGTGGCGCCGCCCATGCAGTCGGCACGCCTCGGATCAAGCCGCCCTGCCGGACTGGAAACAGGTACTTGAGCCCATGGATGAGGAACTCTTCGGCGTTGGAGCGGTTGACCCGTTGTCGCTCCGAGTCGAGCAGGCGCGCCTCACCCAGTCGCTTCAACGCCCGGTGCACGCCAGCGGGATCGAGGCCGACGCTCCCTCCGAGCGAGCGCACGGTCCAACCCTCCGGCTCGTCGACGAGCTTCAGCAGCAAAAGGACGTCCTGACCCTTGATCATCGGGTTCAGGATAGCTGGTTGTTTCATGTTTCGCAACATGAAACAACAATCGGGGCG
>DATLSM010000087.1:0-5189 GCA_035534175.1 Solirubrobacterales bacterium | reverse complement strand
TCTCCACCTTCCGGACCGATCGGCCCGATGCGCTGATCCTCCTCACCCCGGTCGAGGATCCCAGCTCCTATGGCGTCGCCGAGCTCGACGGCGAGCGCATCGTCCGCCTGGTCGAGAAGCCGAAGGATCCGCCCTCGAACCTGGCTCTGGTCGGCGTCTACCTGTTCGGCCAGCGGATCTTCGACGCCGCCCGCGCCCTGGAGCCCTCCTGGCGCGGCGAGTTGGAGATCACCGAGGCGATCCAGGGGCTGATCGACGACGGACACCGCGTCCAGTCGGAGATCGTCACCGGTTGGTGGAAGGACACCGGCCAGCTGGGCGACATGCTGGAGGCCAACCGGCTTGTGCTGGAGGAGATCGAGACCCGCCTCGACGGGGACATCGGCGACTCCCGCATCGAGGGCCGGGTGGTGGTCGAGGAGGGCGCCGTCCTCACCGGCTCGGTCGTTCGCGGCCCCGCCGTGATCGGCGCCGGCGCGCGCATCGAGGACGCCTACGTCGGCCCCTACACCTCGATTGGCGAGGGGGTCCGCATCTGCCGCTCCGAAGTCGAGCACTCGATCATCCTCGCCGGCTCCGTGGTCGAGGACCTCGGCACCCGCATGGAGGCGAGCCTGCTCGGCCGCAACGTCAAGCTGACCCGCAGCGACGGGATGCCGAAGACGCTGCGCCTGCTGGTCGGCGATAACTCCGAGATCCAGATCGTCTAATGAATCGAGCATCATGAAGCTGCTGGTCACGGGTGCCGCCGGAATGCTCGGTCGCGACGTGATGCTTGCCGCCGGCAACGCCGGTCACGACGTGGTCGGCTTTGGCCGCGCCGAGCTGGACGTCACCGACCCCGCCGCCGTTGACAGGAGGCTCAGTCTGGAGCACCCCGACGTGGTCATCCACTGCGCCGCCTGGACCGATGTCGACGGGGCGGAGGAGGCGGAGGAGGCGGCGATGGCGGTCAACGGAACCGGCGCCGGCAACGTCGCCGCCGCCGCGGCCAAGATCGACGCCTCGGTCGTCTACGTCTCCAGCGACTACATCTTCGACGGCGCCAAGGGCGCGCCCTACGTCGAGAGCGATCAACCGGCTCCGCTCTCAGCCTACGGCCGGACCAAGCTCGCCGGCGAGGAGGCAACGGCGGCCGCCAACAAGCGCCACTTCATCGTCCGCTCCTCCTGGCTGTTCGGCATCGGCGGCTCCAACTTCGTGGAGACGATGATGCGGTTGGCCTCCGATCACGGCGAGGTCCTCGTCGTCCGAGACCAGGTCGGTTCGCCCACCTACACCTGGCACCTCGCGTATGGGATCGTCCGGCTGATCGAGGGGCTGGAGTACGGCATCCACCACATGGCAGCCGCGGGCGCCTGCTCCTGGTACGAGTTCGCGCGGGAGATCTTCGAGCAGGCCAAGGTCGAGTGCAACGTGCTCTCGGCGACCACGGAGATGCTTGGCCGCCCGGCGCCCCGCCCGCCCTACTCGGCGCTGGCCAGCCAGCGCGAGCACGCGATCCTGCTGCCCACCTGGCAGGACGGCCTGGCGGGCTACCTCGCGCAGCGCCAGGCCGAGATGGAGCCGGCGGCGTGAAGCTCCTGGTCACCGGGGCGGCCGGCTTCATCGGTTCGACTTACGTGCGACAGGTTCGCGAGGAGCACGAGGTGACCGTGCTCGACAAGCTCACCTACGCGGGCCGCCGCGAGAACCTGCCGGAGGGAATCGAGCTGGTGGTTGGCGCGATCGAGGATCCGGCGATCGTGCGCGAAGCGATGGAGGGCGCCGACGCGGTCGTCAACTTTGCCGCCGAGTCCCACGTCGACCGCTCGATCGACGATCAGGATGCCTTCGCCCGCACGCATGTGATCGGGACCGGCGTGCTCCTCGACGCCGCCCGCGATCTGGGCATCGGTCGCTACCTTCAGGTCTCCACCGATGAGGTCTACGGGTCGATCGAGTCGGGCCGCTTCAGCGAGAGCTCGCCCCTGGACCCCTCTTCGCCCTACTCGGCGACCAAGGCGGCCGGCGACCTGCTGGTCTCCGCCCACTTCCACACCCACGGCATCGAGGCGGTGATCTGCCGCGGCTCCAACAACTACGGACCGCGCCAGTACCCGGAGAAGCTGATCCCGCTGATGGTCCTAAACGCCCTGCACGGCGACTCGCTTCCCGTCTACGGCGACGGCCGCCAGGTTCGCAATTGGCTCTACGTCGAGGACTTTTGCCGCGGCATCCAGACGGTGTTGATGAGCGGGCGCCCCGGCGAGGCCTACAACGTCGGCGGGCCCGACGAGTGCGAGAACATCGAGGTGGTGGGGCGGGTGATCGAGCTGACCGGCGCCGAGGAGTCGCTGGTCGAATACGTCAAGGACCGTCCCGGGCATGACCGCCGCTACTCACTCGGCAGCGACAAGATCCGCGACGAGCTGGGCTGGGAGGCGCAGGTGCGCTTCGCCGAGGGCCTGGAGCGGACCGTTCGCTGGTACCGCGACAACGAGGAGTGGTGGGGGCCGATCCGCTCCGGCGAGTACCGCGACTACTACGAGAAGCAGTACGGCAAGAGCCTCAGCTGATGCCGCGACGGCTGGAGACGAGGCTCGACGGCGTCGTCTGGCTCGAGCCGGAGGTCCATGGCGACGAGCGCGGCTTCATGGTCGAGACCTACCGCCGCGACACCTGGGCAGAGTTGGGCGTCGAGGTCGCGTTCGTCCAGCACAATCACTCGCGTTCGGCCAAGGGCACCCTACGTGGACTGCACTTCCAGACCGAGCCGGGGCAGGCGAAGCTGGTTCGTTGTCCGCGCGGCTCGATCTTCGACGTCGCCGTTGACCTGCGCCGCGGCTCGCCCACCTACGGCGAGTGGGAGGGCTGTGTCCTCGATGACCAGAGGCACCGCCAGCTCTTCGTCCCCGCGGGCTTCGGCCATGGATTCGCCGTCCTCAGCGACGTCGCCGACGTCGCCTACCTGCTCTCCAGCACCTACGATCCGCTGACCGAGGCCGGCATCGCCTGGGATGACCCGGACGTGGGCGTCGAGTGGCCGGTCGCCGATCCTCTGCTCAGCGAGCGCGACCTGGCGGCGCCAAAGCTCGCTGAAGTCAGCGATTCGCTTCCCTTCTGAAGGAGCCCAGCTCGTTCGCTTGAGTGGGGCCGAGCCCAATCGCGGGCAGGGAGAGTCTGCACCCCCCTCTCCTCGCTCCTCGGTCGCCAGTTTTATTGCAGTTGCCTTGTCCCCCGGTCGCGCATCGTCTCGGAGAGCAGCTCGCGCATGCGGGAGGTGAAGCGCTCGCGGGAGAACTCGGCGGCCCGGCCGACGAGGCGGTCGCGGTCCCAGTCCTCGGCGGCGACCCGTTCGACCGCGGCGCGGAGGGAAGGCACGGTCGGATCGGAGAGGAGGAGGCCGTCGACGCCGTCGCGGACGATGTCGCGGGCGCCGCCTGCGTTCAGCGCGATCACCGGCACCCCGGCGGCGAGTGCCTCGACCATCGTGATCCCGAAGTCCTCTTCGCCGACGTGGATGAATCCGGCGGCCCCGTGAAACAGCTCGACCAGCTCCTCGCGCGAGATCCAGCCGCGCAGCTCGACGTTGTCCGGCAATTGCTCGCGCAGCTCCGCTTCCTGTGGGCCGATGCCGACCATCGTCAGCCGCAGGTGCAGGCCGCGGAACGCCTCGGCGACCAGCAACGGGCGCTTGTAGGGCACGAGGCGGCCGACCCAGAGGAAGTGCTGGCGCTCCCCGTCTCCGGTCGGTTTCAGGTCGCTCAGCCCGACCGGCGGGTGGACGACGTCGGCTTCACGCTCGTAGAAGCGGCGGATCCTGTCCCTCACGGTGCTCGAGTTGGCGACCAGCCGGTCCGGGCGCTGCGCCGCGCTGCGGTCGCGACGTCGCAGCCAGCCGGAGAGCAGATGCAACGCCGCTCCGCGAGCGCCATGCAGCCGCCCCCGCTCGGTCTCGCTCAGCCAGGCGTAGCGCATCGGCGTGTGGCAGTAACACACGCACGGCGTGTCGGCCGGGGGGGCCGCGTTGATCGCGCAGGCGTGGGAGGAGATCACGACCGCCGCATAGCCGTCCAGGTCGAGAGAGCGGAAGTAGTGCGGCATGTAGGGGAGCAGGTAGCGCCATCGGCCCGGGTGATGGCCCAACTGGCGCAGGCCGGGGAGTCGGGAGGGCCGCGATTCACGGACGATCCGAGCTGCGAGCTTTGGTGGGAGAAGCTCGCGCGCGGCGTGAAAGGTGTAGATGTCCACGCGGCTGGCCTCGGCGAGGACATCGTCGGCCAGCACCTCGACCACGCGCTCGGAACCGTGGTAGCCCTGGAACCAGTCGTGGACGATCGCTACCGGCCGACCGCTCCAGGGGGCGTCGCTGCTCATCGCCGCCAGCGTAGAGCAGCGCGCGTGGCGGCAATATGCCAAGCTCGCCCACTGCGATGGACCCCGCCCAGCCCGCCGTCACGGTGCTCATCGGCGCCTACGACAACGAGAGCACCGTCTCCCGGGCAATCGCGTCAATCCTGGGGCAGACGGAGGCCAGCCTGGAGTTGATCGTGATCGACGACGGGTCGAGCGACCGCTCGGCAGTTGTGGCGCAGGAGGCGATCGGCTCAGACCCCCGGGCAAGGGTGATTCGACTCGATCGCAACGTCGGCATCGCCCGCTCGCTGAACGCGGGGATGGAGGCCGCCGCCGCCCCGATCGTCGCGATCCAGGACGCCGACGACTACTCGGCGCCCAATCGGCTCGCCCGAGAGCTCGGCGTGCTCGCGGCCGAACCCGAGGTCGCGGTGGTGGGCGCTCGGATGCGCGAGGTCGACCCCGGCGGGGGGGTGCTTTGTCCCCGCACGACGTTCGCCTCCGGTGACGTCGGGCCGGTGCTTCCGCGTTTCAACCCGATTCCGAACAGCTCGGCCATGTTCCGCCGCGGGATAGCTCTCGCCCTGGGGGGCTATGACCCGCGTTATCGCTTCGCCGCGGAGTACGACCTCTGGCTGCGGATTGGCGAGCGACACCGCATCGTTGCCCTCGACGAGGAGCTCTGCACACGCGTCATGGGAGGCTCCAACGTGGCGGCTCGGGCCGAGCGGGACCAGCTCGCCGAGGGGATCGCGATCCGGGTCCGGGCGCTGCGCCGCCGGCGGACCCTGAAGGGGGCCGGCGGTCTGCTGCGTCCGCTGGTGTCCTACGCGCTGCCGGCGCCGGTCAAA
>DATLSM010000086.1:0-25311 GCA_035534175.1 Solirubrobacterales bacterium | reverse complement strand
GTCATCGGGGAAGTAGAAGCCCCCGGGAGGCGGCGGGTGGGCGCGGGAGGGGAAGGTCCAAAGGACCTGCTTTTGGGCGTTGACGACGATCAGCCGGTTGTTGCCGCGGTCGGCGATCATCAGGCGGCCGGCGAAGGGGTAAGAGCTGTGAGCAACTGATGGGTCTTGGAGGCTGGACCCCGCTTCCGGCGCGACCCGTTCGCGGTGCAGGTTCAGGGTGATGATCGTCCGCAGAGGCTTTTCCCCGACCCCGATACCGCCCAATAGATAGGCGGTCGAGCCGGCCGTGGCGGCGGCACCGTCGGCGACCGGGAGGGGAAGCCGGCCAGCCGGTAACACGCTCCCGCTGCTTGGGTCAAAGCGCCAGATTCCGTCGCTTGCCGAGCCGTTGACGTCCCCGCCGAGGATGAAGATGCGCCCGCCGATAACGACCGCGCTTGCATGGGAGAGCCCATGGGGAAGGTGGCCGATTACCCGGGCGGATCGGGCCCGCGGGTTGACTTCCTGGATCGCGGCGCTGGCGCCGCCGCTCCCGGTCTCGCCGCCGAAGGCATAGATCCGCCCGCTGAGCGCCGCCACTGCCATATAGCGGGCGGGGGCCGGGAGAACCGCGATCTGGCTGAAGCTCTTACCGTCGGTGGTCTGAAGGACGGAGTCGGTCGGCTTACTTCCGTCATAGCCGCCGAGCACGTAGGCGCTGGCGCCGATCGTCACCGCGCTGAGGTCGGAGCGAACGCTCGGCAGGAGCCCGACCTGGTGGGCGGTTGTGCCCGAGGAAACCGTTCCGCTCGGCGCCGGCAGCGCCTGGACCGCATCGGTGCTGAGCGCAGAGCCACCTCCGAAGACGAGCACCTGGCCACCGATGGCTGCGGCAGCGGCGTCGTGCAGCGGAGCGCTCAGGGCACCTGCTTCGTGCAGCTTTCCGGTTCGGGCGTCCAACTGAAAGACCCCGCTTACCGAGGCGGCGGTGGAGTCGAGTCCGCCGAGGATCAGCGGCCCGCCGGGCATCCCGACGACCGACTCGCCGGAAATCGATGCAGGGAGGGGGGTCGGCGCGGTGCCTACGATGAGCGTCGTCCGTGTTGTGGAGGTATGTCCGCCAGTCGCTCCACCGGAGCCTTGAATCGCCAACACGACGATGACGAGAAGGGCCGCACCACCTACGATCGCTGCGAAGAGGCGGCGCCTGCGTTGGGCGCCTGAAGGGACGGCACGCGTCCTTCGGCGTCGAGGTCGGGGGGCTGGAGAGTGCTGAATCTGGCGAGCCTTTGACAGGCCGGTAAAAAGAGTCTAAAGGTAGGTCAAGATAACTCTCACCGGAGCTCGTCCACTGTCAGGCAGGACTGGCCACCGCGACGTGGTTGCCCCCGGGAGCAGTCATGTCGCTGGCCTGCGCTTGGTGTGCCCGGCGAAGTGATTATGGTTGATAGTCGACCGATTTCCGCCGGGAGGACTGGGACTTGAGCCGCAGAGCGAGGGTCGGGCAGGCGTCGGCCGCCCGTCGAGCATGTTCGAGCAGGTCAGGCGGGATCGGGCGATCGTCGATGATCGGGTAACCCCAATCGTCGAGGAATATCCACTCGGGAAACAGCTCGGCGCAGAGGCCATGGGCCTCGCAAGCGATCGGATTTATCTGCAGATGCCTAGTCAAGCTTCTTCCATCTCGAGTTCTGGCGATCCGGGTAGGGGCAGGACGTTCTCGAGCCGGGCTTCTGCCGAACAGCGATGGTGTCGCTCATGGAAGGCGATCTCATCGGCGAAGACCGCCAGGGCGCTGGTGATGAAGCGAACGGCTCCGTCGGGGTGATGGCATGCGCCTCGTCCGGGGATGTCGGCGCTCCAACGTTCAATCTGGTGATGGGCGCCGGCGTCCGCTTGGCCCAAGCCGATCTGCGCGAGAAGTTCCGCGACGGCGGCGAGCCCATGGATACAAGGCCCGCACTGTCCCGCAGACTGCTCGGCCAGGTAGCGGGCGACGCGAGCTGTTTCAACCACCCCGCAGGCTGTGGCCGGCAAGGCCACGACCACACCTGGGCCGAGGTTGGCGCCGGCCGTCCGTATCGTCGTGTGCCCGAGGGATAGTCTGAGTGCGGAATCGACACGACGCCAGGAGCCGCCATAGCCGCCGATCAGAAAGGCCCGAAGGGGCCCGGTCGGGCCGCCCGCCGCCTCCAGCACCTCTGTGAGTGGTGTTCCACAATCCACCTCATACACCCCGGGTGAGACCACGGCGCCTGCCAAGGTCATCAGGATCGAGCCCGGGTCCTCAGTGGTTCCCACCCCCCGGTACCAGCTCTCCCCGAACCGGGAGAGGAGCGCGATGTTGGCAAGTGTCTCGACATTCAGGATCAGCGTCGGCCTCCCACCCACGCCGCGCTCGAACGGGCGCGGCGGCACGAATGCGGGCTTGCCCGGGCCACCGTTCAGATAGTCGACCAAGGCGCTCTCCTCCCCGGCGACGTAGCCGCCGGGGACTCCAATGATGTCGGGGGGCACCCGATCGGCATCCGCTCCCTCACGCTCCTCAGCCGCCCGGTTGATTGCGGCTAGCACGCCAGAGGCTTCCTGCTTGACGCAGATGATCGCCTCGCCGGCGTTCACCGCCGCAGCGGCTGTGGCGATGCCGTCCAACACAAGGTGCGGAGAGCCGGTGAGCAGAAGCTCGTCCTTCTGGCTGGCAGGCTCCCCCTCCGCGCCGTTGGCCACGACAATCGCCCTTGCGGGGCCAGCCGCAACGGCTCGCATCTTCTCGCCCGTGGAAAATCCCGCGCCGCCACGGCCCGTCAATCCGCTTTGCTCGACGGTCTCGATCAACTCCGGACCGGCGTCGGGATTGGGCCAGGGCAACGGGCCGAATCGCTCGACGTGCTCATCGAAACTGATCGGACGATCAAGACCCACTCCTGCCAGGAGGCGGGGGAGTCCGGCGGGCCCGGCAGCCACCGGGCTCACCGGGCGACGGCCCCCGCCGCCTGGGCGTGCACGGTTCCTGAAATGGTGCCTTCGGTTTCGTTAACGGAGACGGAGATGCTCAGTTCGATCGGAGCACCCCCTCCGTTTGACACCTTCGCGAGTATCTGTTTGCCCTGCAGGGAGAGGACCTGCCCCCGGTAGAGCGTCGGCTGTCCGATTGGCCCCAGTGTTACCAAGCTCTGGCTCATTGAAACTCCGCCGCCTTCCAGCGGTTGGCCGACGATGCGCACGTCGAGCTGACCGGCGGCGCCAGAGCTCATCTTCATCGCCAGAGCAACCGTCACCAAGCCCGCCGCAGATTCGGTGCTCTGGTGGATTGAGCCGTCGAGGCGCGCGCTGAACGGTGCGTGCAGGGCGCCGCCCCGAGTCGTTGCGGCGGTGTTCGGCTGGGCCGAAGACAGGAGCGATGGTGGCGTTCCGGCCTTGCCGGCCCAACCGGAAGCCAGCGGTCCGCCGAAGAGCCAGAACAGCAGGGCGAGCGGTCCGAAGCTGAGCAGACTTGCGGCGAGCTTGCGCCGAGCGGGATAGGTCGGCCAGCCGAAGAAAGTCCGCCAACCAGCTGCGGCGAGCACGGCCGCCAGGCATATGGCGCTCAGCGCGAGCATCCAGGGTTCCTGGGTATCGGTGCCGCTCCCCAGACCGTGCAGGAGGGCCAGGGGCCAACACGCGTAGGCGGCCCAGTGCACGGCGCGCCAGGTTCGGTGCCCCAGTCGCTGCCGCATCATGCTGGTCAAGGCGACGGCAACGAGGATGTCGAAGGCCAACGTGCCCATCCCAATCCACAGCGGCCGATAGGGAGTGATAAAGGGGACCACCGCGTCTGTGAAGCTGATCGGGGCGAAGCTGTCGGCGATCGCGGTGAGGATGTGTAGGACTACCGTCACCAGTGCCAGAAGCGAGACGTTCCGATGCAGGGCATCGACCACGAAACGGGGCCAGCGCTCGCTGTGCCACCGGCTCAGGTCGATGATCCCGAGCACCAGCGCCACGGTCAGGAGTAGCAGCGAAACCGTCCCCGCACCGCGGGTCAGGTACCACCACTCGCTCGGGCTGGTGCTGGCGAGTGGGATGCTCACCGGGCGCTCTCCTGGGGCCAGCCGGCCAGGCGGGTGACCTCGCCGTCTCGATTTACAAGACGGCTGGGGAGGCCGAGCTCGCGCAGCCATTGCGGCGCCCGATCGCCGCGGACGATTGCAGCCGTGCTCGCGATGTTGGCGTCCACGCAGGACCCCGCGGCGACGCTCACAGTGCGCCACACGACGTCGGCGCTATCCCCGCTTTGGGGGTCGATGATGTGATGGCGGTTCTGCCCACCCGCGACCCATTTCCTGGCTGTCGTACTTGAAGTTGCCAGGCCACCGGTGCTGATACTTACCGTCGGCGCGTCGTCGTCGATGCCGGCGCGATGGTCATCTCTGACCTGGATTCGCCAGCCGCCCTGGGGCGGAGGTCCGGCAACCGAGACATCGCCTCCGAGGCTGACGAGAACCCCGGCCTCCACTGCCCGGCTGATCCGGTTGGCCGCGCGGTCGGCGGCCAGCGCCTTTGCGGTAGCGCCCAGGTCGAGCTCCACATCCCGCGGAACTCTCAGCCTGCGCGCGGCAGGGTCGAAGCTCACCGATCGCCAACCTGCGACGCTCCTCACCCGCACCGCAGCGGCGTGGGGCTGTCCCACCAGTTGAAAGTCACGGCCATAGCCAATCGCTCGCATGGCTGCGCCCACGGTTGGGTCAACGTCGCCATCGGTGAGGCGCGCGGCACGAAGCGCCACCGCCAACGCCTCCGAGAAAAGAGCGCTGACTTCGATCACGCGGCTAGCCGAGCGGTTGACCTCTGAGAGCTCGGAGTCGGGCCGGAAGCGACTGCACGCTAGATCGATCGCCGCCAGCTCCTCTTCGAGAATGGCGCGTGCAGGCTCGAACATCTCGGCCTCGCTCAACACCAGTACGGCCGTGGTTCCCAGCGCCGGCCAGGACGCAGACAGCGACATCTCAGGACCCGCCAGTGACGACCTGCGGCGATTCGGTGGCGGGCAAGGGAGCTTCAGACGGAGGGGCGAGAGTTGAGCCCGCTTCTTCGGAGGAGCCCGCTTCTTCGGAGCTAACGCTAGGCGGCGGAGTTGCTTCGATATGTCGCGTTGTTGGGGTCGTCGAGCGACCTGGCTTTGCCTGGGCGACGTAGCCGGCGAGAGCGCCGATCAAGGCCAGCACCGAAAACCCCAGCAGGCGCGTCAGCCGCGAGACGCGCTGCAAGCCCCGATCTCGCTCGGCTGCCCGTTGATCCGATTGTGATTTGGGTCGCCCTTTCACTCATCCAACCTTCTGCGTATGACCTTAGAGTGGGGTTAGCCTTTGGTGAGAATGTTCTGATAAACCCAAAAAGTGCGACTGGCTCACCCGTGGAACAAAGCATCAGTAGTTGAGACGAATTCAGACTCAAAAGGTTTTGCGACGCCCTCGAGCCCTGCCAACGCCCAACGGCGCAATGGTAGTGAGAACTCTCTTGGTAAGTGAGAACTCTCTTATCGGGCAATTACCATGCTGTTAATTCGATTTGAAAGGTTCCTGAGCATGGGTCCCGAACCGGTCAAATAATGAACAAAGCGGAGCATCAAACGGTCGCCCGCGGGTCAACGGCCGCAGCGCCGAGCGAGAGTCGAGGTCGGCGGGTCTGGCCACTGTCAAGGTTGACCAAGGACTGGGATCGTCACGTCGCCGACGCCGACGAGCTGTCACGCACTCCCGGTTTTCAACACCTGAGAGACATGATTCTTGATCGGGCCCAGCCGAGCAGCCGTGATCACGCCCTTGACATCGGGACGGGAACCGGGCTCTTGGCCCTGCCTCTCGCCCGGCTGGTTGACTGGGTCTGGGCGGTCGATATTTCAGCTGCGATGATCGACTGCATAAACACCCGAGCGCTTGCTGCCGGCCTGGACAACGTTCAGACTGCGGTTGTGTCGGCGACGAGTCTTCCCCTGGCCGACGACTCGATCGACGTCGCTGTCTCCAACTACTGCTTCCACCATCTGAGCCGCGACGGGAAGCGGGAGGCAATCGACGAGCTCTTTCGAGTCATCAGACCTGGCGGGCGTCTAGTGTTTGCGGACATGATGTTTTCCTTTAGGCTGTCCAGCCCGCGTGATCGCTGGGTCATCTCGAGCAAGATCCGCGCGATGCTGAGGCGCGGACCTGGGGGTCTTTGGCGCCTGGTGAAGACAGGTCTTAGGATCGCGAGCATTGGCGGTGAGCGCCCAGCCCCAACCGGGTGGTGGCGCCAGACCCTCGAAGAGGCGGGCTTTGTCGGCGTCACGGTTGAGCCGCTCACCCACGAGGGTGGCTTAGCGGTGGCCCGCAAGCCGGAATGACCGACCGTCCTCGCTCGCGCCAGTCGACGGGAGGATCGCCCCGTGAGGAAGCGGTGCGCTCGGGGGAAGATCAGGACTCGCCTCGCGCTCGGCGTCCGATTCGTCGCGTCATCCGACGCCGTCGCGTCACGGCGGCGGGGTTGATCGTCGCCGTAGCGGTGGCTTTGATGCTTTCCAGCGCCGGTGGGACAAACCGCTCGACAAGACCGGCGAGTTCGGTCCCAACGCACAATCAAATTCTCCGGATGGACATCGGCGGCCGAACAATTGCCGAACAACCGACGAGCCGCCTCAGCGGAATGCAACCGCAGATTGCACTGGCGAGCCAGGCGCCACCAATCAGCACAGTGCGGTGGGGGCGGGCGACGATCAGACTGCGGACGAACCGTGAGGCACTAATCCACAGGATCCAGCGTGCGGTCGAGCTCGGCGGCGGGACCGTGCAAGTGCCGCAAGCGCCTACCGCCTCAAGTATCGCGCTTCCCGTCATCAAACAGACACTTAAAGACGACTGCGAGGCGACTTCCCTTTCGATGATCTTGTACTTCGCCGGTAGGCGAGTTGGTCAGCTGACACTTCAAGACCAGGTAGCCCGAAGCGGCCCGCTCGATCCACAGCAGGGGCCTGAGGGTGAGGTTTGGGGCGATCCCAGCTTGGGCTTCGTCGGTCGCGCAGACGGCGGCGGGTCGGCCGGGGGTTTTGGCGTCTACCAAGGTCCGATTGCAGCCCTTTCGCGTCGCCACGGAGTGTCCCTTCAGAACCTCAGCTACAAGAGCCCCGATGAGATCTATCGCACGCTGCTACAGGGTCGTCCGGTGATGGTGTGGGTCGCTCTTTCCGAAGGTCCGTATGCGAGCTGGCACTCGCCAGCCGGAAAGGTCGTAAGCGTCAACTACGGCGAGCACGCCGTTGTACTGTCAGGGGTCGGCGAAGGGAAGGTCACGGTCAACGACCCGCTCTCGGGTCAGCGGTTGAGATGGTCGAAGGGCCAGTTTGAATCGATGTGGGAGTCACTCGGACGCAGAGCCCTCGCAGTTCATTGATCCCCGCCGGGCCAGGCGACCCTGAGTCCTCGGATAAGGGCGGGGGAGCGTCTCGATCGACGAAACATTTTGGCGCTGGGCGAGGCCGTGGCGGTGATCGGCCGCTCGACAAGCTTCCTCGATACCCACGCCCTGGCCGGCGATCTGCCGATCCCCTTCAAGGACTTCGGCGATACCTCCCATCCCCAGACCGAGCACCGCAGCGACGATCTCGAAGCGCGCTCGGCGAGCTTCACCCGCTTCTCGTGCTGGAGGTGATCGAGCCAAGCAGCTGTCGCGTCCTCAAAGACCAGCTCACGATTGCTAGGCGCGCCCTCAGACAGCTCTTCATCGTCCGCCTCGATGATCGCTGCCAGTTTGATGTGCGCCCGGCGCTCGTTCAGGTAGCCGTCCACTCGACCCGCCTTCTTGACCAAGCTCCCGAAGGGTCTTGCTGAAGCCAGGCGCGGCCCAGCAGCTTCTTGCGCTGTGCACCCCCAGCGTTTCGCCATTTGCCCTCGAAGTAGACTCGAGCGCCGTGTTCTTTCGCGACAGCCGGCGCTGCTTGAGCCCCGCTCGCCGCTTCTGCAAGGCGGCGCTCGCCGGTTCGATCCCGGCTGGCTCCATCGTCATGATCGAGGACGACGCTCAATCCCCTGCCACCCTTAAGAGTTCTTGAGACTCCGCCTAAACAGTTTGGGCCTGACTTCGAGTCCCCGCCTTCCAGGATCCTCCGTCGACGACCCGCCGCCGAAGCGCCCGCGCATGTGGCTGCGGTTCGCAGCCGCCTCGCTGCTGATCGTCATCAGCACGGCCGCGGCGACCTCGATCGACGCCTTGGACTACCTCGGTGGGATCGCCAGGGCACTTGCCCACAACGGCCGCCTGAGCAAGCTCGACAGGTTCCTCGCCCGTGGCAACAGCGGAGGGCCCCAGACGATCCTGCTGATCGGCTCCGACCGTCGTCCCAACAACATCACCTCCAAGAACGGGCTCTCTGACACCGTTCTCCTGGTCCGCCTCGATCCCAGCCAGAGCACGATCAACATGCTCTCCATCCCGCGCGATCTCAAAGTCGAAATTCCCGGCTACGGGATCGGCAAGTTCAACGCCGCCTACTCCGACGGCGGCCCCGAACTCTCCCTGCGCACGCTCAGGCAGGTGACCGGGCTCGCGGTCAAACACCTGTTCGTCGTCGACTTCCAGGGTTTCGCCAAGGCGGTGGACGCGATCGGCTGCGTATACGTCGATGTTGACCGCCGCTACTACCACTCCAACGAAGGCCTCGCGCCCTCCGAAGAGTATTCGGAAATCAACATCGAGCCCGGCTACCAGAAGCTCTGCGGGACGAAGGCGCTGGAGTTCGTGCGCTATCGCCACACCGACACGGACCTCGTCCGTGAGGCTCGCCAGCAGCAGTTCCTGCGCGACGCGCGCCAGATGGTCAGCACCGAACAGCTGATCAGCCAGCGCTCCCAGCTGATCGACATCTTCACCAAGTACACCACCTCGGACCTGCACTCGACCGAACAGCTGCTGGAACTGCTGAAGCTGTTCGTCGAACTCCGAGGCGACTCGGTAAAACAGATCCCCTTCCCCGCCGTTCTCGAACCACTGGTGGCGAATCAGGCCAACTACGTGACCGCCAGTCCGACCGCTATCCACCGGGTGGTCGCGCAGTTCCTCGGCACCGCGCCGGCCCCGGGGCAAAGCGAATCGCACCCGCTTGGGGCGACGAGCAAGCCGAGGGCCGCCCATCGGAAGCGGTCCTCCACCGCCAGATCTCTCCACTCGGCGGCGCTCAGCGATGCCGCCGAAATCGGCGCCCAGATGGCATCCAGAGCCCAGGGCCGCCTCCACTTCCCGATCTTCTACCCAAGGATGCTTCCAGTCGGATCGACCTATGCGGAACCTCCACGCACCTACGGGCTGCGCGACCTGAGCGGCAATCGCCACCTCGCCTACAAGATGGTCATGGAACTGCCCGCCGGGGCCTACACCGCCTATTTCGGCCTGCAGGGGATACACGGCTGGCCGAACCCGCCGATCCTCAGCGGCCCGAGCGAATCGGTGAGGTTGAACGGACGCCACTTCCAGATCTTCACCAACGGCGGTCACATCCGGTTGATCGCCTGGCACCAGGGCGGCAACTCCTACTGGATCGACAACTCGCTCGTCGGTGTGCTCAGCAACGGTCAGATGCTCGGGGTCGCCCGCTCGCTCGCCGAGCTGAAGCCCCGCCGCTGAGGGCGGGAACCCGCTCGAGGCATCGCGGCGGCCCTCGCCGTTGGAGCGAGTGCCTCAGCCGGCGATCACCTGCTGCGGCAGGTTTTGGTCCGCGTGGTAGGAGCTGCGCACCAGGGGGCCGGCGGCCACCGACTCAAAGCCGATCTGATAGGCGACCTTCTCCAGCGTCGCGAACTCCTCCGGGTGCCAGTAGCGGTCGACCGGCAGGTGATTCTCGCTGGGGCGGAGGTACTGGCCCACGGTAAGAACCTGAACGCGGTGCTCGCGCAGGATGCCGAAGGCCTCGATCATCTCCTCGAAGGACTCGCCCAGGCCGACCATCAGGCCGGACTTGGTGATCACCTCACCGCCGCCCATCTCCTTGGCCAGTCGCAGCACCCGGGCCGAGCGCAGGAATTGGGAGCCGCGGCGAGCCCTGGCATAGAGGCGGGGCACCGTCTCGACGTTGTGATTGAAGACGTCGGGACGCTCGTGGATCACCTTGGCGAGAGGCATCTCCTGGCCGCGGAAGTCGGGGGTTAGAACCTCGACCTTGCAACCGGGAGCCATCATTCGGATCGAGCGGATCGTGCCGACGAAGGCGCCCGCTCCGTAGTCGGGAAGGTCGTCGCGATCGACGGAGGTGACGACCGCGTGGCGCAATCCCATCCTTTTCACCTGGTTCGCCACCCGCAGCGGCTCCAGCGGGTCGTTCCAGCTCGGCACCCCGGTCTTCACGTTGCAAAAGCCGCAACGCCGGGTGCACACGTCGCCGAGGATCATGAATGTCGCGGTGCCCCGCTCCCAGCACTCGCCGACGTTGGGGCAGTTGGCCTCCTCACAGACCGTGTGCAGGCCCTCGCCGCCGATCTCCGCCTTCAGCCGGCGGTAGGTGGGCCCACCTGGGGCGGGGACCTTCAGCCAGGGAGGCTTGCGGGCGCGGCGGAAGGGGATCGCACCGTCGATGCCCGCCGTCCCACCCGGCTTGGCGCGGGATCGGGTGACGTGGACTCGCTCCGCGGCCGGGGATCTGGTCGTCTCGCTCATGCGACTCCGAGCCTAGCGCTGTCGAGTCCCAGGGCAGCGGGGTCGGTTGGGGTCGGGATACGCCCGAACGCCTCCCCGTAGCGGGCCGCCACCGTGTCGGCGAAGGCGTCGAAGTCCTGCTCGACGCCGAGCTCGCGCCCGACGGACGTGACCTGGCAGCCATCGATCCCGCAGGGCACGATCCACTCGAATGGCTGCAGGTCGTTGTTGACGTTGACCGCCATCCCGTGAGTGGTGACGCCGCGGCTGACGTGGACGCCGATCGATGCGATCTTGCGCTCCTTCCAACTCGCCGATGGGTCGTTTTCACGAGCCATGGCCCCGCTTTCGCCCGTTCCGGCGGTGGCCGGGGTTGGCGTGGGCGCCTTGGTCCAGACCCCGGTCAGCCCCTCGATCGTCCCCGCCTCGACGCCGAGCTCGGCGAGCGAGGAGATCATCACCCGCTCCAGCCTTCGCACGTGCTCATGCACGTCGTCTCGGTAGGGCTTGAGTGAGACGATCGGATAGGCGACCAGCTGGCCCGGTCCGTGATAGGTGACGCGGCCACCGCGGTCGGTATCGCGCACTTCGATCCCCTGCATCTCGTACCACTCGACCGCCATCGGCAGCTCCTCGGCGGTTGAGCGGCGCCCGCGGGTGTAGACAGGCGGATGCTCGAGCAGCAGCAGGACGTCCGGAATCGCGTCATCCTGGCGCGCGGACCGAAGCCAGCGCTGGGCGACGCGGGCCTGCTCGTAGGGAAGCAGGCCGCAGCGCACCACCAGGACTTTCGCGCTCATCCCCGAAATCGTTGCACGCCGGCGCTCTATCCTTGCCGCACCTCCAATGGCCCAGTCCAAGGCCCTCCGACCCGAATGGCTCCCGGCCGTGGCTCTCAGCGCGGTGCTGGCCGCTGCAATGCTGGCCTGGAACCCCCAGGTCGGCGACCTCGCCGCGCAGGTCTTCCGCACCGATCTCTTCCAGCGGACGGGGTTGGCCATCTGGAATGGCTCCTGGTACGCGGGCCACTACCTGCTCACCTACAGCGTCATCTTCCCGCCGCTGGCCTCGGTCCTCGGCCCCCAGCTGGTGGGTGCGCTGGCCGTCGTCGCCTCCTCCTACTTCTTCGACCGCCTGGTGCGCGACCGCTGGGGGGCGGCGGCGCGCTGGGCGACCCTCTGGTTCGCCGCAGGGGTGGTGACGCTGCTCGCCGACGGACAGCTGACCTTCGCCCTCGGGGTGGCCTTCGGGCTCGCCTCGCTGCGTTTCCTCCAGCTGGGCCACTCGAAGTCCGCGCTAGCCGCCGCAGCGGGCTGCGCGCTGGCCAGCCCGGTCGCCGCGATCTTCCTGGCGGGCGTCGTCCTCGCCGGTTCGTTGGAGCGGGGACGCTCGGTGAGCCGGGTGGCTCTCGGCGCCGCGGGACTGGCACTTGCCCTGACCGCCCTCCCCAACATCGCCTTCCCCGAATCGAGCCAGTTCCCCTTCGCCTTCTCCTCCTACATTGCGATCCCGCTGTGGTGCGGCGGGGCGCTTTACCTGACCCGCGGCCTGGCCCGCGAGGAGCGTCAGCTGCGCTGGGTACTGGTCGGTTACGTGCTGTCCTCGACCCTGCTCTGGCTGTCTCCGAATCCGGTCGGCGGCAACGCCGTGCGACTCGGCGCCCTGTTCGGCGGCCCGGTGCTCGCCGCGGTGGTCCTCGCTCATCGCCCCCGCGTTTCGGCTTGGGTGCTGGGGCTGGTGATGGTCGGCGGGCTCTACTGGCAGGTCACGGCGAGCGTCAGCCAGATCGCCCGCAGTGCCAGCGACCCCTCGACTGCGCCCGCCTATTTCCACCCGGTGGCGACCTGGCTGCTCGACCACGGCGCGCAGGGCAGGCGGATCGAGGTGCCACCGACTGCAGACCACTGGGAGTCGGTCTATCTGGCCCCCCAGTTCGACCTGGCGCGGGGCTGGCTGCGGCAGCTGGACACCACCCGGGACGACATCTTCTACGCCGAAGGCCCGCTCACCAACCGCGCCTACAGCGGCTGGTTGAGGCACAACGCGGTCTCCTACGTTGCCCTGCCCAACGCGCCGCTGGACTACTCCTCGCAGGCTGAGCGCCGCCTGATCCTCAGCGCTCCGTCCTACCTCGTGCCTCGCTGGCACTCGGCAAACTGGCGCCTCTACTCGGTGCGCAAACCCGATCCGATGGTCCAGTCGCTGGGGGGCAGCGAAGCTCACACGATCTGGGTCGGGCGCCAGGGCTTCGGCCTCCACGTGACCCGGCCGGGCGAATTCCTGATCCGGGTCAGCTACACTCCCTACTGGTCGATCGAACGCGGCGCCGGCTGCTTGCTGCGCCGCGGCGACTGGACCCAGGTCCGCGCATCCCACCCGGGAGTCCTGCGGGTGGCGGCCGACTTCTCCCTGGGCGGCGCCTGGGAAGCGCTCACCGGGGAAAAGGAAAGCTGCTCAAAGGGCTAGGGAGAGCGGCTCTTCGAGCAGCGAGCGGATGCGGGCGAGGAACTGCGCGCCGTCGGCCCCGTAGAGGATGCGGTGATCGCAGGCGAGGGTGACCTGCATCAGGTGGGCGGCAGCGATCTCGCCGTCGCGGATGACCGGTCGCTCCCCGATCGCGCCGACGGCGAGGATGGCGGCCTGCGGCGGGTTGATCACCGCTGAGAAGCGCTCGATCCCGTACATACCGAGGTTGGAGACGGTGAACGTGGCGCCGGACAGCTCGGGCGGGGTGATCAGCCCCTCGCGAACCCGCTGGGCCAGGGCGCGCGACTCGGCGGCGATCTGGCCCAGGCCCTTGCGGTCGGCGTCAAAGATCGTGGGTACGACCAGGGCGTCCTGGCCGGCGACGGCGACACCCACGTTGACCCGCGAGTAGAGCTCGAAGCGCCCGTCGCGGTAGGCGCCGTTGGCGCGCGGGTACTCGCGCAGCGCCAGGGCGCAGGCCTTGACCACCATGTCGTTGAAGGAGGGCACCATCTCGGCATCTGGCGCCGCCGCCTTGATCCGCCCCCGGGCCTCCAGCGCCCGGCTCATCTCGATCGCCGCCTCCAGGTAGAAGTGCGGCGCGGTGGCCTTGGACTCCGCCATCCGCCGGGCAACGGTCGCCTGAAGCTTGCTCAGCTCCCGATACACCGTCTGCCCCTTGGCCGTCTCGGGGGAGCCCGGCGCCCCGGCGGGTTGGGCAGAAGCCGATGCCGGCGCGCCGGGCGCCACCGCTTTTTCCACGTCGGCCTTGACGATCCGCCCCCCTGGCCCGGACCCTCGAATTTGGGCCAGGTCCACTTCCCTCCCCTCGGCCACTCTTCGCGCAACAGGTGAGGCCCGCAGACGCCCACCGACCTCTGAGCCGGAGCGACTTTTGCCCGCCTCCTCCGCCACAGGCGTGGGTGATGGAGGGGGCGAGGGAGACGGCGCCCGCGGCGCCCCTCGATCACCGACCAAGGGACCCGCGGCCGAGCCCCCTGCCCCCTGCCCGTCTCCCACCCGGGCAATAGGCGCCCCGATCGGCAGCGTCTCACCCTCCTCGGCCAGGATCTCGGTCAGCGTCCCGCTCAAATCGCTTTCGTAGGCCATGTTCGCCTTGTCCGTCTCGATCTCCACCAGTTCCTCTCCCACCGCGACCGCATCCCCCACGCCCTTCAACCAACGCAGGATCGTCCCCTCCTCCATGGAGTCCGACAGCCGCGGCATCACCACGTCTGCCATCAGATCGCGCCCTCCAGAGCGGCGAGGGCCGCCTTCACCACGTGCTCCTCGTGGGGAATCGCCGCCTGCTCCAGCCGCTTTGAGTAGGGCATGTGCACGTCGGCCCCGGTCACCCGCTGAACCGGCGCGTCGAGGTGGTCGAAGGCCTGCTCGGTGATCAGCGTGGAGAGGTTGGCGCCGACCCCGCCGTGCGGCCAGCCCTCCTCGACGATCACCGCCCGGTTTGTCTTGCGCACCGACTCGAGGATCGTGTCGAGGTCCAGCGGGCGCAGGGTGCGCGGGTCGATCACCTCGGCCTCCACACCGTGTTCGTGGGAGAGCTGGGTCGCGGCTCGATCTGCCACCAGCGCCATCTTCAGCACGCCGACGATCGTCACGTCCCCGCCCTCGCGCCGCACCGCCGCCTCGCCGAAGGTCAGGGTCTCGTCGGCATCCTCAGAGACCTCCCCGCGCACGCCGTAGAGGCTCTCGTGCTCGATGAAGACGACCGGGTTGTCGTCGCGGATCGCCGTCTTCAGCAGGGCCTTGCCATCGGCAGGCGTGGAGGGGCAGGCGACGAGCAGCCCGGGCACCTGGAGGTAGAGCGCCTCGAAGCTGTGCGAGTGGGTGGGGCCGAGCTGGTGCCCGCCGCCGCCCGGCATCCGGATCACCATCGGCACCCGCGCTTGGCCGTTGAACATGTAGGGAATCGCGGCGGCGTGGTTGACGATCTGATCGAGCGCCAGGAGGGAGAAGTTGACCGTCATCAGCTCGACGATCGGCCGCAGGCCGGCCATCGCCGCGCCGATCCCGGTGCCGACGATCGTGTTCTCGGAGATCGGAGTGTCTCGCACCCGTCGCTCGCCGAACTCGTCGAGCAGCCCCTCGGTCACCTTGTACGCTCCCTGGAAGACGCCGACGTCCTCGCCCATCACGAAGACCGCCTCGTCGCGGCGCATCTCCTCCGCCATCGCGTCGCGCAGGGCCTCGCGCATGCGGATCGTCTCCATCAATCCTCGATCTCCTCGGCGAGTGCCGGCTCGACGCCCTCGGGGCCCTCGCCGCGCACGGCCGGGTTTGGGCCCGGGCCGTTCGGCTGACCCGCATATGCGGCGCCGGCCTCGGCAAGCTCGCGCGCTGCATCGGGCATCCGATCCTCGTGCTCGCCCCGGTGCGGTTGCGGGCTGCGCTCGTCCACCGCGTACCAGCCAACGGCACCCTCGAGCACATAGAGTTTCTCGTAGAGGGTGTCCAGCGGTGGCTCGGGGGAAGCGTCGGCGAACTCGACCGCCGCGATCACCTCCCGCTCGGCCTTCTCCCGCACCTCCCCCACCTCGCGCTCCCCCAGCACGCCAGCCGCGACGCAGCGCCGGGCGAATGCCTCGATCGGGTCTTTGCCCTGCCACTCCTCGACCTCCTCGCGCGCCCGGTAGTTCTCCGGGTCCGCGGCGGAATGGCCGCGGTAGCGATAGGTGAAGGCCTCGAGGATCGTCGGCCGCCGCTCCTCCCGCGCGAGGCGGATCCCCTCGGCCACGCCCTCCCTCACCGCGATCACGTCCATCCCATCGATCCGTCTGCCCGGGATCCCATACCCCTCCGCCTTCTTCGAGAGATCGGTCTGGGCGGAATGGCGCTCGACCGAGGTTCCCATCCCGTAGAGGTTGTTCTCGACCAGGAAGAGGACGGGCAGCTTCCACAGCGCCGCCAGGTTCATCGTCTCCCCGAAGTTGCCCGCGTTGGAGGCGCCGTCGCCGAACATGCAGACGGTGACTGCGTCCTCGCCCCTGTACTGGGAGGCGAGGGCCAGGCCGGCCGCGATCGGAAGGTTGCCGCCAACGATTCCGTACCCCCCCATGAAGCGGTTGGCGCGGTCGAAGATGTGCATCGAGCCGCCCCGGCCCCCGCTGGCCCCGTCGACCCTGCCGAACAGCTCGGCCATCACCCGCTTTGGCTCGGTGCCGCGGGCGATCGCGTGGCCGTGGGTGCGGTAGGTGCCGATCAGGTAGTCCTCCGCGCGCATCACCGAGGAGGTGCCGACGATCGTCGCCTCCTCGCCGATCGCCAGGTGCAGGAAGCCGCCGGCTTTTGCTCGCTGGTACTGGCGCCCGGCCTCCTCCTCGAAGCGGCGGATCAGAGCCATCCGCGCGAGCAGCTCATAACAGGTGGCGGCGTCGGGGAGGTCAGCCATTCGGATTGACCTTAGCTTGCCGCTTCGACCGCTTCCTCCGCTCGGTCATCTCCCCAGAACACCTCTTCGCCGATGGCGATGGAGGGGACGCCCCGCACCCCCTTCTCGGCGGCGCGCTCGGTCGCCTGCCGCAGGGCGTCCTTGACGATCGTGGTCTCAACCGCTTTGAGCAGCGCTCTGGGGTGCAGCTCGCAGGCGGCCGCGGCGACCAGCACGTTGTCGGGGTCGGAGAGGTCGCGCCCGGCGGCGAAGGCCTGGCGGAAGGCGGCGAGGGAGAAGGAAACGGTGCGGCCGGTCTGCTTGGCGAAGGTGGCGACCCTCATCGCCAACAGCGTGTTGCCCGGCCACGGCTCGGGCCAGGCCAGGGGCGCCAGCCCGTAGACCGAGGCCCGCCGCTCGACCTCCCCCATCCCCTCCTCGCGCCTTGGGCCGTTGGCCCAGGAGTCGCGGCCGAAGCGCTTGAACAGCCCGCCGAGGAGGATCGGCTGCCACTCCGGCTGTTCCAGCTGCGCCTCGGTGAAGAGCCCGCTGATCCGCTCCGCCGTGAGGTAGGCGTAGGGAGAGCCAAGATCGAAGTAGAAGGTCGCCCGACTCATCCGAGGCGGCGAAGGTCAAGCAGGTCGCCGGACGAAGGAAATGCGGCGGGGCGAGTGCAGAGCGGCGCGCGACCTAAGGAGAACGCCCGAGGACTCCATATTCTGCGCCGATCTGCGCGGGCCTCAAGCGTGAATTGCCCAGTCATCGACCGCGCGCGCGGCATCGAGGATCGCCTCGGAGATGGTCGGGTGAGGGTGGACGATTCGAGCCAGCTCCTGGTAGCCACCCTCCAGGGCCATCGTCGCGACCAACTCGGCGATCATGTCGCAGGCGCGGTTGCCGACGATGTGGGCGCCGAGGATCTCGCCGTACTTGGCGTCGACGACCAGCTTGACCAGACCGTCCCGGTCGTCATACACGGTCCCCGCGCCGACCCCTCCCAGTTTGAGCTTTCCGACCTTGACCTCGTGTCCGGCCTCCTTCGCCGCCGCCTCGGTCAGGCCGACGCTGGCCACCTGGGGATGGCAGAAGGTCGCCCCGGCGATGAGACCCTGGTCGACCGGCTCGGTCGCAGCGCCGGCAGCGCTCTCGACCGCGACGACCCCCTCCTCGGAGGCCTTGTGGGCCAGCGCCTTGGCGTGGACCAGGTCCCCGATCGCGTAGACCTTCGGGTTTGAGGTGCGCTGGTACTCATCGACCCTGACCTTGCCGTTCTCCTCCAGCTCGACCCCGGCCTCAGCCAGTCCCAGGCCCTCGGTGTCGGGGGCGCGGCCACCGGCGATCAGCAGGTAGTCGACCTCGGCCGACTGGTCCCCGTAGGCGAACTTCACAGAGCCCTCGCCCTCCTCCACGTCATGGACCGGCGTTCCTGTGGAGATCGTGATGTTCTGCTTCTTGAAGGCCCGCTCGACCACCCGGACCACGTCCTTGTCCTCGGCGGGGAGGATCTGGTCCAGCATCTCGATCAGCAGCACCTCGGTGCCGAAGCGCTCGTAGGCGGAGGCGATCTCGCAGCCCGAGGCGCCGGCACCAACCACGGCGATCCTCTGCGGCAGCTCCGGCAGCGACCAGGCACCCCAGGTGTCGAGGACCCGGTTGCCGAAGTCGACCCCGGGGATCGGCAGGGAGACCGAGCCCGTGGCGAGCACCACCGCGCCTGCCTCATAGGCGGTGTCGCCGACCCTGACCTTGCCCTCCGCGCTGAGCGATCCCTCGCCCGCGATCAGCGTCACCTTGTTCTTGTCCCACAGCATCTTGACCCCGCCCGATAGAGATTCCGAGACGGCGGCCCGGCGCTTGCCCAGGGCCTCCCAATCGATCGAGGCGCCGGTCACCGTGAGCCCGAGCTCCGCGCTGTTGCGGGCCTGGTCGTAGAGCTCCGCCGTGTGCAGGATCGTCTTCGCCGGGATGCAGGCGTAGTTGAGGCAGCGCCCGCCGGCCTTGTCGCGCTCGACAACGGCGGTTTTGCGCCCGAGCTGAGCCGAGCGGATCGCGGCGACGTAGCCACCCGGGCCCCCACCGATGACGATCGTGTCGAAGGAATCCGACATTGACCTGAGCCTATAGAAATCGATCCGCCCGGCGTCGGGGATGGCGAGTGCGGTCCATTGCCGCCGCTGGCGCGAGCCGGATCTCGACCCGCGCTAGTCGGTTTTTCGCGTCGGCATCTGGATTCGGGCCATCGCCTTGACCATGAAGAAGAAGAAGCTGCCGGATACGGCGAGCAGTCCCAGGGTGGCGACGATCTGGGCCGCCGTCGCGGCCTGCGCCGTGAGGCCGAAGACGGCGCTGAAGATGAGGAAGACGAGGATCAGCTGGAAGCCGAGCACGGCCCAGTAACGAGCCCTCCACATGCCCCAGGCCATGATCGCCATCAGCAGGGCGGGCGCCGCCACCTGGGCCGGTTTGGGCTGACCGCTGTTGACGTGGACTCCGGCCAGATAACCGCCGACGATCGAGGCCGCGACCATCGCCGCGACGATCGCGCCGATGGTCACCACCAGGGGCCGCTCTCCTTTGGCCAGCGGCTCCAGCGCCTCGCGGGCTTCGCGGTTTCGCTGCTCGGATCGGGCATAGCCACGCGCCACGCGCTGCCGCGGGCTATCTGCCCCGCCTCGTCGCTTGCGCTTGCGCGGCCGCTCATCCACCGGGAGCCTCCTCCCTGACCAGGGCCAGAGCGCGGCGCAGCGATTCGGCCGCCGCGGCCGGGCCGTCGGCGTCGCGGATCGCCCGGACGATCCCCAGCCGCCGCGCCCCGGCCCTGACCACCTCCTCGGCGTTGGCGGGGTCGATGCCGCCGATCGCGAAGAAGGGGTGGGTGGCGCAGGCCGCCGCGTGCTCGACCAGGTCTAACCCGACCGCCGGGCGACCCTCTTTTGTCGGCGTCTCCCAGACCGGGCCCACGCTGATGTAGTCAACGCCCGACGATGCCCCCGCTGCGGCGGCAATCTGCTCCTTGGAGTGGGTGGAAAGGCCGATTATCAAGTCCGGTCCCAGGATCTCTCTCGCCTCTTGCACCGGCATGTCGTCCTGTCCCAGGTGGACGCCGTCGGCGTCGCAGACGATCGCCAGGTGGGGGTCGTCGTTGACGATGAACAGGGCGCTATAGGTGTCGCAGAGGCGGCGGAAGGTGCGCGCCGACCGTTCGATCGCATCGAGCCCCAACTCCTTCTCGCGCAGCTGGACGATGTCCACGCCTCCGCTCAGCCCGGCGCGCAGCAGAGCCTCGGGCTCTTCGCCGCGCGGCAGCGCATTGCAGACGAAGTAGAGGCGCGCGGTGCGCAGCCGCTCGCGGCGCAGCGGACCGTCTGCCTCTGGACGTACCAAGCTCACGACCCGATTATGGCCTTAGGTCTCGGCCATGGCGGTAGCATCGACGTCGTACGGGAGCCAATGAGGCTGAGAGGGTGGCAGCGAGGTCACCGACCGTCTGGACCTGATCCGGGTAATGCCGGCGGAGGCAAGTTGAGCGAGAAGCGAAGTTACGACGCGATCGTCGTTGGAGCCGGAGTCATCGGACTCTCATGTGCCTGGCGTGCGGCGCAGCGTGGGGCGCGCGTCGTCGTGCTCGACCGGGGCGAGCCGCCCGACGGCGCGACCCGGGTCGCCGCCGGGATGCTGGCCCCGGTCGGCGAGCTCGCCTTCGGTGAGCCCGAGCTGCTGGCGATGACCCTTGCCGCCGCCGAGCGCTATCCGCGCTTCGTCGCCGAGCTGGAGAGGGCGACGGAGATGGCGGTCGGCTACCTGCGGCGGGGCGCGCTGCACGTCGCCCTCGACCGCGGCGAGGCGGCGGAGCTGCGCCGCATCCACGACCTCCAACGCTCGCTCAACCTCGGCGCCGAGTGGCTCACGCCGCGGCGCTGTCGCCAGCTGGAGCCGGGCCTTGCGCCATCCCTCAACGGCGGGGTGCACGTGCCGAGCGAGGCATCGGTCGACCCGCGTGCCCTGTGCGAGGCGCTGCTCGCGGCGCTTGGCCCGGAGGAGGTTGAGGTGCGCACGGGAGGGGCGGTCGAGGAGGCCCTGTTCGACGGAGGGCGGCTGGTCGGTGTGCGGGCCCCGAGCGGCGAGGAGCTGCATGCCCCTGCGGTTGTGCTTGCCGCCGGCGCCTGGTCGGGCAATGCTGGATGGCTGCCCCCGGCCGCCCGGCCGCCGGTCCGTCCGGTCAAGGGACAGATCGTGGAGCTGGGCTCCCTCGATGGCGCCGCGCCCTGCGAGCGGATCCTCGCCTCCGAGCGCGTCTACCTGGTGCCGCGCGCCGACGGCCGGCTGATCGTCGGTGCCACGGTCGAGGAGCGCGGATTCGATACCGCGGTCACCGCCGGCGGAGTCTACGAGCTGCTGCGCGAGGCCCACCGGCTGCTGCCCGATGTCGCCGAGATGCAGCTGGTCGGCGCGATGGCGGGGCTGAGGCCGGGGACGCCTGACAACCTGCCGTTGGTCAGACCGGGCACCGTCGAGGGCCTGATCCTCGCCACCGGCCACTATCGCAACGGAATCCTCCTCGCCCCGCTGGCCGCCGAACAGGTGGCGGAGATGCTGGTGGTGGGATGAGAATCGAGCTGAACGGCAAGGCCCACGAGCTGGGGGCCGGAGCGACCCTCGACGCCGCCGTGGGCGCGAGCGGCGCCCGCCCCGATGCCCGCGGCGTGGCGGTCGCGGTGGATGGCGAGGTGGTCCCGAGGGCACAGTGGCCGGTGACGGTGCTGCGCGAGGGCCAGAGGGTCGAGGTGCTTGCCGCGATTCAGGGCGGAGCCGAAACCTGGGAGCTGGGTGGGCGCCAGTGGTCCTCGCGGCTGATCGCCGGCACCGGCGGCTTCCGCTCGCTGGAGCAGATGGAGGGGGCGCTGGCAGCGTCGGGGGCTGAGATCGTAACCGTCGCGCTGCGGCGGATCGACCCCAGTGCCGAGGGATCGGTGATCGAGGTGCTCGATCGGCTCGGCCTCTTTGCCCTGCCCAACACGGCCGGTTGCTACACGGCGCGCGACGCGGTTCGCACCGCCCACCTCGCGCGCGAGGCATTCCAGACGGACTGGATCAAGCTCGAGGTGATCGGCGATGACCGCACCCTCTATCCCGACGCGGTCGAGCTTCTGGACGCGGCGGAGCAGCTCGTTGCCGATCGGTTCACCGTTCTCCCCTACACCACCGACGACCCGATCCTCGCCCGCCGCCTGGAGGATGCCGGCTGCGCTGCGGTGATGCCACTCGGCTCACCGATCGGCTCCGGAGCCGGGATCAGCAACCCCAACAACATCGCGATCGTCGCCGAGCGTGCCGAGGTCCCCGTAATCCTCGACGCTGGTATCGGCACCGCCTCCGACGCGGCCCTGGCGATGGAGTTGGGCTGCGACGCGGTGATGGCGGCCAGCGCGGTCTTCGGCGCCCAGGAGCCGACGGCGATGGCGGCCGCCCTGCGCCTGGCGGTCCAGGCCGGCCGCGCCGCCCGCCGCGCCGGCCGCATTCCCCGCCGCTCCCACGCCAGGGCCTCCACCTCGCCCGAGGGTCTGCCCGAGCTGCCTTGAGCTAGCGAGGAAACCCGTTCGCTCGCCTTTCGCGCCGACCGAACTCCTCGATCACCGCCTCCAGCGAGAGCCGCGAGAAGTCCGGCCACAGCTCATCGCGGAAGATCAGCTCCGACTGGGCGGCCTGCCAGAGCAGGTAGTTGGAGAGACGCCTCTCCCCCCCGGTGCGGATCACCAGCTCGGGGTCGTTCATCTCCGGCGCGTACAGGCAGCGCCCGAACTCCTCCTCGGTTGTGCCCTTGAACCTCTCGGCGGCATGGACGATCTCGCCGCGCCCGCCATAGTTGAACGGCACGAAGAAGCGAATCCGCCGGTTGCTGGCGGTCAGCTCCTCCGCCCACTCCATCTTCTCCACCAGGCCCGGGGGTACCGGTCTGCCGCGGTCGCCGATGAAGCACAGCCGCACTCCCTGCTCGTGAAGCTCTGGCGTCACTTTGTCTATGTATTCCGCCAACAGCTCGATCAGGGCGCTTACCTCCTCCGGCGAGCGCGACCAGTTCTCGGTCGAGAACGCGTACACCGTCAGCTCGTGGATGCCCAGCTCCACGGCGTCGCGCAGTCGCGCCCGAACGTTCTCGGCTCCCGCCCGGTGGCCGGCGTCCACCGCCAATTTCCTCTGCTTCGCCCAGCGGCCGTTGCCGTCGGTGATGATCGCGACGTATCTGGGGGTTCTGCTCTCAGGCATTTCGTCGCAGACGCATCGTGGCGAGGATCGGACGTACCGCGAAGCCAAGAGTCTCGATTATGCGGATGCGGATCGGTCGGGCATAGTCGGTTCGCGCTCCCGGCGCGCTCAGATAGAAGCCGGCGACCCCGGACAGGATCGCTCGGTGCCGTCGGGCGTGGGGAAGCTTCGCCGCCGCCGCCCCCGCGCGCTGGGTGATCGAGGCGAGGCGCTCGGCTGCATCCAGGTTGCTCTGGTAATAGGCCATGTAGCTGTGGGCCTGGGCGGCTCGGTCCTCGTCGAGGTCGATCAGGTCGTCGAGCAGCACGGTCAGCGCCCCGATTGGCGGGAAGTAGGCGGCGTCGATCAGCGCCGCCTCCTCGCTCGTGGTTCCCGGATCCGCCGCCGCCGCGATCAGCACGTGCGCGGCGACCGAGGAGCTGGCTCCCGCCGCGACCTCCCACCAGCGATACCCGGGCGGGCTCTGCAGCCCGCAGGCCCAGGCCTTCAGTGCTTCGACATCCCCGAGCTCGGCGGCATGCGTATGGCTCTGCCCCTCGCCGCAGCGCTCGGCCGCCTGCCGCGCCGCGGGCAGGGCCGCGGCGCGTGAGGGAAGCGCCTGCGCGGTCTTCCGGCAGGTTGCGATCAGGGACAGCAGGTAGCCGCCGTCCTCGCCCTGCGGATGCAGGCGGTACCAGTCGCTCGTCACCTCACCGGGCGAGAGCGCATCGGTCAGCGCCCGGTGAAGCTGGCGGCCGTTGGCCAGCGGATCGGGCGCCGGCTGCTCGCCCAGCGTGTCGAGGTAGTCGACCGCGACCTGGAGAGCCACCATCGCCTCGATCACCGCGCCGCGCCCCCGAGGCGGGGCCAGCGTGGCGAAAACGGCGACCGCCTCGGCGTTCAGGCCCTTCCCATCAAGGGCCGCAAGCGCATGGCCGCGCAAGGTGGGGTCGGGGATCGCCGTCGCCGCTTTCTCCCAGCGCCCCAGCTCACGCCGGACCCGAGGCACGACCACCCGCCGGTAGATGCCAAGAGCGGCCAGCGCAGCGGCCACCTCCCTGGCAGCGGTATGTTTAGGTCTCATTTATTTGGCTTGAAAGAGGCGAAACACCTGGTACCTCTTGACACTTTGGTCCGTATCTGTTCTCATTTCCTTCAGGCCTGCGGGCAGCGCCTCTTCGGATGTGGCTGATCGCGGACTCAGTCGACTGAGCCGGGGCCGTCCCGTCCTCCCTGTACGGCACGGTCCCTTTCAGGCAAACGTTCAAGGTCCGGAGGAGCTTCCCACTCCTCCGGACCGTTTGCTGCCCGGATTGGAAAGCGCTGTCAAGGCCGGTCGAAAAGTCGACCACCCCCCGTCCCTTCCAGCGGTTGAAGATCAGGCGGGTCGCGCGCGCTTCAGTCCCTTGGCGGCGCCGATCGCAAACCGATCGCACAGACCCGCCTCTGCTCCGGCGTTCGCGGAATAGCAGTCAGGCACGGCTAGAAGCGCGGCAGCGGAGCGGCTTCGAAGCGGTCCATTTCGTCACGCCGCCGTGGCGCTGAAGCAGTCAATACCGAGACGTAACTGCCTTGCCGCAAGTAACTGCCTTGCCGCAATGTCGCTACCACGCGAAAGGCAATAGCGCCGTTTCGGCTTCCTAGGACGCCCCCTTCTCGTCCAGAGCGCAAGCGGATTGCGGAGACGACGAGACGCTCGCACCGCCGACAACCCGAGCGTGTCAAGAGGAACTGAGCAGACTGCCGCAACGGACGAACAGAAAGAGTCAACATCGCATCTTCGCCGGTCGCTGCTTCCACCTGAGAGCGAAAGCGTGCCTGAGCCTTAAGTCAACGGCATTGTGGCCTAGCAGTCGGCCTCGAACAGGTCAGCAATATGAGCGTCCTGTCGGCTACGCAGGACAAACCAAATGCATTGAGGCAGCTAAGGCCTCAACGACCTGAATGGAATCGGCTTCGATTTCGCAACCTTGCAGACATAGATCGTGCCTGCTGTGCCCTCGCTTCGCTGCTTCACCTTCGCGTAGAAGCGGCCCAGCGAGATTCCGGCCGATCCGGACGCGGCGATCTTCCAGCTACCCGAGGAGTTCGTGGTGGTCGACCCGAGCACCTGTGATTGCTTACGGTAGAGAGTCACTTTGCGGTCGCCCCTGCACGCCGCGTTGCTCGACCTCACTCTGCCGCTGAACGTGAGTTCGTTGCTCTTGATCGTTATGTGGGAGGCGATCTTCACCGTTCTTGTCGCCTCCGCGGTGCTCAGACCGGACGCTAGGACAAGCGCCGAGACCAAGGTTGCGATCGCTGCCACCGTGACGGTCCTGTTACGCATCTGCACTCCTTGCCATTGGCTGGCGCCGGGCACTTTGGTGCGCCTGCCGCTCATCTTCACTCTACACTCGCCGGAGCCAATCTATCCCGGCTGCGAGGCGCGTGTTACAGAACGCGCGCGTCGCTCTAGCTGACGAGCCCAGAGACGTTCCGAACGCCATGAGGTAGGTCCGGGCCTGCCGAGAGGCTGTGGGTGTTCAAAGCTCACGACCTCAAGGAGGCCCGGAATGCAACACGCTAACTCCCTGCTCACCCCGAAGGGCAGGCATCGC
>DATLSM010000085.1:0-18395 GCA_035534175.1 Solirubrobacterales bacterium | reverse complement strand
TTTGATCGACTCACCCTGCTTCCAACGCTGCCAGAGCTCCTTACGCTCAGCCGCCGTGTACTCCCTGCGCTTCCTTGCCATCGCAACTCCTCCGTCTCATTTGAATGTCGTGAGTGTTGCGACGAGGGGCTGAGGAGACAGCGGCTTCGGCTTTCACCCGATGCTCGCCTACTTCGACGAGACCTCGGAGGCCGCCGCCGGGATGCTGCGGGCGGGCAACGCCGGCGCCAATACCGCGGCCGATCAGATCGCGGTCGCCGAAGCCGCACTGGAGCAGATCCCCGCCGAGCGCGCCGGGGGGATCGAGGTCCTCTTGCGGGTCGACTCCGCTGGCGCCGTGCACGAGCTGCTGGAGTGGGCGCGTGAGGGCAACATCGGCTTCTCGGTCGGCTTTGACCTGACCGAGCAGGTGCGCGAGGCAATCGCCCGCATTCCCGATGAGCGCTGGGTTGGGGCGCAAGACTCCGACGGCTCGGTGCGCCACAACGGCGAGGTCGCCGAGGCCACCGAGCTGATCGACCTCTCCGGTTGGCCGCAGGCCTCGCGGCTCATCGTCCGCCGCGAGCGGCCCCACCCCGGCGCCCAGCTCTCCTTCACCGACGCCGGCGGCCACCGCTTCCAGGCGATCCTCACCGACCAATGCGGCGATGAAATCGCCGCGATCGAGTGCCGCCACCGGGCCCGGGCCCGGGCCGAGGACCAGATCGCCGACGACAAGGACACCGGCCTTGCCAAGCTGCCGTTCCGCGCCTTTGCGATGAATGCCGTCTGGCTCGAGCTGGTCCTCCTTGCCCACGACCTGCTCGCCTGGACGAAGGCGTTGCTGCTGGAGGGTGAGCTCGCCCGCTCGCGCCCGAAGCGGCTTCGCCATCGCCTCCTTCACGTCGCGGCTCGGCTTGCGTTCTCAGGACGCCGCGCCCGGCTGCGCCTGCAGGCGAGCTGGCCATGGGCGAGGGAGCTCGCGGCCGCCTTCGTGAAGCTCAGGGACCTGCCCGCCCCCGCGAGCTGACGCGCCTCTCCGCCTCACCCGATCTCGACAACCCTCCGGCGCCTGGCGCCCCGCGAAGCCTGCTTGCGCTCGGCACCCCCACACTGCAGCTTGGGCGGATTACCGCTGGGCGAGATCCTCCGCCAACCACACCGTGACAATTACGCCATCTGTCGGCTCGCGGACTTACTCCTTACGGCTTGCTGCAAGATTCGGGCTAGCCGGCCTCTTCGCGCTCAGCCTGTTCCTGTACCTGCTGCTCGATCCTCACGGCGACTTCTTCGCCTGGCTGCTGGAGGCGCCGGCGGTGGCCGGAATGTTGTGGCTGGCGCTGATCGCGCTCGTCGACGGGCGCGTTGCTCGGCTTTGGTCGCTGATCGCGACGAAGCCTGTCGTCAAGCAATCGCTGAACGAGGGAGCCGAGGCGCAGACGCCGGGCCAAGCGGTGCGGTCGGAGGTAGCCCGCCTCGGCGGTGGGACCTACCTTGGAGTGAGGGGCGTCGGCACCTGGGTCCTTGCCGATCCCGAGAGCGCGGTGATGGTGCTCGGCCCGCCGCGCTCGGGGAAGACGAGCGCGGTGATGATCCCCGCGGTGATGGGCGCGTCGGGCGCGGTGATCGCCACCTCGACCAAGCCCGAGGTGATGCGAGCGACGGCAGAGGTTAGATCGGAAGTCGGCCAGGCGTGGCTTTTCGATCCCGCGGCATCGGAGCGGCGGCTACCTGATGGCGTGCGGCGACTGTGCTGGTCGCCGGTGGCAGCGGCCTCCAGTTGGGACGAGGCGCTGGTGATGGCAAGGGCGATGAGCGCCTGCGCTCGTGCCGGCGCCGGGACGAATAACGAGAGCCACTGGACCGAGCGCGCTGCCGCCCTCCTCGCCCCGCTGCTCTATGCAGCCAACCTGACCGACCGCCCAATCGCCGACGTGCTCCGCTGGACGCTGCGCCAAGACCTCGAGCCCGCGCGCTCGGCGCTCATTGACTGTGACTCCGAGGTCGCCGCCGACGTGCTCGACGGCATCGAGCAGACCGACGCGCGCGAGCGCTCCTCGATCTTCTCCGCCACCGCCGGCGTCCTCGCCGCCTACAACGCCGACGCCGTCAGGGCGAGCGCCGCCCACCCGAATTTCGACCCCGCCCATTTCGCGGCGTCAACCGACACGATCTACGTCACGGCGGCCGAGCATCGCCAGGCGCTCTGCGCACCGCTGATCGTCGGCCTGCTGGAGCAGGTGCGCCACGCGGTCTACGAGCAAGCGGCTGATGAGGCTGCCGACGGCCCGACGATGCTCTGGGCGCTGGACGAGGTCGCCAACGTCGCCCCAATCCACGACCTGCCAGCGCTCATCTCCCAGGCGGGCGGGCAGGGGCTACAGGTGATGATCGGCCTGCAGGACCTGAGCCAGGCACGGAGTCGCTGGGGGTCAGACGCTGCCGACGGCTTTATGAGCCTGTTCCAGACCAAGCTGGTCATGTCGGGGATCGGCGATACCCGCACGCTCGAGGGGATCTCGCTGGCCCTGGGGGAATACGACCGTCAGGTGGTCTCCTCGACGCTGGGGACCAGCGAGAGCGACGAGTGGTTCAGCCCGCATCACTACAACGAATCGGTCAGCTACCAGACCCAGCGTCAGCGGGTTCTGGCGCCCGGAGAGATTGCGAAGCTGCCGGCGGGACGGGGGCTGTTGCTGCGGGGGATGGACTGGGGGTTGATCGGATTGACGCGGTGGTTTGAGGTGGAGCCGTGGAGGGGCTGCGCAGAGGCAGCAGCCTGAAAATGTTCTCCTATTGTAAATTGTGCTGGCTAATTCACGTTAAACGTGTACAATGCGTCGCGAAACCCAATGACTCGTCTTTTGTTGAAACCGCTTGACGATCGCCTCGCCGTCGGCAAAACGACGCTGACGAGCCGAGAACTGCGCCAGGAGCTGGAGCTCTCTCCGAGTGCGGCATCCAACCTGCTTACGCGATGGCACCGCGCAGGGCTGGTTGATCGGGTGGCTCGTGGCCGCTACGCGATCCGCCAGATCGGACTCCTGGGCACGCGAGCCTCATCGGAGGACGTAGCCCTCGCGGTTGCTGCGTTGGTCGGTGGGCATGCCCACCGAATCGCCTACCACTCCGCGCTGGACTTCCATGGTCTTTTGACCCGCCCTGTGCGTACCGTCCAGATTGCCTCCCCCCATCGCTTTGCGAGCGCCGTGATCAGCGGGCGGCCCCTGGAGGTCGTCTTCGAGCGCGTCGACACTGTTGGGCTCGGCACCGAGCCCGCCGGGTACGGTGCCGTCGCCTCCAACCTGGAGCGAGCGCTGCTGGACGCTGCCGCCCGTCCAGACCTCGTCGGCGGGTACTTCCCCCTCGCGGAGGCGCTAGCCGCCTCCAGTCCCGATGCGACTCGCCTGCGCGACTTGGCCGAACAGCTTGGCGCCAGTCCGGCTCTTCGGCGAATCGGGTCGCTTGCCGATCGCTTGGAACTGGCGGGGCTGGCCGGGAAGCTTGAGCCCTTGGTACCGCCTGGCTGGGACCTCGACCTAGACCCCGGGCTGCGGGAATCGAGCGGCGTCTTTCGCGACAGTGCATGGCATATCCGTTGGCCTGTCGATCCTCGGGCGGTAGCGCAGGAAATTGCGCAGTGATCCACCAGAACCTGATTAAGCGGAGGGCCGATGAGGACGGGTTGTCGGCTCCTGCGGTTGAGCGCGACTATGTCCTCGCACACTCCCTAGCCGCGATTTCCGAGCATGATCGAGAGGGACGGCTTGTCTTCAAGGGTGGAACCGCACTGCGGCTTTGCCACTTCGAGGAGTATCGCTATTCGGCTGACCTGGACTTCAGCCTGATCGGTGGCTTGGGCGTCGAGAGCGCGCTTCGCCTCATCGCCGACGCGCTCGTCGAGTGCAGGGAGCGCATCGGCTTTCCGCTACTTGGGCTGGATGGAAGCACTCCCCCGCGCATCGAATACGTCGGGCCTCTCGCTGCGAAGCCTCGATTCCTGAAGCTCGACCTCGCAGCCGACGAGCTTGTCGAGAACACGGCAACCCTGCTGATCAGACGTCGTTTCGAAGACCAAGAGGAGCGTCAATGTCAGGTCTACACGCTCGAGGAGATTGGCGCCGAGAAGTTGCGCTGCGTCATGCAGCGCCTTCAGTGCCGCGACCTCTATGACCTGTACGAGCTGTTGGTGGTGAACGGCGTCGACGCGGAAACGATCTGGCCGCTATTCGAAAGCAAGGCGCGCCATCTCGACCGTGACCCCGACCGTTTCGGCGATTCCTTCACCGACCACGAACCGCGGTGGAGAGAGCGCTGGGACAAGGAGCTCGTCGAGTACATCACCTCGCCGCCTCAATTTGATGGTGTGTTGCGCGCCGTTCGGCGCGAGTTGCGATTTGCTCTCGCGAGCTGAATCGCCTACCCCACAACCGGTTCTCAGACGGTTCTCGTATTCGCGCGGAAGGAGCACTCCGAGGCGAGCGATTGTGGCTCTCGCTCCTCGTCCGGACCGGGCATCTCTAGTGGAGCTCAGCAGGTGCTCGCAAATCGCACAAAGGGATAGCCGCTCGATTGCTCCAAGCTGCGGCAGGGGCCATGTCATTACCCGACCCTCGCCCGCCGGTCTTTCCAGGGACCTGACGCGCCGAGTTCTATGTACCTGTGGATGCCGGGTTGGCCAGGCGGCCCGCGAACAGGACTGCGCCGGTTCGGTCGTCGCGCAGGAAGAACAGGAACGGGCGGTTGGCGTTGAAGGTGACTTGGGGGGCTGGGGGTCCTGAGACGGCTTCAGCACCAACTGCCGTCGCCGCGGCGGCAACCGTTCCCTTCTCATCGACCTTAAAGTCGGCGGCGTGCTCGACGACGGCGATCCTCAGTGCTTCTGTCGCCGTGATGCGCGAAAAGTCCGCCGATTCACTGAAGGGTAGCGTCATGCCCAGAGATTTCAGAGCTTCGATCAGGCTCACCTGTGTGCTGAGATCGAAGCGGGGCAGGCTGAGTGCGACCTCGCTGGGAGAGAGGCCGTGCACGATCCGGGCGAGCTCCCTGGCGCCGAGGTGGTGCAGGAGGGCGCCGAGGCTCTTCCCCTTCCCCGGCAGCACGGCCAGTAGGGAGAGCGTCGAGGCGCGATAGGGCAGCTCGACAGCTTGATAGCCGCGGCCGGAGCCATAGCGCAGGTATGAGGTCTCATGCATGAACTCGACGGGCGTGTTGCGGCGGCCGTTGTAGAAGGGAGCGAGCGCCGTTTCCCTGTGCTTAAACGGGTAGAGCCAGCTCGCCTTGAGATAGACCGCATTGGCCAGCACGAGCCGCGTTTCCACCGGCAGCGGTTCGAGGAGGAGTTGGGGGATGAGCCCTTCGGTGCGATTCCTGACCCAGGTGTTGACGGCTTCCACCGAACCGGTTGGATCGCCTCTGAAGTCGACGGATTGAGGGGTGGTGCTGAAGTGTTCCTGCAGGCCGGAGAGGAACGATTGCTCGACGGGGAATCCCTGCTGGAGGAAGAGACCGTTGGCGATCGAGAGGATGGGTGGTTCGGGGTCACCCACTGCCGCGGCGGCCTCTCCAGCGACGATCGCGCGCTGAAGATCACCGACAGCGGGGAAAGCGGACGGTCCCTTTAGGTGAAGCGTCCGAGCGATCTGCACCGCGGTCGTCCCCGCGGCCCCCGTCCCCGTCATAGCCAGCGCCGCCTCGACGCTGTCGGGCGAGAGGACGAGGTTCCCCGGACCCTGCGCGCGCATCAGGTCAAGGCCAAATGCGCTCGTGGCAACCGACGGGGCTAGAGACGTGTGCGGTGAGGCAACGGGGTGCTTGTGGGTCTTGGCCTGGCTGGTGCTCGCTAGGCCGGTGGCGCTTCCATCAGCCACGAGGAGAGCGAGGATGCAAGTTGCGGCGAGGAGAGGGCGGGTGCCAAGCGACGGGCGGCGATCGCTGCCTCTTACCTGCCCAACCATGACGAACAAGTCTACATTGGCCTCCACACCCCGAAGGGTCGCGTCGGGTTCGGGCGAGACGGCCAGAGGTAAGTCGTCGACGACGACTGGTCTGACGATCCGCGCCAATTCTTCGCGACGGCCGCGCTCCTCGTCTGAGTGAATAGGGGTCGTCTCGCCCGGCACTCATCAGGTGCCTCCTTTGGATGAAAAGCGCTAGCAAGGGAGAGACCATCGCCTCAGGCTAAGGCCATATCGCTTGAGCCAATGCTGCGGGGTTCAGAGCGATAACGTTGGTACATGTCGAGGGTTGAGCGGGATCCTGAACGCGGCCGAGCGGCTGCAGCCAAGTTGAAGGCTCTCGGCGCGAAGAGAATCCTCATCAAGGCAGCCGAGCAGGGTTACATCACGCAGCTCGCATGCAAGATGCCCGAATGCTTCTGCCCCGAGGAGCTTGGAGGCGCGTGCTACTTCGAGCCGGTAACCCCCGAGTTGAGCGACTGGATGCCTACCGTCGAGCACTACCCGCTCTCCAAGAGAGGGGGCGGCAAGGAAACCGTGGACAACGTCCTCCTGGCGCACCGCCTCTGTAATCGCATCGATTACTCGATAAGTGACGGCCGTTCGTACGCGAGCGATCTCAAGAGGATTAGGAAGGCCCGTGAGGACGCGATCCCCCGCAACAACGAAGGACCGGACGCCTTAACGCAAATCTAGGCGGGGTCGCGCCTGCGTACGGGCTCTTCGCTTAGCGCGAAAAGGAGGCGTCTCGATCATGTTGTTGAGATGACCGCAGTGGACGATGAGGAGGTCTTCGCATGCTAAGAGCCAGCGTCTAGCCTGGAGCGCTCGGGACTCGATGCGGCGCACGACGGCGTGGCAGAGCCAGCGCCTCTATCCTCGCCAGATGGCCATGCTCGTACCCGAGCTGGTGCCGGAGCCGTTGTGGAGACTGTCCGCTCACCAGCTGTTCAAACGTTCGATCTGGAACAAGATCCGAACGGAGATCCTCACCCAGCAGGAAAACACCTGCGCGATCTGCGGGGACCGGCGCGACAAGCGCATGGTCTGCCACGAGGCCTGGAGTTACGACGACGCGAGCGCCATCGCCACACTGAACGGGTTCGACATCCACTGCCCGGATTGCGACGCCGTCCAGCACATCGGCCAGACAGGAGTTTGGGGCGATCGTGAAGAGGCGATCAAGCACATGGCGAAGGTAAATGGCACGACGGCTGACGAGGCGCGACGGTTAGTCGCCGACGCTTTTCAGACCTGGAAACGCAGGTCTGGCATCCCCTGGCGCGTGGATGTGGACCTGGGGGTGCTCGCGAGGTTCCCGGAACTCGATTGCCTGGTTGGGCTCGAAGGTTCGCCCGGAGAGGGCCGCCGCCGCATATCCTCACGGGCGTGAGCGAGGGCTTGGGCGGCTCTGCTCCGCTCTCCCGACGTGCGGGCCGGTGCCGAAGCACGGCTGTGGCCCGCCCGCCCCTGGTCCCTCCCGCTGATCGCACCGAGATGATCCCGCGCGACGCTTCGCCTTAACTTAAGCGGATGCGAGCGTCTCGGCAGACACCTCGATTGCGCCCGCTTGGGACGACACGCGACAGCTTAGGAGAGCAACCCGTGGTCTCGCGCGGAGCGACGAGCCCGTAAGCCGCGGCATCTTGAGGAATGTCGCCTCGGCGATGAAGCTCCGGAGTGCATTCCTGTCAGCACTGAAGCTAAGCCGGCTTACGCCCGGTGCCGGCGCAGAACTCAGCCCGAGAGGACATTGCATCTGCGGCTCACCACACCGCTCGTCTGCTCACCCGTGCTGTATCGGAGGCTCAGCCTCTCCAGCGGGAAGCTGGCGCTCGATCGAGGAGCGGGAGCCGGGCAGCGGGCGCTGATGAGGCTCTCCCGCTTTCCCTGTAGCGGTTTGAAAAGGCGGTGCAGGGAGAATTCAAGCTTGGAGATGTGCCCGTAGATGCCCTTCAGTGTGTAGGGCTGCGCGAAGCAGTTGGGGTAGCGCCTCCGGCACTTGCCGCGGATGTTCCTCATCTTCGGGACGACGAGGCTCGTTCCGAAGGCACCCTTGGCCTTCTCGATCTGGAACGGGATCACGTAGGTCAGCGGCAGGGGTTCACCGGTCGTGACCCGCGCGAGGATGCGGGGCTGGCCCCTCGCGAAGTCATAGAAGGCCAGGAGGTTTCCGACGAGCGTGACGGGCTGTTGACCGGGCAGCGTGACTTCGGAGACGACGCCGCCGCGACCAACCAAGGAGTCCGGGCACGTCCCAAGGGGACTGGCGTAGCTCGAGAAAAGCTTGGCGAGCGGGCAGCTCGGCAGGCCGCCGGTGTCAAATGCAACGTTACGGGAAACGTCGAGTGAGATTCGCCTGAGCTCCGGCGTGGGGCCGCCATCTGGCGCTTCGGACGTAAAGCCCGTCCGCAGGAGGGCGGGCCGCGGGCGCGAGCGCGGAAGCTTGGAGGGCTTGATCAGCCCCCACGGCCGGACGCTCGGCGGCATCAATGTCCCAACCGTGCCCCCATGTGCATAGGTGAACCTGTCGGCGGAGGTGGTGGGGCTCGTCCCCGGCCCGGTCAGGACCTCCACGTCAACTGTCCCACCGCCGGGCGGTGAGATGGCGGTCAATTCCGTTTCAGACCTGAGATTAATATCAGCCGCTTCCGCCGAGCCGAACATGACCTTGAGGGTGGCGCTCTGCCAAAAGGGAATCAGGAAGTTGGCGCCCCGAATCGTCACGGCAGTGCCGCCGTCCTGGGGACCGCTGCTTGGCTCCACTTGGGTGACTTGCGGCCCATACCAGAAATAGCCGGGAGGCCAGCAGGAGAGACATTCGTATTCGGGATTGACGTAGACGCTCACCCCTTCGGCAGTTGTCACCGTTGGACGCACCTTCCCAGAGTCGCCTGCAGAAGGCGGAGAGATGGCCACTATCGAGCCATCCGGGTTCACCGTGAACCTCGTGGCTGGATGGGAGCCGAAGTCGACCGCCATCGTGCTACCCAGGCCAAACCCCGAGATCGTCACGGGCGTGCCACCCGCCGCTGGCCCAACGCGGGGATCGAATCGGGTGGTGATCGGCCCGTAGCCGAACCTGTCGTCTGGGGTCCAATAGCTCGTCCCGCCGGGTCCGGTGACTGTGACATCGACCAGCCGCTGGGGTGTTCTGGATGGCGATACCGCGGTGATCGATTCATCCGAGTTGACCGTGAAGCTGGCCGCCGAGGCTTCACCGAACATCACTCCTGTCGCGCCCGTGAAGTTGGCCCCCGTGATCGTTACCGAGGTGCCACCGCCAATTGGCCCATGATTGGGTTCGATGCTCGCAAGGCTCGGTCTGCCCGAGGCGTCGGCTGTTCCGGCAAGCGCGAGTAGGAGCAGGCCGATCGGAAGGATCGCCACGCACGCGCAGAGAATGACTATCCAAGCCCTGTTGCGAGTCGAGTCGATTCTCATCCCGCCGACCATCCTCTCGCAATGATGCTGCATGGTCAATCGGCTGCAGTTGCCGGGGTATGCCAAGCCTTCGTCACCGACTTCAACAACGCCCGTAACTACACACTACAACGATGCGAGCGACGTCCCCTTCGAGCGCGTCTACGATGTGAGCCACTGTACGGTAGAGGAGGTGCACGACCATTGTGCTGGAGTGGCTGCGCAGCTTCCTCAGCGAATATCACTGCCTTCCGCGTTCGCGTGGTTGCGAGCGCGTCGGCTATGTCGCCCGCGCTCCCGCATTGGACGATTTGCGGGCGTCCGCTGACGGCGCTGCGACATGCCGGCTCTGGCCGAGGCCCGGGCGGCCGGGCGGCAGGGCGGCAGGGAAGTACGAGGTAGTCACTCGATCCCGAAGCCGGGGTCGAGTTCTCGGTCGCGCTCGATCTCGGGCTCGATCCAGGCCTGACGCTCCACGCTTCGCTCGTCAACCTCCCTGGCGATGCTCGCAGCATGCGCGCCGCTGCGGCGCATTCGCTCACCGAGCCGTTCAATCGCGCCGATGTCCATTCCCGCCTCGCCGACCCGCAGAGCTTGACGGCGGACCGGCCCACAATTTCCCGTGGTCGGCAGGCGTTGGCGCAGCCAACCCAGCCGACCTGGTTGCCATTTTTTGTTCTGCCCAGTGAACGGCGCCCCGCCACTCGCCTCTGCCTCAGGCTGCGGCCGGAGTCAGACGCTCAAGCGCGTGGCGCCCGATGTCCGCCCGAACCGGGGGAATGTCCGGGGTGGGCGGCGAAGCCTTCCGCCGGTAGGAAACCTGGACGGTGATCCGCTGAAGGATCTCGTTGCGCAGCCGGGCCAGCCAGCCAAGGTCGATTGGTTCGAGCAGCATGTCGAAATCGCTGGTGCCGACGATGACGGCCGGTCGCCCTTCGTGCAGGTAACGCCAGAGAACGCGCCCGGTCTGCGGCGTCTCCTGCCAGGGGATGAAGGCGGCGCCGTGAGGGTAGCCGGGATCCTCGTCGCTGGTCGCGGCGTCTCTGAAAGCCGACAGGGCTGCGTCCTCGGCGGGGGTGCGCATGGTGCTCATCAGGTTAGCTCCATCCAGTTCTCGGCAAGCCAGTCGATGACCTTGGCCATCGCGTCGTTGGTGTCCGCGACCTGGAAGGGAAGCGGCTCGGCGGCTTGCTTCTCGCCCTCAAGGTAGCGGTGGCAATGGTGCTCGTCAACGTGGCGGTCGACATGGGAGTTGTCGGCCACGATTCTGGTCTCCCAGCCGTTCACAGCGCGGACTTGAAGCAGGATCGCGTACTCGACCGGGCGCGCGCTGGAGCGGCGGTAGACGATCTGGACCTCCTCGGTGCCGGCGACCGGATGGACGCTTTCTCGATCCTTGTCCACGGCGGCAACCTAACGAGACCGTCCCTGAGAGGCGAGGGGACTACTCGATCCCGAAGCCGCGGTCGAGATCGCGGTCTCGCTCGATCTCGTGCTCGATCCGCGCCTGGCGCTCGGCCGCCTGCTCCTCCGCCTCCCTGGCGATGCTCGCCTCCTGCGCGCCGCTGCGGCGCATCCGCTCGCCGAGCCGTTCGATGGCGCCGAGGTCCATACCAGCCTCGCCGAGATCCTCGCGCGAGACGTAGATCTGGGTCTGCTCGCGGGCGCGGCTGAGCGCGACATAGGCGTGCTCGCGATCGGTCTGCCAGCCGCCCGTGAGGATTCCGGAAGTCTCGGCGGTGATGCCCTGGGCCTTGTAGACGTGGAGGGCGTAGCCCAGGTTGAGGTCGGAGAACTTCGCGGTGTCGACCTCGACCTCGCGCGGCTGGCGCTCGTGGGTCTCGATTGTGACTCGGTCTGAGTGGCGGGCGGTGTCGATGACGATGCCGGTGATCCCGTTCTCGACCCGTCGCTCGCCGGGGACTTGTAGCTGGGCGGAGAAGATCACCTCGTCGCCCGCGGCGAGCCCGTAGGGCTTGCCGGGCAGCTGGACTCGGTGTGAGCCAAGCTCGCCCGCGGCCGCGCGGCGCTCTTGGGCCATCGCGTTGATCTGGTCGCGCTCGGCGTTGGAGGCGTCGGTGATCATCACCGCCCGGCCTCCGGGCAGGTTCCGTCTCGTTTCGTCCCAGTCGGCGACGATGGCCTCCGCGGCCTGGGCGCGGGTGTCGTGGACGTGGAGGCGATCGTGGGCCTGATACTGGGCGAGCGCGGGTCTCGGTTCGCCGATTCGAACCTGCTCCCAGGCGCGGCGCTCCCAGTCGTGGTTGGCGCGATGGACCTCGGTCAGCTCGGCGGCGGGGACACAATCCCGCAGCTGCTCGAAGAGTCCGCCGGCGCCGATCGGCCCCAACTGCGCGGAGTCGCCGGCCAGCACGAGCTTGCTGTGGGACTCGGCGGTTGTCTCGGCAAGCCGCGACAGGCGCTCGGTGTCGGCCATCCCCGCCTCGTCCATGACCACGACGGTCCTGGGCCCAAGCTCCACGCGGCCCTGCTCGACACCGTTGCAGAGGCCGTCGGCGGTGAAGGAGCAGTCGAGCTTGGCGTCGTCCCGCAGACGCTGCGCGGTGGCGCCGGCGACGGCCGTGCCGATCACCTCATAGCCCTCCAGCTGCCAGGCCCTGGCCGCAGCGGAGAGCACGACACCCTTGCCGGTGCCGGCCCGGCCGACGAGCTGCGAGATACCGGCGGGGCCGGTGATCGTCTCCAGCGCCTCGCGCTGCTCGGGGGTGAGCGAGCCGTGGATCTCCTTGCCGATCTCGCGGCGAGCTTGCTTGAGCGACGTCTCGCTGAGCGGGGCGGCGTTTTCGGTAGCGCGCCGCTCGGCGATCTGCACCGTGGAGCGCTCCAGGTCGCGCAGGCGGCGGGTCGTCCATAGGCCGTCCTCGAGCCGGACCAGCTCGCCGCTACGCGCCAGATCGGCGACCAGCCGGTCGGCCTCATCGGGCCGGCAAGCACCCGCAGCAAGCTCGTAAGCCTTGGCACGCAGCTCGCGCTCGTCGATCGTCGCGCGCTCGCGGGTCACCTCTTCGAGCAGCTCGGCGCGAAGGTCGACACTCCCCTGGTTGGAGATCGAGCGCTCGTCGAACAGCTGCTCGGAGCGCTCGGCGCTGAGGCCGTGCTCCTCCCCCACCGCCCTCCACGCCTCGTTGACGTCAAGTCGGTCGGCGGCGCTCTTGGAGCCGCGGGTGGCGATCGTCAGCGACCCCAGCTCCCCCGCCCGCGGCTCGCGTCCGTAGCGCTGGCGGAAGAGCCGGGCGGCGCGGTCGATGTCTTCGGACCGAGAGGACCAACGGCTCGCCAACTGCTCGGGGACGCCGCGGATCTCGAAGTAGCGCTGATTGCGGCCGGTGCGCCGCTCGATCGGCAGACCCAGCTCGCGCAGAGCCGTGGCCAGCTCGGCGCGGTACCAGGCGCCGCTCTCGCGGGCGGAGCGGTAGAGCTGGCGCGATTCGACCGCGGCGAGCTTGCCGTCGGTTCTCTCGGCGGCGAAGAGGACGAGGTGGGAGTGCAGTTGGGGGTCGGGAATGCCGCCGGCCTCCTGGTCTTGGGCGAGGCGGCTGGAGGTGTGGACGAACTCCGCGGCGAGCAGGCTCATGGCCCGCTCGAAGCGAACGACCCCGCCGCTCTTGCGCCTAATGAGGGCGACCTCGCGCTCGGTTCGTGCCAGAGCGCTCGCCACCGCGCGGTGGTGCGCTGCCTCAATCTGGGCGCGTCGGTAGGGGCCGGCGGTCGCCCACAGCGCCGAGACCGACTTCGGAGGGGCCATCATCAGCTCGACGCCGGCGACCCGGGTGCCGTTGGATCCGGCCGGACGCAGCGGCTCACCGGTCAGCGGCGAGAAGCCCTGCATCACCGCGCGCAGGTCGTCGCGCTGCACCGGCTCGTCGGCATCGAGGCCGAGTGAGCGCAGCAAGGCGGGCGAGCCGTGCCAGCGGCTGGGCACCGGCGAGTCGTCGGCGCCATCGCGGGAGTAGTAATCGCCGCGGGTCGCGGTGGAGGTCAGGTACTTCGCATACCTCGTCGCGGAGTCGCCGGGGATCTTGTGGGTAGTCTGCACACGGTGAACGTAGCCACGGTGATGACATACCTCAAGGCAGGGTGTGCATCGACGACTATCATCGGCCATGTATGAATATGTAGCTCCATGAGGTGCGTCTAGTCTGCGCTGTTCGGGGGCGACGGAGGTAACGGGATGTAGCAGCTACTGCGGAACGGCCATGCTGATCGTTTCAGCCCCGAAGGGGCGTTGTCATTCTGGCTGGAAGGCAACCGCCGCTGGCTTGTCTGATCGGGACTGTGTGCCGATATCTTTCGGCGATGGCAGAGGAGCGTGACCTCGATCTCGGCGACGCCGGCGCCAGCGGCCGACGCGAGTATGAACGTCGGCGGGCAAAGCGCGAAGAGGCAACGAGAGAAACGCCAACCCCACATGGGCAATCTGCTGCTCAAGTTGCAGCGGGCCCCCGAGCACGAGAAAGCCTGGGCCACAGGGGCAGCCGGCGAGGAAGCGCTTGCCGGCTTCTTGGCCCGCCGGTGTTCGGAGGCAGTGGTTCTGAATGATCGGCGCATGCCCGGGAGCCGCGCCAACATCGATCATCTGGCGATCGCGCCTTCGGGTGTCCACGTCATCGACGCGAAGCGCTACAGGGGCAAGATCGAGGTGAACAAGCCATTCTTCGGCGCGGCGAAGCTGTTCATCGCAGGGCGTGAGAAGACGATGCTCGTCGAGGGCTAAAGCGACAGGAGGAAGCTGTACGGGCGGCACTTGCCCCAGCGGCGCCGGAGGTCCCGGTCCGGGCCTGTTTCTGCTTTATCAATCCTGAGCGGCAGGCCAGTGGCACAAAGCTGCCACTGCTCCGCACGCTTCGAATCAGCGGCTATCCGCTTCTGTTCCCGAGGAGGCTGGTGAAGCTACTCAAGCAGGAGGGCGAACTGGGCAGTGGGAGATGCGGCGCGTCGCCGAAACGCTCGCTGGGCGGTTTCCTCCAGCTTGATCCGCCAGCGCATTTGGCGGTGCGGCGTGAACGCCCTCGACGGTCTCTGACACGGACGACTGCTTCTCGCCCGTTGCAAGCGTGAACAGGCGCAGCGGAGGCGCTCGCATCCGCGCAAAGGAAAACACACGCCAACCCCCAGCGCGGCTATGCTCTTTCGCAGGTGTGCCGGGAAGCCTGGTCGGCGACATTCGTCGTCGACCCCAGGAGGGACTGTGGCTTCTCGGAGGATCCTCTTTTTTGCCTTCGCCTTCGCGGTGATGGCCGACCCCGTTTCCTCGGTCGCTTACGCGATCGAGGCCGCGCTGCGAGCCCTGAACGGGCACCTCGAGCTGCTCGTGCCGACGATGGGGCTGGTGATCGGGATCATCGCCTTGGTCACGCTCAACTACTGGCAGCTCATACGCGCCTTCCCCGAGGGCGGCGGCTCCCCCGAGGCGGCCGGGCGCGCCTTCGGCGAGGAGTGGTCATTCGTCCCGATCGGCGCCCTGATCGTCGACTTCGCGCTCACGATCGCGATCTCGGTCGCCGCCGCGGTAAGCGCCTTGATCGCCTACGTCCCCGTGCTCGCTGCGACGCGGATTCCGCTTGCTCTTGGTCTCATTGCGTTGGTGGCGGCGATGACCTGGTTTGGGCACGGGGGCCGTCTCGTCTTTGCCTTAATGACCTCGCTGTTCATCGTCGCGGCCGTCGCGGTCCTCGCAGTTGGCGCCACCTCCCCGCATACCGCACATGGAAGCGCTCCGATCACCGGCTCGGCGAGCCCGGCGCTGGTGGCCGTGGTCCTCGCCTTTCCGGTCGCGATGGCCCTGGCGACGGGCACCGAGGCGCCGGCGACCTCGATCGCCCAGCTCGGCCAGCTCGACACCCGCGGCCGGGCGCGATTCGGCCAGTGGACTCTGGGGCTGACGATCGTGATCGTCGGCGTGCTGACGATGGCGCTGACCGCGCTCACGGTGCATCTGCACGTCGGCATCCCAGGACCGGACGACACCCAGATCGCCAATTTGGCTCGCGCGGCCGCGGGGGGCGGAGGGCTCTTCGCGGCATTCCAGCTCTCCAGCAGCCTCCTGCTGCTCGCCGCGGCGAGCTCTTCGTTTCAGGCAGGCCCTGGCCTGCTCAAGGCACTCGCCCGATCCGGCCCCAACGGAGAGCCCGGACTGCTGCCGGCGCGACTCTGGCACACGAACCGCCACCACACCCCGGTCGCCGCGGTCCTCGTCTACGCGCTGATCTCGGCGGCGATCATCCTGATCGCGCGCGGCAGCGAGCAGGAGCTGGTCCTCGTCTACGCGGTAGCCGTATTCGTCAGCTTCCTCGCCGGCCTGCTCGCCATGGCCCGCTTCTCACGCCGCCGCGGCGCCCGCCTGCTGACGGCGCTCAACATCGCGGGGGCGATAGCCGTGGCCTTCACGTTGATCGTCAACCTCGCCCGCGGCTACCCCCTGCTCGCGATCGCGGGCACCCTGCTCATCGCCGGCGTGTTGTACTGGCGCTGGGTGCGGGCCGGCCGTCCGCGCGGGATCGAGGCGATCGAGCGGAAGGCCGAGGCGGACTGAGAGACACCGAGCATGTGGGTTGGAGCAGCAGCTTGGCGAACTGAACGGCGTTGGTGGCGGGCTTGAGCGGTCGAGGCTCTCGTCGTTGCCAGCCGGCCCGGGAGCCAAGCGTTTCCGCGGAACGCTCTCGCTTCGCACGATTTGCGAGCGTCCGCTGAGCTTCACGCCAGGCGCCTGGTTTGGACGAGCTGCGGCTGCAACTCGTCCAAAGCGGTTGCGAAGTCGACATCCGCCCACGCGCTCGCAGCGACGCGAAGGGAGCAGCACTTCGATCCTCGTTGCAGAGTTGCCGGAAGGAGCGGAGCGGAGCTACCGGGTTCCAAACCTTTGTCGCTTCGGCGACCAGTACCGTGAGCCTCGTGACGACGACGAAGCTGTCTGAGATCGCACCCGAGCTCTGGATCGCCGAGCAGCCGCTTCGCTATCTCGGTTTCGAGGCGGGGCGGCGGATGGCCGTCATTCGGCTGGCAGACGGGGAATTGCTCATCCACTCTCCGGCCAGGTTGAGCCCCGAGCTGCGCGCGGCGCTTGACCAGCTCGGCGAGGTGCGCTTCGTAGTCCCCGCCAGCGAGCTCCATGGCCACCTCTACATGGAGCAATACCGGGACGCCTACCCGCAGGCCAAGATGTTCGCCGCCCCAGGCCTCGAGCACAAGCGCAAGGACCTGCGCTTCGACGGTCTGCTCTCGGGCGTGCCGGAGCCCGAATGGCGCGGCGAGCTCGATCAGATGGCATTCGAGGGGTGGCGCCGGCTGAACGAGATCGAGTTCTTTCACCCCAAGACGCGCACGCTCATCACCGGCGACCTGTGCTGCAACTTCGGCTCGCACTGGCCGCTCACGACCCGCCTCATGGCGCAGGGTCGTATTCGCCAGCGCCTTGGCCCTCCGACCGAGTGCCGGGTCCTCGGACTCTTTCGCGACCGCGCGGCTGTGGGGCGCTCGCTCGAGCGGATCCTCGAATGGGACTTCGAGCGGATCCTCCCCGGTCACGGCGAAATCGTCCATACCGGTGGCAAAGACACCTTCGCGAAGGACTTCGCGCGGCTGCTTCGATGAGCAGCGTGGGCTGACCAGAGCCCGTGACGTACTCTCGCATTGCGATTTGCGAGCGCGTCGAGTCCCGGCTGTAGACGCCCTGCATGCGGCAGAAGGAACGGGGGAAGGTTCTCCTATGAGCTTCTGCAAGTCGTCCAGTTCAGCGCCGCGCTCTACCGGGTCGCCTCAGAACTCCCCGGTGTGCAGTTGCTCGGCACGGTCACCGATCCCCTCGCCCCAAGGGGATCGGCGTTGCTTACAGCGACTCCACTCACGGCGAGCGGTTGGAGCTGATCTTCGACCCCAAGACCTCGACCCTGCTGGGCGAGCGCAACGTCGTGGTCTCCTCAAGGCGGTCGGGGATCTCGGGCCCTGCGGGCACTGTGGTCGGTTATACGGCTCATATTGGATCGCGGATTGTTGACTCGGCATCTGTGCCCTCCGTGTCGAACATCAGGCTCCAGACGCCTTGAGGAGGCACCGTCACGTCGCTGCCAACAGCAATGACAAAAGGGGCATCGTGACATTGGACCCGCAGCCTCACGTCGCGGTTAGCTCGCGCAGGCGGGCGCGGCCCTCGGCTGCGCAGCGGTTGATTTTCGTGAAAGAGAAGCCGGTTATCTCGCCGACCTCGGCGTAGCTGTAGCCGGCGGCGAGCAGGCTCAGCGTTCGACGCTCGGCAGGCTTGAGGGCGGCGAGCTGAGTACGGGCCTCGTCAACCTCCACGACTTGCTGCTCGGTGGTGCCGGCACGCGATGGGATCGCCTCGATATAGGAGCCTGACTCACCGCCCGCCCGATCGGCCTCTTGGCCGGCACTGCGGTCGAGGTGCAGGCGACGGTAACGGTCCCAGCACTCCCGCTTGACGGTGAGGGTCACCCACGCAAGCGGCGGGGCCTCGCCGTCGGGGTCGAAGGCTCGGATGAAGCTGGCGAATGCCTCGCTGACTGCCTCCTCGGCGTCGGCGTGGCTGGGGGCGTTCTTGGCGGCGATCCGCAGTAGGTAGGGGTAGCGCTCACGGTAGAGCCGCTCAGCGAGAGCCTGGACCTGGGCGTCCCGGGACTGCTCGGCGCTGTTGGCGTACATCTTCGACCTCCTCCGTCGCTGGCTTTGACGGAGGCCGCAGAGCGCCGGACGGCGAGCCCGGAACCCGAGCCGCAGGCGAGGGCCGCAAAGGAGCCCCGGCGCAGCCGGGGCTTGCAGGGCTCGACGCCCGGTGCCAAACTGCGGCCGCAAAGCCAGCGAGGTGGTCGGGAGTCAGTGGGTGCTGCGCAGCGCGAGAGTGCGGGGGACCTGCACCGCCAGGCCGCTAGGAGCGTGGGTCAGTAACCAAAGCTGACCCGTCCGGTGGGTTTAAGACGATTTGTGCGTCCACGACGCGGAGGTTGTCATGTCGGCCACGGTGACGCAGGAGCGGTTGGTGGAGGTGGCGAGCGAAGTGCCCAA
>DATLSM010000084.1:0-2233 GCA_035534175.1 Solirubrobacterales bacterium | reverse complement strand
ACAATCAGGCCACGCAGCACAGCGGGGTCGAGACGGCGACCATAGCGAGCGCCCAGCTGGGCGCCGACGATCGAGGCGGCGGCGATGATCGCCACCGGCCCCCAGGCGACATGGGCGGCCAGCACGAAGTAAATGCCGGCGACGGCGTTGACGAGCCCGGCAAGAACATTCTTGAGTGCGTTGGAGCGGTGTAGGTCCTGGGGCAGGGCGACGCCGAGGATCCCAAGCAGCAGGATCCCCTGGGCGGCACCGAAATAGCCGCCATATACCCCGCTGGCATAAACAGCCAGTGCGGTGAAGATCCCGCCTTCGTGGCCGAGGTGAGGCCGGCGCTCGGCGAGCAGCCGATTGAGGTGCGGCTGGAATAGGACGAGAACGAGGGCCACGGCGATGAAGACCGGCACGATCGCCGCAAAGGCCGCGGCGGGTAGGACCAAGAGCAGGACGGCGCCGCTCGCCCCACCCAGCGCCGAGGCAGCTCCCAGACGGATCGCCCGGCGGCGCTGGCCGCCGAGCTCGCGCCTGTAGCCGAGCGCTCCGGAGACCGACCCGGGAACGAGTCCGATCGTGTTGGAGACGTTGGCGGTCACCGGCGCGTAGCCGAAGGCGAGCAGCACCGGGAAGGTGATCAGGGTGCCGCTGCCGACGACTGTGTTGATCGCGCCCGCCGCGAGCCCGGCGAGGGCGATGAGTAGGACCTCGCCGATGCCCATTCAGACCGCGAGGAAGTCGACGATGGATTGTTTGAAGCGGGGGTCTCCGATCACGCCGACGTGATCCCCGGTGAGAATCCGCAGCCTCGCATCGGGGATCGCCTCGGAGAGGACCTCGGGCCGTATGGCGAGGGGGTCGGCGTCACCAGCAAGGACCAGCGTCGGGGCCGAGATGTCACCCAGCGGGATGTCGCCCCTGAAAACAGAGGACGCCTGGGCGGCGAGGGCCACGCGGTCGCCGCCCAGAGCTTCGGCGAGCATGCGAAAGCCCGCGGCGCCCGGCTCGGAGATCGTCGACGGGTCCTCCGTCTCAAGCGCAGCGATGATCGCCTCGTTGGGGACCGCCCGGCGATCGACGCCCCCGCACTCGATGATGCCCGAGCCAACGCCGCCGAGGACCAATCTCCGGACTCGATCGCCCTCGCTCGCAAAGAGCAGAGAGACGACGGCGCCCATCGAGTAGCCACACAGGTCGATCCTCGATGCGCCGATCAGGTCGAAGAGGACCGTTAGGTCGCGAGCCATGTGCTGCTCCCCGTAGCGGTCAGTGTCGTGTGGCTTCTCGGAGCGGCCGTGGCCCCTGGCGTCGGGGGCAACCACCCTGCGCCCCGCGGTGAGGAGCGCATCGACGACGCCGGGGACCACCCAGTTGGCGTCTGCGTTGGCGACGAAGCCATGGTGCAGCACGACGGGCACCGACGCCGTCTCCTCGCCCCATTCCTGGTAGGCGATCTCGATCCCATCCCAGGACTCGTAGGTCTTGACGGCGGCTGCCCTTTATGAAGAGGCGGAGAGTTCCACCACAGTTGGTCAGGAGTTGACCCTGGCGGCCAAGCGGTAACCATTGGCGCTTTTGTGGATCGTCTGTTGTGTGTGTAGACAGCGGACGAGGGTGTGGGCCTGGTCGGCGGAGACGGCGAGCTGAGCGGAGATTCCGGAGATCCTGGTGCTGGGTTTGTTCTCGAGCGCAGCCAGGAACCCAGCGCGGCACGGGCGGCCGGGAGTCCGCCCGGTTACTTGGCCGGAGGAGGCGTTGCCAGGAGAGCGTCCTCTGCATTGTGTCGGCCCGCTCGCTCCAAGGCTGTGGAGCACCCGGCCAAGGTGCTCGGCCTCGGTGTCCAGCTCACGCAGTCGCAACTCGATCAAATTGTGAGCGCTGACGAATGCTTCTGACACTTTCGCTCCTCCTGAAGGGACTGGACGGTTAGGTGACTCTATTCGCCTCCTTCGGTCGGCTGGCTGGCGGCTGTCCGGCAGGTGACGGAGAAGGGATGCCAACCTCAGGCATGGCCCTTCCCCCTGAAGGAGGAGTTGTCGGCCGCCGCCTGAGCCCGGGCCCGTACAACAAAAGCGGGAGTACCCGGGCGGTCTATTTCCCCCTAGTGGTCCATCCGGTTAATTCGTAGTGTCATGTGTTGAGGACTTTGCCGGTGTAGGTCCATTGGAATGGCTTGGCCGTCTGGTTGTAGGTCTCGACGAAGCAGAGCATCTGCTCGGCGAGGTCGGCCTCGGAGTCAAAG
>DATLSM010000083.1:0-84137 GCA_035534175.1 Solirubrobacterales bacterium | reverse complement strand
CAGCTCGGGCGGGTAACTGCGGGTCAGCAGCCCGATTGAGATGTGATCGGAGAGGCGCTGGTCGCTGTGGGGCTTGACCCATCCGGCCCGGGGCATTGGCAGACCGTACCCTGAACATAGGACGTTAAGTTATGGGTATTGCGTTTAGGCCTCGTTTAGGCCAAGCGTCCCGCAGGGCCGAACCTGCAAGGCGCCATGCAGGCGCAGGAGGGCTCGCGGGCGGGCGGAAGCCTGGAGCCGTGGGTGATTTCCTCCTCAACGAGGCTCTGAAGCGGCTGGCACTTGAGGCCGCCACACGCTTCAGCGCCCTGGTCGCCGGCGGCGACCAGATCCCCTTTGACCTCGCCGAGGACGCCGGCTCGGACTCGCCCTTTTACCGCTACCTGCCGCTGACCGCTCGCTACGTGCTCGGGCGGGAGTCCGAGCTGCGCTCCCTGCCGGCCTTTGTCCCCGCCTGTGACGCCGTTGAGGAGGCCGGTGTCGCGGCGCCCTACCTGGAAACGCGAGGCGAGATCGTTCCCGCCGAGGCCGGCGAGCGCTCCGCCCGGATGCTGACAATCTTCATTGCCTCCCTCTGGGATGGCTGCACCGAGTTCTCGCTTGACCGGGAGCGGCTCGACGGCGCGCTTGCCGTGCTCGACGCGGAGGCCCGGGGCGCGGAGCAGGCCGATGTCCTGATCGCACCGATCGTTGGCCTGCGGATGACGCAGGCGCGGCTCGAGCTGCCCCACGGGGTGAGGATCGTCCGGGCCGAGACGATCGAGGCGCCAATCGAGGCGATGCGCAGCGAGGGCATGGGCCGTGCCGCCTGGGAGCCCCAGTTCCTGGCGCTTGCCGAACAGAGCGGCGAGGCCGGTGGGGTGGAGGAAGCCGTCCACCAGCTGGGCGAGCTGATCAGCGTCATGCGGCTCTTCAAGGGGGGCGGCATCGGGCTCGGCCCGTACGCTTTCGCCCCCACCGGCGAGGACCAGTGGCGGCGGGTTGCGACCGGCGCCGGGGCGACCCGCCCCGGCGGCTACAGACTGGCCCCTGAGGAGGCCGCTGAGCTGGCCGAGCTGGCCAGCGCCCTGGAGGCGCGTCCCGATCCCAACAATGCGCTCGTCTGGGCGGTCGGCCGTTTCGAGATGGGCTGCGCGCGTGAGACCGCGCTGGAGGGTCTCAGCGACCACCTGCTCGCCTTGCGCGCCGTGCTGGAGGGCCATGGCCCGGTTGGCGCCACGCTGCCGATGCGCGCCGCGGCCCTGATCACCGACGAGTCTTTGGATCGGATCGAGATCCGCGAGCGGATGGAGCAGGCGCTCGAGCTGGAGCGTTCACTGATGAACGGAGCCCGCACGGAGCGGGCGCTGGAGCTGGCGGGCTGGACCGAGGAGGCCGTCCGCAGCCTGCTGCGCGAAGCCGCCCTCGGCGCCCTCGGCACCGACATCTGCACCGCCGCCGATGAGACCCTGATTGCCATCGGCCTGGAAGCGGGAGACGCCGAGATCGCGGTCAGCGTCCCAACCTCCATGCCGCCGCTGCCCGCAGCCGCAGGCGAGGAGATTGGTGGAACCGATTCCGGGTCCCCATCCGGTCCCAACCGCGATCCGATTCACGCCGGGCCCGATCGGGCCCCACCCCCAGCCGAGGAGGACTACATGGAGCAGGAGACCCGCATCATGGAGCCGGTTCCCGAGGAACACGAGATCCGGATCACCGCCACCGCCTGGCTCGACGAGGTCGAGATCGAGCACAGCACCCTGGATTTCCAGGCGGTGGAGACCGATCTGGCCCAGCGCGAGCGGGTTGACAGCCCCCGCGTACGCCACCTGTTCCCGGTCCCCGACTCCGACTGGGAGGTTGGCGAGTTGGAGTACGACCACTACCGCCGCCGCACTGGGTGAGGGCGGCACGGCGCACCCCCGTGTCCCCGCTCGCTCGCGCCCATAGCGCGCCGGGCTTCCTGCGTTCCCTGATCTGCCTGGCCCCACTCGCCCGGCCTGGTGCCGCCTAGAAGCTAGAGGCGGCCGGCGGCGATCGCTTCCCTCTCCCCATCCGTGGCGAACAGGTAGCGGTTGATCTCGGCCAGGCCGGCGAGATTGTGAACGTCCTCGTCCAGGTGGGGGACGCGGATCACCCCGGTGGTCCGCAACTCGGCCGCCAGGCGCTCGATGTTGCGCGCGTCGCGCTCGGCCAGCGCCTGGTAGTCGGAGAAGTTCTCCGCCACCCGCCGCGCCAGATCCTCCTCGCCCAGCCTCTCGGCGAGGGCCGCCTCCACCTCGCCGCCCTCGCCGCCCTCGCCGCGCAGCCTCTCCGCCGGGTAGTGCACCTTGTTGACGATGACCCCGCCGAAGGGCAGCTTCGCCTCGACCAGCTTGCGGTGGAAGTAGACCGCTTCGCTGATCGGCTCCCCCTGGGGGCCGCAGACGACGAGAAAGCAGGTGCGGCGATCGGCGAGCAGGCTGTTGACCCGTCTGGCGCGGGCCTGGAAGCCGTCGACCATACCGCTGAAGGCATTGAAGAACTCGGCCAGGTCGGCGATCAGGTCAAAGCCGACGATCCGCTTGAAGACGCTCAGCATGACCGAGGCGCCGCGACCCGCGACCCGCGCCGCCAGTCCGGTCGGGCGCATGAAGACGCGCAGCGAACGCCCTTCGATGAACTGGGTGAGGCGCCGCGGCGCGTCGAGGAAGTCCAGCGCGTTGCGCGTCGGCGGGGTGTCGAGGACCAGCAGGTCAAAGCCCCCCTCGCTGTGCAGCTCGAACAGCTTCTCCATCGCCATGTACTCCTGCGAGCCGGCCAGGGCATTGGAGATCTGCTGGTAGATGCGGTTTCCGAGCACCCGGTCGCGCGAGTCCTCATCCGGCGCCTGGCGGGCGACCAGCTGGTCGAAGGTCGCCTTCGCATCTAGCATCATCGCCCAGAGTTCGCCCTCCATCTTCACCCCCTGCGCCTCAAACAGCCGGGGATCGACCCGCCTGGCCTCGTTGCCCAGCTCCTTTAGCCCGAGCGAGTCGGCGAGCCGCTTCGCCGGGTCGATCGTCAGCACGCAGACTTTCAAGCCGCGGGCGGCCATCCCGGCCGCGATCGCCGCCGAGGTCGTCGTCTTGCCCACCCCGCCCGAGCCGGCGCAGATGCAGATGCCCTTGCCCTCGAGGATCTCGCCGACCGAGGGCATCAGCCGAGCCTGCCCGCCAGCCGACGCGCCGCCTCTGGGCCCAGCTCGGGCTCAAACAGGAATGGCAGGCTCTTGACCGGGGCCTTGACCCGGCGCCGCAGTCGCGCCAGCTGGGCTCGCTGGGAACGGGCCCGGTCGTGCTCGGAGATCGCCGCCCGCGCCGCCGCGCGCAGGGCCCCGTTCTCCCCCCCGGCCAGCAGCGCGAGGCGCTCCGCCTCCGCCTTGGAGAAGCGCTCCGGGTAGAGCCCGTTCATGTAGATGCGGTCCACGGCGATGCCGACCTCCTCGCGCAGGTCATGCTCCAGGGCGGCGGACTCGTTCACCGCCATCTCCTCCGGCAGGGCGACGATCGCCACACCGGTCTGATCCTGGTCGGTGATCAGGCTGTCGAGGCGTTGCGCCTGGGAGTGGATCGGGCCAACCCGGGCAATCGCGGCGAAGGTGCGCGGGGTCTGCAGGAAGCCGACCCCGTGGCCGGTGGCGGGAGCGTCGACGATCACCAGGTCGTACTTGCGCCCGCTCTTCACCTTGCGGTCGAACTGGGATAGCTCCCAGATCTTGCCGATCGTCACCAGCTCCTTCAGGCCGGGGGTTGCGGCGGCGAGATAGGTGAAGATGCGGCTGCGGAACAGCAGGTCGCGCATCGCCCGCACCTTCAGTTGAAGCAGCACGTACTCGCGCATCGACTCGTCGGGGTCGATCGAGATCGACCAGAGGTTCTCCTCCATCTCCACCTCGTGGAAGCCGACCTCAGCGTGGTCGAAGATCCGCGAGGCGTTCTCCTGGGAGGCGACCTCGCAGACGATCGTTCGCTTTCCTTGGGCCGCGGCGCGCAGGCCGAGAGCGACGGCGACCGTCGTCTTGCCGACGCCTCCCTTGCCGGTGACGAAGACAAGCCTCTTGTCGAGCAGCTCTGGCACGGAGGTCGGGCAATTCCTAGCAATTTCCCGATCTGGCAGGAAAAGCGGGTGGCCATGCGAATACCCGCGTCAATGGGATTTCTCAGCCGCAAGACCAAGAACAGGCCGGTGACGGTGGAAGAGGCGCATCCGATCTTCGAGGAGCTGGAGCGGATGGAAGAGGCCGTGCCGGAGCGCCCGGCCGCGAGCGAGACACCAGTTGAGGAGAGCGAGCACCCACCCGCTGGTCCTCTGGCGGAGGGTGAGGGGGCGCAGCGGGCGGAGTCCTCCTCGCCCCCCAGAGCATCCGCGCCAGCGGCCACCGAGACGGATGGCGCCTCGGCGGGAGTCGCTTTGGAGGAGGAGGTGGCCGATGGGCCGGCTCGGTTCATGCCCCGGGATCTGATCGCCCCTTCGCGTCATGAGGGAGCGGTGGAGGAGCCAGCGGCTGAGGCGGCCGTCGGGCACCCCGACGTGATCGCTTTCGCCAATCAGAAGGGTGGGGTGGCCAAGACAACCACCACGCTCAACCTTGCCGTCGCCTTCGCCGAGTCCGGCTATCGGGTGCTGTGCATCGATTTGGATCCGCAGGGGAACCTGACCATGAGTCAGGGCATCGATCCGGACAAGGTCGAGAAGAGCCTCTACGACGTGCTGGTCAACGACATGCCGATCTCCGAGATCATCGTCCGCCGGGAGATCGACATCGCCGTGGCCTCGATCGACCTGGCCGGGGCGGAGATCGCGATGAGCACCAAGATCGGCCGCGAGCGCACCCTGCAGAAGGCGCTGAAGCAGGTCTCCGCCGACTATGACTTCGTCTGCATCGACACTCCGCCCAGCCTCGGCCTGTTGACGATCAACGCCCTGACCGCGGCGAACAAGGTGATCGTCCCCGTCCAGTGCGAGTATCTCTCGATGCGCGGGCTGGTCCAGCTCCAGAACACGCTGAAGATGATCCAGGAGAACCTCAACCCCGAGGTGAAGATCGAGGGCATCCTGCCGACGATGCTCGACACCCGCACCGTCCACGCCAAGGAGGCGGTCGAAATCCTGGAAGAGAATTTCGGCGACCTGGTCTTCAAGTCCCGCATCCGCAAGGCGATCAAATTCGCCGAGGCTCCGGTCAAGGGATCCAGCGTGCTCAAGTACGATTCCGGCAGCAGCGCCGCGAACTACTATCGGGAGCTGGCGAAGGAGGTCCTGGCAAATGAGTCGTCGTAAGCGGGCGAGCATGCGCGAGGGGCCGCTCGCGGATCTGTTCAGATCGACCGCAGACGATCCTCCCGAGGGTGCAGACCCCGCGGACGCGGGTCCGCTCGCCGCGGGCTCATCGTCACCCGGGGAGGAGACGGGACCGGCCGTTCGTGGATCGGGGGAAGCCGCTGGCGAGAGGGCCCGCTCCGAGTCAGCGCCCGAGAGGCTGAAGAGAGTCTTCTCCGAGGAGCCTCCGGCCCGACGGGACGAATCGGTGGTGATCAACACTCCTCGCTATGGACGAGAGGAGCCCGCCTATGAGCCGCCCGGCAGCGGCGAGCCGCACCAGCCGGTGATTCGGGTGGTGGGGGTCGGCGGGGCCGGGGTCAACGCTGTCAACCGCATGGTCGACGCCCGCATCCCCGGGGTCGAGTTCATGGCCCTGAACACCGATCTTCAGTCGCTGCAGCTCTGCGTTGCCGACATCACCGTCCACATCGGAGACGAGCAGACTCGCGGGCTGGGCGCCGGGGCCGACCCCGAGCTCGGCCACCGCTCGGCCTTCGAGGAGCAGGACAAGATCAAGCGACTGCTCAAGGGCTCCGACATGGTCTTTGTCGCCGCCGGCGCCGGCGGCGGCACCGGCACCGGCGCCGCCCCGGTGGTGGCCCGTCTGGCCCGCGAGGTCGGCGCGCTGACGGTCGGCATCGTCACCAAGCCGTTCAGTTTCGAGGGCAGCCGCCGCGGCAACCAGGCGGGCAAGGGGATCGAGGAGCTGGCGGCCGAGGTCGACACGCTGATCGTCGTCCCCAACGATCGCCTGCTCGAGGTGCTCGACCAGCAGACCTCGATGGTGGAAGCCTTCCAGGTCGCCGACGACGTGCTGCGCCAGGGTGTGCAGGGCATCTCTGACCTGGTCACGCTTCCCGCCCTGATCAACCTCGACTTCGCCGACGTGCGGACGATCATGTCCGACGCCGGCCGGGCATTGCTGGGGATCGGCATGGGCCACGGCGATGGGCGGGCGATGCTCGCCGCGGAGAAAGCGATCTCCTCGCCCCTGCTGGAGACCTCGATGGAGGGTGCGCGCTCGATCCTGCTCTCGATCACCGGCGGCTCGGACCTCTCACTGGTCGAGGTCAGCGAGGCGGCCAAGGTTGTCGGCGAGGCGGCCCACGCCGACGCCAACATCATCTTCGGCGCCAACGTTGACGAGGAGCTGGGCGACCAGGTCTGGGTGACGGTGGTGGCCACCCGCTTCGACGGCCAGGCGAGCAGGCCGCGCCGCACGGTCGAGCCGACCATCCGCCGGACCAAGGACGCCGGGCGCGGACGAAGGGGCGAGCGCTCCGGCGAGCTGGGCATCGACGTCCCAGAGTTCCTCCCCGGGTAGCGGCCCCTCGCCAGCCGGGGCCCCCGCGATGAGAGGTGTGGTGGCTGCAGGTCATCCGCTGACCGCTCGGGTTGGCGCGGACGTCCTGCGCGATGGCGGTAACGCGGTGGATGCCGCGGTGGGCGCGGTGCTCGCCTCCTTTGCCCTGGAGAGCCCGCTCACCGGTTTTGGCGCCGGCGGCTTCATGATGGTTCACCGCAGGGGGGAGACGGTCCTGCTGGATTTTTTCGTCGCCGCGCCGGGCAAGGACGGGATCGAGCGGGGGGCGGAGCTGGCCCCGGCGGAGGTCCACTTCGATGCGGAGACGGTGCAGACGTTCTACGTAGGGCCGGCTTCCTGCGGCGTGCCGGGCACTGCCGCCGGCCTGGAGCTGGCGCTCGAGCGCTTCGGCTCGGTCCCCCTGGAGGAGCTGGTAGGCCCGGCGATTACGCTGGCCCGCGAGGGCGCAGCGGTGAACGCCGAGCAGGCCTACATCCTCGACATCCTGGCCCCGATCCACGAGCGTTTGCCGGGGACGCGCGAGCTGTATGCGCCGGAGGGGCGCACCCTGCGCGAGGGCCAGACGCTGCGCTTTCCGGAGCTGGCGGAGGCGCTGGAGCGCTTCGGCGCCGAAGGAGCCGAGCCCTTCTACCGGGGCGAGGTGGCGGCGGCGCTGAGCGAGTACACGCTGGGGGGCGGCGGCACGCTCGGCCCGGGAGACCTCGCCACCTATGAGGCGATCGAGCGGCGGCCGATGCGGATGCCGTTTCGGGGAACCGAGGTCCTGACCAACCCACCGCCCTCCTCGGGCGGGATCCTGATCGCCTTCAGCCTCGGCCTGTTGGAGCGGCTGGGCAGCCGCAACGGTCCGGAGCAGCTCATCGCCGCGATGGGCGCCGCCAACGGCCGACGCGGCGAGGAGTTCGCCCGGGCGCTCTACGGCGAGGGTCTGGCCTCGAGCCTCCTTGACCCAGCGGCCCTTGAACTGGCTGCCGCCGACCTGCTCGGCTCGACCACCCATATCTGCGCCCTCGACGCCGAGGGGATGTGCGCCAGCGTGACCTGCTCCAACGGCTCGGGTTCGGGCGTGCTGGTGCCCGGCACGGGCGTCATCCTCAACAACATGCTCGGCGAGGAGGACCTCAACCCGCTCGGCTTTCACGCCATCTCCCCCGGGCGCCGCGTGCCCTCGATGATGGCCCCGACCGTCGTCCTGCGCGAGGGGGAGATCGAGCTCGGCCTGGGCAGCGCCGGCTCCAACCGCATCCGCTCGGCGATCCTGCAGACGATCGTGCGGGCCCTGGAGGAGGGGATGGGCCCGCAGGAGGCGGTGAGCGCGCCGCGCCTTCACTTCGAGGACGGGGTGCTCCAGGCCGAGCCGGGGATCGACGAGGATGCCCTCCTGCGGCTGCAGGCGCGCGGGGTGAGGGTCAAGCGGCGACCCCAGATCAACCTCTACTTCGGCGGCTGTCAGGCGGTGGCGCGCGATCGGGCCAGCGGCGCGCTCAGCGGCGGCGGGGACCCGCGCCGGGGCGGGGCGGTGGCGACGGGGTGATCGATTTCGCCGCAGAGGGGCTGCTGGAGGGGGTCGAGGGCGAGGCGCGCCGAGGTCGGCTGGAGCTGCTCGAAGCGCTTGCCGCCGACGGGGTGGAGCTGGAGGAGCTGCGCGAGGCGGTCGCCGACGGGCGGCTCACGCTGTTGCCGGTGGAGCGCGCCCTGGCCGGCGAGGGCCCCCGCTACACGCCGCGCGAGGTGGCCGAGATCTCCGCTGTGGACCTCGACTTGCTGCAGCGGGCGACGGCGGCGATGGGCATTCCCCTTCCCGGCCCCGACGTGCGGACGCTGACCGAGGCCGACGTGGAGACGGCGCGGCGGCTGAAGGCCTTCCGCGATGCCGGTCTGCCGGAGGAGGGCATCCTGCAGGTGGCGCGCACGATCGGCATCGGCACCTCGCGCATCGCCGAGGCGAATCGCGAGCTGATGATCCGCACCCTGATGCAGCCCGGCGACACCGAGCGCGACCTGGCGCTTCGCTTTGCCGCGGCCGCCGAGCACATGCTGCCGGTGTTCGAGCCGATCCTGCTCTACGCACTGCGGGGCCATCTGCTGGAGCAGGTCCGCCGCGACGTGATCGGCGCCGCCGATATCGCCGCCGGGGCGCCGGGCGCCACCGCCGAGGTGGCGGTCTGCTTCGCCGACCTGGTGGGCTTTACCAGGCTGGGCGAGGAGGTCCCCACCGAAGAGCTGGGCCTGATCGCCGGCCGCCTGGACGAGCTTGCCACGGCCGTGGCCGAGCCGCCGGTGCGGCTGGTGAAGCTGATCGGCGACGCGGCGATGCTGGTCTGCACCGACGCCGAGGCGATGGTCGAGGCGGCGCTGGCGATGGTCGAGGCCGCCGATCGCCAGGGCGAGGACTTCCCCCGGCTGCGGGCCGGGATCGCCTACGGGTCAGCGCTGGTTCGCAGCGGCGACTACTACGGCCGACCGGTCAACCTGGCCAGCCGCCTGACCGCGATCGCCAGGCCGGGCAGCGTCCTGGTCGACGCGGCGGCGAGGGAGGCGGCGGGGGAGGGGTTCGAGTACTCCTTCGCCGGCGATCGGCGCCTCAAGGGCATCGACTCGCGGGTGAGGCAGTACCGCGTGCGCCGCGCCTAGCGCGGCTTGCGTCCGGAGACCAGCAGGTTGTAGAAGAGCTCGGCGGGAAAGTGGGGCTCGAGCAGTCGGGTGTCGACCTTCTGCAGGGCGATGTAGCTGCGAAAGGCGAAACTGCGCCAGCCCCAGGGGACCGAGTCCGGCTCGGCGCTGGACTCGACCGTGCGCAGGCCCCAGCCCCAGGCGTTGGCCAGCAGCTCCTCGCCGCCGACGCGCCGGCTCTCAAAGCCGGCCTCGCCGAGGAAGCGGCGCAGGTCGGCGGGGGCGAAGGCGTGGACGTCGACCTCGCCCTCCAGGGCGTGACCGCCCGAGCGCTCGGCCTCCGGCACGGCGCGGCGGCGCGCCCGCACCAGCTGGCGCCAGAGGGGGGCGAGGATCAGTCCGGCCCGCTTGGGCAGGGCCGCCAGGCGGTCGCCGTAGCGCGAGGGCTCGCCGGCGAAGGCGATCGCGCCGCCGGGGCGCAGCACCCGGCGGAACTCGGAGAAGGCGCGCCGCAGGTCGGGGATGTGGTGCAGGACGGCGTGGCCGAAGACCAGATCGAAGCTCTCGCTGGGGAAGGGAAGCTCCTCGGCCTCGCTCCTCGCGGTCTGGACCTCAAGCCCCAGCGTCTTGGCGGTGGCCGCCAGCCGCCGCAGCATCCCCGGCGAGATGTCGGTCGCGGTCAGCCGCTCTATCGCCCCGAGCTGGAGCAGGTTGAGCGAGAAGTAGCCGGTTCCCGAACCGATCTCCAGCGCGTCGCCAAAGCCACCCCGCCCCAACCCGCCGAGGGCCTTGGCCAGCTTCAGTCGAACCTGCTCCTGGCCGGTCTGGCCGAAGTCGATCCCCCACTTGGCGTCGTACTCCTCGGCCGCCGCGTCGTGGTAGCGGGTGTTGGCGTCCTTGATCTGCTCGGGCGTCGCGGTCGGGGAGGCTGGCACGAGGCGGGAACAATACGGTGCCGGTTGTCGTGGAGCGCGAGTTTGTCCAGGAAAACCAGCCGCAGGGCGTGCCGCCGCTGCCCCTGACGGGGGAGCGGACGCTGCCCGACCTGCCGCAGGAGAACTACTGGTATCGGCGCCACCTGGTCGTCTATGAGTGGATTGCGGCGCGGGTCGGCGGCCGGCGGGTGATCGATATGGCCTGCGGCGAGGGGTACGGGTCCCAGGTGCTGGCCCGCACGGCGGCTGGCGTCGTCGGCGTCGACGCCAACCCCGAGGCGCACGAGCACGCGCGGCTGCGCTACGTGGGATCCAACCTGCGCTTCGAGCGAGGCCTGGTCGAGAGCTTCGCCGAGCCCTGCGACGCCGTCGTCTTCCTGCAGACGATCGAGCACGTCGCCGACGCCGGGGCAATCCTCGAGCACTTCAAGTCGATGCTCGCCCCCGCGGGCATCGCCTATGTCTCCACGCCAAACCTGCTGAAGCTGGCGCCCCCCGGAGCGGAGAAGTCCGACAACCCGTGGCACCTGCGCGAGTACCGCGCCGCCGAGTTCCGCCAGCTTTGTCAGGCGCACTTTGGGCGGGTGGAGATGCTCGGCCTGTTTCACGCCCGCAAGCTGCGGGCGCATGAGGTCGCGATCAGGCTCGGCTGGGACAGCGTCCACCCCAAGCTGGGGCTGACCGAGTGGTTCTATGACCGGTTCACGCCGGCGATCTCTGCCTCGGACTTTTCCCTCAGGCAGGGAGATCTGGACCGAGCGCTCGACTTCATCGCCGTCTGTCATGCCTGAGCCCAGCGCCGGCGATCTGGCGATCGTGCTGCATTCGCATATGCCCTACGTGGAGGGGTTCGGGACCTATCCATTCGGGGAGGAGTGGCTCTTCGACGCGGTGATCCGGTCCTATCTGCCGGTCCTGGAGGTGGCGCGGGATCTGACGATGACCGTGACCCCGGTGCTGGCGGACCAGCTGGAGGACGAGGGCACGCGAGAGCGGTTGCGGAAGTTTCTGCTCCAGTGGCGGATCGGGGCCGCCGAAGCTGACGCGGTGGAGGTTCCGGCCGAGTGCCGGGAGGCCTGCGAGGCGGAGTTGGCCCGCTACCGCGGGGCGCTTCGGGCCCTGGACCGGGTTGAGGGCGACCCCTTGCTGGCCTTCGGTGAGGCCCAGCGCGAGGGGCGGATAGCGCTGGCGGCCTCGGCCGCCACCCACGCCGTTCTGCCGCTGCTGGCGACCCGCGAGGGGGTGCGGTTGCAGCTCGATGCCGGCCTTCGCTCGCACCGGCGGCGGTTCGGTTGGGACGGGGGGTTCTGGCTGCCGGAGTGCGCCTTCGCCCCCGGTTTGGAGTGGCGGCTGGCCGAGCAGGGGGTTCGCTGGTTCTGTGTGGACCAGAGCGCTCATGAGGATGAGGGGGCACTGGAGGCACTGAGCCCGGTAGCAACCCGGGCCGGCCCGGTTGCCCTGCCGATCGATTGGCAGTCGATCCAGTGGCTCTGGTCACTCGACGGCTACCCCTCCGACCCCGCCCACGCCCAGTTCGCCGGCAAGTCGCTGCGCGGGGTCCGCATCTGGAAGGTTGGCGGCGGCGCCTATCAACCGGACACCGCGCAGCTGGTGGCCCGGCGCCAGGCCGGCGAGTTCCTCGCCTCGATCGCCGCTCGGCTGCGCGCCTTCTCCGCGACCCACGGCCGCCGCGGACTGATCGTCTTCGCCGTCGACACCGAGCTGATCGGTCACTGGTGGTCGGAGGGGCCTACCTGGCTGGGCGAGGTGCTAGTCCGCGCCGAGGCGGCCGGCGTGCGCCTGCTCACGCTCCCCCAGGCGCTGGCTGAGCATGAGCCGATCGAGCGAGCGCTCCGCGCCTCCACCTGGGGGGAGGACAAGGACCTCGGCACCTGGGACTCCCCCGCGGTCGCCGACCTTGCCTGGGGCGCGCGGCGGCTGGAGCTGCGGCTTTTGCGGGCGCTCTCGCGCGGGATGGTGGGGCCGGCGGCCCTGCGCGCCGCGCGCGAGCTGCTCGCCGCCCAGGCCAGCGACTGGGCCTTCCTCGATCGGCGCGGCCAGGCGGGTGACTATGCATTCAATCGCGCGACGTTGCACGCGCTGGGCGCCCTGGAGGCCATAGACTCCCCCGCCTCGATTGACCCGCGCATGCGGGCCCTCGCCCCGGACCTGAGCCTTTCGCCGCTTCTTCAGCCGTGACCCGCGTCCTCATCCTCTCCTGGGAGTACCCGCCGCTGATCGAGGGCGGCCTGGCGCGCCATGTGCGCAAGCTCTCAGAGGCGCTGGTCGAGCGCGAGGTCGAGGTCCACGTGTTGACCCGCGGCGGCGAGGAGTCCCCGGCCGAGGAGCGCCCCGGCGGCGTCGCGGTTCACCGCATCCGCGAGCCCAAGCGCCCCACCGACCTCGGCGAGTTCGTCGCCTGGGTGGAGCGAATGAACTCCGACATGCTGGCCGCCGGGGTCGAGCTGGGCGACCGCTACCAGTTCGACCTGGTCCACGGCCACGACTGGCTCGTGGCCAACGCCTGCGACCACCTCGCCCGGCGCTTCGACGCCCCGCTGGTGACCACGATCCACGCCACCGAGCACGGCCGCCACCAGGGCTGGGTCGACAAGCACCCCCAGGCCTACATCCATGGGGTCGAGCGCTGGATCTCCAACCGCTCTGATCGGGTGATCGCCTGTTCCCACTACATGCGCGAGCAGATCGCGGACATCTTCGGGGTCGAGGAGGAGCGGGTGACGGTGATCCCCAATGGGATCGACCCCGAAGATCTGCAGCCGCAGGACCCCGCCGAGCTGACTCGCCTGCGGGCTGAGTTCGCTGCGCCGGAGCAGAAGCTGGTCCTGTTGATCGGCCGCCTGGTCTATGAGAAGGGGTTTCAGCTGGCCTTGGAGGCGATGCCCGCGGTGATCGAGCAGGCGCCGGGGACGCGCTTCCTCGTCGCCGGCTCCGGCACCCACGAGACGGAGCTGCATCGCCAGGCCGAGGATCTGGGTCTGATGGAGCACGGCAGCTTTCTCGGATGGATCGGCGACGATGTCCTGCACTCGCTCTACCGGATCGCCGACCTCACCGTGGTGCCCTCGATCTATGAGCCGTTCGGCCTGGTGGCCTTGGAGGCGATGGCCTCAGGTTGCCCCTGCATCGTTGCCGACACCGGCGGGCTGCGCGAGGTTGTTCCTCACGAGGAGGCGGGCCTGCGCTTCCGCGCACGCGATCCGGGCGCCCTCGCCGAGGTCGCGATCCGCGTCCTCTCCGACGACGAGCTCGGTCGCCGCCTGGTCGCCGAAGCCTACGAGCACCTGCGCCGCTTCGATTGGGCCGACGTGGCCGAGCAAACGGCCGCCGTCTACGCCAACCTCGTCGGGGCAAAGCTGGGCCCCGCCTAACTCCCATGAGACCCGCGCCTCCCGGCGCTGCGAGGCGCCAGAAGCGCCAACAGGATGTGGTGCCCGAGAGCGCCACCCTATGAGCACGCGCAACGGCTCCTCGTGGCCGGTTATCAGCCGAGATGAATCGACCGAGTGAGGTCGCCCGCATGCCTGGCTCAACGGTGCCGTGTCAAGAGAACCAGCGCCGCGCGGCCGTACCATCAACTTTTCCCTGATCTACGGTGGAAAAACGTAATTTGGTACCTTTCTACCATGGCGCTGAACATCAAGAACGAAGAGGTCGAGCGCATGGCCGCCGAACTCGCGACTCTGACGGAAGAAACGAAGACCGGGGGGATCCGCCAAGCGCTCAGCGAGCGGCTGGCGCGGCTGCGTTTGGAGCGGGGGGGGACAGGCGAGCGAGCCGGGGGCATATCCCGCTTCCTGGCGGCCGAGGTGTGGCCGCTGGTCCCCGTCGAGGAGCTCGACCGCTTGCCGCTGACCAGGGCCGAGCGGGAGGACATTCTCGGCATTGGACCGGAGGGGCGTTGACCCTCGACAGCTCGGCGGTCGTCTCGGTCATTCGCCGCGAGCGGGGGCACGCTGTCCTGATCGGGGCGATGGAGCAAGCTGCAAATCTCGCGATCGGCGCACCGACACTCGCCGAGACGGCGATCGTCCTCGTCGCACGCCTCGGCATCGTCGGCCGCGCTGTCCTCTCACGCTTCCTGGAGGAGAGCAAGACGATTGTGATCCCGTTTGACGACCGCCACTGGGGAGTCGCGGCGGAGGCTTTCATCCGCTACGGCAGGGGGCGCCACCCCGCTGCGCTCAACTTCGGCGACTGCATGACGTACGCCACCGCCCGTCTGGTAGGCGACCCGCTTCTCTTCGTCGGTGAGGATTTCACCAAAACCGACCTTGTCGCGGCGCTGGGCTGAGGGCGATCGCCGGCCGGGCGGCCCAAACTAGCCGACGCTCATCCCGGTGGGGACAGCGTCAGGGGCGCCGCGGGGTCGGGCTCCACCGGCCTGGGCCAGCGCAGATCCCCCGGTGCCTTGCGCATGCGGATCACTTTGGCGGGCACGCCGGCGACCACCGCGTTTGCCGGGACGTCTCTGGTCACCACCGCGTTGGTCCCGATGATCGAGTTGTCTCCGACCCTGACTCCGCGCAGGATGCAGGCGCCGTAGCCGATCCACACATTGGAGCCGACCTCGACGTCGCGCTTGTAGATGCCCTGTATGCGGATCGGCCGCTCGACTTCGACCACACCGTGGTCGAAGTCGATGAACATTGCCCGATCGGCGATCACGCACTGCTCGCCGATCCGTACCCGTTGATAGGCGGAGATCGTGCACTCCTGGCCGATCACGGTCTTGTCACCGATCTCCACTATCCCCTCGTGGCAGCGGATCTTCGAGCCGTCGCCGATCCAGACGAAGCGGCCGAAGCGGATCTCCCCGCCGCGGCCGATCTGGAGTTCGAGCCGGCGGCCGAGGAAGAGCATTCCCGCTGTCCGCCAACGACGCCCGGCTCGGGTCAGGGCGCGGCGCCAGAGGTAGCGCCACAGCAGCCGCCCGTAGCGGCTGTTGAGCATCCCGTTGGCGGCGAGGAAGCGGAGCTGGCGCATGCGGCGCCGGACTCTAGACTGAGCGTCGTGAGCGCGAGCGAGCAAGCCTCCGATGCCCGGTTCTCCGCGCGGCGAGGGATGGGCGAGCATTTGATTCGTGGCTGACGCGGCAAAAACCGCCTCGCTGGCCGAACGCCTGCTGGCCGGCGACAAGCGGGCGCTGGCCCGGGCGATCACCCTGATCGAGTCCGATGACCCGGCTGGCTGGGAGCTTGTGCGCGAGGTGTATCCGCGCACCGGCCGGGCGCGGATCGTCGGCTTCACCGGGCCGCCGGGGGTCGGCAAGAGCACCCTGATCGGGGCCCTGACGACGGTGCTGCGAAAGGCCAAGCGCCAGATCGCGGTGCTCTCCATCGACCCCTCCAGCCCCTTCACCCGCGGCGCCCTGCTCGGCGATCGCATCCGCCTCTCCGATCACTTCCTCGATCCGGGGGTCTTCATCCGCTCGATGGCCTCCCGCGGCGCCCTCGGCGGCCTCTCCGAGGCGGCGCTGCAGGTGGCGTTGGTGATGGACGCGGCGGGCAATGATGACGTGCTGATCGAGACCGTCGGCGTCGGCCAGGCGGAGGTCGACATCGTCGATCACGCCGACACGATCGTGCTGGCCCTGATGCCCGGCTCCGGCGACTCGATCCAGGCGCTGAAGGCGGGGGTGATGGAGATCCCCGACATCATCGTCGTCAACAAGGCCGACCACCCGATGACCGAGACGATGGTGCGCGAGGTGCGCGGCGTGCTTGCCCTGTCTCGGGACCCTGGCGGCTGGCGGGTGCCGATCCTGCGCACCGAGGCAGCGCGCGCCGAGGGGCTGGGCGAGCTGGCGGTGAAGATCGACGAGCACCGCGCTCACATCGAGGCGGCGGGCACCCTGGCGCAGCGGCGCGCCCGCAACCTGCGCAGCGAGGTGCTGGGGATCGCCGCCGCGCGCATGCGCCGCCGGCTCGAGGCTTCGGTCGCCGAGGATCCGCAGACCGTCGCGCTGCTGGAGCGAGTGGTCCGCCGTGAGCTGGACCCGGCGAGCGCCGCGGCGGAGCTCTTGGAGGCCCGGGCCGATGGCTGAGACGTCGGGTGCCCCGTCCACTGCGCGTCCCTCGCTGAGCGAGGCTCTGGGCTGGGTCGGCCAGGAGATCGACGAAATCGACGGCAGGACGGTCGGCAGCGTCCGCGGCCTCTTCGCCGAGGCAGGGGTCCCCGCCTGGCTGATCGCCGCCATCGGTCGGCGCCGCGCCAGGCTGGTGGCGGTCCCACTGAGCGACTGCGCGGCCGCCGCCGGCCGGGTTTGGGTCGCCCACGGCAAGGAGACGATCTACAGCGCCCCGGTGATCGACCCGACCCGCCCGCTGTTGCGCGAGCACGAGCTGGCGATCTGCGCCCACTACGGGATCGGCGAGCGGGTCGGCCGCGGCGCCGAGGTGGCCGGGCGGCCCGAGGGCTCGGTCACCTCCCAACCCACCAGCTGAGCCGCGGTTATCCGCTCGCGCTCACCCCTCGCAGAGGAGAAGTGGGAAAGTTGAGCCAATGGTTCTGCTGATGCTCTTTGGCTTCGTTGCGGGAGCGGCGACCGCGCTGTCTCCCTGCGTCCTGCCGGTGCTCCCACTGGCGCTCTCCGCCGGTGCCACCGGCGGACGGCGGCGGCCGCTGGGGATCGTCACCGGCCTCGCCGTCTCCTTCACCTTCGCCACCATCGCCCTGGTCTATGTGATCGCCGCGCTGGGGTTGCCCGATGACCTGCTGCGCCGGCTGGCGATCGCCGTGCTGCTGGTCTTCGGGGTCACCCTGATGATCCCCCCGCTCGCCGCCCGGATCGAGGCGGCGATGGGGCGCTTCGCCAACCGCTTCGGCGTGGTCAGGGGGGGCCAGGGGTTCTGGTCGGGGACCGCGGTCGGTGCCAGCCTCGGCCTGGTCTATGCACCCTGCGCCGGCCCGATCCTCGCCGGGGTGATCACCGTCTCCGCCTCGCAGTCCTTCACCGCCGGGCGCCTCGCCGTGGCGCTCAGCTACGGCATCGGCTCCGCCGCCGCCCTCTACCTCCTGATGCTCGGAGGGCGCCGTGTCGTCGCCCCGTTGAGGAGGCGTGGAGCCGGCCTGCAGGTGGCGATGGGCGCGGTGATGGTCGTTGTCGCGCTGGCCATGCTGGAGAACTACGACATGCGCTTCCAGAGCGCCATCGCCAGCGACCTGCCCAGCTTCCTGGTCAACCCGACGCACGGCCTGGAGGGCACGGCGGCGGCGCGAAGGGCGCTGGAAGAAGTCCGCGGCGAAGCCGCTCACGGAGTCGGTGGGATAGCGGCCAACAGGCCCCAGCCCACGGCGGGCGCCAGCGGTCACATTCGCCTGCCGGTGCTCGGCAAGGCGCCTGAATTCACCGAAACCGAGCGCTGGTTCAACACCCCGAGGGACCGGCCGCTGACGATGCGCGGCCTGCGCGGCCGGGTGGTGCTGGTCGACTTCTGGACCTACAGCTGCATCAACTGCCTGCGGACCCTGCCCTACCTGAAGGCCTGGGATCAGCGCTATCGCCGCGACGGCCTGACCATCGTCGGCGTCCACACGCCCGAGTTCCCCTTTGAGCACGAGGCGAGCAACGTCGCCGAAGCGGTCCAGCGCAACGGCCTGCACTACCCGGTCGTCCAGGACAACGAATACGGCACCTGGAACGCCTACGGCAACCAGTACTGGCCGGCGGAGTACTTCATCGACGCCAGGGGCGACGTTCGCTACGCCGACTTCGGCGAGGGCTCCTACCCGAAGAAAGAACAGGTGATCCGCGAGCTGCTGGCCGAAGCCGGCCACCCGGTCCACGGCCAAGAGCCCAAGATCCATGCCATCGCTCCCTCGGCCGGCGTGACGACCCCCGAGACCTACCTCGGCCCAGCCCGGGCCGAACGCTTCACCAACCCCACGCTGTCGCCCGGGGTCCACGATTTCCGCGCTGCGCCCCCGCCGCAGGCCAACGAATACGCCTACCACGGGCGCTGGCGGATCGGTCTGCACTCGGCGACCGCGGAGGGGGGCTCGCTGGACCTCAACTTCGGCGCGCGGCGGGTGTACCTGGTGATGGGCTCGCCCCTTCGCAGCCACCGGATGCGGGTGCTGCTGGACGGTCGGCCGATCCCCAACCGGCTGGCCGGGGCAGACGTCCACGACGGGGTGGTCACGGTCTCCGCCCAGCGCCTCTATGAACTCGTCGACCTGCCCCGGGTCGGCCACCACGTCCTGCGCCTGGTTCCCGAACGCGGCGTGACGGGCTACTCCTTCACCTTCGGATAGCCGCCGCGGGGGGCCGGGGCGCCGCAGGCGGGGTCGGCCTCAGCAACCCAGCTGGCGGGCGATCACCATCTGCTGCACCTCGTCGGTGCCCTCGCCGATGGTCAGGATCTTGGCGTCGCGGTAGAAGCGGCAGACCGGGTACTCCTCGATGTAGCCGTAGCCGCCGTGGATCTGCACCGCCTCCTCGGTGGCGCGCACCGCGAGGCGACCGGTGATCAGCTTGGCCTGCGCCGCGGTCAGGGTGAAGGGCCGGCCCGCGTCCTTCTCCAACGCGGCGCGCCAGGTGAGCAGGCGTGCAGCCTCGATCTGGGCCGAGAGGTCGGCGATCTTTGCCTGGATCGATTGGAAACTGGAGATCGGCTGGCCAAAGGCCCGGCGCTCCTTGGCGTAGGAGATCGCCTCGTCCAGCGCCCCCTGGGCCAGCCCGACGCCCATCGCCGCGATCCCGATCCGCCCGCCGTCGAGGATCTGGAGGAAGTTCTTCAAGCCGTCCCCGCGCCGGCCGAGGAGGCTGGACTCCGGCACCCGGCAATCGGCGAAGGAGAGCGGTCGGGTATCGGAGGCGTGCCAGCCCATCTTGCGGTAGGCGGCACCGACCTCATACCCCGGTGTGCCGCTGGGAACGATCAGGTTGGAGATCTCCCGGCGCCCGTTGACCTCGTCGCTCACCGCGGTGATCGAGACGCAGGCCGAGATCTCGGTTCCCGCATTGGTGATGAACTGCTTGGCCCCGTTCACCACCCACTCGCCCTTCTCCAGCCTGGCGCTGGTCTTCACGTTCCCGGCGTCCGATCCGGCCTCGGGCTCGGTCAGCCCGAACGATGCCAGCCCCTGGCCGCGGCAGAGCAGCGGCAGCCACTCCGACTTCTGAGCCTCGGATCCCCAGAGGTAGATCGGCATCGTCCCCAGCGAGGTGTGGGCGGCCATCGTGATGCAGACCGAGGAGTCCACCCGCGCCAGCTCCTCGATCGCCAGGGCATAGGTGAGGGTGTCGGCCCCGCCGCCCCCGTACTCCTGGGGGAAGGGGATCCCCATCAGCCCAAGCTCCCCCAGCTTGGCCACGATCTCATAGGGAAACCGCTTCTCTCGATCCAGCTCGGCGGCGAGGGGCGCGACCTCCGAGCGGGCGAATTCGCGCACCGTATCCCGCAGAAGTTTTTGCTCGCCCGAGAGCTCGAAATCCACGCCGCCAGCCTATGTTCTGCCCGGGCGGGCCAGTGGCGTCGCCCCTCCCCGCCTACAGCTGAAGGCTCTTGACCTGGAGCAGCTCCTCGATCGCCAGTCTCCCGTTCTCGCGCCCGTGCCCCGACTGCTTGTAGCCGCCGAAGGGCGCCAGGGGGTTGAAGGCCCCGCCGTTGATCTCGACCTGCCCGGTCCTGATCCGCTTGGCGACCGCGATCGCCCGCTCCTGGTCGGCCGACCAGACCCCCCCGGCCAAGCCGTAGACGGTGTCGTTGGCGATCCGCACCGCGTCCTCCTCGCCCTCATAGGGCTGGATCACCAGCACCGGGCCGAAGATCTCCTCCTGGGCGATCGTCATCTCCGGCGTCACCTCGGAGAAGACCGTGGGGCGGACGAAGTAGCCGCGATCCAGTCCCTCGGGCGGCTCGGCGCCCCCGGTGAGCAGCCTGGCGCCCTCCTCCTCGCCCTTGCGGATGTAGCCGCGCACCCGCTCCCGCTGCAGCTCGGAGACCAGCGGCCCGAGCCGGGTCGAATCCTCGAACGGGTCGCCGGGGGTGAAGGTCTCCGCCGTTTTGGCCGCCAGTTCCTCGACCTCGGCCAGCTTCTCGCGCGGGACCAGCATCCGGGTCAGGGCGCTGCATGTCTGGCCGGAGTTAAGGAAGCACTTGGCGAGGCCATCGGGGATCGCCCGAGCCAGGTCGGCGTCGTCGAGAATCACGTTCGGCGACTTGCCGCCCAGCTCCATCGCCACCGGCTTCACCGTTGCCGAGGCCAGCTCGCTGACCCGGCGCCCGGCCCTGGTCGAGCCGGTGAAGGAGACCATGTCGACGCCGGGATGCCCGGCGATCGCCTCGCCGACCAGCGGGCCGGTCCCACTCACGAGGTTGAACACCCCGGCGGGGAGTCCGACGGCCTCGATCACCTCGGCCAGGATGAAGGCGTTTAGCGGCGCGACCTCGCTCGGCTTGAGCACCACCGTGCAGCCGGCGGCGAGCGCTGGCGCAACCTTGGCGGCGATCTGGTTCAGCGGATAGTTCCAGGGGGTGATCGCGCCGAGCACGCCGATCGGCTCGCGCAGCACCCGCGAGTTGCCGATCTCCTCCTCCCAGGCGACCTCCTCCATCAGCGCCGGCATCGCCGCGAACTGGCCGATCGGCAGGCCGGCCTGGATCATCTGGCTCAGCTTCAGCGGCATCCCAAGCTCCTGGGCGATCGTCGCGGCGATCTCCTCGGCGCGCTCGCCCAGCCCGGCGGAGATCGCCGCCAGGTAGCCGGCACGCTCCTCGCGGCTTGTCCGCGACCAGGGCTCGAAGACCTGGCGCGCCGCCTCCACCGCCCGGTCGACGTCCTCCGCCGTGCCCCCGGGGATCGTCCCCATCACCTCCTCGGTGGTCGAGTTGATGACCTCGATCGTCTCCGTCCCGGTGGAGTCCACCCACTCGGCGCCGACGAAGATCTTGTCGCGAACCTGAAGCTCTGCCGTAGTCGCCATTACCGCCTCCTGGGGGTGGGTGATCGCTGGGTCACGACCAACGTTAAACCAAGCACGGATCGGCTCAAACCGAGGCTGGCCCCCGCCGGGGGAGCCGCCGGGCGGCCGGGGTGTGGCTCAGGCGGCCTCAACCCGCGCGGGGATGAGGCCCAGACCGGGCCCGGGCAGCGCTCGGGCGTCGCGTGCACGCAGCAGCTTTCCACAGCTTTCGCAGCTGCCGCGGTCGCTGACCCGGCCGCCGCACTGCTTGTGGACGATCAGCATCGGCGGCCCGTTGGGGCTGGGCGAATGGCGGTCGCCCCAGTAGAGAAGGGCGACCAGCGCGGGCCAAAGGTCCAGCCCCTTCTCGGTGAGGAAGTACTCGTGGCGCTCGGGGTTCGTCTGGTAGGCGCGCCGCTCGAGGATGTCCTCCTCGAGCAGGCGCTGCAGGCGGGCGGAGAGAACGTTGCGGGCGATTCCCAGCTGCTTTTGCAGCTCGTCGAAGCGGCGGTGACCGTTCATCACGTCGCGAACGATGAGCAGCGACCAGCGCTCGCCGACGACCTCCAGGGCCTTGGCGATCGAGCAGTCCTGGCCAGGGTAGTCGTGACGCAGCACGATGTGATATTCGCACATAAGGTTGCATCACGCAACTTACTTCGGTAGGGTCCGGACAACCCCGAGTTGCGTGAAGCAACTCAGCCCGAGGAGCCAACAATGGAGGCGCTCAGATGAGGCTGATCGGCAGGCACAGTCATCGCCAACGTCCGAAGGCAGCGCGGATCTCGATCAGCCAGGCCGAGATCACCGCCGACCTTCATTACCCCGGCAATCAACGCTCGGCGCCGCGCACGCCGCTCCGTCCCCGGCGACGGTCCGGGTGAGCCCGGGCCCCGGAGCGAGCGCGGTGGAGGCGGCGCTGGCCTTCGCGCAATCCAGCCCCGAGGCGACGCGCACCCGCACCCTCACCTGGCAGGACCCGGTGGCGAGCGCGAGCGCCGGGGCCCAGCGCAGCGGGATGGAATACATGGAGGCGATCCTCGCCGGGGAGCTCCCCCCGCCCCCGATCGCGGTGACGATGAGGATCTGGCCGATCGAGCTGAGCGAGGGCCGCGTGGTGTTCGAGGGAGAGCCGGGGGAGGAGCACTACAACCCGATCGGCGTGGTCCATGGCGGCTACGCCGCGACCCTGCTCGACTCCGCCCTGGGCTGCGCGGTCCATACCACGCTGCCCGCCGGCGTCGCCTACACCTCGCTCGGCCTCGAGGCGAAGTTCGTGCGACCGCTCAGCCGCGATACGGGCCGCGTGTTGTGCGAGGCGAAGGTCCTCTACCGAGGTCGACGTCAGGCCACCGCGGAGGCCAGCCTCACCGCCGCCGCAGACGGCAAGCTGCTGGCCTCTGGCACCAGCACCGCCATGATCCTCGGCGCTTGAGCTGGAGCTGGGGCTAGGCGGAGAGCCGTCGCGCCAGCTCGACCAGCAGGCGAACGCCGAAGCCACTGGCCTCGGCGCCGGTGTACTCACGGCCCACGTCCCAGGCGGTGCCGGCGATGTCGAGGTGGGCCCAGGGCCTGGCGTCGATGAACTCTTCGAGGAAGGACGCGGCATAGATCGTGCCCGCCTTTCGCTTCGCCGATACGTTGGTCAGGTCGGCGACGGTGCCCTTGATCAGCTCCTTGTACTCGGGGTGCAGGGGGAGGCGCCAGGTCAGCTCGCCCGTCGTCTGGCCGGCCTCCAACACCTCCCCGGCAAGCTCGTCGTCGTTGGAGAGGACCGCCGCGTAGGTTGACCCCAGGGCGACCAGCACGGCGCCGGTCAGGGTTGCCAGGTCGACGATCCGCTCCGCCCCCAGCTCGACCGCGTAGGCCAGAGCGTCGGCGAGGATCAGCCGCCCCTCGGCGTCGGTGTTATTCACCTCCACCGTCTTGCCGTTGTACTGGGTGATGATGTCTCCCGGCTTGATCGCCCCCCCCGAGACCATGTTCTCGGTCGCGGGTACGACGGCGATCAGCTTGACCGCCAGCCCCAGATCGGCGATCGCGGCGAGCGCCTCGATCACCGCGGCGGCGCCCGACATGTCCATCTTCATCTCCTGCATGCCGGCGGCGGGCTTGATCGAGATGCCGCCGGTGTCGAAGGTGACGCCCTTGCCGACCAGACCCAGGGTCGGCCCCTGACCGCCTCCCGCGTAGCGCAGGACGATCAGCTTCGGTTCCTCCACGCTCCCCTGGCTGACCGCGATCAGGCCGCCCATCCCCTTGGCGAGGATCTCCTCGCGGCCGAGCACTTCGGCGCTGATCGCCTCGTGCGTCGCGGCGATCTCCTCCGCCCGCTCGGCAAGGAAGGACGGGGTGGCCACGTTGGAGGGCAGGCTCTGCAGGTCGCGAGCGCGGTTCTGGGCCTCGGCGCAGACCTGGGCAGCCTCCGCCGTGGCGGCGATGCTCGGCGGCCCGAGCAGGGTCAGCGACTCGATCGCCGGTGGCGCAGGGGCTTCGGGGTCGCGGCTGAGGAAGCGGTCAAAGCGGTAGGGGCCGAGGATCGTGCCGGTGACGAGCCCCTCGGCCGTGGCCCCCTCATCGCCGGTCTCAGGCAGCACCCAGGCGAGCGAGGAGGCCTCCAGCCGCCCGGCCTCCTTCGCCGCCCGGGCGGCCGCGACGCGGGCGCGCTCGGCGTCAAAGCCGTCGCGCTTGCCGAGGCCAACGACCAGCACCGGCGCCAGACCTCCCGGATGGAGCAGGGCCAGCTTCTTGGTGGCACCCCCGGCGTTGGTGGCCCCGGGAGCCGAGGCCAGCGCGGCCTCCAGCTGCTGGCCCTCAAACAGGCCGGTGAGGAGGAGCGAGGCGTCAACCTCGGCCATATCGATCTGTCGGACGTCGACTCTCATGTGGGCGGTTCGCGCCTCGCTCACCGGGCGAGAGGCCGGCGATGCAGGCTTGTTCGATCCAGGCTCACTGAGGCGAGTCTATGCGCTCTCTCACGCAACCAGTTCGAGCCTCCCGCTATCGTCTCGCCCGAGCCGAGACCCGGCATAAACACTTAAGAGAAAGGCCCTCATGCCCAGCACAGTGATCCTCGGAACCGCCCGGACCCCCTTTGGCAAGATGGGAGGCACACTCTCCTCGCTGGAGGCGACCGACCTTGGCGGCCATGTGATCGAGGCGGCGCTCGAGCGCTCGAGCGTCGAACCCGACCAGGTCGACCAGGTCGTTTTCGGTCAGGTGCTCCAGGCCGGCCTGGGACAGATCCCCTCGCGCCAGGCCCAGATCAAGGGCGGCATACCGAAGGAGGTCCCCTCCGAGACGGTGAACAAGGTCTGCGCTTCGGGCATGCGCTCGATCGGCATCGCCGACCAGGCGATTCGCGCCGGAGACGCCCAGGTGGCGGTCACGGGGGGGATGGAGTCGATGAGCCGGGCTCCCTATCTGCTGCCGGGAGCGCGTTTCGGTTTCCGCATGGGCGACGTCACGGCGATCGACTCGATGACCCACGACGGCCTGACCAACCCCTTCACCGAGAGGCAGATGATCAACGAGGCGAGTGAAGTCTCCAACGAGCTGGAGATCACCCGTGCCGATATGGACCGCTACGCCGAGCGCTCGCATCGGCTCGCCGCCGAGGCGACCGAGGCCGGTCGCCTGGCCGAGGAGATCGTCGGCGTCGCCGTCAAGTCACGCAAAGGCGAGAGCATGGTCGAGGTCGACGAGGCGATCCGACCCGACACCACGGTCGAGGTGCTGGCCAAGCTGAAGGCGGTCGGCGGCGAGAACGCCACCCATACCGCGGGCAATTCCCCCGGCGTCAACGACGGGGCCGGCGCGGTGATAGTCGCCTCCGAGGAGTGGGCCGAGAAGCAGGGCCGTGCGCCGATCGCCCGCGTTCTCTCCTACGGAGCCGTCGCCGATGACTTTGCCTACCTGGTGCGCACCCCGGCCAAGGCCGCCAGGCAGGCGCTGGAGAAGATCGGCAAGACCCCCGCCGACGTCGACCTCTGGGAGATCAACGAGGCCTTCGCCTCGGTTGCGATCAACTCGGTGCGGATGCTCGACGTGGATGAGGCAAAGGTCAACGTCAACGGCGGCGCGATCGCGCTCGGCCATCCGATCGGAGCCTCGGGCGCCCGGATCGTCGGCGCCCTGGTACACGAGCTACGGCGCCGTGGCGGGGGCCTGGGAGTCGCCGCGATCTGCTCCGGCGGCGGACAGGGAGACGCGATCGTGCTGGAGGTCTGCGCGTAGGCGGTTCGCCCAAATCTGCTCGGCCTCCCCGCGTTTGGCGCGATGCTCGCTTTTTGCCGGAGTGCGGCTTCTGATGAGCCGCGCCGCGGCGTTTTTTGACCTGGACAAGACGCTGATCGCCGGGTCCAGCGGGATGCGCTTCGCCCGCGTTGGCGCCCGCCAGCGGATCGTCGGGCGAAGGCAGCTCGCCCGCTGGGCGCTCGAGCACCTGCGCTACCGCCTGCGCGGAACCACCGAGGAGCGGACCGCCGAGGTGCTGCGCGCCGCCCGCGATCTGATCACCGGCGTGCCGGCGAAGACGATCGAGCGGATGAGCCCCGAGGTGATGGCGGCGATCCTGCCGCGCGTCTACCCGCAGATGCTGGAGCAGGTCCACGCCCACCAGGACGCCGGCCGGCCGACCTTCATCGTCAGCGCCGCCGGCAATGAGGTGGTCGAGTCGCTGGCTCAGGTGCTGGGGATGGAGGGGGGGATCGGCACCCGCTATGAGGTCAGCGCCGAGGGCAACTTCACCGGTCGCCTTGACGGGCCCTTCCTCTACGGCCCGGGCAAGGTCGAGGCGATGCGGACCTTCGCCGCCGAGCACGACGTCGACCTGGGCATCTCCTATGCCTATTCGGACTCCCTCTCTGACCTACCGATGCTGCGCGCGGTGGGCCACCCGATTGCCGTCAACCCGGACCCTCCCCTGGCCGAGATCGCCCGGCGGGAAGGCTGGCAGACGATGCGCTTCGAGCGCCTCGGTCGCCGCCTGGCAGCGATCGCGCTCACCCTGCTGGCGACGATTGCCGGTTTCGGCGCCTCCCGCCTGTCGAGCCGCCGCAAGCCGGCGCCCCGACGTCTGTCGATCCGCCGCGGCTAGGACCCCCATCTAGACTGCCTGGATGGCGGCGGAGCCCAGGCAAAAGCCCGAGCTCATCGAGCGCGAGGCTGAGTTTTCGACGATCTCGGGACATCCGATCGAGCCGCTCTACACCGCCGCCGATGCCCCGGCGGATCCCGCCGCCACGATCGGTGACCCGGGCGAGTACCCGTTCACCCGCGGGCCCTACCCCTCGATGTACCGGGGGCGGCTGTGGACGATGCGCCAGTTCGCCGGCTTCGGCACCGTCGAGGAGACCAACGAGCGCTTCCATTACCTGCTCGACCAGGGCCAGACCGGGCTCTCCACGGCTTTCGACATGCCCACCCTGATGGGCTATGACTCCGATCACCCGCGCAGCCTGGGCGAGGTCGGGCGTGAGGGCGTCGCCGTCGACAGCCTCGACGACATGGAGGCGCTCTTCGCCGGGATCCCGCTGGGGGGCGTCACCACCTCGATGACGATCAACGCCCCGGCGGCGATCGCGCTGGCCTTCTACGTCCTCGTCGGCGAGCGCCAGGGGGTCTCGGCGGAGAAGCTGGGGGGCACGATCCAGACCGACATCCTGAAGGAGTACATCGCGCAGAAGGAGTGGTGCTTCCCGATCGAGCCGGCGATGCGCCTGGTCACCGACATGATCGAGTGGTGCAGCGAGCAGATGCCCCGCTGGCATCCGATCTCGATCTCCGGCTACCACATCCGCGAGGCGGGCTCGACCGCCCAGCAGGAGCTGGCCTTCACCCTGAAGGATGGCTTCACCTACGTCGAGGCCGCGCTGGAGCGAGGTCTCGACGTCGACGACTTCGCCCCCCGCCTGTCCTTCTTCTTCAACGCCCACGTCGACTTCTTCGAGGAGATCGCCAAGTACCGCGCGGCGCGGCGGATCTGGGCGCGGGAGATGCGCGACACCTACGGTGCCAAGCGCGAGGAGTCGATGCGACTGCGCTTCCACGCCCAGACCGCGGGCGTCTCGCTCACCGCGCAGCAGCCGCTGAACAACGTGGTGAGGACCTCGCTGGAGGCCCTGGCTGCGGTGCTCGGGGGCACCCAGTCCCTGCACACCAACTCCTTCGACGAGGCCCTGGCGCTGCCCACCGAGGACGCGGTGCGCGTGGCTCTGCGCACTCAACAGATCATCGCCCTGGAGTCCGGCGTGACGAATACCGCCGACCCGCTGGGCGGCTCCTGGTTCGTGGAGAGGCTGACCGATGAGATGGAGAGCGCCGCCTACGCCTACTTCGCTCGGATCGAGGAGCTGGGGGGGATGGTCGAGGCGATCCGCCAGAACTTTCCCCAGCGCGAGATCGCCGATGCCTCCTTTGCCTACCAGCAGGAACTGAACGAGCGCCGCCGGATCGTCGTGGGGGTCAACGACCTGGTCCAGAGCGACGAGGGCGAGACGCCGATTCTGCGGATCGACCCCGGGCTGGAACAAAAGCAGCTCGACCGCCTGCAGGCGACGCGCGCCCGCCGCAACCCGGCCGCGGTGGAGAGCGCCCTGACCGAGCTCAGGCGCGCCGCGGCGAGCGAGGAGAACCTGATGCCCTCGATCCTCGTGGCGGCTCGCGCCCTGGCCACCGAGGGGGAGATGATCGCGGCGATGCAGGAGGTCTTCGGCACCTACGCCGAGTCTCCGGTGTTCTAGGGTTGCCGCGGCGATGAGCTCAGAGCAAGGGGAAAAGATCGCCGGTGGTGAACGGCTGCGAACGAGCGAAGGACGGAATTTATGACCGAGGCCGCCACCGCTCGCAAGATCCGGGTGGTCGTCGCCAAGCCCGGCCTCGACGGGCACGATCGGGGGGCCAAGATCATCGCCCGCGCCCTGCGCGACGCTGGCATGGAGGTGATCTACACCGGCCTGCACCAGACTCCGGCCCAGATCGCCGAGACGGTGATCCAGGAGGACGCCGACGCGGTCGGCCTCTCGATCCTCTCCGGCGCCCACATGACCCTCGTCCCCCGGGTCGTCGAGCTGCTTGCCGAGCAGGGGGTGGACGATGTGCTGGTCACGGTTGGGGGGACGATTCCGGCCGAGGACATACCGGAGTTAAAGAAGCTCGGCGTGGCCGAGGTCTTCACCCCCGGTGCCGGCACCGAGGAGATCGTCGAGTTCATCCGCGCGGGCGCCAGGGAGCGCCACGAGCGTGACGGACAGCACCCCTAGCGCCACATCGCGAGATCTATCATTAAACTGACTGACTGGTCAGTCAACCAGCCTGAGAACAGCCAAGGAGGCTCGAACTTGAAGATCTGCGTCCTGGTCAAGGAGGTACCGGACGCCGCTGTCCAGAAGCGCATCGACCCCAACACGATGCGCCTGGACCGCAGCGGCGAGAAGAATCTCAACCCCTTTGACACCCACGCCATCGAGGCCGCCATGCAGATCAAGGAAGGTGGTGCGATCCCGGTGGAGGAAGTCGTCGCGGTGACGATGGGCCCGGATTCCGCCGTCCGTGCTCTGCACAAGGCTGTGGCTCTCGGCGCCGATCGCTCGGTGCACCTCAGCGACGGCGCCCTCGCCGGCTCCGACGTTTGCGCCACCGGCTACGCGCTGGCCAAGGTGCTGGAGGCCGAGAGCCCCGACCTGGTTCTGCTCGGGCAGCAGTCAGACGACGGCGAGTGCTACACAATCGGCGCGGTCGTCGCCGACCACCTGCGGATGCCCTCGCTAACCCAGGTGATCAGGATCGACATCACCGATGGCAAGCTGCGCTGCGAGCGCCAGGCCGAGTACGGCTACGACACGGTGGAGGTCGAACTGCCGGCGGTGATCAGCGTCGGCGACGCGATCAACGAGCCGCGCTACCCCAGCCTGAAGGCGATCATGGGAGCGAAGAAGAAACCGCTCGACGCGAGGGCCGGCGCCGACGTCGGCATCGAGGCCGCGATGGTCGGCGAGTCGGGCTCAAAGACTGCCGTCCTCGCGCTCAACCCGCCGCCGCCCAAGGAGGCGGGGGAGATCATCGAGGACGAGGACACCAACGAGACGGTCGAGAAGATCGTCGCCTGGCTAGACGAGAGGAAGCTGATCTAGATGGCGGGCATCCTGGTTTACGCCCTGCATGACGACGAGGGCAACTTCAACAAGAACTCGCTGGGGGCAATCTCTGAGGCGGCAAAGCTGGCCGGCCAGATCGGCGGCGAGGCCGCCGCCCTGGTGGTCGGTGAGATCGCCGACGAGGCCTGCGCGGCCCTGGGCAACTACGGCGCGGCGAAGGTCTACCGGGCCAAGGGTGTGCCGGAGGGCCTGGCGCAGCCGATTATCGACGCGATGGCCAAGGTGATCGCCGAGCAGGGCTTCGGCTACGCGCTGTTCGGCGGCGGCCTGTTGGGCTTTGAGATCGGGGCCGGGCTGACCGCGCGCCTGAACGCCGGGGTGACGATGGAGGTCACCGAGGTCAAGGTGCAGGACGGCAGGCTGGTCGCCGAGCGCCCGATCCTGCAGGACTCCCAGATCGCCGACGTCGGCTACGTCGGTGAGCCGGGGATCATCATCGGCCGGCTGAACGCCTTCGATCTCAACCAGAGCGGTGGGAGCGCCGAGGTCCTCGACGTCGAGGTCGAGCTGTCCCCCTGGTCATCGAAGGCGAGGATGGTGCAGCGGGGCGAGCAGCGCGGCGCGGACGTCAACATCGAGGATGCCGACATCCTCGTCGGTGGCGGGCGAGGCCTCGGCGCGGCCGAGGGCTTCAAGCTCTGCGAGGAACTGGCGGAGGCGATGGGCGGCGCGGTCGCGGCGACCCGGGCGGTGGTCGACGCCGGCTGGTATCCCTACGCGGCCCAGATTGGCCAGACCGGTAAGACGGTCGCGCCGAAGCTGTATCTGGCCGCCGGCATCTCCGGTGCGATCCAGCACAAGGTCGGGATGCAGAGCTCGGAGAACATCCTGGCGATCAACAAGGACCAAAACGCGCCGATCTTCGAGTTCTCCGACCTCGGCGTGGTCGGCGATCTGCACAAGATCCTGCCCAAGCTGACCGCGGCGATCAAGGCCAAGAGGGGCGGCTGAGCGAGAGCTCGGCCGCAATCAAGGAGCCCAGATGCCCGTAGCACCGAGCGAATTCCCGCCGCCCTTTGACGGCGCCGAGGTCATCGGCCCGCCGACGGACCCCGCGGAGGAGCGAATCGAGGTTGGGGTGGCGATCGTCGGCGGCGGTCCCGCCGGCCTGGCCTGCGCGAACAAATTGATGCAGCTGCTGGCCGATGAGCCGGAGCTGAGCGAGAGGCTGGGCGAAGTCCCGGTGGCGGTGATCGAGAAGGGCAAAGTCGCCGGAGCACACCTGCTCTCCGGGGCGAACATGAAGCCCTCGGCGATGGAAGAGCTGTTCCCCGATCTCGACAAGTCGCAGTGGCCGGTCTACGGCGAGGTGAAGAAGGACGCGGTCTACCTGCTGACCAAGAGCAAAGCGATTCCGCTCAAGCCCACACCGCCGAACTTCCGCAACCACGGCAACTACGTCACCTCGGTTGCCAAACTGGGCCGCTTCCTCGCCGAGAAAGCGGAGGAGGCCGGCGTCTACATCCTCGCCGAGACGGCGGCGACCAAGCTGCTGGTCGAGGAGAGGGTGGTAAAGGGCGTTCGCTCCGGCGACCGCGGTCGGGGCAAGGACGGCGAGGAGCTGGCCAACTTCGAGCCGGGCTCCGACGTGGTGGCCCGGGCCACGGTGCTGGCCGAGGGCACCGTCGGCCACCTGACCTATGCCGCCTATGACTACTTCGACATGCACGGGGCTGACCCGATGCGCTGGGAGCTCGGGGTCAAAGAGGTGTGGGAGGTGCCAAAGCCGCTAGACCGGGTGATCCACACCATGGGCTGGCCGCTGCGCAAGGCGGCGAGATACAACGAGTTCGGCGGCAGCTTTATCTACCCGATGGGGGAGGACAAGATCTGCATCGGCCTGGTCGTCGGCCTGGACTACACCGACGCCACCTTCAGCTGCCACGACGCGCTGCAGCTGATGAAGACCCACCCCTTCATCCGGGGCCTGATCGAGGGCGGCAAGCGGGTCGCCTGGGGGGCCAAGACGATTCCCTCCGGCGGCTATTTCGCGATGCCCAAACGTCTCGCCGTGCCCGGGATGGTGGTCGCCGGCGACGCCGCCAGCATGGTCAACATCCCGACCCTCAAGGGCGTCCACTACGCGATGCACGCCGGGATGTATGCGGCGGAGACGATCGTCGAGGCGCTGAAGCGCGACTCGGTCAACTTCGAGGCCTACGACGAGAAGATCCACAACTCGACGATCGAGAAGGATCTCTATCGCTCGCGCAACGTGCGCCAGGCGTTCTCCAAGGGCTTCTTCGTCGGCGGCGCGGTGGCCAACGGCTGGGCGCTGACCAACGGCGCCTTCCCCCCAGGGCATTGGAAGGGCGAGGATGACGCCGAGAACGAGATGCAGATCGGCAGGGCGGGCGAGATGTATCCCAAGCCCGACAACGAGCTGACCTTCAGCAAGCTCGACTCGGTCTTCCTCTCCGGCAACGCGACCCGCGACGACGCCCCCAACCACGTCCGCATCCAGACCCGGGTGCCGCGGGAGATCGCCCAGACCTGGGTTTCGATGTGCCCGGCGCAGGTCTATGAGATCCCCGACGAGCAGCTGGCGAGCGAGGCGGCGCAGGTCGACGTCCACGTCACCGCGTCCAACTGCGTGCAGTGCGGGGCGATCACCGCCAAGGGCGGGCGCCTGACCCTGCCCGAGGGCGGCGACGGCCCGCTGTATCAGGAGACCTGACCGCCGCCTGCCTCGCCTCGCCTCCCGGGCGCTGCCAATCGCCGGTCCGGTCCGCTCACCGGTATCGCTGCGAGGTTCGCCCATTGGTGATCGGCATCAGGCTCCGCCCGCCCCTTGCCCGCGGGTCTTGCGGCTAGGGTCCAGACGGTGCTGGCGCTGGGGATAGCCGCGGCTGTCGGGGCCTCGATGCTCTACAACACCTCGATCGCGCTGCAGGCCTTGGAGGCGCGGGAGGTGGGGGGGGAGCACTCGCTGCGGCCCTCCCTGATCTGGCGGCTGCTTCGCAACCGGCGCTGGCTGGGGGCCACCGGTTTGGGGTTGCTCGGTTGGCCGCTGGAGATCGTGGCCCTGTTGCTGGCCCCGCTCACCGTCGTGCAGCCCTGTATGGCCAGCGGCTTGATCCTGCTGCTGTGGCTGGGGGCCACGCGGCTGGGCGAGAGGCCGGGGCGGCGGGAGGCGATCGCCGTGGCGGCGATCGTCCTCGGCCTGGCGGGGGTCGCCTGGGCGGCACCGGCGCGGAGCACCGGCTACGCCGGCGCCGGCGCCATCGCGGCCGCGCTCCTCCTCCTCGCGGTCCCCGTGGCCGCCCCCTATGCGTTGCGCAGCCGGGCGAGGTCGATCGGCCTTCTGCCGGTGATCAGCGCCGGCTGCGGCTACGCCTGGACGGGGATCGCCAGCAAGCTGCTGACCGACGAGCTGGTCGCGGGGACGGCGCTGGTTGCAGTGCTGTGGCTGCTCAGCGCCGCGGCCTCGGAGGGTCTGGCGCTGCTGAGTGAGATGAGCGCGCTGCAGCGCCGTGCCGCCTCCCAGGTCGCCCCGACGATGTTCGCCGTCCAGGTGCTGGTCCCGGTGGCGCTTGCGCCTCTGATCTTCGGCGAGTCCTGGAGCTCGACCCCGCTGGCGGGCGCCGCCCTGGCCGCCTTCATGGCCCTGGCCGTCGCCGGCACCGTGCTGCTGGCGAGCTCACCCACGGTCACGGCGGTCATCGATAGTGCTCACAAGGACGCTCAATCCCATCGACGCAACGATTGAACTCTCGTTCTCGGTCCGCTTGCGCTGGTAGCCTTGTCTTCGTCTGCTGCCCGTCCGTCCGCGCAGGCAAACCCCCAGCCAGATCCCCATCAAGGAGCCATCGTAGGGCCTGTACAGACAATCCGGCCTGACGCGACCCAGTTCGCGATCGGGTTCGACCACCGAGACCGTGCCCGCCTTTTTGAGCTGTGGGAGGGGGTGCTTGATTCCGAGAAGTGGTCGGAGGGTCCGATGCTGGCCGCCTTCGAGCAGCGCTGGTCGGCGTGGAACGGCCTGCCCAGCCTGGGGCTCTCCAGCTGGGCCGGCGGGGCGCTTGCGGCCCTGGAGTTCGCCGGCGTCGGCGGCCAGACGGTGCTCTGTCCATCCAACACCTTCATGGCCACCCCGCTGGCCGCCCTCAAGGCCGGGGCCCAGGTGGAGTTCGTCGACTGCAACCGCGCCGACCTGTGCATGTCGTTTGAGGACTTCGAGGCCAAGGCCGAGCGCCACCGACCGAAGGCGGCGATCCTGGTCCACATCGGCGGCCATCTGGCCTTCGACGCCGAGCGCATCGCCGCCTACTGCCGAGAGAGCGGGATCTTCCTGCTCGAGGACTGCGCCCACGCCCACGGCGCCGAGTGGGGTGCTCGCCGCCCCGGCGCCTTCGGCGACGCCGGCGTCTACTCCCTCTACGCGACAAAGACGATCTCCACCGGAGAGGGTGGTGTGCTCGTCTCCTCCAATCCCCAGCTGATCGAGTTCGCCGAAAAGTTCCGCAACTACGGCAAGTTCGAGCACCAGGTGGAGGGACTGAACTTCCGCATGAGCGAGTTCACCGCCGCCCTCGGCCTGATCCAGGCCGAGCGGATGGAGGAGATCGTGGCCTGGAAGAACGGCTACGCCCGCGAGCACCTCGACCCGGCGCACCCGGCCCGCCTCGAGCTGCCCGAGGGGATGACCTCGGGCCTCTACAAGTACATCATCTTCGAAGCGATCGAGAAGAGCACGGGCCGCGTCTACGAGCAGCCCTGCCACCGGATCATGGGGCGCCCAGACGAACTTCCCAACACCGACTGGGTGGCCGAGAACCACTGGTGCGTGCCGCTCTACTACCGCCCCGAGAGCCGCCAGAGGGCTCTCGCCAAGGAGGCCTGAATGCGGAGCAAACGATCGAGCCCTACGCTGGTCATCAGGCTGAGAGAACGAAGCAGGAGAGAGGTTTCATGAGGGTCCTGGTAACCGGCGGAGGCGGTTTCATCGGCTCCCACGTGGTGGATCGGCTGATCGAACGGGGCGACACCCCGCGGATCTTTGACTTAAGCGCCTCCCCCTACCACTCACCGCTGGAGGTGGAGACCTTCACCGGCAGCATCACCGACCCGGCCAACCTCGACTTGGCGATGCGCGGCTGCGACGCGGTCATCCACCTCGCCGCGGTCGCCGACGTCGCCCACGTGCACGCCGACCCGGTGCTGGCCGAGGAGGTCAACACCCGCGGCACGCTAAACGTGCTGGAGGCCGCCTGCCGCACCGAAGTCGGCCGCGTGGTCTACGGCTCGACCACCTGGGTCTACAGCGACTGCGTCGAGCAGTCCGTCGACGAGGAGACGCCGATCCCGGCGCCGCGCCACCTGTACACCGCGACCAAGCTCGCCGGCGAGACCTACTGCGCCGGCTACGCCGAGCTGTTCGACCTCAAATCCACGGTGCTGCGCTTCGGCATCCCCTATGGGCCGCGGGCCCGCGCCGCGGGGGTGGTCGCCAAGTTCACCGATCTGGCGATGGAAGGCAAGGCCCTGACGATCGCCGGCGACGGCAGCCAATGTCGCAGCTTCATCTATGTCGAGGACCTGGCGGAGGGGATCGTCGCCGCGATGAAGCCGGAGGCGGCCGACCGCACCTACAACCTCTCCGGCGATGAGGTGGTGACGATTCTGGAGATCGCCGAGACCGTGCAGGAGATGACCGGTGGCTGCGAGATCGTCCACACGCCTCCCCGCCCCGGCGACTTCCCCGGCAAGGAGATCTCCAACGCCCGTGCCCTGCAGGAGCTCGGCTGGAAGGCGAAGACGAGCTTCCGCGAGGGTGTGCACAGCTACGTCGAGTGGGTGCGCGGCAGCATCCGGGCGCCGGACCCGATCCCGGGCAAAAAGCCCTCCCTCAACGGCAACGAACGGGCGGCCGGCGCGCTCCTCTCCGGCGCCTCGAGCTCAGAGGAGCGCCCGCCGAGGATTCTCGTCCTCACCGCCGATATCGGCGAGGGACACGACCTCCCCGCCCGGATCATCAAGGATGACGTGGGTCGCGAAATCCCCGGCGTGGAGATCGAGATCGCCAATGGGCTGGAGGCGATGGGGCGGATCTGCTCCTCCACCGTCCGCGGCGGCTCGAGGGTGACCTTCCGCTGGATGCCGTGGCTGTTTGACATCCAGTACTGGCTGATCACGAAGTTCGGCCCCACCCGCTGGCTGGCGCACCACCTCGGCTACTGGCTGGGTGCCCATGGCCTCTTGAAGGTGATCTCCCAACATGACCCCGACGTGGTCGTCTCCACCTACCCCGGGGTCACCGCCGTGCTCGGGATGCTGCGCGAAAACCGCCGACTGCCGATTCCGGTCCAGTCGGCGATCACCGATCTCGCCGGTCTGCGCTACTGGGCCCATCCCGGCGTCGACCTGCACTACGTAACCCACCCCGAGTCAATCGAGGAAGTGGAGAAGCTGGCCGGACCGGGCAGCGTGGAGTGGATGCGGCCGCCGATCTCCCGCGACTTCCTCATGCCACGCACTCGCGGCGACGCCCGGCGCGCCCTGGGCGTCCCGCCCCACGCTCGCCTGGTGCTGGTCTCCGGCGGCGGCTGGGGCATCGGCGATCTCGACGGCGCGATCCGCGTCGCGCTCGCGGTGGAGGACACGATGGTCGTCTGCATCACCGGCCGCAACGAGGTTGCGCGGGAGAAACTGGAGCAGCGCTTCTCCGCCAACGAGCAGGTTCGAATCATCGGCTTCACCGAGCAGATGAGCGACTGGATGGCCGCCGCCGACGTGATGGTCCACTCGACCGCCGGCCTGACCGTGCTGGAGGCCCACATCCGCGGCTGCCCGGTCGTCTCCTTCGGCTTCTCCGCCGGACACCTGCGGGCCAACAACGCCGCCTTTGAGCGCTTCGGCCTGGCCGAGGTGGCGCGCTCCGAGCACGAGCTGGAGTCGGTCCTGCGCCATCTCACCCGCGAGCGGCGCTCGCCCGACTCCTCCTTCGCCTCGCTGCCCTCGATCGCCTCGCGGGTCCTCACCGCCCGCCCCCGCGTGCGGCCCCAGCCGGCCTGGCGCCTGCGCGTCAGCCGGGTGGCGACGGCGGTCAGCCTCGCCGTGATCGCGATCGCGGTGATCGTCGCCGGCTCCCTGTTGGTGGATTGGGAGACCCCCTACCGGGATACATCCAAGGTGGCGAAGTCGATCGAGAGTCACATTCACATTGGCAAGACCCCCAGCACCCCGGTGGTGAACGTCTCCCACCCCGTGATATCGAGGTCTCCGCTGCAGCGCGACGCGGCGCACCCTCCCAGCCGTTGATCAGGGCGCTCGCCGGCGCCGGCGCCTCGGTTGCGGCGCTCCTGCACGCCGGGCCGGCTCTGGCCCCCGTGGTCCCCGGCGTCGGCCCGGCACTGGGGATCCTCGGGCGCCAGGAGGGTGCCGAAGGGGTGGCCCTCACCTTCGACGACGGCCCCCATCCCCAGGGTACGCCCGCGGTGCTGGAGGCCCTGCGCGAGGCCGGCGCGCCGGCGACATTCTTCCTCGCCGGCGAGCAGGTGGCACGCCGCCCGGCGCTGGTGGCCGAGATTGTCGCCGCCGGGCATCGGGTCGAGCTGCACTGTCACCGCCACCGCAACCAGCTGCGGCTGACGGTGGGCCAGCTGCTCGATGACGCCGAGCGGGCGAGGGCCGCGATCGAGGAGGCCGGCGCTCAGGCGATCGCCGATTACCGCCCGCCCTACGGGATTTTCAGCGGCTCGGGCCTGCGCGCGGTTCGCCGGCGGGGATGGCGGCCCGTGCTGTGGTCGCAGTGGGGGAGGGACTGGTCGGGTAGGGCGAGCCCGGAGTCGATCGCCCGACGCGCAACCGCGGGGGCCCGCGCGGGGGACATCGTGCTCCTGCACGACGCCGATTACTACAGCGCGCCGGGCTCCTGGATGCGCACCGTCGCGGCGCTGCCGATCCTGCTCGAGGAGCTGGAGGGCCGCGGGCTCAAGCCGATCGGGTTGCGCCGCTGAGCGGGCGGGGCGAGAGTCCAGTGCTCGCATCCGGCGAAGGCCTCGTCGAGGCGCTGGGCCATCGTGCTCCGCGGCCGGTACTGGTCGAAGATCTCCTGGGGCATGGCTCTCCGTCCTTTTTTGGGGGGGCGTTATGTAAAGCATGGCCCCTCGGTCAGACGAAAAACAATGCTGGCGGCGATGAAGTGCCCGCAACTTGCGGGATCGCCGGAAGCGATCAGATGGATGATCCCCGACGCGGTGCTCCTAGATCTAGGTGGTCAATGCAGCGCTGTACGAGGAACGCCGGATCGTCCTCGTGAAGCCCCCGGCAGAGCGGATGAGGTTGCCGACCCGGCCTCCACGCTGACATATCGGCGGATAAATCGTTCTCAGACCAACCGACACCACTCGGTGTATAGTGGTGTCCATGAGCAGGACGCAGGTATACCTTGGCGAGCGCGAGCTGGAGTTGCTCGAGCGCGCCTCGAGCGCGAGCGGGGCCTCCCGCTCGGAGCTGATCCGCCGCGCCGTTCGTGCCACTTTCGGCGCCCAACAGAGCTCAGAGCGCCTTGGCGCTCTCCGGGCCAGCGCCGGCAGCTGGCCTGCCGAGGGACCCAGCGGCGCCGACTACGTCGACGCCCGCCGCGGCGATCTCAACCAGCGCCTTGCCCGCCTCGGCGAGTGAAGGTCCTTGATACCAGCGTTGCCGTTGACCACTTGCGGGGCACCGCGTCTGCGGTCGATCTGCTGAGCGGCCTGATCGAAGCGGGCGAGGATCTGCTTGCCAGCGAGATCGTCCGTTTCGAGCTGCTCGCCGGTGTGCGCGGGGAAGAGGAAGAGGCCTTGGAGCAGTTCTTCTCCGCCCTCAGCTGGGTCCCGGTCGGCGAAAAGGTTGTCCGCGCCGCCGGCACCCTCGCCCGCAGCCACCGTCGTGCCCACAGTGGCATCGACGACGCCGACTACCTGATAGCCGCCACGGCGTTGCTCCTCAAGGCCGAGTTGCTGACCACAAACGTGCGCCACTTCCCGATGCTCCCCGGGCTTACTGCCGTCTACTAACACCGACGCAAGTCCGAGCGGAGGAAGCTGGCGAAAGCGAGTGCAAGAACAGGAAATCGGCGTCAATCCGGGCCAATCGGTGGCCGATGTGGCACTAGGTGGCAGATGCGGAGGGTGATCGGAAGCGGTGTCCGGGAAATTAACGAAGGCCGCAGGTCGCCGACGTCCGGCGACTTCCTGGCGACCATCCGGTCGATTACCGAGTCCGCCCATTCACTCTGGCGATCTATGAGCGCGAGCTGCGGCGCAAGGTGATCCCTGCTGGCCGCCGCCGCATTTGTGGGCAAAGTTGGAGCGTCTCAAGCAGGACGTGGCTTTGGTCGTGAGGCGGATCCCCCTAATAGACCGTCATTGCCGTACCCGATGCGCTGCTGCGCGGGACCTGCGGTCAGCGAGTCGGGCGCGGGGTTCGTCCCGGCGGGCCCAGATCGCGCTCGAAGCGGTCGAGCCGATCGAAGAGCCCCACGCACTCCCACGCCCGGTTGCGTCGTCCGACGGTCGTCTGGCGAAGCACGCCCGCCTCCTCGAGCCGGTGGACGGCAAGCCGTGCCCGCTCCTCGGTACCTCCGAGTAGCTGCGCCGCCGTCTTGACGTCGACGATCGGTTGCGAGGGCAACAGCTCGATCAAACGCCGCGGTCCCGAGTTCTTGCGCGGATTTCGGGCTTTCTCCATCCAACGGCGCTGCAGCTCGGTGACGCCGGCGGCGAATTGGCGAGCTCCGGTCGAGGCTCGGAACAGTGCGTCGATGAAGACGCTGTACCAGTCCTCTTCCTCGCCGGTCCGCCAGCTCGTCAGCCCGGCGACGTAGCGGTCTGCCTCGCCCGCCAAGGCGAGACTGACAGGGGGGAGGTGGGTCTTGGCGACACCGCGACGGCGGAGGATGATGAGGATCAGGGCTCGTCCCACACGGCCGTTGCCGTCGAAGAAGGGATGGATCGTCTCGAATTGGACGTGCGCTATAGCTGCCTGGATCGCCGCCGGGACATCCACGCGGTTGCAAAAGGCGCAGAGGTCGTCAAGCAGCTCCGGCACTAGGTCGGGCGGGGCGGGGATGAACTCCGCCGTCCGCGGGTTTGACGCAGCCCCGCCGATCCAGCTCTGTTCCTCGCGAATCTCACCGCCGAGCCGCTCGTCGCGAGTGCCCTCGAAGAGGATCCGGTGAACTTCGAGGAGGTGCTCCCGCTCCAGAGACTCGACGCTGCCGGCAAGGTCGATGGCTCGCTCGAGGGCGCGGATGTTGGCGAGCACGCTCTGAGCGGTAATGTCGTGCTTCTCCGCGGAGAAGGCGGCCTTCGCCAGCCGGCGATGGGAGAGCACGAGCCCCTCGATCCGCGAGGAAGCTACCGACTCTGCGCGTAGAAGCTGACGGGCGAGCGTCTCGAAGTTGCCGAGCTCGGGTGGCTCGTCGTTGAGTTCGCGGCAGGCCAGTTCCGCGTTGGCAGCGGCGGCCGCGATGTCGGACTCGAGCAGGAATCCCTCTCCGGCGATCTTCGCCGGGACATAGGCGCGATAGGTAAAACCCCGTCGAGCGGTCCGGCCGCCGAGAGCCTCCAGGTGCGGCTCCCAGGCACGCTCGACCAGAGTTCCCCGGCGCGGTGGAATTTCAGCCGCGGCAGCCATAATGATGGTCCAAAGTTAATTTCATAAGTTTGGATTATAGAGCAATCATCCAAACTTACAGGCGAATCGACGAAACAAAGTTAGGCCAATAACTTTGCATACTCGGTTTAGCGTCCAAAGATACGGTCCCAGCCGGAGATTCGCCCATTTAAGCGGCGCCCTTTCAATTTTACCCTGGTCGCACTGTCCCCACATGGGCGCGAAGCGGGGAAGACAAGCCGGTCGGCAAGGTGGTGCGGGCACGTCGGGGGGCATCGACTTCCAGGCCCGCCTCGGTGCGTGGATGGCCAGCGCGATCCTCGCGGAGGTCTCACCACGCTGGGGCTGGTCGAGCGATTCCCCCCTGGAGAGCTTCGAGATGGAGACGGGAGAGCAGGTCGACGACCTCCGGGTCATCAGCTCCACCGGCTCCAGCGCCTACATCCAGGCCAAGCTCAAACTCTCGATCCAGGCGCTCTGCCGTCTGAGCTATAGCCCCGAGAAACTAGGATCGCCTCAGTCCCGGCTCATGTGTTCGCCCGGGAGCCAATCGCCGGTCGCGGCCAGCCTGTGACCTCGATCCCCAGCGGTGGGGCTTCCTCATTGCGAGCCAGGCGGCGTGACTCCTTCTGCGCATACATCCGCACGTCGGCGAGCTCCAGCGCCTGGGAGGGCTCGCTGGCTTCCAGGGGAATCGCCGCCGCGCCCCAGGCGGCGGTGACCTTGTAGCCCCGCCCGCTCGCGCTGAGGGCACCTGCCGCCGCACTCTTTGCCCGGTCGAGTCGACCCTCATCGCAGGTCAGCAGCACGCAGAACTCATCGCCGCCGATCCGGTAGGCGGCGCCGTCGGTGCCGAGCGCCCCACGCAGCTTCTCCCCCAGGTGGGACAGCACTTTGTCGCCGGCCGGATGGCCGAAGTTGTCGTTGAAGCGCTTGAAGCCATTGAGGTCGAAGATCAGCAGGGTGATCGGCTCCTGCGCCGTGGCCTTGGCGCAAAGGGCCGCGAGGTCGACCCCCAGCCCGCCGCGGTTGCCGAGTCCGGTCAGCCCGTCGGTGCGCACCTGCTCCAGCAGCGCCTTGTTCTCCCGCACGCTGATCGCCAGCCGGACGATCACGGCGACCATCGTCGCTGCCCAGAGAACGGTGGAGAGGGCGCTGGCGGCGGTGAAGTACTGCATCGCGAAGAGGCCGATCATCACCGCGGCGAAGAGGGCCGGCACCATCAGCTCGCGCCAGGCGTCAAAGCGCGCGGTCGGGGCGATCGTGTCCGCCCGCGGCTGCCAGGCCCCCGCCCCAAGGCAAACGGCGGCGATCAGGTAGATCGGATCTGTCCAAACGCCGCCGGGCAGCGCCCCGTTTTCCCCCAGGGTGAAGGCCACGTCGGCGACCACCAGAGCGGCGAGGCCGGCGAGCAGAAGCGACCAGGTGCGGCCGGGGTGCCAGCGGGTCAGGGCGACCGCTCCGACGACGAGGGAGAACAGGATCAGGTCACCGAGCGGGTAGGCCAGGGTCGTTGCCACCTGGATCGGGCTGCCGCTGGTCCGGTTGGCGACGAAGTCAAAGACGAAGGCCGCCCCCAGCGCCGCCGTCCCGAGGGCGGCGATCGCGCCGTCCATCCCCAGCCGCCAATCGAGTTCGCTCGCCCGGGCGCGAACCAGCAGGGCGAGTCCCAGCGCGGCCAGGGGGTAGAAGGCGAGGTAGCCGACGTCGGCCGGGGAGGGGTAGGGCGGATTGGGATTGTTGAGGATGAAGGCGGTCCAGTAGACCTCCGAGGCGCCCCAGAGGAGGACCGCCGCGCCGATCGCCAGCCAGGCGCCGCGCTCGCGCTCAGTCCCAGCCGCCCGCAGCAAGCAGGCGAGGCCGGCGGCGATCACCACCAGGTCATAGGCCGGGCCTTCCGCCGTGTAGTTCAGCCCCCTCCCCCCGAGCCCGAACCAGTCGTGCAGGGTCACCGCGGCGCCGACGCCGAAGAGCACGCAGGCGAGGATCGCGCGGATGGGCCGCTCGCGGCGCGCTCTGCCTGCGGTCGTCTTCACCTGGCTTGTATCGGCAGCGCACACCCACTTCTCTAGACTGGGGAGACGATGAAGACAGGAATTCACCCCGAGTACACGCTGGCCAACGTCCACTGCTCCTGCGGCAACCAGTTCTACACCCGCTCGACCAAATCGGACCTCCACGTCGAGCTCTGCTCCGAGTGTCACCCGTTCTACACCGGCAAGCAGAAGCTGGTCGACACCGGTGGTCGGGTCGAGCGCTTCCAGCGCCGCGCGGCAAAGCACGCCAGGGCCAGGAAGTAATCCGTGAGCGCGGAGCGCGCGCCGCGTCGATCTCCGGCCCCTCCCCAGCGCTCGGAGTGCGAGCGGTGAGCGCCCCGCAGCTGGACTCGCCCGAGGCGCCGGCCTCCCCCCAACGGGGAGATCCATTGCGGATGCCCGACGGCGCCCTGGTCTCCAAGCGAGACGCGCCGGTCGGGGGCCAAGCGGTGCTGGAGGGGGTGATGATGCGCGGCGTCTCCACCTGGGCGGTGGCGGTGCGCCGCCCCGACGGCGAGGTCGAGGTCCGCTCCGAGGCGCTCCTCCCCTGGGCAAAGCGCAGCCGCGCCTGGCGGTTGCCGGTGCTCCGCGGCGTGGTCGCCCTGGGCGAGTCGATGAAGATCGGATTCCGGGCGCTGGCGATCTCGGCCAACGCCCAACTCCCCGAGGAAGAGGAGGGCGAGCCGGAGGAAATCGGGGGCTGGCTTTGGGGAGTGACGATCGCCCTCTCCCTGCTGCTGGCGATCGGGCTCTTCTTCGTCGTCCCGGTCGGCCTGACCAGCCTGATCAAGGGCCAGCTCGGCTCTCCCCTTCTCTTCTGGCTGACCGAGGGGCTGCTGCGGACCGCGCTCTTCATCGGCTACATCGCCGCGATCAGCCGGATGAAGGATCTGCGACGGGTATTCGAGTACCACGGCGCCGAGCACAAGACGATCTCCTGCTATGAGGCGCAAGACGAGCTGACGCCGGCGCGGGCCAGGCTCTACTCGCGCCTGCACCCGCGCTGCGGGACCAGCTTCCTCCTGGTGGTGATGATTCTGGCGATCTTCGTCTTCGCCCCGCTCGGGCTGCCCGCCTGGTACTGGCTCCTCGCCTCGCGTATCCTCGGCATCCCGGTGATCGCCGGGCTCTCCTACGAGGTGATCAAGTGGGCGGGCAAGAACCGGCGCAAGCGCTGGGTGCGGGGCATCATGTGGCCGGGGCTGATGCTGCAGAACCTGACCACGCGCGAGCCCGACGAGGAGCAGCTCGCGGTGGCGATCACCTCCCTGCAGGCCGTGCTGGCGCGAGAGTCGCCCATCGACGCCGCGGAGCCCCAGATCGAGATAGTCGCGTGATCGAGCAGCTGGTCGATCAGCTCGAGGCGAGGTTCGCCGAGCTCGAGGCTCAGATGGCCGACCCCGCGGTGATCGCCGATCGGGAGCGCTACGCCGAGGTGGGGCGCGAGTATCGCGAGCTGGGGATGGCGCACCGACTGGCCCTTGAGTACCGCAAGCTCTTGGATGACCTGGAGGGAGCGCGGGAGCTGTTGGAGGAGGGAGAGGACTCCGAGCTGCGCAAGGTGGCCGAGGAGGCGCCCGAGCGCCTGGGGGAGCTGGAAGACGAGATCCGGCTGGCGATGGTGGAGAGGGACCCCAACGACTCCAAGAACGTGATCGTCGAGATCAGGGCCGGGACCGGGGGAGACGAGGCGGCGCTCTTCGCCGGCGATCTGTTCAAGATGCTGACCCGCTATGCGGAAGAGCGGGGGTTCCTGACCGAGGCGCTCTCCCAGTCGGTGGCCGAGGTGGGAGGGTTCAAGGAGGTCACCTTCGCGGTGAAGGGCGATGGGGCCTACTCGATCTTCAAGTACGAGGGCGGGACGCACCGGGTGCAGCGCGTGCCGGAGACCGAGTCCCAGGGCCGCATTCACACCTCGACGGCGACCGTCGCGGTGCTGCCGGAGGCCGAGGAGGTCGAGGTCCAGGTCGACCCGGGCGACCTGCAGATCGACGTCTACCGATCCTCGGGACCGGGAGGGCAGTCGGTCAACACCACCGACTCGGCCGTGCGGATCACCCACCGGCCCACCGGGATCGTCGTTTCGATGCAGGATGAGAAGTCCCAGCTGCAGAACAAGGATCGGGCGATGCGGGTGCTGCGGGCCAGGCTGTATGAGCGAGAGCTCGCCGAGCAGCAGGCAAAGATCGCCTCCGAGCGCAAAGCGCAGGTCGGTAGCGGTGAGCGCTCGGAGAAGGTCCGGACCTACAACTTCCCCCAGGGCCGGGTGACCGACCACCGGATCAAGCACACCTCGCACAACCTCGACGGCGTGCTGGGCGGCGAGCTGACCGAGTTCACCGAGGCCCTGGAAGCGGAGGAGAAGAGGCAGAGGTTGCAGGCCGCGGCGACGCCCGCCTGATGGGGGTGGCCCCAACCACCAGTGCGGGCAGCGTGCGCCAGGCAATCGAGGCGGCCACCGATGCCCTGGGCGCCGCGGGGGTGGAGGGCCCGCGCCTGGACGCCGAAGTGCTTCTCGCCGAGTCCACCGGGTGGGAGCGGGCGCGGCTCGCCGCCGATCCCGCCGCCGCGGTGTCGGCCGGTGCTGGGCGGCGCTTTGGCCAGATGGTGCGCCGGCGGTTGCGGCGCGAGCCGGTCGCCTACATCCTCGGGCGCAAAGGGTTCCGCGGAATCGAGCTGGCGGTCGACCGGCGGGCGCTGATCCCCCGCCCCGAGACCGAGCTCTTGGTCGAGGTTGCGCTCCAGCGCGCGCCGTCCTCGCTGCTCGATGTGGGCACCGGTTCGGGAGCAATCGCCCTGGCGATCGCCGCCGAGCTGCCCTCCTGCGAGGTGACCGCGACCGACACCTCGCTCTCCGCCCTGGCCCTGGCTCGGGCCAACGCCGAGCGACTCGGGCTGGGGGGACGGGTGCGCTTCCTCGAGGGGTCGCTCCCCGCGGGTGAGGCCTTCGAGCTGACCGTCGCCAACCTGCCCTACGTCGCCGAGCGAGACTGGCCCTCGCTGGCGCCCGAGGTGACCGAGTGGGAGCCGAGGGAGGCCCTGCTCGCCGGCCCCGATGGCCTCGACGCGATCCGGGCCCTGCTGGTGCCCGCAGCTGCGGGTGATCCCGGCTCCCCTCACGATCCGGCGGCCAGCAGCGGCGCTCTGGGCGGGGAGCTTGCCCTGGAGGTCGGCGCGGGGCAGGCCGCCGCGGTCAGCGATCTGCTGCGCGGCGCCGGGTTCACCGCGGTCAAGGCCCGCCGCGATTTGGCCGGGATCGAGCGGGTCCTTTGGGCCAAGCGTTGACCGAGGTCCTCTCGCTTAAGCGAGACGGCGAGGCGGCGGCGCGCTCGGGCCTTGAGCGCTGCGTGGTGGGAGGCGGCGTCGCCGTCTTTCCCGCCGACGGCCTCTACGGCCTGGCCTGCGATCCGCTCGATCGGGCGGCGATCGCCCGGATCCATGCGATCAAGGGCCGCGACGATGGCAAACCCTCCGCCGTCATGTACTTCTCACCCCTCGCCCTGCGGGAGCTCCTCGGGGGCCTCGGCCCTCGCACCCGCCGGGCGGCGGGCGCCCTCCTGCCGGGCCCCGTGACCCTCGTCCTCGCCAATCCGCAGCGCCGCTACCCCCTGGCCTGCGGCGAGGATTCCGCTCGCCTGGGCATCCGCCTGATCGGCGGCCCGCTGGCCGGTGCGATGTGCCCGCTCTTTCAGACCTCGGCCAACCGCAGCGGCGGGCGGGCGCCGGGCTCTTGGGAGGAGGTCGCGCCCGAGGTCCTGGCGGGGGTCGACCTGGCGATCGACGGCGGCACTCTCACCGGCCTCCCCTCGACCGTCGTCGATCTGAGCGAGATCGAGATCGACGGCGGCTGGCGGATTCTCCGCCAGGGGGCCGTCTCGGCCGGAGACCTCAGCGCGGCGCTGGCGGGCCTGGGCGATCCGTAGGCGGGCGTTGGTATGGTCGCTCGCAGCGTGAGCGAGTTGCCTGAGAACATCCAGAGCGCTCCCTTGGCCGAGGTCGATCCGGCGATCGCTGCGGTGCTGGAGGCAGAGCTGGGGCGCCAGCAGGGGACGCTGGAGATGATCGCCTCGGAGAACTTCGTGCCCCAGGCCGTTCTGGAAGCGGTCGGCTCGGTCTTGACCAACAAGTACGCGGAGGGTTACCCCGGCAATCGCTACTACGCTGGTTGCGAGGAGGTCGACGTCGCCGAGCGACTGGCGATCGATCGCGCCCGCGAGCTGTTTGGCGCCGATCACGCAAACGTCCAGCCCCATTCCGGCGCCCAGGCCAACAACGCCGCCTACATGGCGCTGATCGAGCCCGGGGACAAGTTCCTCGGCATGGCCCTCGACCATGGCGGCCATCTGAGCCACGGGATGAAGCTGAATGTCTCCGGCAAGCTGTATGAGCCGATCGCCTACCACGTGCGGCGCGAGGATCTGCGGGTCGACATGGAGGAGGTCGAGCGGCTCGCCCACCAGCACCGACCGAAGCTGATCATCGCCGGCTGGTCGGCCTATTCGCGCCAGCTCGATTTCGCCGCCTTCAGGGCGATCGCCGACGCGGTCGGCGCCAGGCTGATGGTCGACATGGCCCACTTCGCCGGCCTGGTTGCCGCCGGCGAGCACCCCAACCCGGTGGAGCACGCCGACGTCGTCACGACGACGATCCACAAGACCCTCGCCGGCCCGCGCAGCGGCATGATCCTCGCTCGCGCCGAGCACGCCAAGGCGGTCGACAAGGCGGTCTTCCCGGGCCAGCAGGGCGGTCCCCTGATGCACACCATCGCCGCCAAGGCGGTGGCCCTGCGGATCGCCGCAAGCGAGCCATTTCGCGCCCGCCAGCGCCAGACGATCGCCAATGCCAGGGCCCTGGCCGAGGGCCTGCAGGCCGGGGGCCTCGGGGTCCTCACCGGTGGCACCGACGTCCACCTGGTGCTCGTCGATCTGACCCCCACCGGCCTCGACGGTCAGAGCGCCGAGGAGCGCCTCGAGCGGGTCGGGATCACCGTCAACCGCAACGCGATCCCCTTCGACCCGCGCCCGCCGATGAACCCCTCCGGCCTGCGGATCGGCACGCCGGCCCTCACCACCCGGGGCCTGGGGGAGGCTGAGATGGCCGAGATCGCCGACGTGATCTGCGCCACCCTCTCCCCCGACTTCGACTCCCGCCGGGATGAGCTCGCCGAGCGGACCCGCGCCCTGACGGACCGCTTCCCGCTCTACCCCCAGCTTTCCGTCCCGGCCACGGTCTAGCCGGTCGGGGTCGCCAAATTAGGCTGCAGCGAAATCTGGGACCGTGCGAGTGGCGCCGCTGTGTCGTCTAGGCGCCGCCGCCGGGCGCGAGGGGGAGGAGGCGCGCTTGCATGAGGGTTTGGGTTGATTGCACCGCCGCGGCCCACCCGCTGGTGCTGGCGCCGGTGATCGAGGGGCTGGAGGAGCGGGGGCACGAGGTCTTCGTCACCGCGCGGGAGTACGGGCAGACGCTGGGGATCCTCGAGCGGCTGGGGATTCCCTACACCGCGGTGGGCAGCCACGGGGGTGCCTCGAGGCTGGGCAAGGCGGCGGCATTGGCGGCGCGCTCGCGGCGGCTGAGCCGACTCGTCTGGGAGCGGCGGCCGAACCTGGCGCTGGCCCACGGTTCGGTTGATCTGGCCCTCGTCTCCCGCCTATGGGGCATTCCCTCCGCCCAGATGCAGGACTACGAGTTCGCCGGAATCCAGCGCCAGATCAGCTTCAGGCTCGCCCGCCGGGTCCTCGTCCCGGACTCGATCCCACTCCGGCGGTTGCGGCGCGCCGGAGCAAGGGAGAGCAAGCTGGTCCGTTTCCCGGGCCTGAAGGAGGAGTACTACCTGGCCGGATTTGAGCCCGACCCCGCGGTGCTCGCGGAGCTCGGGCTGGACCGCGAGAAGGTCCTGGTTGTCGTCCGCCCGCCGCCGGAGACCTCCGAGTACCACGCCCGCAACGATCTCTATCAGCGGGTGATTCGTCGCCTCGCCGGCGAGGGCGGGGTCCAGGCGCTGGTCATCCCCCGCACCGAGCCCCAGGCTGTCGCCCTGCGCGCGATGGGCGCCCAGAACCTGATCGTCCCCGAGCGCGCGATCGACGCCCAGAGCCTGATCGCCTTCGCCGACCTGGTGGTCAGTGCCGGCGGCACGATGAACCGCGAGGCGGTCGCGCTGGGGACGCCGGTCTTCACCACCTTCGCCGGTCGCATGGGCGGGGTCGACGAGGCGCTGATCGCCGAAGGGCGCCTGCGGGTCCTCGCCGATCCGGCCGAACTGCCGCTGGCAAAGCGCGAGTCCCCGATCGGCGTGCTGTGTCCGCGCGACTCCTCGCCGCTGATCGACGGTGTGCTCGGGGCCGTCGAAACCGTCAAGTAGCCTGAGCGCGTCCGCACCCGTCCCGGGCGCCGCGATATGGCCTCAGTATCAGACGCTGTCCTCGCTTTTCTCGCAGCCGCCGCGATCGCCTGGCTGCTCGTCCCCTACGCCGAGAAGCTCGCCCACCGGGTTGGGGCGATCGACCAACCGAAGGAACGGGGGCTGCACGATCGGCCGATGCCGCGGCTCTCGGGCCTGGCGATCCTCGCCGGGGTGGAGGTGGCCGGCTGGATCTGGCTGCCCCACGATGGCGAGAGCCGGGCGATCCTGCTCGGGGCGGTGGCGATCGCCGCGGTGGGGGTGATCGACGATGTCCGCGGTCTGGGGGCGCTGGCCAAGCTGCTGGGCCAGACCGCCGCTTCGCTGATCCCGGTGATCGGTGGCGTTTTGGTCACCGACCTCACCATGCCTTTCCTCGGCGGCTTCCAGCTCGGTTGGTTGGCCTACCCCCTGACCGTGCTGGGGATCGTCGCCGTGGTCAACATCATCAACTTCATCGACGGCGTCGACGGGTTGGCGGCGGGGGTCTGCGCGATCGCCGCCGTGGCCCTCGCGGCGATCGCCCTCTCGCTGGAACGCAACGCGGCCGGAGTGCTGGCGGCGCTGACCGCCGGCGCCGCCCTGGGCTTCCTGCGCCACGGTTTCCCGCCCGCCTCCAGCTTCATGGGCGACACCGGTTCCAACCTGCTCGGTTTCCTCCTCGCCACGGCGTCGGTCCAGGGAGCGCTGAAGACCAACGCGGTGATCGCCCTGGCCTTCCCCCTGGTGGTCCTTGCGGTGCCGATCCTCGACACCGGCTTCGTCGTCGCCAAGCGGCTCAAATATCGCCAGCCGATCTACCAGGCCGACAGCTGGCACTTCCACCACCGGATGGCCAACATCGGCTTCTCCCAGCGGCGCACGATCGCCTACCTCTACGGCTGGACGCTGGTCCTCGCCGGCCTCGCCCTGGCCCTGCGCTTCGTCCCCTACAGCAATCACCACGGCCGCTTCAACCTGCTGTGGACCGCGGTGCTGATCGTCTGCGGCCTGATCGCCCTGGCCTTCAGCGTCTACCTGGTCTACGTGCTGGAGATCCTCAAGCTGCGTCGCGGTCGCCTCAATCCGGAAACCGGCGAGTTCGAAGCGATCGAACTGGAGCCCCCCGGGGGGTAGTGTCAAGGCTCACGAACTGGCTTTGCAACGCGGTTCCGGGCCTCTTTGGGATATAGTCGCCCATCCGCCCGCTCGGCTTGAGCCGGGCGGATTTTATGTCTCCTCCCAAGTACGTCGACCTCGTGGTGCTGGCCGCCGGGCTGGTTGTTTTCGCCATAGGCGGATTCCCGCTGCCCGGCTACGCCGTCGCCGCCGTCGTCTGGCTCGTCCAGCGCGCCGTCCAGATGCTCGCCGTACGTCGCGCCGCCTCGGAGCTGGCCGGTGGCAACCGGCAGCGGGCGATGGGTGTGATCGCGGTGAGCACCCTCGGCCGCGTCTGGCTGATGGCCACCGCGGTGCTGCTCGTCGGCCTGGCGGAAAGAAGGGCGGGCCTCGCCGCCGCGGTGATGGTCGCGATCCTGTTCACGATCTCCTTCGCCGCCCAGGGGTTGGCCCACATCTTCGAGCCCGAGGGCCAGGGAGCGCGATGAAGACCCGGACCAAAGTCCTGATCGGGGTGAGCGTCTACCTCGCCGCGGCGATCCTGCTGCTGCTGATCTTCGGCAACGCCGGCAAAAACGAAGCGTTCCAGCCGCAGAACGAGTTCAAGCTCGAACCCTGGGTCTCGATCCACCTGGCGGGCATCGACCTGAGCATCGACAAGGCGGTCCTCTACCTGGTCCTGGCCAGCTTCCTCACGATCCTCACCATGGTCTGGATCTCACGCCGGATGCAGCAGAAGCCCAACCGGGTGCAGACCGCGGTCGAGGTCTCCTACGAGCTGACCAAGAACAACATCACCGGTGGCAATCTCGACCCGGCGATGGCCGCCCGCTGGTTCCCCTTCCTCGCCGCGCTCTTCTTTTGGATCTGGTTCTCGAACATGCTCGGCTTCCTGCCGTTGCCGACCAACACCGAGCACGAGATCACGGTCTTCGGTCTCCAGATCCCGGCCTTTGCGATCTACGCGGCGACCGCCAACCTCTCGATCCCGCTGGTGCTGACGCTGGTGGTCTGGCTCTCCTACCACTTCGAAGGGATCCGCTCCAAGGGCCTCGTTCCCTACTTCAAGAGCTGGCTCCCTCCCGGCCTGGAGGAGATGAACCCGATCGGCAAGGCCTTCATCTTCGTGATCGAGGCGATCTCTCACTTCGCCCGCCTGATCTCGCTCTCCGTGCGTCTGTTCGCCAACATCCTCGCCGGCCACCTGCTGCTGCTCTTCATGGGCGGCGGGCTGGCGGTCCTGCTGGGCATCGCCGCGCTCGGCGCCCTCACCTTTCCGCTCGCCTTCTTCTTTTTCGTACTCGAGGTCGGGCTGATCGCAACGCTGCAGGCATTTATCTTCTCCACCCTCACCGCCATCTACCTCGGCGGAGCGACCTCCGCCAGCCACTAGAAAAGGAGCACTCTTTCCATGGATCTGTCCCCCGTCGTCGCCGCGATCTCAAATGAAGGCGTGGAAAAAGCCGGCAAGGCGATCGCCCTCGGCGTCGGCGCCGGCCTCGGCTCGATCGGCGCCGGCATCGGCATCGGCTTCATCTTCGGCAAGGAGATCGAGTCGGTCGCCCGCCAGCCGGAGATGAAAGACGAGCTCCAGAGCATCCGCTGGCTGGGCTTCGCCCTGACCGAGGCGGTCGCCTTCTACACCTTCATCTTCGGCCTGATCGCCTTCTTCCTCTAGGCCGATGCGCGGCGAACGTCCATATCCGGTTCTGCCTCAGCGCGGCAGCGGCGAAACCCGGGGTGCCTAGGGGCATGGCGCCCAACGGCTACATCGCCGCGGTGCCGCTCGGCGCCAGCAGCAGTGGCAACTTCCTCGTCTCGCCCGGCCTGGGCCTGATGATCTGGACCCTGGTCCTTTTCCTCTTCACGATGTGGGTGCTGAGCAAGGTGGCCTTCCCCAAAATCCAGGAGGCGCTCGACCGGCGGGCGAAGACGATCAGCGACTCGATCGAGACCGCCGAGCGCCAGCGCCAGGAGGCCGACGAGTTGCTCACCGAGTACCGCGGCCGGCTGGCCGAGGCGCGCGAGCAGGCGGACGAGATCATGCTCCGCGCCCGCAAGGCGGCGGAGACGGCGACCGCCGAGGCGACCGTGGCCGGGAAGGAGCGGCGGGAGGAGCTGGTGGCGGCGGCCAAGCGCGACATCGAAGCCGAGACCCGGCGCTCTCTCGGGCAGATTCGAAAGGAGGTCGCCGAGCTCACCGTGCTGGCGACCGAGAAGGTGACGCGCAAGTCGCTGAGCGCCGATGACCAGAGGCGCCTGGTCGAGGATGCGCTGAATGAGGTCGACTTCTCGGCGCTTTCGGGGTCGGAGAACTAGCCGATGCCCGACCCCGCGCGGGTATATGCAGAGGCGCTCTTCGAGGTCGCCAGGGAGGGGGGAAAGCTGGACCTGATCCGCGACGAGCTGGCCGCCTTCGCCGACGCGCTCGACGCCGACCGGGACCTGCAGGTCTTCTTCTTCAGCCCTTACTTCTCCTCCAGCGAGAAGGTCGAGGGGCTGAGGCGGGCCGTCAGCGGCGCGGACTCTGCCCTGGTCAACTTCGCCGAGCTGCTGATCGAGAAGCACCGGATGCCAGATATCTTCCGCATCCGGCGCCGCTTTGAGGTGCTGTGGAAGCAGGAGAACCGGCGGATCGAGGTGACCGTGACCAGCGCGGTCGAGCTGGACCCGGCGGTGGTGGGAAGGATCGGCGAGGAGATCGGGCGCCAGACCGGTCAGCAGGTCGATCTGGCCAGCCGGGTCGACGAGGGGATCCTCGGCGGTGTCGTCCTGCAGGTCGGCAACATGGTCCTCGACGCGAGCATCCGCGCTCGCCTGGAGAAACTTAGAAAGAGCGTCGCCGCGGCGGCATAAGGAGGCAGAGAGCACACCGATGGAGATCAAGCCGGACGAGATCGCAAGCATCCTGCGGCAGCGGATCGAGGGCCTGGAGACGGATTCCGCCGACCTCTCAGAGGTCGGCACGGTCCTCTCCGTCGCCGACGGCATCGCCCGCATCCACGGCCTCGACAACTGCATGGCGCTGGAGATGCTCGAGCTGCCCCACGGAGTCACGGGCCTGGCGCTGAACCTGGAGGCCGACAACGTCGGTGCCGTGCTGTTCGGCGAGTGGGAGAGGGTCGTGGAGGGCGACACGGTGAAGCGGACCGCTCACCTGCTGCGGATTCCCGTCGGTGAGCAGCTGCTCGGGCGGCTGGTCGACCCGCTCGGCCGGCCGCTCGATGACCGCGGCGATCTGGGCACCACAGAGACCCGACCGGCTGAGTTCAAAGCCCCCGGCGTGGTCCAGCGCCAGCCGGTCACCGAGCCGGTCCAGACCGGGCTGATGGCGATCGACGGGATGATCCCGATCGGCCGCGGCCAGCGAGAGCTGATCATCGGCGACCGCCAGACCGGCAAGACGGCGATCGCGATCGACACGATCATCAACAACCGCGACAAGGACCTGATCTGCATCTACGTGGCGATCGGCCAGCGGATGTCGACCGTCGTGCAGCTGAAGGAGGTGCTGGAGGAGAACGGGGCGATGGAGAACACGATCATCGTCGCCGCGCCCGCCGATGAGGCGGCGCCGATCAAGTACATCGCTCCCTACGCCGGCTGCGCGATGGGCGAGCATTTCCTCTACAACGGCAAGGCGGCGCTCTGCGTCTACGACGACCTGACCAAACACGCCTACGCCTACCGTCAGATGTCGCTGCTGCTGCGCCGCCCGCCCGGCCGCGAGGCCTACCCGGGCGACGTCTTCTACCTGCACTCGCGGCTGCTGGAGCGGGCGGTGAAGCTGAACGACGAGCTGGGCGGCGGCTCGCTCACCGCGCTGCCGATCATCGAGACCCAGGCCAGCGATGTCTCCGCCTACATCCCGACCAACGTGATCTCGATCACCGACGGCCAGATCTTCCTGGAGTCCGACCTCTTCTTCTCCGGCGTGCGGCCGGCGATCAACGTCGGCATCTCGGTTTCCCGGGTGGGGGGCAACGCGCAGACCAAGGCGATGAAGAAGGTCGCCGGCAAACTGCGCCTGGACCTCTCCCAGTACCGCGACCTGGAGGCCTTCGCCCAGTTCGGCTCCGAGCTCGACCCCGAGACCCAGAAAGCGCTGGCCCGGGGCGAGCGCCTGGTCGAGCTGTTGAAGCAAAAGGAGCGCGAGCCACTGGGGGTCGCCGACCAGGTGGCCGCGATCTACTCCGGCACCGGCGGCTTCCTCGACCGGGTGAAGACCGAGCGGGTGGGCGAGTTCCTCGCCGACCTGCGGACCCATTTGCACAGCGAGAGCGCGGAGCTGCTGGCTCGGATTGAGCAGACAGGGCTGCTCACCGAGGAGGACGAGGCCGAGCTGGGCAAGGCGATCGCCGGCTTCGTCGATGACTTCGGCCCCGACTTCGACGCCCACGGCGACCCGCTGGAGCAGGGGGAGTCTGACCGGGTGCGCTCGGAGGCGACGCGGGCCCAGGCGGCCCCGGCCGCCGCGATCGAGGATGCGAAGGAGGCGGCTCCGGCCTAGCCCCTGATGGCGACCCAGAAGGAAGTCAAGAATCGCATCGCGTCGATCAAGAACATCAACAAGATCACGCGGGCGATGGAGATGGTCGCCGCAGCGCGGCTGCGGCGGGCGGAGCAGCGGATCGCCGCCCTGCGCCCCTACGCGCGGGGGATGCGCAAGCTGACCCGCCGCGCCGCCGAGCAGGCGGGGGGGATCCCGCGGGTGCCGGTGCTGGTCGAGCGGGAGGAGATAAGGCGGGTGGGCATCGTCTTGGTCACCGGCGACCGGGGCCTGGCCGGGGCCTTCAACACCAACGTGATCCGCGACGGACTGCGGTTAAAGGGCGAGGTGGGAGAGCGGGGGGCCGAGGCCGCCTTCTCGGTCATCGGGCGCAAGGGCGTCTCGGCCCTTAACTTCCGCAAGGAGGAGGTCTCCTCCTCCTACACCGGCTTCACCGATCGGCCCGCCTTTGCCAACGCGCGTGAGATCGGCGAGCAGCTGACCGCGCGCTATGTCGATCAGGAGCTCGACCGGGTCGAGCTGGTCTACAACCGCTACGTCTCGCCGCTGACCCAGCACGTCTGGCGCCAGACCCTGCTGCCGCTGCAGCAGGCCGACGTGATCGGCGAGGGGGTCGAGGAGGAGGAAGAGGAGGCCGAGGAGACGGAGATCGAGAAGGCCCACAGCAGGGCGCTGTGGGTTTATGAGCCAGACGCCGAGGAGCTGCTGGCCAAGCTGATCCCCGAGTACGTGAACATCTCCGTCTACCGAGCCCTGCTGGAGTCCGCCGCCTCGGAGCTCGGCGCGCGGATGACCGCAATGCGCAACGCGGCGGAGAACGCGGAAACGATGATGGATGACCTCACCCTGGAGATGAACCGGGCGAGGCAGGCGGAGATCACACAGGAGATCTTGGAGGTGGTCGCCGGCGCGGAGGCGCTCGGTTAGACCCAGAACCCAGAAAAGGAACCAATGGCTGAGAGCAATGCGAAGGAAAACAAGGGAACGAACGTCGGCAGGGTCGAGCAGGTCACCGGCGTCGTCGTCGACGCCGTCTTTCCCGACCAGCTGCCGGGGATCTACTCGGCGGTGAAGATCGAGATGGCCGGCGACGAGGACCGCGAGGCGACCGAACTGGTCTGCGAGGTGCAGCAGCACCTCGGCGACAACCGGGTGCGCACCGTGGCGATGGACGCCACCGACGGCCTGCAGCGCGGCGACCGGGTCATCGACACCGGCGGCCCGATCACCGTCCCGGTCGGCGATCAGACCCTGGGCAGGATCTTCAATCTGCTGGGCGAGCCGATCGATCAGGGCGAGCCGGTGATCGCCGGCGAGCGCTGGCCGATTCACCGCTCGGCTCCCGCGGCCTCAGATCTCACCCCGACCCAGGAGATCCTGGAGACGGGGATCAAGGTGATCGACCTGCTGGCGCCCTACGCCAAGGGCGGCAAGGTCGGCCTCTTCGGCGGCGCCGGGGTGGGCAAGACGGTCCTGATCCAGGAGCTGATCCGAAACATCGCCGAGGAGCACGAGGGGCTGTCGGCCTTCTGCGGGGTGGGTGAGCGCTCGCGCGAGGGGAACGACCTCTGGCTGGAGATGAAAGAGTCGGGGGTGATCGACAAAACGATGCTCGTCTTCGGCCAGATGAACGAGCCGCCCGGCGCCCGCCTGCGGGTCGCCCTCTCCGGTCTGACGATGGCCGAATACTTCCGCGAGCAGGGCGGCCAGGACGTGCTGCTGTTCATCGACAACATCTTTCGCTTCGTCCAGGCGGGCTCGGAGGTCTCGGCGCTGCTCGGGCGGATGCCCTCCGCCGTCGGCTACCAGCCGACCCTGGAGACGGAGATGGGCGAACTGCAGGAGCGGATCACCTCGACCGAGCGCGGCTCGGTCACCTCGATCCAGGCGGTCTACGTGCCCGCCGATGACTTCACCGACCCCGCCCCGGCATCGGTGTTTGCCCATCTCAACGCGACCACCGCGCTGTCGCGCTCGATCTCGGAGAAAGGCATCTACCCGGCGGTCGATCCGCTGGACTCCAGTTCGACGATCCTCAAGCAGGATATCCTCGGCGAGGAGCACTACCGCACCGCGACCGAGGTACAGGAGGTCCTGCAGCGCTACAAGGAGCTGCAGGACATCATCGCCATCCTCGGCATCGATGAGCTCTCCGATGAGGACAAGCAGACGGTCTCGCGGGCCCGCAAGATCGAGCGCTTTCTCTCCCAGCCGTTCTTCGTCGCCGAGCAGTTCACCGGCCGCGGCGGCGAGTACGTGCCGGTGAGCGAGACGGTGCGCGGCTTCCGCGAGATCCTCGACGGCGTCCACGACGATCTGCCCGAGGGCGCCTTCTACATGAAGGGCTCGATCGACCAGGTGGCCGAGGGCGCGGCGCCGGCCAAGGCCTAGGCCAGGTCGGGCGAGGGCGAGGAAGAATGTCTCAATTGATCGGGGCCGGACCCGGGCGAGGTGGTTGCCGTGTCTGAGAACAAGCTGGAGGTCGAGGTCCTGACCCCCGAGGGGGAGGTCTACAGCGGCGAGGTGCGCCAGGTCTCGACCCGCACCGAGGTGGGGGAGATCGGCATCCTCGCCAACCACGTTCCCCTGCTGGCGGCGCTTCGCCCGGCCGAGCTGCGCCTGCAGGTATCCGATTCGGAGACCGTTCGCTTCGCCCAGGCGCACGGCTGGCTGCAGGTGTACGGCAACCGGGCGCGGTTGCTGGTCGAGGAGGCGGTCTCTCCTGCCGACCTCGACCCGGCGAGGCTGAAGGAGCAGCTGGCCGAGGCGGAGCTGCGCCTGGCGCAGGCCGAGGAGGGAAGCGGGGCGCAGAGAAGGGCGGGCAAGGACCGCGCCCGGGCGGAGGCATTCCTCGCGATCGCCGAATGAGGGCGGAGCGAACCAGCGTCCATCTCCCTCTCCCCGGAACTGAGCCAAGCGCGAGGGCCGGCGAATGAGTGAGGAGCTCCTGGCCCTGGCCCAGCGGCTGATTAGCTACGAGACCTCCGAGCCCGAGGCGGTTGGCGCGGCGGCCGGCTTCGTCAAGGGCTGGCTGGAGGCGCGGGGAATCGAGGCCCGGCGCGACGAGGTGCGCGGATTGCCGGTGATCCGGGCCGAAGTTGGCCCCGAGGGGGCGCCGACCGTGGTCCTTCACGGGCACCTCGACGTGGTTCCCGGGAGGCCGGGACAGTTCGACCCCCGGATCGAGGGAGACCGCCTCTACGGCCGCGGGTCCTACGACATGAAGGGAGCGCTGGCGGCGATGCTGGCGACCACGGCGACGATGCGCGACCAGGACCGGGTGCGGGTGCGGCTGGGGATCGTCGGCGACGAGGAGTCAGAGGAGGAGGCCGAGCGGGGCAGCGACCACCTGGTCGACAGCGGCTTCACCGGGGACTTTGCGATCACCGGCGAGCCCACCGACCTCCACATCGGGGTCGAGGCGAAGGGGGTTCTGGCCCTGCGCCTGGAGGTCAGCGGCACCGCTGCGCACGGAGCCACGCCCTGGTTGGGCGACAACGCGGTGCTGAACGCGCTCGACGTTTTCCGCAGCATCGAGTCGCTACCGTTTGCCCGGCACAGCTCCGAGCTGTTTGACCGCCCTTCGATCAACCTCGGCAGGATCTGGGGCGGGGATGCGCTGAACAAGGTGCCCGACCGGTGCGTGATCGACGTCGACATCCGCTACCTGCCCGATCAGGACCCCGCCCAGGTGCTGGACGAGGTGCGCGGCCTGCCCGGTGCCGAGGTGGCGAAGCTCTTCACCCGGCCGCCGGCAACTGTCGACCGCGACTCCCTCGCGGTGCGGGCCCTGAGCGAGGCGGCGAGCGCCCATCACGAGGGGGAGCCGATGAGCGTCGGTCGCGACGGCGCCTCCGACGCGGTCTCCTTCCTCCGGGTCGGAGTGCCGGCGGTCGAGTTCGGTCCGGTGGGGGAGGGCCACCACGGCCCCGAGGAGTGGGTCTCGATCTCCTCGCTTACGGCCTACCGGCAGACCCTGGAGGCCTTCCTCCGCCTCCTCCCCGGCCGCCTCGGCAGTTAAGCCGGCGATGAGCGAGACGTTCTCCACGGAAGGGATCTCCTACTTCGGGGTGCAGGGGATCAGGGGTTGGTCGGACCCGCCGATCCTCGACAACCCGGCCGTGAGCGAGACGCTGGATGGGCGCGAATATGAGATCTTCACCAACGGCGGTTGGGTTAGGATGGTCGCCTGGCGCCGGGGGGAAGACGCCTACTGGATCTCCAACAGCCTCCTGAACACGCTCAGCAATGACCAGATGGTCGGCATGGCACGATCGATGAGCGTGATAATCCCCAAGCCGATGCGAGGGAAGGGGTGAGGATGGGCGAGGAGATGGCACCGGTCGGGGTGATCGGCGTCGGTTGGGTCGGTCTGGTGACAGCGGCCTGTTTCGCCGATCTCGGGCACCGGGTGCTGGCCCGCGACATCGTGGGGGCCAAGGTCGAGGCGCTCTCCCGCGGCGAGACGACGATCCACGAGCCCGGTCTCGCCGAGCTGTTGCGCCGCAACGCCGAGCGCCTCTCCTTCACCACCGAGATGGACGAGCTCCTCGATGGGGCCAAACTCCTCTTCGTCTGCGTCGACACGCCGCCGACCTACTCCGGGGACGCCGATCTCTCGCGCGTCCGCTCGGTGGTCGAGGAGCTGCGCCCCGACGGCGGCCACATCCTGATCATGAAGAGCACGGTGCCCGCGGGCACCGGGGACTCGATCCGCCGCGACATCTCCGACCTGGCCTACGTCTCCTGCCCCGAGTTTCTCAAGGAGGGCTCGGCGGTGGAGGACTTCATGCACCCCGACCGGGTGGTGATCGGGGCCGACCCCGGGGACCGGTGGGCGGCGGAGGAGGTGGCCGGGCTCTACGAGCCGCTGGGGGGGGAGATCGTGCACACCGACGTGGCCAGCGCGGAGATGATCAAGCTCGCCTCCAACGCCTTCCTGGCGACCAAGATCTCCTTCGTCAACGAGATCGCCAACGTCTGTGAGGAGGTCGGCGCCGACGTCGGCGAGGTCGCCCGGGGGATGGGCCTGGACAGGCGGATCGGCCCCTCCTTCCTGCGCGCCGGGATCGGCTACGGCGGCTCCTGCTTTCCCAAGGATGTCAGCGCGCTGAAGATGCTCGCCGGCAACACCGGCTACCACTTCCAGCTGCTGAACGCGGTGATCGAGGTCAACGAGCTGCAGAAGCGACGCGTGGTGGGCAAGCTGGAGAAGCATCTCGGCCCCCTGCTGGACAGGCGGATCGCGCTGCTCGGACTGGCCTTCAAGCCCGACACCGACGACATGCGCGAGGCCTCCAGCCTGGTCCTCGCCGCCCGTCTGCAGGGGGAGGGGGCGGAGGTCATCGCCTATGACCCGGTGGCAGGTGAGCGGGCCTCCGAGCTGCTGCCCAGCGTGGAGATCGCCACCTCGGCGCTGGCCGCGCTGGAGGGTGCCGACGCGGCTGTGCTGGTGACCGAGTGGCCCGAGTTCGCCGAGCTTGACTGGACGGAGGTCGCCGGGCGGATGGGCAACCCCCTGATCGTCGACGGACGCAATTTCCTCGATCCCGATGCCCTGCGCGCCGCCGGCCTGCGCTACGTGGGAATCGGCCGCCAGAGCGGGGGTGAGCCGCACCTCTCGCCGCCTTCGGCCGCTCCGGTGGAGGGCACGGCGCGCTCTCTGCGTCCCTGATCGGCTTGCCCACCCAGGCTCTGAGGATCGAATGCAGGCAATAGTCCTAGTCGGGGGAGAAGGCACTCGCCTGAGGCCGCTGACGGAGACGACTCCCAAGCCGGCGCTGACCCTCGTCGACCGGCCCTTCCTCGCCCACATGGTGGAGTGGCTGGCCGGGCACGGGGTGACCGAGGTGGTGCTCGCCTGTGGCTACCGGCCCGACGCGCTGCGGGCGGCGCTGGCGGGAGAGGAGGAGCGGGCGGGCCTCGCCATCCGCTTCGTGGTGGAGCCCGAGCCGCGGGGGACGGCGGGAGCGTTTCGCTACGCGGCCGAGGAGCTGGGCGAGGACCTCGAGGACCGCTTCCTGGCGCTGAACGGCGACGTCCTCACCGACCTCGATCTCAGCGCCCTGCTGCGGGCGCACGAGGAGCGCCAGGCGAAGGCAACCCTTGGCCTCTATTCGGTGACCGACGCCGGCGCCTACGGTCTGGTCCAGACCGACGCCGGGGGTGAGGTCACGGCCTTTGAGGAGAAGACCGGCGCTCGGGCGCCCGGCGAGATCAACGCCGGGATGTATGTGCTGGAGCGCTCGGTGCTGGATCTCATCCCCCCCGGGGAGGAGGTCTCGATCGAGCGCGAGGTCTTCCCCCGCCTGATCGGCGAGGGCCTGCGGGCGCTGCGCCTGGATGGCTACTGGATGGACATCGGGACCCCGGGCCGCTACCTCCAGGCGAGCTGGGACATCCTCGAGGGCCGGGTCGAGACGCGGGTCAGGCCGACGGCCCCCGGCCGTTTCCTCCACCCCGCCGCGATCCTCGACCCGGGGGCGAAGATCGGCCCGCGCGCGGTCCTCGGGGCGGGCTGCCGGGTTGCGGCGGGCGCCGTGGTGCGCGACTCGGTCCTGCTCGAGGGCTGCACGGTGGGCGAGGGCGCCCTGATCAGCGCTTCGATCCTGGCCCCGGGCGTCGAGGTGGCCCCCGGCGCGGTCCTCGAGGGCGCGGTGGTCGGCCGGGATGAAAGAGTCCCGGCGCAAGGCTGATGCTCGACGACGTTCTGGCCATCCCCGATCACCTGCGCGACGCCCTCTGGCGGGTCGAGTCGGCGCGCCTCAGCCCGGCGGAGGCGGCCGGGCTGATGATCTGTGGGATGGGTGGTTCGGCGATCGGTGGCGATCTCGCCGCGGCGGCGCTGGGCGAGCGCCTGACCCGTCCGCTGCTGACGATCAGGGGATATGAGCTCCCCTCCTGGGCCACGCCCGAGTGGGCCGTGCTCTGCTCCAGCTACTCGGGCAACACCGAGGAGACGCTCGCCTGCTTTGCCGCGGCCGAGGCACTCGGCGCCCGGCGCATCGTCGTCAGCACCGGCGGCGAGCTGGTCGAGGCGGCGCGCGGTGCCGGAGCGCCGGTGATCGGATTGCCGGGGATCCTGCAGCCCCGGGCCGCCGTTGCCTACATGTTCACCGTCGCCGCCGAGGTCGCAGCGCTGAGCGGCGCCGCGCCGCGGCTGCACACCGAGATCGACGCCGCGGCATCCTTCCTCGCTCAGCGGGCCGGCGACCTCCGCGCCCGCGCGGTGGAGATCGCCGGCCGGCTCGAGGGCTCGATCCCGGTCCTCTACGGCGCCGATCTGACCGTCCCCGTGGCCCGCCGGTGGAAGACGCAGTTGAACGAGAACGCCAAGCTCCCCGCCTTCTTCTCCGAGCTGCCCGAGGCCGACCACAACGAGCTCTGCGGCTGGGAGGACGCCGGGGCGAGCGAGGCCCGGCTCGCGGCGCTCTTTATCGAGGATGCCGACCAGCACCCGCGCGAGCGCCGCCGCATCGAGCTGACCGCTGCGGCGGTGGCCGCGCGGGGGGCCGAGGTCGTGCGGCTGGAGACCGTGGGGGAGACCCGCGTCGCCCGCCTGCTCTGGGCGACGATGCTCGGCGACCTGGTCTCGCTCGAGCTGGCCGCCGCGCGCGGCGTCGATCCCGATCCGGTCGAGCCGATTGAGGCCTTCAAGGCGGCGCTCGGACGTCCCTGACGTCGGGCCCTGATCAACGTATCCTTCGCCGGGCTAAAGACGAGGAAAGGAATCGATGGCAACCGCCACCTCAAACCACAGGGTCGCCGACATCGGCCTGGCCGATTTTGGCCGCAAGGAGATCGCCCTCGCCGAGGTGGAGATGCCCGGCCTGATGCAGATGCGCGAGGAGTTTGGAGCCGAGCTGCCGCTGCGGGGAGCGCGAATCACCGGCTCGCTGCACATGACGGTGCAGACCGCCGTGTTGATCGAGACCCTGATCGCCCTCGGCGCCGAGGTCCGCTGGGCCAGCTGCAACATCTTCTCCACCCAGGATCACGCCGCGGCGGCGATCGCCGCCGCCGGCATCCCGGTCTTCGCCTGGAAAGGCGAGACCCTGGAGGAGTACTGGTGGTGCACCGAGCAGGCCCTGGCGTGGCCCGATGGCGAGGGCCCGAACATGATCCTCGACGACGGCGGCGACGCCACCCTGCTGGTCCACAAGGGGGTCGAGTTTGAGCGGGCGGGCGCCGTGCCCGACCCCTCCTCGGCCGACTCGGAGGAGTTCGCTGTGGTGCTCGAGACCCTGCAGCGCTCGCTCCAATCCGAGCCCCAGCGCTGGACCCGGATCGCCGCGGGGATCAAGGGGGTGACCGAGGAGACGACCACCGGCGTGCACCGGCTCTACCAGCTGGCCGAGACCGGGGAGCTGCTCTTCCCGGCGATCAACGTCAACGACTCGGTCACCAAGTCGAAGTTCGACAACCTCTACGGCTGCCGTCACTCGCTGATCGACGGGATCAACCGCGCGACCGACGTGATGATCGGCGGCAAGGTCGCCGTGGTCTGCGGTTTCGGCGATGTCGGCAAGGGCTGCGCCAAGTCGCTGAGCGGCCAGGGCGCCCGGGTGATCGTCACCGAGATCGACCCGATCTGCGCCCTGCAGGCGGCGATGGAGGGCCACGAGGTGAGAAGGCTCGAGGACCTCCTCGAGACGGCCGATATCTTCATCACCGCCACCGGCAACAAGGGCATCATCACCGCCGCGCAGATGGCGCGGATGAAGCACAACGCGATCGTCGGCAACATCGGCCACTTCGACAACGAGATCGACGTCGCCGGGCTTGAATCCTCGCCGGCCGAGAGGGTCAACATCAAGCCGCAGGTCGACGAGTGGCGCTTCCCCGACGGCCACTCGATCGTCCTCCTCTCCGAGGGCCGCCTGCTGAACCTCGGCAATGCCACCGGACACCCGAGTTTCGTGATGTCGAATTCGTTCACCAACCAGGTGATTGCCCAGATCGAGCTCTTCGGTCAGCCCGACGGGTTCGCGCCCAGGGAGGTCAGCGTGTTGCCCAAGCACTTGGACGAGAAGGTCGCGCGGTTGCACCTCTCGGCCCTCGGCGTCGACCTGACCGAGCTCTCCGCTGAGCAGGCCGCCTACCTGGGCGTCCCCCTCGAGGGTCCCTACAAGCCCGATCACTACCGCTACTGATGAGGCTTGAGGGGGACAGGGTGAGGAAACGCCTCGCCCAATGAGGGCGATGATCCTCGCCGCCGGGCTGGGGACCCGGCTGCGCCCGATCACCTACGAGATGCCAAAGCCGATGGTCCCGGTCCTCAACCGGCCGGTGATGGAGCACATCCTGCGGCTGCTCGTCCGCCACGGCTTCGGCCAGACGATCGCCAACCTGCACTGGTTTCCGCAGACGATCGAGTCCCGTTTCGGCGACGGCCGAGAGCTGGGCCTCGAACTCTCCTACAGCCGTGAGGATCGGCTGCTGGGGACCGCCGGGGGCGTGCGCCAGGTCGCCCAGTTCCTCGGTGACTCCTTCCTCGTCGTCGCCGGGGACGCGCTCACCGATATCGACCTCACCGCGATGCGCGAGTTCCACGAATCCCATGATGGGCTGGCGACGCTGGCCACCAAGCGGGTCACCGACACCGACCAGTACGGAGTGGTGATCACCGGCGCTGACGGGCGGATCCAGGGCTTCCAGGAGAAGCCCGAGGCGGCGGAGGCCCTCTCCGACCTGGCCAACACCTGTATCTACATGTTCCGCTCCGAGGTCTTTGACTTCTTCCCCGAGCCGGGGACGGCCAAGCTGGCGGGCCCCGAGGACTCCCCCAGCTTCGCCGACTGGGCGACGGACATCTTCCCGGCGCTGCTCGCCGCCGACATGCCCTTCTACTCGCACCAGATCGAGGCCTACTGGAACGACATCGGCAACCTTGAGGAGCTGCGCCAGGGCAACTTCGACGCCCTGAGTGGCGCGGTCCAGGTCGATACCGGGGTACCGGAGGTGGCCAGCGGGGTTCGCGCCGCCGTCCCCTTGGGCGACACGGTGGTCGAGCCGCCGGCGCTGATCGGCGCCGGGGTCGAGCTGGGCGAGGGAGTTCGCATCGAGGGGCCGGTGATCGTCGGCGAGGGCTGTCGGATCGGCGCCGGCGCCCGGATCCGCGACGCGATCCTGCTGCAGGGGGGAGAGCTGGCACCCGGGGGGTTCCTGATCGGCGGCATCGCCGGGCGCACGACCCAAACCTGACGCTTTCTCCGCCACGGCCCGCCACAAAGGCGCCCGCGGCCGGCGGGTTTGGAGCGCTTTGGGGCGGGCGCGGGCCCGCGGGCGCCGCCGCTGTGCTCCGCCTCGGGCGCTGGCCTCTTCCGCCGGCTCTGGGGTCTCAGGGCTCCGCGGTGCGGCGCATCCGGCTGACCAGCAGGCGCGTCCGGTGGCGCTTGCGCCGCAGCTCGCGGTGCTTCTTCACCTGACGGCGGGTGTCCTCGGCCAGCTCGTGGATCGTGTGGGCCATCTCCGGGGAGGCCTCATGTGCCCTCAGGGTGACCCCCTTCAGACGCAGCGTCGCCTCCGCCACCTGGCTGTCGGAGATCGAGGGGTTGCGCTCTTCGCAGAGCTCGACCTCCAGGGTGGCCAGCTCCGAGACCTGCCGACCGATCCGCTGGAAGCGTTTGGTCACGTGCTCCCGCAGCTCGTCGGTGACCTCCACGTTGCGACCTCGAATCTCGATACGCATGCCGCCTCCTTCGTCTGGTTCATCCGATGCTACGCCGCTGGGCCTCTCCGGGCAAGGGGGTTGGGCGCCCCTCACCGTCCTCGCTAACCTAGGCTCATGCCTGCTGCAAGGGACCTGGTTACGCGCGCGCTGCGCGTCGGTGAGGGACGCAAATTCAAGGCCTATGAGAAGCGGGCCGAGGCGATCAACCGGATCGAGGCGGAGATGGAGGTGCTGGGGGAGGCCGAGCTTCTGGAAGAGGCCGCCTCTCTGCGCGAGCGAGCCGGCAAGGGCGAGTCGCTGGAGGAGCTTTTGCCGGAGGCCTTCGCCCTGACCCGCGAGGCCTCGCGCCGCACGCTCGGCCAGCGCCACTACGACGTGCAGCTGATCGGCGGCATGGTGCTGCACGATGGGGCGATCGCCGAGATGAAGACCGGCGAGGGCAAGACCCTGACGGCGACGCTGGCGGTTTTCCTCAACACGCTCGCCGGCGACAGCGTCCACGTGGTCACGGTCAACGACTACCTGGCCCGCCGCGACGCGGAATGGATGAAGCCGGTCTACGACGCGCTTGGAGTGAGCGTCGCCGCGATCCAGGAGGGCGATGACCACGCCACCAGGCAGCAGAAGTACTCCTGCGACGTCGCCTACGGGACCAATTCCGAGTTCGGCTTCGACTACCTGCGCGACAACATGGCCTCGGCGCTGGAGCTCTGTGTCCAGCGCGGTCACCACTTCGCGATCGTCGACGAGGTCGACAACATCCTGATCGACGAGGCAAGGACGCCGCTGATCATCTCCGGTGCGCCCGAACAGGCGGCCCAGACCTACTACACCTTCGCCCGCTTGGCCAAACAGCTGGCCGGCGTTCCGGCCAAAGAAAAGCTCAAATCGCTGGGCGAGTCCAAGGACACGTCCGAGGTCGAATACGACTACGAGTACGACGAGAAGCACAAGACGGTGGCTCCCACCGAGCGCGGTGTCAAACGCACCGAGGAGTTTGTCGGGGTGGAGAACCTCTACCTCGGCGAGCACGGCAGCCTGGTCAACCACCTGGTCCAGTCGCTGAAGGCCGAGTCGCTCTACCGACGCGACAAGGACTACGCGGTCGTCGACGGCGAGGTGATGATCATTGACGAGTTCACCGGCCGCATTCTCGAGGGCCGGCGCTGGTCGGAGGGGCTGCACCAGGCGGTTGAGGCGAAGGAGGGGGTGGCGATCCGGGAGGAGAACCAGACCCTGGCCACGATCACCCTGCAGAACTACTTCCGCCTCTACCAAAAGCTCTCCGGGATGACCGGCACGGCGCTGACCGAGGCGGTCGAGTTCATGAAGATCTACGAGATCCCGGTGGTCGAGATCCCGACCAACCAGCCGATGGTCAGGGCCGATCACAACGACCAGATCTTCAAGACCAAAGACGGCAAGTGGAAGGCGGTTCTGGAGGAGATCGCCGCCCGCCATGAGATCGCGCAGCCGATCCTCGTGGGCACCGTCTCGGTCGAGGTCTCGGAGATGATCTCGGCCGAGCTGAAGCGAAGCGGCATCGAGCACGCGGTGCTCAACGCGAAGCCCGAGAACGCTGAGCGGGAGGGTGAGCGGATCGCCCAGGCCGGTCGCAAGGGGGCGGTGATGATCGCCACCAACATGGCCGGCCGCGGGGTGGACATCAAGCTCGGCGGCGACCCCGAGCAACTCGCCGTTCACCAGCTGAAAAAGAAGGGCCTCCAGCCCGGGCAGGAGGGCTACGCCGAGGCTCTGGAGGCCGAGGTCGCCGAGCTGGAACCCCGCTGTGCGGCTGAGGCGGAGGAGGTGCGCGAGCTGGGCGGCCTCTACATCTGCGGAACCGAGCGGCACGAGTCGCGCCGCATTGACAACCAGCTTCGCGGACGTTCGGGGCGCCAGGGCGACCCGGGCGAGACGCGCTTTTTCCTCTCCGCCGAAGACGACGTGATCCGTCTGTTCGCCGGCGACCGCATCTACCGGATCCTCGACCGCCTGGGGCCGATCGACGAGGAGGGCGGCGAGATGCCGCTGGAGGCCAACATGCTGACCAAGACGGTGGAGAACGCGCAGAAGAAGGTCGAGGAACAGAACTTCCTGATGCGCAAACGAGTGCTGGAGTACGACGACGTGATGAACGAGCAGCGCCGGGTCGTCTACAAATACCGGCGCGAGATCCTCGAGGGGCGCGACATCTCGGAGTCTGCCCGGGACGAGATGGAGGGCGTGATCGAGCGCCTGGTTGACGAGTACACGCCCGGCGACATCCTCGAGGACTGGGACCTCGCCGAGCTGGAGACGCAGCTGCGACAGATCTGGCCGGTGGGCATCGAGGTCGCCTCGCTGGCGCCGGAGACGGTTGAGCGGGAGAAGTTGAAGGACTCCCTCGACGACGACGCGATGAATGCCTACGACGGGCGCGAAAAGCAGTTCGGTGAGGAGCTGATGCGCTACCTCGAGCGCTCGATCCTGCTCCAGGTGATCGACAACCGCTGGCGCGAGCACCTCTTCGACATGGACTACCTGCGGGAGGGAATCCACCTGCGCGGCTTCGCCCAACTCGACCCCATCGTCGCCTACAAAAACGAAGGCTTCTCGATGTTCGAAGAGCTGATGCACGCGATCTGGGAGGAGTTCAGCAAACTGATCTTCCACGTCGAGGTGGAGCTCGACCACGGAGGGGCCGAAACCGCCTTCGCCCCCAATGGCGCGAGCCAGGCGCCGGCGCTGGCCTACTCCGGCGGCACCCTGGAAGGGCAGCCCTCGGCCCTGCAACAGGTCGCCGCGACCGGCACCGCGGGGGCGGTGGAGATGGTCGCCGCCGGAGTCGGAGGCGCCGCGCAGGGGGGCAACGGGGGGGCGACCGAGGTGGTCGAAACCGTGGTCAAGGACGAGCACGACAAAATCGGCCGCAACGACCCATGCTGGTGCGGCAGCGGCAAGAAGTACAAGAAGTGCCACGGGGCATAGACCCCGTCCGCGAGTTCATCCGGGCGTTCAACGAGGGCGATCTGGATGCCTTCGTCGAGGTCCTGGATCCCGAGGTCGAACTCCACTCGATGCGGGGGTTGCGCAAGGGGGTGGACGCCGCTCGGCTCTGGGCAACCCGCCCCCCCGGCGGGGTTCAACAGAAAGTTGAATTGGATCAGCTGCACGAGAACGCCGATCGGGCGGTTGCCCTGATCCGGCGGGTCTGGCGCTGGGAGGAGGACGGCTCGGCGGCCGGCGAGGACGAGATGGCCTGGCTGTTTGAGCTGCGCGACCAGCGGGTCCGGAGCTGGCGGCCCTACGAGGACCGTGCCGAGGCGCTGGGTAAGCTTCACTGATGGCGGAGGCCCTCTCAACTGAATCGGTGCCGGCGCGGCTCGCCGAGATCCGCGACCAGCTGAAGCTGCTCGCGGATTACCTTTGACCCGGCTTCGCTCGATCAGGAGATAGCGAGGTTGGAGGCCGAGATGCAGCGGCCCGGTTTTTGGCATGACCAGGAGACCGCGGCCCGTACCTCCGCCGCCCATGCGCGCGCCCAGCGCAAGCGCAAGACCTTCCGCGAGCTGGAGACCGAGGTCGCCGACCTGGGCGAGCTGGCGGAGATGGCCTCCGAGGACCAGGAGATGGCGGCCGAACTCTCCTCCCAGCTCACCGCGGTCGAGCGCCGCCTGGCCCAGCTGGAGGAGGCTCGGCTCTTCAGCGGCGAGTATGACTCCGGCGACGCGGTGATCACCGTTCACGCCGGCGCCGGCGGCACCGACTCCCAGGACTGGGCGGAGATCCTCCTGCGCATGTACCTGCGCTGGGCCGAGCGGCGCGGCTTTGCGGTGGAGATGAAGGAGGCCTCCCCGGGTGAGGAGGCGGGCCTCAAGTCGGCGACCTTCATCGCCCGCGGGGAGAACGCCTACGGGCTATTCGCCGCCGAGCGGGGCGTGCACCGGCTGGTGCGGATCTCCCCCTTTGACTCCTCCTCGAGACGGCATACGAGCTTCGCCCAGGTTGACGTCGGGCCGCTGGTCGACGCCGGGGTGGAGGTGGAGATCGAGGACGATGACCTGCGAATCGATACCTATCGCGCCTCCGGGGCCGGTGGCCAGCACGTGAACAAGACCGACTCCGCGGTGCGGATCACCCACCTTCCCACCGGCGTCGTCGTCCAGTGCCAGAACGAGCGCTCCCAGACTCAGAACAAGGCGGTCGCGATGCAGCTGCTGCGCTCCAAGCTGATCGAGCTGGAGGAGCGCAAACGCGCCGAGGTGCTGGCCAGGGCGCGAGGGGAGGTCAAAGACGTCGCCTGGGGTTCCCAGATCCGCAGCTACGTCCTGCACCCCTACACGATGGTGAAGGACCACCGCACCGACCACGAGGTCGGTGATGTCCAGCGCGTCCTCGACGGCGACATTGACGAGTTCGTCCGCGACTACCTGAACAGGACCGCCGCGTCGAGCTCCTCCTAGCCGGCCTGGGCGACCGGGCGGAGCGCCGTGTGGGCGCGCGCTTCCCAGCCGCGTGGGAAGGACAGGTGGCGGGATGGCTTGCGGTTTCTTCTTCTTCTTCTTCTTCTTCTTCTTCTGTCGCTTCTGCTTTCGATTCTTCTTCTGCTGCACCTTCGGCTTCCCCTTCGCTTTCGGCCCCTTCTCCTTCGGCTGGGGCGGAGACGGCGGAGCTTGCGGGCAGGGGGGTTGCCGCGGCCCGCGCCGGCTCAAGGACCCGCGCAGCACCGAAGAGCAGGGCGAGCAGCGCGATCAGGGCCAGACTCCATCGCCCTCCCCTGCGCGCCAATTTGCCAAGGTTTGGCATCCCGACCCGGATCGACGGCATCGCCAGTTCGCTTTAGCGGCGGCCCTCCAGACTCAACAGGGCTTCCTTCATCGCCAATCCGCCGCCGTAGCCGCCGAGGCCCCCGCCGCTGCGCAGCACACGGTGGCAGGGGACGACAATCGGGATCGGGTTCGTGCCGCAGGCCGTGCCGGCGGCGCGCACCGCCCGCTCGTTCCCGGCCTCGCCCGCCATCTCCGTGTAGCTGCGGGTCTGCCCGTAGGGGATCCTGGCGATCGCCCGTTGCACCCTGCCGCGGAAGCCGTCGGTCAGCTGCCAGTCGAGCGGCAGCTCGAAGGCCCGCAGGCGCCCCTCGAAGTAGCGGTCAAGCTCGCGCCGGGTCTCCTCCAGCCGGGCGGGAGCCTCGAGCACCCGAGGGGAGACGCGGGCGGCCAGGTCCTCGAGCAGGCTCTCGGCGTCCTGGCTGGGCAGGCCAAGCCGGACCAGACCGCGCTCGGTGGCCGCCAGCAAAAGGGTACCGAAGGGGGAGTCCATGGATGTGTAGGCGACGTCGAGCAGCCCCTCGGCGGCGGCGCGATCGGTGAGGCCTCGCAGTGTGGCCCTCATGCCAGCTCCCTCCTCAGTCGCTTGACTCCCTCGTGCAGGTTGCGCCGAGCTGCCTCCGGCGAGCAACCCAGGGCGGCCGCAATCTCGGCGTGGGGCAAATCGCAGGCGTAGCGCAGCTCGACCGCCGCCCGCTGTTTTGGCGGCAGGGTGCCGACCAACGCCCACAGCTCCCCCTCGGGCTCGGGGTCGCTGAGCGTGACCTCGCTCACCTCGGCGACCGGTACCGGTCGGCGCCCCTTGGCCCGATGGTGATCGACCGCCTTGCGGTGCGCGATTGTCATCAGCCAAGCGCGAAGGTTGCTGGCCCCTCCCAGCTTGGGGTAGGCGCGCAGGGCGGAGATGAAGGTCTCCTGGAAGCAGTCGTCGGCGTCGACCCGGCCCACGGCCCCCCGCAGCACCGCCATGACGTCCGCGGCGTGCTCGTCGAGCAGAACTTGGAAGGGGGGCAGTTCGCTCACCACGTGGATTAAACGCCGTGGCCAGCGCAAACGTGAGATCCGCCGTTGCGCTCCTATTTAACCTGGCAGCGCGGCGAAGTGCGACCGCGCTTGTGATCTAGGCTCAGGCGATGCAGAGCCCAGGCGAGCTGCCCAACGAGGTCGTTGCCCGCGCGCTCGCCGAGGACATCGGCCCAGGCGACCTCACGGCGGAGGCCACGGTGCCCGCAGACGCGCGCTCTCGCGCGCGGATCGTGCAAAAGCAGCCCGGGGTGGTGTTCGGATTGGACCTCGTCTGGGAGGCGATGCGCCAATCTGGGGTCGATCGTCTGGACAAGCTTGTCCTCGAGGGCCGGTGGCGGGAGGAGGTGCCGGCTGACATCGCGCTGGCCAGCGGTCCGGCCCGGGCGCTGCTCGCCGCGGAGCGCACCGCGCTCAACTTCCTCGGCCACCTCTCGGGCGTTGCCACCCTCACGGCCCGCTACGTCGAGGCGGTCGCGGGCACCGGAGTGCGGATCCTCGATACCCGTAAGACGACGCCCGGTCTGCGCGGGCTGGAGAAGGCGGCCGTGGCGGCGGGCGGCGCTGAGAACCACCGCATGGGTCTGCACGACGCGATCCTGATTAAGGAGAACCACATCGCCCTCGCCGGTGGCCTGGCCAAGGCCGTGCACGCGGCCCGGACCCTGCGTCCGGACCTCGCGGTGGAGGTGGAGTGTCGCAATCTCGACGAGGTCGCCTACGCTCTGGGCACCGGCGCCGACGCGCTGCTGCTGGACAATATGGACACCGCGACCCTGGGCAAAGCGGTGGCGCTGCGCGACGCTTGCGCCGGCGCCAAGGCGCCCTCCCTGGAGGCCTCGGGCGGCGTCACCCTGGAGACGGTTCGCCAGATCGCCGAGGCCGGCGTCGACTTCATCTCCGTCGGCGCCCTCACCCATTCGGCCCCCAGCATCGACTTCAGCCTGCTGATAGATCGGCAAGAACCGGCCTGAGGGACCATCACCCCGGGCAGCCGAAGCGGAGGAGGTGGCGGCTCCTCCTACTTCAAAAGCCGCGAGAGGCGGCGGTCCTTGAGCACCCGGCCCCCGGTCTGCTCGGCGGGGCAGTAGTTGGTCTGGTGCTGGGAGAAGAAGACCGCCTCGATCGTGGTGCCGCAGCGGGGGCAGGGCTGGCCCTCGCGCCTGTGGACCCTCAGCGGCATCGGCATCTTGTCCGGCACCCGCTCGCCGATCAGATCCTCGTAATGGTCGATCGCCTGGCCGAGGACACCAAGCGCCCCATGCAGGCGCTCCACCTGCTCAGCGCTCAACTCCGCTCCCTGCTGGAACGGCGACAGTCGAGCCTCCCAGAGGATCTCATCGACCCAGGAGCGCCCGATCCCGGCAATCGTCCGCTGATCTCGCAGCAGGGGATGAAGGTGCCTGGGCTGGTCGATCAAAGTGGCGAATACCGCCAGCGGCGGCGGCGGCCAGGCCTCAGGCCCCAGCGAAGCGACCATCTCATCCTCGGCCACCGCCTCCCTTTCCAGTAATTTCGCCCAGGCCCGCTGCCGCGTTCCGAACTCCCGCAGCCGCAGCTCCCGCCCATCTTCGAGGCGGACCAGCAGCCGCGAAGCCCGGTCTCTCGCCGATGCCCGCTTATCGAAGGCCTGCAAACGCCCCGCCGACATCAGGTGGATCAGCAGGCTCAGCTCACCGAACTCGACAACCGGCATCTTCCCCACCCGCCGAGAGCCGCCTACCTTCCGCCCGGCCAGCTCCTCCAGCGGGGGCTCGAAGGTCTTCATCACGTTGATCCCCGGGGCGAGGGCCGATTCCACCCGAGCACCCGATAAAGCGGTGCTCAGTCGCCGCGTGGCGATCTCGACCTCGGGCAGCTCGGGCATGGATGAAGTCTCGCGCCAAGGCGCTTCCGACGACGGGACCCGCGGGTCGGCCGGAGGTCTAGACTTGAACAACGTTCATTCGACTGGTCTTGAGGCTCACGCCCAGCCAGCGAACATCGGAAACGGAAGGCTCCCCATGCAGGAGTTGCCCACGATCCAAGCTACCGTCGCGCCGGAGCTCTCTTCGGAGGAGATCGCTGCGCTGAGCGAGGAGGTCCGCGCGCTGGCGCAGGAGCGCAAGGCGGTGATCCTGGCGCACAACTACCAGCTGCCGGAGGTCCAGGACGTCGCCGACCACCTGGGAGACTCGCTGGGCCTCTCGCGCCAGGCGGCGGCCACCGAGGCCGAGACGATCGCCTTCTGCGGTGTCCACTTCATGGCCGAGACCGCCTCGATCCTCTCGCCCGAGAAGACGGTCCTGATCCCCGACCTCGACGCGGGTTGCTCGCTCGCGGACTCGATCGACGCCGAGCAGCTGGGCGCCTGGAAGGCGGAGCACCCGGCGGCGATCGTTGTGATGTATGTCAACACCTCGGCCGAGGTGAAGGCCCAGACCGACTACTGCTGCACCTCCTCCAACGCGGTCAAGGTGGTCGAACACATCTGGGCCGAGCATGGACCCCAGGTCGAGATCCTCTTCGGACCCGACATGTGGCTGGGCGCCTTCGTCGAACGCGAGGCCGGCATCCGCACCGACCCCCGGCGCCGTGCTCGCTTCCACGTCTGGGACGGCGAGTGCCATGTCCACGCCGGAATCCGCCCCGAGGACATCGCCCGGACCCGCGCCGAGCACCCACAGGCCGAACTCCTGATCCACCCCGAGTGCGGCTGCGCCACCCAGGCGATGGAGTTCGTCGCCGCCGGGGACATCGAACCGGAGGGAGTTCACATGCTCTCCACCTCGGGGATGCTGCGCCACGTCGAAGCGAACCCCGAGGGCAGCTTCATCGTCGCGACCGAGAACGGGATGCTCTACCCACTGCGCCGGGCGGCGCCCGGTGCGGACCTGATCGAGGCCAACCGGATGGCCTTCTGCAAATACATGAGGATGATCACCCTGCCCAAGTTGCGCGACTCGCTGCGGGAGATGAGGTTCGAGGTCAGCGTCTCGCCGGATATCGCCGCTCGGGCGCGCCTGCCGATCGAGCGCATGGTGGCGATCGGCTAGGGCGGGAGGGAGATAGAGTCCGCCTCCCGCCGGCATCGAGAAGAGGTTTCGTCCCTTGCACCAGGTCAGCCCCGCGCAAAGCGCGAACAGCGAGGAGCAGTTGAACGAGCTCGCCCGTCAGCTTCGGGTCGACTCGATCCGCGCCGCTGCGGCGGCCGGCTCGGGCCACCCCACCTCCTCGATGTCGGCCGCCGATCTGATGGCGGTGCTCTTTGCCCGTCACCTTCGCTACGACTTCGCCTCGCCGGAGAACCGGGCAAACGACCACCTGGTCTTCTCCAAGGGCCACGCCTCGCCGCTGCTCTACTCCCTCTACAAGGCGGCGGGAGCGATCGAGGACGAGGAGCTGCTCACCTTCCGCCAGCTCGGCTCTCGCCTGCAGGGGCACCCGACTCCGGAGATCCCCTGGGTCGACGTCGCCACCGGATCACTCGGCCAGGGCCTGCCGATCGCCGTCGGCATCGCGCTCGCCGCCGCCCGCCTGGAATCTTCGGAGCTGCGGGTGTGGGTGCTCTGCGGCGACTCCGAGTTGGCCGAGGGGTCGATGTGGGAGGCATTCGAGCACGCCGGCTACGCGCGCCTGGACAATCTCATCGCCGTCATCGACGTCAACCGCTTGGGCCAGAGGGGCCCGACGATGCACGGCTGGGACACCGCCTCGCTCGCGGCGCGCGCCGGCGCCTGCGGCTGGCACGTGCAGGAGATCGACGGGCACGACCTGGCGGCGATCGACGACGCCTACGCGCGGGCGCTGGAGGCGCCGGCGCCGGCGGCGATCTTCGCCCGGACAAAGAAGGGCTCTGGGGTCTCCGCCGTCGAGGACCAGCCGAACTGGCACGGCAAGCCGCTGGCCGACCCGGCCGCTGCGATCGAGGAGCTGGGCGGCATCCGCTCGCTCCGAGTCGCGGTCGCCCCGCCGCCCGATGCGCGACCCTTGGAGCTGGCGACCGAGACCGTCGAGCGGCCTCGCTACGCGGTTGGTGAGGAGGTGGCGACCCGCGCGGCCTACGGCGACGCCCTGGCCTGGATCGGCTCCCTCGATGAGCGGGTCGTGGTGCTCGACGCCGAGGTGGGGAACTCGACCTATGCCGAGCGGTTCGCCAAGAGGCACCCGGAGCGGTTCTTCGAGATGTTCATCGCCGAGCAGCAGATGGTCGCGGCCGCGGTGGGACTCCAGGTCCGGGGGTGGAAGCCGTTTGCATCAACGTTTGGCGCGTTCCTCAGCCGGGCCTATGACTTCGTCCGCATGGCCGCGATCTCCGGCGCCGACCTGAAGCTCTGCGGCTCCCACGTGGGCGTCTCGATCGGTCCCGACGGGCCGTCGCAGATGGCGCTGGAGGACATCGCCTCCCTGCGAGCGGTCCTCGGCAGCACGGTTCTCTACCCCTGCGATGCCAACCAGGCGGTGGAGCTGGTCGATTCGATGCGCGCGCATCGAGGCATCAGCTACCTGCGCACCACCCGCGGCCCCACAGCGGTGCTCTACGGAGCGGATGAGGCCTTCCCAATCGGAGGCAGCCGCACGCATCGTTCGGGCTCTGCCGACGACGTCACCCTGGTCGGCGCCGGCATCACCCTGCACGAATGTCTCGCCGCCGCCGAGGAGCTCGCCGGCCGCGGGGTCGCCTGCCGGGTGATCGACCTCTACTCGGTGAAGCCCGTGGACGCCGAGACCCTGGTGGGCGCGGCGGCCGAAACCCGGGCGATGGTCACGGTGGAGGACCACTGGGCCGAGGGCGGGATCGGCGAGGTCGTTGCCACCGCGCTGGCCGAGGCCGGTGCGAGCACCCGGCTGGTGCGCCTCGCGGTCAGCGAGAGGCCCGGCAGCGGCCCGCCGGAGGAGCTGCTCGCCGCCGCCGGAATCGACGCCCCCCACATCGTCGCCGCGGCGCAGCGGGCGCTGGATCAGCCCAGCAATCACTAGCGTCCACTAACAATTCGCTAAGGTTTCGCCAACCTTCTATGGGCAGGGTCTTGCGCCCCGGAGGGTGCGCAGGAGTCACCCTGTAGTCGCAGAACAGATCCCGGGTATGGCAAGAGCTGGCAAGAGACAAAAGCGCGAGTCGGAGTCGCGGCGACCCCGCCGCGCCAGGCGGCCGATCATCGAGCTGGGCGAGGTGACCAAGGTCTACTCCGGCGGTCACATGGCGCTTGACCGGGTCTCCCTGGCGATCGACCGCGGCGAGTTCGTCTTCCTGGTCGGTCCGACCGGATGCGGCAAGTCGACCCTGATCAAGATGCTGATCCGCGAGCTCTCGGCCACCGAGGGCAGCGTCAAGATCGCCGGCCGCGACATCGGCACCCTGTCGGAGAAGAAGATCCCGCTGCTGCGGCGAAACATCGGCACCGTTTTCCAGGACTTCAAGCTGCTCCCCGACCGCACCGTCTATGACAACGTCGCCTATGCGCTGCAGGTGATCGGCGCCAGCCGGGCTGAAATCCGCGAGCAGGTGCCGGAGACGCTGCGACTGGTCGGCCTCTCCACCAAGCTGCACAGCTATCCCGACCAGCTCTCCGGCGGCGAGCAGCAGCGCGTCTCGATCGCCCGCGCCTTCGTCAACCACCCGCCGCTGCTGCTCGCCGACGAGCCCAGCGGCAACCTCGATCCGGTCACCTCGATCGGCGTGATGCAGCTCCTCTACCGGATCAACAAGACCGGCACGACCGTTCTCGTCGTCACCCACGACCGCGAGATGGTCGACAGCATGCGCCGCCGGGTGATCGAGCTCTACGAGGGCCGCGTCGTCCGCGACGAGGTCAGCGGCGGCTACACCGAGGAGTCGACCACCGAGTTCGGCCTGAGGATGAAGGCCGAGATGGGCGTTGGCAACGAGGGACAGACCAACGGCCACGGCAGCGAGTCCCTGTTCTGATGGGCCGGTTCGCATTCTTCACCCAGGAGGCCTTTCGCGCCATGCGCCGCAACGGCGCACCGAGCCTGGCGGCGATCGTGACCACGATCGTGACCGTGATTCTGCTCGGCGTCCTGATCCCGGTCCTGCAGACCACGCAGGCCAAGAGCGAACAGGTCAGCAACAGCCTCGAATTCCGGGTGCCGGTATACGACGATGCGACCAGCGCTGAAATCACCACCCTGCAGAGGAAGCTGGAAGCGATCCCCCACGTCGCTGCGGTGCGTTTCATCACCAAGCCCGAGGCGCTGGCCGAATTCAAGGGCTCCTACGGCGAGAAGAAAGTCGAAGAATCGCTCGCCCAGCTGGGCGGCCACAATCCGTTGCCCGCCAACTTCTCGGTCAAGGCCGACAACGCCAGCAATCTCGCGGTCGTGCGCGCCGCGGTCGCTCCGCCGGGCCGAAACGGCAAACCGAAGCCGATCTCCTCGATCATCCCGGCCGAAGAATCCACCTTCGCGCCGCAGCAGGGGGTGCAGAAGATCGCCCAGGTGACCAGCGCGCTGAAAATAGTTCTGACCGTGATCACCGCGCTGCTGATCGCGGCCTCACTGCTGCTGGTTGGCAACACGATCCGGCTCTCGATCTACACCCGCCGGCGCGAGGTCGAGGTGATGCGGCTGGTCGGCGCGACCCGCTGGTTCATCCGCTGGCCGTTCATGATCGAGGGCGTGGTGGTCGGCTTCGCCGGAGGCCTGGTGGCCATACTGATCCTGTGGCTGGGCAAGATCACGATCGTCGACCCCCTGAGCAAGACCTTCTCCTTCCTCGCGGCGCAGAACAACAGCACCCTCTCCTTCCCGGCGCTCGTCGGCATCCTCTTCGCCGCCGCCGTGCTGGTCTCGGCGATCGGCTCTGGCGTCACCCTGCGGCGCTTCCTCAAGGTCTGAGGCCGGGGTGAGAGCCGCCTGGATCGCGGCGCTCGGCGCCGCCCTGCTTCTCGCCCTGGGCGCCGGAATCTGGCTCGGGGGTCACCCGGCCACGCTGCCCAGCTTCCTTCGTGACCGCCTGGTCGGTGCCTCGGGAGGCATCAGCGCCGAAGCGACAGAACTGATCGAAGAAAACTATTACCAGCCGGCCAACCATTCCTCCCTCACCGACTCCTCCCTCGGCGGCATGGTGCGCGGCCTGCGCCGGCACTTCCACGATCGCTACTCCGAATACTTTGCGCCGAAGGCCGCGACCGGCTTCAACGAAGAGCTGGACGGCCACTACTCGGGAGTGGGGATCGAAATCGCGCTCACCGCTCGCGGCATTCTCACCAAACGAGTCCTGCCTGAATCCCCGGCCAGGAAGGCGGGCATCGTCCATGGTGACGTGATCATCTCGGTTGAAGGCAGGCCGCTGGCCGGCAAGAGCCTGCTGCTGGCGAATAAATGGATCACCGGCCCGGAAGGCACCAGCGTGCGGTTGGGGATCGTGCGGCCCGGTCGCCGGGGTGTGGAGAGCGTCCGGGTCACCCGAGCCGAAATCGCCACCCCCGTCACCTTCACCCAGATCAAGCGGGTGGACGGGCGCAAGCTGGGCTACCTGCGCTACTCCAGCTTCACCGCCGGCTCTGACAAGCTGGTGGCCAAGGCCCTGCGGCGGCTGGAGCGCGAAGGCGCCCAGGGGATCGTGCTGGACCTCCGGGGCAATGGCGGCGGCTTTCTTCAGGAAGCGGTCGCGATCGCCAGCCTCTTCATGGCGCAGGGGAAGGTCGTCGTCTCGACCACCTCCAGGGCCGACGGCAACTCCGTCTATCGATCCTCGGGCGGGGACCTGGTGAGGATTCCGCTCGTCGTCCTGATCGATCGCGATACCGCCTCCTCGGCGGAGATTCTCACCGCCGCGCTGGCCGACGACGTGGGCGCGACGGTCGTCGGCACCCGCTCCTACGGCAAGGGCGTCTTCCAGCAGGAGATCCCCCTCGCCAACGGCGGCGCCCTGAAATTGACCGTCGGCCAGTACTTCACACCCAGGGGCGTCAACCTGGCGGGCAAGGGCATCCACCCCGACGTCTATGTCCGGGACAACCCGCGCACCAGGCGCGACGAGGCGATGCAGCGGGCTCTCGCGGTCCTGGCGCACCGGGTCCCCGGTTGACGCCGCGGTTCCCTCGCTCACCCAAGCGGGCTCGCGACGCGGTCGAAGCGCTGATGGGGGAGCGCCTGGAAGGTCGCGGCTTTGGTGCGGCGCTGGAGTTGGAGGCCGGGGCGGCGGCGAGGGCCGCGGCGCGGCGGGAGGGAGGCCGAAGCGACCTCACGGCGCTGCCCACCTTCACCGTCGACCCGGCCACCGCCCGCGACTTCGACGACGCCATCTCGGCGCGACGTGAGGGGGACGGCGTGCGCCTCTGGGTCCACATCGCCGACGTCGCCGCGCATGTGCGTCCCGGCTCGCCACTGGACCTCGAGGCACGCCGTCGGGCCAATAGCACCTACGCGCCGGGCGTGGTCGAGCCGATGCTGCCCCACGCCCTGAGCAGTGATGCGTGCAGCCTCACTCCGGGGGAGGAGAGGCTCGCGGTCAGCGCCGAGATCGAGCTCGGGCCGGCGGGCGAACCGCGATCGGCGAGCTTTCAGCGCAGCCGCATCCGCTCCGACGCCCGGCTCGACTACGACCACCTCGACGCGATCTTCGCCGGGCGGGCGAAAGCCCCGGCCCCCGTCGCCGAGTCCCTGGCCCTCGCCCGGGGGGTGGCGGCGGCGCTGGGGGAGCGGCGCGGCGTGACCAGCCTCGATGTCGACTCCGCCGAGCCCGAGTTCCGCTTCGACGCCGCCGGCAACGTCACCGGCGCCCACTCGGTGAGGCAGACCGAGTCGCACCGGCTGATCGAGCGGCTGATGATCCTGGCCAACGAACAGGTGGCGCAGCTGCTGGGGCGCAAGCGGGTGCCGGCCCTCTACCGCGTCCACCCCCAACCCGACCCGGGGCGGGTGGAGCGCCTGATCGCCCAGCTCCACGCGCTCGGAGTTCCGACGCCCCCGCTGCGTGAGGGACTCTCGCCGCGCCAGGCGGGCGAGGTCGCCGCCGAGGCCAGCCGGCTCGCCAGCCGCGAGGCCAGGCGGCGCGGCCACGGCCGCGAGGCGTATACATCGCTCGTGCTCCGCTCCCTCAAGCCGGCCTCCTACAGCGAGCGAAACAGCGGCCACGCAGGGCTCGGCAGCTCCGCCTACTGTCATTTCACCTCACCAATCCGTCGCTATCCGGATCTCGTCGCCCATCGCGCGTTGCTGGCCGCCCTGGGGGAGGGGGAGGAGGCGCCTCGCCGCGCCGAGGCCCGCGAGGTGGCCGCGCACTGCTCTGAGCGGGAGCGCTCCTCGACCCGGATCGAGCACGAAGCCGACGACCTCTGCGCCGCCTACCTGCTGGAGCGAGAGCTGGGCGATCGCGGTCTGGACGCCAAATTCGAGGGAGAGGTCTCGGGTGTCATCCGGGCGGGTGCCTTCGTCTCCTTCGGCGGCGAGCTGGGGGACGTCTACGAGGGCTTCCTCCCCGCCCGTCGCCTGCCCGGCGAGTATTTCGAGCTGGACCAGAGCGAGACCGCCCTGGTCGGTCGGCGAAGTGGCAACCGCCTGCGGCTGGGCGACCCGATCGCGGTCGGGGTGGGGGGGATCGAAGCCTCGCGCGGGCGGGTCGACCTGGAGCCCGCCGGTGGCTGAGAAGCGACGCTCCCCCGCCTCCGGTGACGTCGCCACTAACCGTCGCGCCCGGCACAAATTCGAGCTTGTGGAGACGATGGAGGCGGGAATCGCCCTGCGCGGCTCGGAGGTCAAGTCGCTGCGCGGGGGCAAGGCCCAGATGACCGACGCCTACGCCGTCGTCGAGGCCGGCGAGGTCTGGCTGCGAAATCTCCACATTCCCCCCTACGCACCGGCCAGCAACCAAAACCACGAGCCCGAGCGGGCGCGAAAGCTGCTCATGCACCGAGCCGAGATCGAGCGTCTGATCGGCAAGACCGCACAGAAAGGGCTGACCCTGATCCCCACCCGGATCTATTTCAAGGGGGCACGGGCCAAGGTGGAGCTGGCCCTGGCGCGGAACAAGGAGGGTCGCGACCGGCGTCGCGAGATCGCCGACCGCGACGTCCGCCGCGAGGTGGAGCGCGAGTTCAAGGGACGGATGCGGTGAGCGCTGGGCTCGGTTCGAACCTCGGCCCAAGCAATCGTGGGGTCAGGCCTTGCATACGCCGAATCACGTGAAAGGATTGAGGGCAATGCGCACCCGCTTGCTCCCGCTCCCGGGCGTCGCCGCGCTCATCTCGCTGGCCCTGGCCGTCCCTGCCCAGGCCAGGGCCGAATCCTTCCCAAACAAGGCGGGCAACTACGTGAGCAACCACACCGAGTACTTCGTCGCCGCCCTGGTCATCGCGATCCTGATCCTGCTGCTGGTGGTCAGCTTCACCCAGCGCCGCAACAAGGGGAAGGCCGCGAAGCAACCGAAGATGGTCGGCCAATCGTTCACGCCTCCCGCCGCCCCTCCTGTCTCAGCCGTCCCCGCGGCGACCGGACTCGCTTCGCCGCCGCCCCCGGGGGTCTCTTCTCCGCCACTCCCCGGTGTTCCACCCGCGCCGGCGTTCGCCGGCTCCCCACCCCAGAGCGCGCAGGACAAACGGCGGATGGCGCGTGAGCAGCAGCGTGCCGCTCGCCTCGAGCAGCGCACGCAGCGGCAGGAGGCGGCGAAGCATCGCAAGGAAGAGAGAGTCGCCCAGAGGGCCCGCCGACGCGGTAAGCCCATTCCGCCACCGGCCCCCCAGGCTCAGGGGGTCGGCGCCGCACCGGCCTCTCAGCTGCCGCCTCCCGCCGTCCCCCTGGCCTCCGAGCCGGTTGGTAGGCGGCTCTTTGGGATCGGCAAACGCCAGGAGCGACGCAGGCGCAAGGACGCGGAGAAGGCGGAGCGGGAGCTGCGCGCCGAGCGGGTGAGGCAGGAGCGCGAACTGCTGCGGCAGGGAGGACAGCCTGCCGCGCCGGCGGCTCCCCAGACTCCCCCCCAGCCCGTCGCGCCGGGGCAAGCCCAATCGCCCATCGCGCCCTCTCAGGCCGTCCCGCCGCCCTCCGCGCCGGTGGCGCCGATCCCGCCGCCGGTCCTCGCCGGCGCCACGCCGCAGGCGGGGACCTATGACCCCGCCGTGGCGGAAGAGAGGGTTCGCTCCAAGGTGCAGGAGATCCAGCAGGAGGAGGAGAGGATCCGGGCCGAGGCCGATCGCCGAATTCAGGAGGCCGAACGCACCCAGCGCGAGGCCGAAGGCCGCGAGGCGCGCGCCCAGGGGAGCCAGATCACGCAGAGCATGGAGGCCCTGCCTCCCGTGCAGCCTGGGCCTCAACCGCCTCCGCCTCCGGTCGACCTTTCACCACCCTCACCTCCAGCCGCCGATATGCAGACCGCCGAGCATCTGCTGCAGGAGGAGCACGTCGCGATCGAGCGCTCGATGGAGGAGGCGCAGGAGCGCCTGCGCCAGATCGAGGAGCGGACCAAGGCCGCCGAGCGCCGCGCCGCCGAGGCCGAGCGCTTGGCGAAGCTGCAAGCAGAAGAGGACCAGCGACAGCAGCGCCTGCGCGAGATGCAGGAAAACGTCACCCAGGCAGAGGAGCACGCGCGGGAGGCCGAGCGCCGCGCCGCCGAGGCCGAGCGGGCGGTGTTCGACTCGGTGCAGGCCGCGGCGCCCTCCCTCCAACCTCCCCAACCGTTCCAGGCTTCCCCCGCCCCCTCGCCGCCTCCTGCGGCCGTCTTCTCGGCGCCCGAGGCACCTACTCCAGTGCCCACGCCGCCCGAGGCACCTACTCCAGTGCCCACGTCGCCCCCAGCGCCCGAGCCCCCGCATCCACTGCCCCCGCCACCTTCGCCGCCCCCGCCCACCGTGCTGCCGCAGCCGACTCCAATCCCGCGCCCGCCAGCACCTCAGCCCGAGACCCCGCCCGCGGCAGTTGCTCAGCCGGGGCCGACGATCGATCTGAACACGGTCACCTTCGAGCAACTGCGCGGTTATGACCTCACGGTCACCCAGGCGACCCGGCTGCTCGCCCACCGCGAGCGCCTCGGCCGGTTCCAGTCGGTGGACGACCTCAATCAGGTGGCGGGGTTCCCGCCCGAGGTGCTCGAAGATCTGAAGCGACGTTCGAGGGTCTGAGCCCTGCTGGGGGCACCGTGCACCTGGCTCAGATCCCGTAGGCCTCCAGCAGCTTCAGCCAGACCTCGCTGCGGGTCGGATAGGAGGCGACGGCGTGGCGGATCCGGGTGAGCGGGACCTCGCCGACCACGGCGATCGTTGCGGCGTGGAGGAAGTCGGCGATCTCGAAGCCGGTGAAGGTCGCCCCGACGATCGTGCCGCGGTCCTGATCGATGACGAGGCGGGAGGTGCCGCCGGTGTCCTTGCCCTGGAAGCTGGCACCGGGGGTGCGATCGGTCGGCACGTCCACGGCGCGGGCCGCGATCCCGGCCTCGCGCGCCTGCTCGAGCGTCTTGCCAACCGCGGCGACCTGGGGGTCGGTGAAGGTGACGCGGGGAGAGCCGATGCCCTCCGCGATCGCCTCGACGTCTCGCCCCAGCAGGTTCTCGGCCGCGACCCAGGCCTGGTACTTGCCCATGTGGGTGAGCAGCGCCCTGCCATTGACGTCGCCGATCGCATAGAGCCACTCGCGCCCGCCCACCCGCAACCTGTCGTCGGTCCCGAGGAAGCCCCCGCGCCCAGGCTCGACCCTCACCGAAGAAAGCCCCAGGCCTGCGGTGCGGGGAGTGCGCCCCACCGCGACGAGGATCTCGGAGGCCTCGAGGCTGGCCCCGTCGCTCAGCTCGACTTCCACCCCAGCTCCGCCGCCGCTCACCCGTCGGGCGAGGACCCCGGTATGCACATCGATGCCACCCTCTTGCCCCAGCGCCGCAGCGAGTTCTTCGCCGGCGAAGGGCTCCTCGCGCGGCAGTAGTCGCTCCTCGCCCTCGATCAGGGCGACCGAGGCGCCCAGGCTCGACCAGGCCTGCGCCAGCTCACAGCCGACCGGACCGCCACCAAGCACGACCATGCTCGGTGGGACCCGCTTGGCGGTGGTCCCCTGGCGGTTGTTCCAGGCCTCAACCGAGTCGAGCCCCTCGACCGGCGGCATCGTGGCGCCGCTGCCGCTGGCGATGACGATCGCCCGCCTTGAACTGAGCACCGCCTCGCCCACCACGACCCGACGCTCTCCATCCAGCCGGCCCTCGCCGCGGTAGAGCTCGATCCCCCGTTTGCGTAGCCAGGGAATCTGGCTCGAGTCGTCGAGTTCGTGGATCACCTCGTCGCGACGGCGGAGGACGGCTCCGGGGTCGAGCTTCCCGCTCACCGCCTCGGCGACTCCGGGAACCCGCCGCGCCTCGGCCAGCAGTCCCGCCGCTCGCAGCAGCGCCTTCGATGGCATGCAGGCGTAGTAGGAGCATTCGCCGCCGATCAGCTCCTGCTCGACGATCGCCACCTCCAGGCCTCCCTCGGCGAGCCGACCGGCGCAGACCTCGCCAGCGGGGCCGGCCCCCAGCACGATCGCGTCGAATTCTCTCTCGCCCATCCCGTCTCCTTCCTCGACACCGTACAATCACAGAGCACATAGCACGGGGGCGACAGGCTTCGACGTGGACGATCCGTGCGAAAGGTTGCAGGTCGAGGTTGCCGGAGGCCTCGTGAAACACCGGCAAAAACCAATACGTGCGGACCATGAGTTCGCCCTCGCCGCTTAGTTAGTAGCTAGGCGATGAGAGTCGGTCCTCCCCAGCCCGCGGGGAGGGGCACCGGCTTCAGAAGCGGGCTCACCCAGGCGG
>DATLSM010000082.1:0-27807 GCA_035534175.1 Solirubrobacterales bacterium | reverse complement strand
GCAGCACCCCCGCCGAGCAGCAAGAACAGGCAGAGGGTCGAGATGACGTTGGCATAGGTGAGCTTGCCTTTGAGGCGTCTCATGAATCCCTTCCTTCGAGTTGTGGAACGAGGAGGGGGACCCTACGTGCGGCAAGGCACCACCACAAGGCGACGCTGGACTTTCGGCCGAGTCAGGCGCCCTGAGAGCCCGTGAGCGGGCTTAAGTTACGTGACGCTCCAGAAGCAGATCGATGACACATTCGCGCGCATGGTCCTCTCCGCCCGGTGGGCGAGCTGAATGAGCTCCGTAGCCAGGTGGTCGCTCGAGAGGTCCGCACAGCTCTCCCGGCACTTCAGCGGCGGGTTCCACCTGAGCCAGTACAGGTTCCCAACGAGGGCATTGACGCGCTGTGTGGTCTCGGCCTCCTGTACCACGGCATCTGAGGTAGCACCGCCCATCACCTGGGTGAACTGCTGATCGAAACGGGCGGCGCCGGCTATTTCTCGATTAACTACTTTCTCTCGCTCCGCCCACTGCCTTTGATCTCGTGAGGCCTCCAGGGCGGAGTTTGGTTGGGCTTCCATCCAAGCCAAACGCCTACCAGCCCGAATTACGGGCCCCCACAAGGACGACTGCCCAGGTCATTCGCCTAATGCGAGGAACCGTCCCGGCGTCATTCCATTGGGCAGCGGGACGCTCTCCTGCCCAAACCCTTCGGATTTCGTCTAATTTGGCCGGAAATGGCCCCGCGTCCCAATCAGCTTCTTTCGACTTTGCAGAGCGTTTTCTGGCCTTCCGTTTCGTCGTGGCCGTCTTGCTCGAAAAGCCGGAGGCCACTGGTTCGAACCCAGTAACGCCCATACATGTTGGGCACCTATGCAGCTGTACTGGCGGTTTGCGCCGCCGCGCTGGCTATCGGGCAGGCGGCGATCGCGCTCTGTGGGCAGCGCCGCTGGTCGTGGCTGTCGCCGCCTCTGGGTCTGGCCCTGCTCTGCGCCATCTGTTGGGGGACGGTGCGCCTTCCGGGTCACGGGACGATCTCCGCTCTCTCTGTAATCGCGCTCGTGCTCGCAGCGGTCCTCTTCCTGCGCGGTCGAGTCGAGGACGCTGGCGAGGCGCTGCGGATTGGCGCGCCGGTTGCAGTCCTCTCGCTCCTGGCGGCTTCGCTCCCCTTCCTCGCCGAAGGTCACTTCGGCATCCTCGGCACCAGCCTCAACCCGGACATGTCCCAGCACCTGCTGACGGCAGCCCGTCTCGCCCACGGTGAAGCGTCCCAACTCCTTCGCCAGGGTTACCCGCTCGGCCCGCACTCGATCGTGGTCGCCCTCGACAAGGGTCTCGGCGTCGGCCTCGTAGGGGGTTTCACCGGCCTCACGGTCGCTGTCGCGGTCCTCACCCCGCTGGCAGCCCTCGCCGCCTTCGCCGACCTGCCGCCGCTGCGCCGCACGATCGGCGCCCTGCTGGTCGGCATTCCGTACCTGGTCGCCTCCTATTTCGCCCAGGGCGACTTCAAGGAGACGATGCAGGCTCTGTTCGTCCTGGCCTTCGCCCTCTGCCTGCGCGAGGGGACGATCAATCCCACCTGGCGAGCCTCCCCCCTGCGCTTCGTCCCCCCGGCCCTTCTAGCCATTGGCAGCGTCTACACCTACAGCTTCCCGGGCCTGGCCTGGCTCGCGGCGAGCGCAGCGATCTGGGCGATGGTCGAACTGGCCCGGGGCAAAAGCCAAAGGGCGGCGCCCACGACGGGACCCGAGGCCAGCGGCTTTGGACCCTCGCCACTGCGCGCACTCACTCTCGCCCTGGTCGCTTTCGCCGTCCTGGCGGCCCCCGAGGTCGGGCGAATGCTCGACTTCCGTCGCTTCGAAACTTTTGCCCCCAAGGGCCCCGGCCTGGGCAACCTCTTCGGCCAGATCTCGCCCTTTGAGGCGCTCGGCATCTGGCCCTCCGGTGACTTCCGCCTCGCTCCGGGAGCGGGCGCGATGCCGGCGCTCGGCTACTACCTGGGCGCTGCCTTCGCCGCGATCCTGCTGGCCTACGGTCTCGCCCTGTGCTGGCGCCGGCGCCAGACGGCGATTGTCTCGGGGTTGACCGCTTGCGTCCTGGCCTATGCCGCCGCCCGCCTCGGCGGCACCCCATACACCGCCGCCAAGGCGATCGAGATCGCCGCGCCGCTGGCGGCGCTAACGATTCTCCTGCCGCTGCTGCGCCGGCCCGTCACCTCGCTGTATGTCCTCGCCGCGGGAGCGTGTTCGCTGCTCGCCCTGGCCAATACACCGGTCGGCCCGAGCACCTACACGCCGGCGCTGGCCGACCTGCGGCCCCTGCTCGCGTCGGGATCGACGCTGGTGCTGGCACCCCACGGGCTGCTCGCCGAACAGCACGGCGTCCCCTACCTCGCCTGGGAGTTGCGCGGCGGCAGGGTCTGCATCGAGGCGGGTTCCGAAGCGGGCTCGGCTCCGCCTCCGGGGGTGCGCTTCGTCGTCGCCGAAGGCCCGCCCGCCCGCCCGCCCTTCCCCCGCCTGCGCCTTCGCCGCGTCGTTAGCCCCTACGTGCTCTGGGAACGCGTCGGCCCGGCTCGCGGCCGCAGTCCCTGCCCGCTGATCGCCGTGCGCCAGGCGCGCCAGGGCGCTCCCCGCTGATCGCGGTAGTAATCGCTTACCAGAGCGCCAAGATCTGCGAGCGCGGGGTCGGAGATCGTCCCCGGTTCGGAGATAGCCGCTTCGTGGGCCACAAGTAGCATGAGCCGCATCGAGGCCGCGACCCAAAAGATCACCGTCATGCTGCCCGACGGCACCCCCTTGGAACTGCCCGAAGGTGCCACCGGGGCGGATGCCGCCGCCGCGATCGGTCCCGGCCTGGCCAAGGCGGCGCTGGCTATTCGGGTCAACGGCGAGCTGCGCGATCTAGGTGCGCCGCTGCCCAGCGTGGCCGAGATTGCGATCCTCACCAACCGCGACCCCGAGGCCCTGGATCTGATCCGCCACGACGCCGCCCATGTGATGGCCGAGGCGGTGCAGGAGCTCTACCCGGGGACCAGGGTGACGATCGGCCCCCCGATCGAGGGCGGCTTTTACTACGACTTCGACTTCCCCCAGGAGGTGAAGATCACCGACTCCGACCTGGAGCCGATCGAGGCGGCGATGCGCGCCCACATCGCGGCCGACGAGGTGTTTTCGCGCCGCGATCTCCCCGTCGCCGAGGCGATCGAGATTTTCCGCGAGCGGGGGGAGGACTACAAGGTCGAGCTGATCGAGGACCTGGTCCGCGATGGTGGGGTTGAGACGGTCTCGCTCTACCGCAACGGGCCCTTCGAGGATCTGTGTCGCGGTCCGCATGGACCCTCGACCGGGCAGATCAAGGCGGTGAGGCTGAACTCCCTCGCGGGTGCCTACTGGCGAGGTGATGAGAACCGCCCGATGCTGACCCGCATTTACGGAACCGCCTTCTTCACGGAGAGGGAACTGGAGGCCCACCTGGAGCGGATCGAGCAGGCAAAGGCCCGCGACCATCGCCGCCTCGGCCCTCAGCTTGGCCTCTTCATGCTGCGCGAGGAGGCTCCCGGGATGCCGTTCTGGCTGGCGAGCGGCACCACGCTTTTGCGCCTGATCGAGGACGAGGTCCAGGCCCAGCTTGGCAAGCGCGGCTACCGGGAGATCGCCACCCCCGAGATGCTCGACGAAGAGCTGTGGCACCGCTCCGGCCACTGGGAGAACTACCGCGAGGACATGTACTTCGTCGAGGCCGACGAGCGCCGCTTCGCCCTGCGGCCGATGAACTGCCCCGGGGCCTGCCTCGTCTATGGCTCCGAGCGCCACTCCTACCGCGAGCTGCCGCTGCGCCTGGCGGAGTTCGGCCGCGTCACCCGCAACGAGCGCGAGGGGGTCCTGCATGGCCTGCTGCGGGTTCGCGCCTTCACCCAGGACGACGCGCACGTTTACTGCACTGAGGAGCAGATCACCGACGAGGTTGCCGACATCTGCGAGGCGATCGACGAGCTGTACGCGCGCTTCGGCTTCGAGGACGTCCAGGTCGAGCTCTCGACCAGGCCGGAGAAGGCGATGGGCAGCGAGGAGCAGTGGAAGCGGGCGGAGGCGGCGCTGACCGAGGCGCTCGAGCGCCAGGGCCGCGAGTACGAGCTGAACCCGGGCGACGGCGCCTTCTACGGCCCGAAGATCGACTTCCATGCCACCGATGCGCTCGGGCGCTCCTGGCAGTGCGGCACCTGCCAGCTCGACTTCCAGATGCCCGAGCGCTTCGACCTCACCTACATCGGCCCCGACGATGTCCCCCACCGGCCGGTGATGATCCACCGCGCCCTGCTCGGCTCGATGGAGCGCTTCGCCGGGATCCTGATCGAGCACTACGCCGGCCGCTTCCCGGTCTGGCTGGCGCCGGTGCAGGCGATCGTGCTGCCGGTCTCTGACCGCCACAACGCCTACGCCCGGCGAGTCGGCGCGGAACTGCGCCAGGCCGGCGTGCGGGTCGAGCTGGACGAGCGCACCGAGTCGGTCGGGAGGAAGGTCCGCGACGCCGAGCTGGGGCGCTATCCCTTCATGCTCATCGTCGGCGACCGCGAGGAGGCAGTCGGAGCGCTGGCCGTTCGTTCCCACGATGAGGGTGAGCTCGGCGCGATGCCCGCCGCCGATTTCGCCGCTTTGGTGCGCGCCCGGAGCGAGGGCGGCTGAGGTCGAATTCGGTTGCCAACCGCTTACGGGTCTCTATACTCCCGCGGACTTGATCGTCGGCACGCAACACACCTCGCGCCCCTGAGCGCCTTGGCCGTGCCCGCACACCTACCGCTCCTCTCGTCCTCTTGAAGCTCCACCACTCCTCGCGATAGTGCCGATTCCGCGCAGGTTCGATCGGCGTCCCCCAGAGCGCGACACGACGAGGATCAACGAGCGGATCCGAGTTTCCGAGGTGCGCCTGATCGGGGCTGATGGTGAGCAGCTGGGCATCGTCGACACCGCCGAGGCCCTGAAGCGCGCCCAGGAGGCCGACCTCGACCTGGTCGAGGTGGCGCCAAACTCAAAGCCGCCGGTCACCCGCCTGCTCGATTACTCGAAGTACAAATACGAGCAGGAGCAGAAGCAGAAGGCCGCGCGCAAGCACCAGCAGCAGGTCAACATCCGCGAGATCAAGCTGCGCCCGAAGATCGCCGCACACGACTACGAGACCAAGAAGGGCCACGTGGAGCGCTTCCTGCGCCACCAGGACAAGGTGAAGATCACGATCATGTTCCGCGGTCGCGAGCAGGCGCACCCGGAGCGGGGGAGGGCGCTGCTGCAGAAGCTGTTCGAGGACCTCGACGGTCTCGCGGTGATCGAGTCCGAGCCACTGCAGGAGGGGCGCAACATGAGCATGCTGCTGGCACCGGGCAAAGAGCTGATGAGGGCGGCTGCCGAGGACGGCGCCGAGCCTCTCGAGCCCGCCGAGGACGGCGCCGAGCCGCTCGAGCCCGCCGAGGACGCCGCGGAGGGCTAGCCGCCGCTGATCACCGCAGCGATTCGCTCGGATGCGTGGCCGTCCCAGAGCGGGGGTGGGTCGGGTCTGCCGGGGGGGCGCTGGGCGAGTGCCGCCGGGATCTTGGCGATCGCGGCCGGGTCGAGGCCGAGCAGGGTGTTGGTGCCGGCGGTGATCGTGATCGGCCGCTCGGTGTTGTCGCGAAGGGTGAAACAGGGGACGCCGAGGTAGGTCGTCTCCTCCTGAATGCCGCCGGAGTCGGTGAGAACGGCCCCGGCGTCGGCCAGGAGGGAGAGAAAGTCGAGGTAGCCGAGCGGCTCGACGAGGGTCAGGCCGGGGCACTCGGCGCGGGGCTCCTCCAGCGCCCTTCGGGTTCGCGGGTGGAGCGGGAAGACGACGGGCATCTGATCGGCGAGCGCCCTCAGCTGGGCCATCGTCTCCGCCAGCAGCGGGCCATCGACGAGGGCCGGGCGGTGCAGGGTGACCAGCGCATAGCTTCCAGCTTCGAGCCCGAGGCGGGCGGCGGTGCCTGCGGCTCGGAAGCGATCTTCGAGCGCGACCAGGGTGTCGATCATCGTGTTGCCGACCAGGTGCATCCGCTCATCGGGGATCCCTTCGGCGCGAAGATTCTCGATCGCCGTCTCGGAGTGGAGGAAGAGATGGCGGGCGAAGCGATCGGCGACGATCCGGTTGACCTCCTCCGGCATCGTCAGATCGAAGCTGCGAAGGCCGGCCTCGATGTGGGCCACGGGGATCCCCATCTTCACCGCGGTCAGCGCTGCCGCCAGGGTCGAGTTGACGTCGCCAGGGACGATCACCAGGTCGGCGCGCTCCTCGGCCAGTACCGGCTCCAGCCGCTCCATCGTCCTCGCGGTCTGCTGCGCATGGGTGCCGGAGCCGATCTCCAGCATGTGGTCGGGCGCCCCCACCCCCAGCTCCTGGAGGAAGACCTCAGACATCAGTCGGTCGTAGTGCTGACCGGTGTGCACGATGGCGTGCCTGCCGTCTGGAAGCCGAGCGCGCAATGCGGCGATCGCCGGCGCCATCTTGACGAAGTTCGGCCGGGTCCCGACGACGTAGACAATCCGCATCCGGCGGCAGCGTACCTGCGCCGGCCGCGGACCCCGACGGCGCCGGTTGCCCTTCTGCTTCAATACCCGTCCCGATGCCCAAGATGAAGACCCATTCAGGCGCCAAGAAGCGGTTTCGCAAGACCGCGACCGGCAAGCTGCGCGGAAGGCGCGCCTACTCGAGCCACATCCTGGAGAAAAAGTCGTCGAAGCGCAAGCGGCGGATGGGGCGGCCGGTGGAGATCTCACCGGCCGACGCGAAAACCGTGCGAAACCTCCTCGGAGGCGGCAGGTGAGCGCGGCGGAGCCCGCATCCGTATCCGGTTCCTTGCCGCTGGAGCGGGGCGAGGCTAAGGTGGTGTCATGAGTCGGGTCAAGCGCTCCGTCAGCGGGCGCAAGAAGCGCCGCAAGGTATTGAAGGAAGCGAAGGGCTACTTCGGGCGCAAGCATTCCTCCTACCGCTTCGCCAAAGAGCAGGTGCAGCGGTCGGGGATGTACGCCTACCGCGACCGGCGCAACCGCAAGCGCGACTTCCGTCGGCTCTGGATCACCCGCATCAACGCCGCGGCGCGCCTGGAGGGGATGAGCTACTCGGAGTTGATCCACGGGCTCAACCGAGCCGAGGTCGAGGTCAACCGCAAGATGCTCGCTGACATTGCGGTGCACGACCGCGATGCGTTTCGCCGATTCGTGGAGCTAGCCCGGGAGGGTGCGGCCGCCTAGCCGCAGCCACAGACTCCACTTTCCCGGGCGGGCCGTTTCACGGCCCGCTTTTTCGTTCCAGGAGAAGGAAGCGCGGACAAGAAAGAAAACGCCGATGATCGCCAGTCCCCACAACGAGAAGCTGAAACTGGTCCGCAAGCTGCGCGAGCGCAGGGGCCGCGAGCGCGAACGCGCCTTCGTCACCGAGGGCGAGGACCTGTTGGCGGCCGGGCTGGCAGCCGGAGCCGAGCCGCGCTTGGTGCTCTGCGCCGCCGGCAGTGGCCTCGGCGGCGAGGAGGTGGAGCCCGAGCTACTGGCCGAGGTGTCCTCGCTCGGGTCGGGGACCCGGGCGATCGCGGTCTGGCCGCAGCGCTGGTCGGAGCGGGTCGATGCCCCCTGCCTGTACCTGCATGGGATCGGCGACCCCGGCAATGTCGGTGCGATCGTCCGCATCGCGCACGCCCTGCTCGGCGGCACGGTGGCCCTCGGGCCCGAGTGCGCCGATCCCCACTCTCCCAAGGCGGTGCGGGCGAGCATGGGGTCGGTCTTCGGCCAGCCGCTGATCCGGACCGGGGTCAAGGAGACGCCGCGGCCCAGGGCGGCGCTGGTGGCTCACGGGGGAGAGGGACCGGCGGCACTTGACTCCTCGGCGACCCTCTGCTTCGGGGCCGAGCGGGAGGGACTCCCGCGGGAGGTGCTCGCCGAGTGCGAGCTGGCGGTGACGATCCCGCTGCTGGGGGGCGGAGCCGAGTCGCTGAACGTCGCCGCCACCGCGGCAATAGCCTGCGAGCGGGTAGCGAGGGCCGCAGCCAGATCCGATTCTCCCCCAGGCAGCGAAGCGCGAACCGGCGACAGTAAGCGGATATCGTCGCTCGCCATGCCAGAGGCTGAGCCCGATGCTTGAGCGGATCGAGGAGATCAGGGACCAGGCTGGCGAGGCGATCGAGGCGGCGACCGGCACCGCCGAGCTGGAGGAGCTGCGGATCCGCTACCTCGGCCGCAAGGCGGAGCTGACCACGATCCTGCGCGGCATCGGCGAGCTAGGGGACCAGGAGCGGGGGAGAGTCGGCGCTGCCGCCAATCAGGCACGCCAGGCGCTGGAGCGCCGGCTCGCCGCCCGGGCCGAGCGGCTCGACTCCGCCGAGCTCGACGCCCGGCTCCTGGCCGACCGGGTCGACGTCACCCTGCCCGGAGCGCCGCCGCTGCCCGTCGGCCATCTGCATCTGATTACCCGCACCACCCGGCAGATCGAGGACGTGATGGTCGGCCTCGGCTACCGAGTGATGGAAGGGCCCGAGATCGAGCACGACTACTACAACTTCACCGCGCTCAACCACCCTCCCGGCCATCCGGCGCGGATGCTCCAGGACACCTTTTACCTCGACCCGTCGAGCATCGTCGCTGGGCTCGGAAATCGGCCCTCTGGGGAGAGCGCAAGCAGCCTGCGCGGGGAAACGCGGTCGGGGGATGCGAGCAGCTACGGAGCCCAGGACGTCCTCCTCAGGACCCACACCTCGCCGATGCAGGTGAGGGCGATGGAGACCCAGCAGCCGCCGATCTTCGTCGTCGTTCCGGGCAAGGTCTACCGCCGCGACTCCGACGCCACACACAGTCCGATGTTCCACCAGATGGAGGGCCTCGCCGTGGCTGAGGGGATCACTCTGGCGGATCTGAAAGGGACTCTGCTGACGATGGTGCGAGCGCTCTTCGGCGAGGAGCGCCAGGTTCGCCTGCGGCCGCACTTCTTCCCCTTCACCGAGCCCAGCCTGGAGGTCGACGTCTCCTGTTTTCAGTGTGGCGGCAGCGGCGAGCTTGCCGGTGGCGAGCGTTGCAACCTGTGCAAGGGCCAGGGCTGGATCGAGATCCTTGGCGCCGGCATGGTCGATCCCAAGGTGCTCGGTTTCGTCGCCGCCAATGGCTATGACCCCCAGCGGGTGCAGGGTTTTGCCTTTGGCCTGGGCATCGAGCGGGTGGCGATGCTGCGCCACGGTGTCCCCGATCTGCGCCGCTTCTTCGACAACGACCTGCAGATGCTGGAGCAGTTCCTCTGAGCCGATGCGAGCCGACCGTCGAAATCTGATTCTGCCTCAGCGGACCCCGGGGGAGGCCCTGATATGAGGGTGCCCGACAGCTGGCTGCGCGAATACTGCGATCCCGAGCTCGGCGTGGAGCAGCTCGCCGAGCGCCTGGTGATGACGGGGACCGAGGTCGAGCGGGTGAGCATGGTCGGGCCGCCCCAACCCGAGGGCTTCGTCGTCGGCAGGGTGCTTGCGGTCGAGCCCCATCCCGACGCCGACCGTTTGCGCGTCTGCAGCGTCGACGATGGCGCGGGTCAGCGGACGATCGTCTGCGGCGCATCCAACGTCGCGGTGGGACAGGCCGTCGCCCTGGCCCTGCCGGGGGCGCGGATGCCCGGCGGGGAGAGGCTGCGCTCCAGGCAGCTGCGCGGCGTCGAGTCCGAGGGGATGATCCTCGCCGCGGATGAGCTGGAGATCGGAGATGAACAGCAGGGGATCCTCGTGCTGGACGAGGGCCTTGGCGCCGGCACACCGCTGGCCGAGGTGCTGCCGCTGGCCGAGCCGGTTCTGGAGATCGAGGTGACGCCGAACCGGGTCGACTGCCTCGGCGTCCACGGCGTGGCCCGCGAGGTGCACGCGATCACCTCGGCCCCGCTGGCCCCGGACCCCTGGTCTGAGGACGCCCTCGCCGAGGGGGACGGCAGGGCGGCGGAGTACGCGTCTGTCAGCGTCGAGGTGCCCGTTCTCTGCCCCCGCTTCAGCGCCCGCGTCTTCACCGGCGTCGAGGTCGGCTCCTCCCCACCCTGGCTTCAGGCGCGGCTGGCGGCTGCCGGCCAGCGCCCGATCAACAACGTCGTCGACATCACCAACTACACAATGCTGCTGACCGCCCAGCCGCTGCACGCGTTCGACCTCGACAAGGTTCCGGCTGGGGCGCTGACGATCCGCACCGCAGCCGAGGGTGAGAGGTTGACCACCCTGGACGGGGTGGAGCGCGTCCTCGACGCCGAGATGGTCCTCGTCTGCGACCGCGATGGGCCGACCGGGATCGCGGGGATCATGGGTGGCGCGGCCTCCGAGGTCTCCGCCGAGACGACGAGGGTGCTGCTCGAGGTCGCGAACTGGAACGGCACCAACATCCTTCGCACCTCGCGCCAGCTGGGGCTGCGCTCCGAGGCCTCCTCTCGCTTCGAGAAGCAGCTGCATCCGGCGCTCTGCGAGCGGGCGCAGCGAGTCGCCTCGCGGCTGCTGGTCGAGCTCTGTGGCGCGCGGCTGGTTCCGGGGACGATCGACGAGGTCGGCGAGAATCCGGCGCCGCGCCAGCTGCACCTGGGAGCGGCTAGGGTCAGGGGACTGCTGGGGATGGAGATCCCGCGGGCCGACCAGGTCGCCTACCTTCAGCGTCTGGGCTTCGGGGTCCAAGCTGACGATGCGGGCCTCGAGGTCACGGTGTCGCCCGACCGCCACTACGACGTCACCCGCGAGGTCGATCTGATCGAGGAGGTCGGGCGGGTCCACGGCATCGACGCGCACCTGCCGACGACTCTGCCGGCGGTTGCCGGAGTGGTCGGGGGCCTGACCCGCGAGCAGTGGCTGCGGCGCCGCTCTGAGGACACGCTCCGCGACCTCGGTTTCGACCAGGTCGTCGGCTGGGGCTTCACCGACCCGGGCGAGCCGGCGCGGCTGCGGATCCCGCTCGAGGACCCTCGCTCCAGCTCCGCCCGCGTCTCCAATCCGCTCTCCGAGGAGCAGGCGGCGATGCGGACGATGCTGCTCGGTTCATTGCTCGGCATCGCTTCGCGCAACCTGGCTCGCGGCGCCAGCCGGCTTGCCCTGTTCGAGGCCGGCAGCGTCTACCTGGTGGAGGCGACGCCGAAGGGCCCAGGCGCTGGCTCGGGGCCGGGCGGGCCGATCGGATCGCTGGCAGGTGAGTTCCGCGGCGAGCGGCCCGCGCCGGTGACCGAGCCCCATCGCATCGGGGCGCTCGCCCTCGGCGAGCTCGTCCCGCGCTCCTGGCGGGGAAGCGCCCAGCAGGCTGACTTCTTCGCGCTCAAGGCGGTCCTGGAGGCGCTCGCCGCTCAGCTTGGGGCAGAGCTCAGCTTCGCGACCGCTCCCCAGCCGTTCCTGCATCCGGGACGCGCGGCCGCTGTCTCGGTCAACGGTGTCGGCGCCGGCTGGATCGGAGAGCTGCACCCGCTCGTCTGCCGGGAGTGGGACGTCGATGCCGCGGTCGCCTTCGAAGTGGATACCGCGCCTCTTGTCGCGGCCGCCGGCGTCGGCGAGGAGGCCTATGAGGACGTGACGAGCTTCCCCGCCGTCTACCAGGACCTCGCCGTTGTGGTCCCCGCGGCGGTCGCCGCGAGTGAGGTTCGTGCCGCGGTCCTCCGGGGCGGCGGCGAGCTGCTGCGCGCCGCCGAGGCCTTCGACCTATACGCCGGCGAGCAGCTCGGCGAGGGGCGCAAGAGCCTGGCGCTGCGGTTGGAGTTCCGGGCAGCCGACCGGACGCTGACCGACGATCAGGTGGCCAAGCTGCGGGCCTTGATCGAGGCGGAGCTGGAGAAGATCGGAGGCTCTCTGCGTGCCTGACCACAACGCCCAACCGCTCGACGGCGACCCCGCCGCCCGGATCCTCGTCGCCGGTGCATCCGGCTTCACTGGGGCGCTGGCAGCGCGAATCGTCTGGGGGCACCCGCGGCTTGAGCTGGTTGCGGCCACCTCGCGCCGCGACGCCGGCACCTCGCTCGAGCGCCTCTACCCGCGCTACTCGGTGCCGCTGGAGCTGACCGAGCTCGACCTCGATCGTCTCGACGGCATCGACGCGGCGATCATCGCCTATCCGCATGGCGCCTCGGCGCCGACCGTCGCCGCGCTGAGGCGCACCGGCCTGCCGGTGGTCGATCTCTCCGCCGACTTCCGCCTCCGGGACATGGCGACGTATCAGCGCTGGTACGGCGAGCATGGCGCGCCGGAGCTCTTCGGCCAGGCCGTCTACGGCCTGAGCGAGCTCTACCGCGAGCAGCTGCGGGAGGCCAAGTTGGTCGCCACGCCCGGCTGCTACCCGACCGCGAGCATCCTCGCCCTGGCGCCCCTGGCCGAGCGCGGGTTGCTCGCCGACGTCGTCGTCAGCGCGATGCAGGGGACCTCCGGCTATGGGCGCAGCAGCGACGACCTCGTCCACTTCTCGGCGATGAGCGAGAACGCCTTCGCCTACAAGACCGAGGGACACCGTCACCGTCCCGAGATGGAGCAGGAGCTGGCGGCGCTAGGGGCCCCTGTCGCGGTGACCTTCGTGCCCCACCTGCTGCCGCTTGATCAGGGTGAGCTGGTGAGCTGCTTTGCCCAGACCACCGAACCGATCGGCAAGGGCGATCTCCAGGCGCTCTATCGCGAGCGCTACGCGGCGGAGCCCTTCGTCCGGATCGTCGATAGCCCCCCGGGCCTGCGCGACGTTCGCGACACCAACGAGTGCCGGATCTACGTCACGGTCGAGGAGCGGGGCCGGGTGATGGTCTTCGCCGCGATCGACAACCTCTGGAAGGGGGCCTCGGGGCAGGGGGTCCAGAATCTCAACCTGATGCTCGGCCTCACGGAGACGGAGGGACTCCTGTGAGTGGGGTCTTCTTCAGCTCGCGCTGGGTCGAGCCCCCGCCGGGCACCGAAGTGCTCGACCCGGCGGCGCTGGCCCAGGGCTTCGCGGCGGGAGCCGTGGCCTGCGGCCTGAAGCCGAGCGGCAACACCGACGCCGCCGTTGTCGTCGCCCGCTCCGAGCGCTGCGACTCGGCGCTTTTGCTGACCCGCAACGCAGCGGCCGCGGCACCCGTACGGCTCTGTCGCGAAAGCCTCGACCTCAACCGCATTCGCGCCGCCGCGGTGAAGGCGGGCAACGCCAACGCGGCCACCGGCGAGCAGGGGATGCGCGACGCGATCGAGATCCAGGCGGCGGCCAGCGAGGCCCTCGGCCTGGACCCTTCCCTGGTGGCCATCGCGGCGACCGGGAAAATCGGCGAGGCGCTGCCGATGGACAGGGTCCTTGACGGGGTGCGGCGCGCCGCGGCGGCGGTGCATCCCGATGGGGGCGAGGAGTTTGCCCGGGCGATCATGACCACCGACGCCTTCCCCAAGCGCTGCACCGTGCGCTGCGAGGGGGTCACCCTCTCGGCCCAGGCGAAGGGCGCGGGGATGATCCAGCCCGGCTTCGCGACGATGCTCTGCTTCGTCCAGACCGACGCCCTCGCCGATGACCCCGCGGCGGCCCTGCGCCGCGCGGTCAGCTCCTCCTTCGAGCGGATCACGGTCGACGGCCAGATGAGCACCAACGACACCGTTCTGCTGCAGGCAAGCGGCGAATCCGGCAGGCCGCTTCCCGAGGGTCTGCTCGACGCCGTGCTGCTCCAGCTTGCGCTGCAGATTGTCGCCGACGGCGAGGGCGCGACACGCGTCTGCCGGGCCGAGGTCCGCGGAGCCGAGAGCGTGGAGGAGGCCGAGCGTACGGCACGCGCGATCGCCAACTCGCCTCTGGTCAAGACGGCGCTGTTCGGGCACGATCCCAACGGTTGGGGCCGGGTCGCCCAGGCGGCCGGAATGGCCCTCGCGGGCGAGGAGCTCCCCGAGCTGGGTCTTGACCGGATCGACGTGGGGGAGTTCGCCGGGGAATTGAGGGAGGCCGAGCTGTCGGTGCGCCTGGACCGCGGTGAACACAGCGCCTGCGTCTGGTTCTCCGATCTCGGCTACGAGTACGTGCGGATCAACGCGGAGTACACGACATGAAAGGCAACCCGTGAGCAACAACGTCGACACCCTTCTCGAGGCGCTGCCCTACATCCGCGAGTTCCACGGGCGCACCGTCGTGATCAAGTACGGGGGGGCAGCGATGCGCGAGGAGGAGCTGCGCGAGGCCTTCGCCACCGATGTCGTCCTGCTCAAGTATGTGGGCCTCAACCCGGTCGTAGTCCACGGCGGCGGCCCCGAGATCACCCGCCAGATGGAGCGGCTGGGGATGGAGGTGCGCTTCCACGAGGGCCTGCGGGTCTCCGACGCCGAGACGGTCGAGGTGGCGAAGATGGTCCTGCTCGGCAAGCTCAACTCCGACATCGTGCAGCGACTCAACCGCCACGGGCAGCCCGCGGTCGGGCTCTCCGGCGAGGACGGCTCGCTGCTGGAGGTGGCTCCCGCGCCGAACGCCGAGCAGGTGGGCTTCGTCGGCACGATCGAGCGGGTCGACGTCGACGTCCTCAATCACATCGCGGTCGACTACATCCCGGTGATCGCCTCCTCTGCGTCTGATCGCGACGGCCAGTCCTACAACGTCAATGCCGACGAGGTGGCCGGCAAGGTGGCCGCCGCGCTCGGCGCCTACAAGGCGGTCTTCCTCACCGATGTCGACGGTTGGCTGGCCGACCCGACCGACTCCGCCTCGCTGATCTCCCGCGCCACGGTCGAGCAGGTGGAGGGTCGGTTGGTCGCGGTGGACGGCGGCATGCGGCCCAAGCTGCGGGCCTGCGTCGACGCGATCCAGGGCGGCGCCCAGTCCGCCCACATCATCGATGGCCGCCGTCCGCACAGCCTCCTGCTCGAGCTGTTCACCGACGCCGGAATCGGAACCATGGTCACGTCATGAATTCCGCCTGGGTGTTTCGTTCGCGCTGCTCGCGGCCGGAGATCTCCCTCGCGCGCCGCCTGCGGGCGGGTGGTTTTTGAGATGAACCTGAGTGGAGTGAAGGCCCTGGAGGAGCGCTACCTGATGCGCACCTACAACCGATCGCCGGTGGAGTTCGTGCGCGGCGAGGGGGCCATCCTCTGGGATTCGGACGGGAGGGAGTACCTCGACTTCATGACCGGGATCTCGGTCTGCTCGGTCGGCCATTGCCACCCCGCGGTGGTCGAGGCGGTGCGCGAGCAGGCCGGCCGTCTGATGCACGTCTCCAACCTCTTCTACACCGAGCCGATGGTGCGCCTCGCCGAGCGCTTGGCCGAGTCGAGCCTCGGCGGCCGGGTCTTTTTCGCCAACTCCGGGACCGAGGCCAACGAGTGCGCGATCAAGATCGCCCGCAAGCACGCCCACCGGCGGGGGATCGCCGAGCCGGAGATCGTCAGCTTCGAGGGCGACTTCCACGGACGCACCTACGGAGCGCTGGCGGCGACTCCGACCCTGGCGCGAAATCAGGATCTCGGGCCGATGCTGTCCGGCTTTCGCTCGGTGGGACTGAACGACGCCGCGGCGCTGCGCGAGGCGGTTGGGGAGAGGACCGCGGCGGTGCTGATCGAGCCGATCCAGGGTGAGGCGGGGGTATTTCCGCTCGCCGACGAGGTGCTGCTCGCGGCGCGTGAGGCCTGCGAGGAGACGGGAGCGCTGCTGATCTTCGACGAGATTCAGACCGGGATGGGGAGGACCGGCTCCCTCTGGGCCTATGAGCAGACGCCGGTCCGCCCTGACCTGCTGACCTCGGCCAAGGCCCTCGGTGGCGGCCTGCCGATCGGCGCCTGCGTTGCCGGTCCCGCGGCTGCCGACGTGCTGGAGCCCGGGGACCACGGCTCGACCTTTGCCGGGGGCGCGGTGGTCGCGGCGGCGGCCCTCGCGGTCCTGGGCGTGATCGACGACCCGGCGCTGCTGCGCCGGGTTCGCGAGCTGGGCACGGCGCTCCGCAACGGTCTCCTCGCCCTGGATGGGGTGCGCGAGGTCCGCGGCCGGGGCCTGATGCTGGGCGTCGGCCTCGATCAGGGGGTGGATGCCCATGCGCTCGGCGCCGACCTGTTGCAGCGCGGCCTGGTCGTCAACGTGCCCGCCGCGGGAACCCTGCGGCTGCTGCCGCCGCTGACGCTGGAGGAGCACCAGATCTCGACCGCGCTAGCCCTGCTCGGCGAATCGCTCGTAAGCTGTTCGGCGCGATGAGCCCCAAGCACCATTCCTCCTCTCCCCGCCCGCTCGCCACCACCACGGCGGAGCGGATCGCGGTGATCGTCGAGGCGGCCGAGAATGCGGCCGCCAAGGTCATCGACGACGCCGAGGAGCAGGCGGGTCGCTATCTCGACCAGGCTCGTGCGGAGGCCGACAGGATCGTCGCCGAGCGCCTGCGGGCGGTCGCCGACGAGCTCGACCCGCCGGCCTCCTCGCCTCGCCCTGCGCCGCACCTGAAGCCGGTCGGGTTTTTGCCGCCACAGGAGGAGGCCGGCTCAGCCGCGGCGCAGCGCGGCCGCGACGGATCGGCGGGAGCCCGCCTGCTGGCCACCCAGATGGCGGTTTCAGGTAGCAGCCGGGAGGAGATCGAGGCGCGGCTGCGAAGTGGGTTCGAGATCGAGGACGCCAGCAGGATCCTCGACGCGATACTTGGACCGGAGGATTAGGTGCACGAGGACCCGACGCGGATGATGGGCCCCGAAGATCGGGGATCTGGTGGCGGCGGCCGGCGCGGCAACATCCACCTGCTGATTGCCGGCCTGATCGCGGTGATCGTCGGCCTGGTGGTGGCCATCGTCGTGATCGCCAACAACAACAACAACAGTAGCGGCAGCTCCTCGACGGCTTCGACGAGCGCCTCCTCCACGCCTCCGCCCACAACCACAACCACGGGCACGGGCTCGACCACGACCGGCACCAAAACCACCGGTTCGACGACGACCTCGACGAATACGACCTCGCCCACCACCACGGGCTCGACCACCTCCACCACGGCGACGACGCCGACCAACACCTCGGGCAACAACGGCAGCGGCGGCGTCTCCCCGCCATAGGCGCCAGGCTCCCTGCGGCGTCCGCGCCGCTCGTGCCAGACTTCGCGCCGGTGAGCGCCGAGTCCAACCAACAGGCAATCCGCACGGCGAGCTATGAGGCCGATCCGGCTGAGGTTGGCCGAGTGCTGCTGCTCTACTCCGGCGGCCTCGACACCAGCGTGATGCTGAAGTGGATCCAGGATTCCTACGCGGCGGAGGTCGTCTGCCTGACGGTCAATCTCGGCCAGCCGGGGGAGGACTACGAGGTGATCGAGAACAAGGCGAGGCGGCTCGGCGCGATCGAGTGCCACATCGTCGATGCGCGCGAGCAGTTTGCGCACGAGTTCCTGGCCCCGGCGATCAAGGCGAATGCCGTCTACGGCGGCGGCTACCCGCTGTTCACCGCGCTGGGGCGGCCGCTGATCGCCCAGCTTGCGGTGGAGTACGCGCGCCGCAGCGGCTGCGACACGATCGCCCACGGCTGCACCGGCAAGGGCAACGATCAGGTGCGGATCGAGGCCACGGTCGCCACCCTGGCGCCGGAGCTGAGGACGATCGCCCCGGTCCGCTCCTGGCAGATGGGGCGCGAGGAGGAGATCGCCTACGCGCGCGAGCACGGGATCCCGGTCAAGGGCGGCACGGAGAGTGCCCCCTATTCGATCGATGACAATCTCTGGGGACGCTCGTCCGAGGGCCGCTGGATCGAGGATCTCGAACACGCTCCCGAGGAGGACGTCTTCCAACTCGTCACCCGCCCGGAGGAGGCGCCGGATGAGCCGGAGGTCGTCACGGTCGGCTTCGAGGCCGGCGTCCCGGTGAGGCTGAACGGCGAGCGGCTCGGCCTGGTCGAGCTGCTCGAACGCGCCGCCGAGATCGGCTGCCGCCACGGGGTGGGCATCGTGGACCACATCGAGGACCGGATCGTGGGCCTCAAGGTGCGCGACATCTACGAGGTGCCGGCCGCGGCGATCGTCCTCACCGCCCATCAGGAGCTGGAGAGACTGGTCGCCACGATCCACCAGAACCAGCTCAAGCCGGGGCTCGACCGCAAGTGGGGCTACCTCGTCTACGCCGGACTCTGGTGGGAGCCGCTGCGCGGGGACCTCGACTCCTACATGGACGCGGCCAACGCCCAGGTGACGGGGGAGATCGGCCTGAAGCTCTACAAGGGCAGCGTGAGGGTCATCACCCGCTCCTCTCCCAACGCGGTCTATGACGCCGGTCTCGCCTCCTTCGCCGAGTCCGGTGGGCTCTTCTCCCAGGCGGCCTCACCCGGCTTCATTGAGCTCTGGTCTCTGCAGTCGCGCATGGCGCACAGGATTAGGGAGCGCGGGGAGGGGGGAGAGGAGTGATGTTCGACAGCCTGGGAAAGGCGGCGGTTCGCTTCGCGATCCACTACGTCCGCCATCGCTACCGGCGCGAGATCCGCATCGGGGCAGGCGTCGCGGTTGTGGCGATCGGTGCCGGCCTTTACCTGGCCAGCCGCAACGTACCCGAGGGTTGAGCCGATCGGCAAGTTTCCTTGCGGATTATTGACAACCTGTGAGCAATCGCTAACAGAGTCCGCTAGTCTCGCCCGCTTCATGCCGCCGAGCATCGCGACAGAGGTGGGTGCCCGGCGAGGGCGGGGCGCGCTCGTGGGCCTCGCCGCGGCCTGCTCGCTGATCTTTGCCACCGGGGCCGCAGCCGACAGCGGCTCGCTCCAGGCGAAGGTCGGGGCCGCTCGCAGTCAGGCCGGTGCGCTGGCCGCCGAACTGCAGGCCAAGCAGGGCCAGCTCGCCGCGGCCCAGGAACAGGCCGCGGCTGCCAGCGCGCGTGAGCGCCAGCTCGACGGCCTGTTGGCCAACGGACAGCGGCGGGCGGTCGAGCTGGCCGCCAGGGTGGGGGTCTCCCGCCGCCACCTCTTCTTTCAGCAGGCGCGGTTGCACCGCGCCCGGGGCGACCTGGCGCAGCGCCTGGTGGCGATGTATGAGAGCGGCTCTCCCAGCGCCGCCGGCGTCGTGCTCGGTGCCTCCAGCTTCAAAGAACTGGTGACCCGCACCGAATACCTGAGGGAGGTGCAGAGCGCCGACAACGACCTCGCCCAACGCGTCGCGCAGGTGCGCGACGAGGTCCGTCGCGCCCTGGCGCTGGTCTCCGAGCTGGAGGCCCGGGTCAGGGCCTATGACTCCCAACTGGGGAGCGCCCGCACTCAGATCTCCGGCGTGCGCCAGAGCGCCGAGGCCTCGGCCTCGCGCCTGCAGTCGATCGCCTCGGCCCGTGCCGCCTCCCTGGCAGACCTGAAGTCCAACATCGGCAACTGGGTGGGGGAGATCCAGGCGGCGCGCTCGGCGGCGGCAGAAGAAGCGAGCCGGTCCTCGGCCGAATCGATCGTCGAACGCTGGCTCGGCGGCCCGTACTCGATCCCCCCCTACATCGTGATGTGCGAGTCGGGCGGGAACTACGCCGCCGTCAACCCCTCCAGCGGCGCCGGCGGCGCTTACCAGATCCTTCCCTCGACCTGGCGTCTCTACGGTGGCCAGGGCACGCCGCAGGACGCGCCCAAGGCCGAACAGGACTCGATCGCCTCCAAGATCTGGGCGGCCTCGGGCCCGAGCGCTTGGGTCTGCGGCGGCGGTTGAGCCGCTGACTCGCCGAATACACACGGAATAAGCGGGGAAGTCAGACCGCGCAGGACCGGTGCCATCTGCTGCGCTTGGCATGATCGGCGCAGACCGTGAGCGCCCCCTCCGCCGTCCATCTGCACGCCCACAGCGAGTACTCGCTGCTCGACGGCGCCTGCAAGATCGAAGCGATGGCGGCGCGCGCCGCGGAGCTTGGCCAGCCGGCCCTGGCCCTCACCGACCACGGGGTGATGAACGGTGCGATCGACCTCTACAAGGCCTGCCGCAAGCAGGGGATCAAACCGATCGTCGGCCTCGAGGCCTACCTCGTCGACGACCGTCAGGTGCTCAAGGAGCAGACTCGCTACGAGCGCAACCACCTCACCCTGCTGGCCGAGAACAACACCGGTTTCGCCAATCTGGTCAAGCTCACATCGGCCGGGTTCCTCGAGGGGTTCTCGCGCGGCAAGGCCAATGTGGACTTGGCGCTCCTGGCGGCCCACGCCGAGGGTGTGATCGTCCTCACCGGCTGTCTTCAGTCGCGTTTCTGCCGTCGCCTGGTCGAGGAGCGACGCCAGGACGCCCGCGCCCACCTCGACGACCTGGTCCAGGCCTTCGGCCCCGAGCAGGTCTACTTCGAGCTGCAGAAGAACGGGATCGCCGAGCAGGACAAGGCGAACGAGGGAATCGTTCATTTTGCCCGCGAGCTGGGGCGCCCCCTGGTGGGCACCGCCGACGTTCACTATCTGCGACGCGAGGACTTCGACAACCACGCGGCGCTTTTGTGCGTGCAGACCAAGTCGACCCTCGAGGCGCCGAAGCTCAGCTTCGACACCAATGAGTTCTTCCTCAAGAGCAACGAGGAGATGGCCGAGTCCTTCGCCGAGTGGCCCGAGGCGGTGCCCAACACGCTGGAGATCGCCGAGCGCTGCTCGCTGGAGATCGAGCTCGGCAACCTGCTGTTGCCTCGCTACCCGACTGCCGATGGCGAGGAGCCGGAGGAGATGCTGCGGCGGATCGCCGACGAGGGACTGCGCGCCCGCTACGGTGACCCGCCGTCGGCCGAGGCGGTGCAGCAGCTGGAGTTTGAGCTCGGCGTGATCGAGGAGATGGGCTTCTCCTCTTACTTCCTCATCGTCTGGGACTTTGTCCGCTACGCGAAGGAAAACGGCATCGCCGTCGGTCCTGGGCGCGGTTCGGCCGCGGGCTCGATCGTCTCCTTCTGCCTCAAGATCACCGACATCGACCCGCTGGCCAACGACCTGCTGTTCGAGCGTTTTCTCAATCCCGGCCGCAAATCCATGCCGGACATCGACATCGATTTCTCCGTCCGGGGGCGCGAGCGGGTGATTCGCTACGTGGCCGAGAAGTACGGGCGCGAGTCGGTCGCCCAGATCATCACCTTCGGCAAGATGGCGCCGCGGGCGGCGACCCGCGATGCGGCCCGCGTGCTGGGCTTCGACTACGCCACCGGCGACCGCCTGGCGAAGCAGATCCCGGAGCCGATCATGGGCCGCAGCCCGTCCTTTGCGGAGTGCCTGCGTCCAGGGCAGGAGTTGAAACGGACATACGACGCCGAGCCCGACGCGAAGCGGATCATTGAGGTCGCCCAGGGGCTGGAGGGGATCATCCGCAACAACTCGATCCACGCCGCCGCAGTGGTGATCGCTGACCGCCCGCTGCAGGAGGTCGTGCCGCTGCAGCTGGCGGAGGATCGCGCCGCCCCCGCCTCCAGCGGCGATGGATCGGGCAAGCCGGAGCGTCAGTACAAGATCGTCACCCAGTACTCGATGCTCCCGATCGAGGAGATCGGCCTGCTGAAGATGGATTTCCTCGGCCTGCGCAACCTCGATGTGATCGAGGACGCGATCGACATCATCCGCCGCTCCCGTGGCGAGGAGGTCGACATGGAGGCGATCCCCACCGATGACGCCAAGACCTACGCGATGCTGGCCGAAGGCGACTCGACCGGCGTCTTTCAGTTCGAGTCCGAGGGGATGCGCGACACGCTGCGCAAGGTCGGGCCGACCGAGTTCGCCGACCTGGTCGCTCTCGGCGCCCTCTATCGGCCGGGCGCCATGGCCTACATTCCGGCCTACGCCAAGGGCAAGCGCGACCCCTCGACGGTCCGCTACCCCGACCCTCGACTGCGGGCGATCACCGAGGAGACCCACGGCTGCGTCATCTACCAGGAGCAGTTGATGGAGATCGCCCGCGCGATGGCCGGTTTCTCCGGCGCCGAGGCCGATGATCTGCGCAAGGCGATCGGGAAGAAGAAGCGCGACCTGATGGCGACGATGAAGGACAAATTCATGGCCGGCTTGAAGGCCTCGGGAACCGCTCCGAAGGTCGCCGCTGACCTCTGGAAGCTAAACGAAGCGGCCGCCGACTACTCCTACAACAAGTCCCACGCCGCCTGCTATGGGTTGACCTCCTATCGCACCGCCTACCTGAAGGCCAACTACCCGGCGGAGTACATGGCGGCGGTGATCTCCTCGGTGATGAACACCAAGGACAAGGTTCCATTCTTCGTCAACCGTTGCGAGGAGATGGGAATCGAGGTGCTGCCGCCGGATGTCAACTCCTCCGATCACAGCTTCGTCGTCTACGAGAACGCGATCCGCTTCGGCCTTGACGCGGTCAAGAACGTCGGCCATGCGGCGGTGGAGGCGATCCTGCGGGCTCGCGGGGAGGCCTCGATCGCCTCGATCTGGGACTTCTGCGAGCGGGTCGACTCTCGCGCGGTGAATAAACGGGCGATCGAATGCCTGATCAAGTGCGGCGCCCTGGACTCGACCGGCGCCAGCCGCAAGGGGATGCTGGAGACCCTGCCGGCGGCGCAGTCGGCGGGGCAGAAGGCGCAGGAGGACGCGCAGCTTGGGCAGGGCTCGATCTTTGACTTCGGCGAGGAGGCGGGTGGCGCGGGGCCCTCCCAGGCTCACCACCGTCCGTCGATTCCCACCGCGGAGTTCGACCGCGCCGAGCTGCTGGCGATGGAGAAGGAGACGCTCGGCACCTATCTCTCCTCCCATCCGCTGGTCGAAGTGCGCGACGCCCTCAGGGCTCGGGTCGACTGCTCGCTGGCGGAGTTGGGCGGCCGCGCCGACGGGTCATGGGTGACGGTGGGAGGGATCGTCGTCGAGTGCAAGAAGATTCGCACCAAGAGCGGCTCGCAGATGATGTTTGCCACCCTGGACGACATCGAGGGTCAGGTGGAGCTGTTGGTTTTCAAGGCCGACCAGGCAGATAGCGCGGCGGTAATAGCCCCGGATGCGATCGTCGTGGTGCGTGGTCGGCTCGATCACAAAGACCGCGGCGAGACCAAGCTCGTCGTGCAGGAGGCCGAGCGCTTTCAGCCCGGGGAGAAGGAGATCGCCCAGGCCAACCGGACGGCGAGCGCTGCCTCCCAACCGCTGAAGCTGACGATCGACGCCGCCAACTTCGCGCCCAGCCTGGTCGATGAGCTGAAGACCGTTCTCGAGCACCACAAGGGAGAGGCGGACGTGCACCTGGCGATTCGCACCGCCCAGGGGGAGCCGCGGGAGATCCGACTCGGACACGGCTACCGGGTGCGCCCCTCCCGGGGTCTGAGGGCGGAGCTGGACCAGATGCTCGGCCCCGACGCGCTGGCCGCCTGATCCCTTCCACCCGCCTGCCCCGCCGCCTACACTGACCTTGCCATGGCCACGCGCCAGCAAGAGGAGATGGCCGCACGAGCGGGCGAGTGCCGCCAGTGCCGATCGTTCTGCGACAAGCTGGTTGAGCCCCGCGGTTGCGTCGAGATGCGCTGCCGCTTCCTCTACAGCTACGTTGACAGCCTGAACGGCGAACAGTACGTGGGCTGCATGCAGGAGGTATTCGGTGCCGACATCGCGCTGAACGCGGTGCTCCAGCCGGGCGGCTTCGGCGGGGTGAAGATGACCGGCGAGCCGTTGCCCCACTGCCAGTTTTCGGTCGAGCGTGCCTATGAGGGGGACGGTCCGGCCTACGGCTGCGTCAATCCCCGCTTCTTCGACTGCACCGATCAGGGCCTGGAGGGACTCCGGGCCTTCGACCTGCGCGACCTCTAGCCGCTCGGCTCCCCGGCTGAACAACGACATCGTTTCGTGTAGTATCGGTGCTGATGACCGATACGGCGACGGTGGCTGAAGCAGAACGGGTGCTGGCTGAAGTGACGGGTGAGGGCGCGCCCCCGGCGGAGGGTGATCCCCGGTTCACCCTTGAGCTGAACCAGGATCAGAAGGACATCAAAGAGTGGGTGCACGGCTTCGCCGAGAGCGTGGTCAGACCCGCCGCCGCCGAGTGGGACGAGCGCGAGGAGACCCCTTGGCCGGTGATTCAGGAGGCCGCCAAGATCGGCCTCTACGGATTTGAAGCGCTAGCCCAATTCTGGGCTGATGAAACCGGCCTGACGCTGCCGATCGCCAACGAGGAGCTGTTTTGGGGAGACGCCGGCATTGGCATGGCGATCATGGGCACCTCCCTGGCCGTCGCCGCGATCTTCGGCCAGGGAACTCCGGAGCAGATGGGTGAATGGATTCCCCAGTGCTTCGGCACGCCCGAGGACGTCAAGCTCGGCGCCTTCTGCGCCTCCGAGCCCGATGCCGGCTCCGACGTCTCGGCGATCCGCACCAACGCCAAGTACGACAAGGCGAAGGACGAGTGGGTGATCAACGGGCAGAAGGCCTGGGCGACCAACGGGGGCATCGCCAACGTTCACGTGGTGATCGCCTCGGTTGACCGCGAGCTCGGCGCCCGCGGCCACGCCGCCTTCGTCATCCCGCCGGGGACGAAGGGATGCGAGCAGGGTGCCAAGGTGAAGAAGCACGGCCTGCGGGCCTCCCATACCGCCGACCTCCACCTCGACGAGTGCCGAGTTCCCGGCTCCTGCCTGCTGGGCGGCAAGGAGAAGCTCGACGAACGGCTGGCCCGCGTGCGCGAGGGCAAGAAGGGGAATTCGCAGGCGGCGATGCAGACCTTCGAGGCCAGCAGGCCGACGGTTGGCGCTCAGGCTCTGGGCATCGCCCGCGCCGCCTATGAGTACGCGCTGGGGTACGCCAAGGAGCGGCGCCAGTTCGGTCGGGCGATCGTCGAGAACCAATCGATCGCCTTCACCCTGGCCGACATGAAGCTTGAGATCGACGCTGCACGGCTGCTGGTCTGGCGCGCCGCCTGGATGGGCCGGTCGGGTCAGACGTTCGAGAATGCCGAGGGCTCGATGTCCAAGCTGAAGGCCGGCGAGGTCGCCGTCTGGGCGACCGAGCGGGCGATTCAGATCCTCGGCGGCAACGGCTACACGCGGGAGTACCCGGTCGAGCGGATGCACCGCGACGCCAAGATCTACACGATCTTCGAGGGCACCTCCGAGATTCAGCGCCTGGTTATCTCGCGCGCCATCTCAGGCGTCCACGTCAAATAGAAGCTGACGACGGGAGTCGCTGGGGCCGTCCTGCGGCTGGCACTCGCCGCCTTCACCCGCGCCGCTTGAGTCCATCGCGCCGCAGGCGCTTGGCAGCCTGGACTTCCTTTGCGTCCGTTCCCTTACGCTGCGGCCCCGGCGTCTCCAGGGTTGCCGGCAACCCCTCGAAACGGGGCTCGGAGAGGAAGGCGGCAAGACCCCGTCGTCCCATCTCGCCCTCGCCGATGTTGGCGTGTCGGTCGCGGCAGGAGCCGAGCGGGGCGGCGGCGTCGTTGACATGGACGCAGCCAAGACGCTCCAGGCCGACCTTCTCCTCGGCCTCGTCGAGCACCGCGGCGAGGTGCGCCTCGTCGGTGATGTCATAACCCTGGACAAAGAGATGGCAGGAGTCGAGGCAAAGGCCCAGGCGCTGGGCCCCGCCGGCCAGCTCGATCAGCTCGGCGGTCTGGTCGAAATCACGCCCCAGCAGCCCCTTGTGCCCGGCGGTCTGCTCCAGTAGCAGCGGGCACTCCTCGCTCTCGGCCAGCGCCGCGGCGATCACCTTCGCGGCCCTCTTCATCGAGGGGCCCAGCGGCTCGCCTTTCTGCGCGCCGGGATGCAGGACGACGCCGCGGGAGCCGATCGCCTCGCCGATCCGCAGCGCGTGGGTGAGCGAGGTCAGGGACTTTTGCCGCAGCTCCCTGTCCTTGGTGGCGCAATTGATCAGGTAGACGGCGTGGATCACCACCGCCTCCACCGGCGATCTGTCCATCGCCTCGCGAAAGGCGGCAAAGTCGTCGGGCCCGTACTTGGTCGGCCGCCACATCCGCGGGCTTTGGTGGAAGATCTGGATCGAGTTGCAGTCGCGCTCGACCCCGCGCTCGATCGCCGTGTGCAGCCCGCCAGCGGTGGAAACGTGGGCACCGATCAGCATAGGCGCGCCATCCTAGAGCGAGCGCCTGGGCGCCGGGTCGTCCGAGGGAGCCGGGTTAAATGCTGGGTCTACCGAGAGGAGATTTGACTGAATGGACGGACAACTGCGCTACTCGATGTTGGCGGTACAGCTGATCGCGGCTATCGATCGGGGCGCTTCGCACCCGGTCGGCGAGTTGCACGAGCAGATCGAAAACGGCGACCTCTTCCTCTGGATTCACGACAAGGAGCCCGAAATAGACCAGAGCCTGTATCTCGATGACGATCGGTCGGCGATGCTGGTGTTCTTTCAACGCCTGGGCAGCGCCGCCGACGCGAAGCGCAAATACAACGTCGAGGAGAATGGCCTGTGCCTGCTTCTGGCCTACTGCCTGGAGGGGCTCCAGCACGAGTTGCGAAGCTGACGATCTGCATGGCAGACAAGGACCTTCGACTCAGGTTTGCCCCTTCGCCGACGGGTGCGCTGCACATCGGCGGGGCGCGGACCGCGCTCTACAACTGGTTGGCGGCCCGCCACGGCGGCGGCCAGCTGGTGCTGCGGATAGAGGACACCGACCGAGAGCGCTCGACCCAGGAGAACGTCGAGCAGATCCTCGACGCGCTGCAGTGGCTCGGGCTGGACTGGGATGAGGGCCCGATCTCACAGGCCTCGCGCAGCGCCGTCCACCAGACGGCCCTGCGCAGCCTCCTGGATTCCGGCGCCGCCTACCGCGACTCGGCCGGCGCCAGGGAGGTCGAGGCCTGGAAGTCCGAGCACGGGGTGGATCGCGGCTACCGCGGGGAGCCGACCGAGGAGCCCGGCGCCGCCGTGCGCCTGCGGGTCCCCGACGAGGGGGAGACGGTGGTCGATGACCTGATCCGGGGCCCGGTCGCCTTTCCCAACCGCAGCTACGACGACTTCGTCATCGCCCGCGGTGACGGCTCGGTCCTCTACAACTTCGCGGTCGCCGTCGACGACACGGAGATGGGGATCACCGACGTGGTGCGCGGAGATGACCATCTCTCCAACACTCCCAAGCAGCTTCTGGTCCTGCGCGCCCTGGGCCGTGAGCCCCCCCGCTACGCCCACCTGCCGCTGCTGCACGGCCCGGATGGAAAGAAGCTCTCCAAGCGCCACGGCGGCGCCTCGGCGCAGGAGCTGCGCGACGCCGGCTACCTGCCGGCGGCGGTCAGGAACTACCTGGCCCTGCTGGGCTGGGGCACCGACGACGACACGACGCTGATGTCGACCGAGGAGCTGATCGAGCGATTTCGGGTGCAGGAGGTGGGAAGGTCGGCGGCGATCTTCGACGAGCGCAAGCTGCGCTGGATCAACGGGCGTTTCATGCGGGAGATGCCGCTGGAGGACTACGTCGACTGCGTCGCCCGCCACCTCGGCCGCGAGCCCGACCAGCGCCTGCGCGCAGGCTGCGAGATCGCCCAGGACAAAGCGCAGACTCTGGCCGAGGTTTGGCCACTGATCCGCTTCCTCTTCGAGCCGCCGGTCGACGACCCCGAGGCCTGGGTCACGGTGATGAAGGAGGGCGCCGGGTCTCTTCTCACCGCAGCGCGCGAAGCCCTCGCTGCCAGCGAGGGCTTCGGCCCAGGAGAAGTGGAGGCGGCGCTGGGGCCGATTGCCGACCGTCTCGGCGTCAAGCCCGGCAAGCTCTACCAGCCGATCCGCGTGGCGATCACCGGCACCACCGTCTCGCCGGGAATCTTCGAGTCGCTGGCGGCGCTGGGCAGGTCTGAATCATTGGCCCGGATGGACTCCGCGCTCCAGCGCCTCGGCGCCGGAATCCCGCGCTAGATGACGTGCCTCACCACGTTCCGAACGCCGTGAAGTAGGTCCGGGCCCACCGAGAGGCTGTGGGTGTTGACGCCCAAGACCTCAAGGAGGACCCGGATGCAGCACCGTAACGCCCCGCTCACCCCGAATGGCAGGCACCGCC
>DATLSM010000081.1:0-4603 GCA_035534175.1 Solirubrobacterales bacterium | reverse complement strand
ACCGGGCGTTTCCTGCAAGGCCTCGCAGGACCGCCTGTGGTGCTGCTCGCAGCCTGCCTGCTGCTGGTAGCGCTCGTCACCGCTGTGCTCAACCTCGACACCGCTGTGGTGTTCCTGACGCCTGTCCTGGTTCATGCGGCTCGCCGACGCGGGATTGAGGAGGAGGCGTTTCTGTACGGCGCGGTTTACATGGCCAACGCATCCTCGCTCTACCTGCTGGGGTCCAATCTCACAAACCTGCTCGTCCTAGGCCATCAGCCGATCTCCGGCGGTGCGTTTGCCGCACGCATGCTCGTGATTGCGCTCGCCGCGACACTCGCAACTGCGCTGGGGCTGTTTGTGCTCTTTCGCCGCCGACTGCGAGCATCCGCAAGTCAACACCCGCAGCGCACGAGTTGGGACGCGCTCGGCTTGGGGCTCCCCGGAGCTCTCGCCGCCGCGGTCCTCACGATCGCGCTTCGCAACCCGGCGATACCCGTCCTCGTGGTCGGATTGGCCCTGGCCGCGATCGAGGTCGGGCGGGGTCGGCTGCGGTGGCGGGAGATCTGGCGCGCGGTCGCGCCGGTGGTGCTGATCAGCCTGTTCTTGGTGTGCGTCGCGTTGGGAGTCCTTGCACGCTCCTGGAATGGACCGGCGCAACTGCTCGGCGGCGCCGGACCTTGGGGTACTGCGGGGATTGCCGCGCTGGCGTCGGTGATGATCAACAACCTTCCTGCCGCCGTCCTTCTCTCGGCGCATCCGGTCGCGCATCCGAGTGCGCTGCTCTTGGGGTTAAACGTCGGACCCAACATTGCCGCGACTGGGTCCCTCTCGGCGTTCCTGTGGTGGCGTGCCGCGCAACAGGTACATGCACAGCCATCACTCGTGACGTTCTCGCGCCGAGGAGCCCCCCTTGCCGTATTCGCGATCCTTGTCGCTCTGGGGGCCACGGCCATCCTGCCGACCGCCCCGTAACCGCTGACGAGGCCAGCCAGGGCGTTGGCGGAACTCGACCGTCGTGTGTCTCTGCACATCGAGACGCTGGCGTGAGCCAGGCAGGATGCGACGGAGAGTGCTGGTCAGCGCCCGCTTCCCTGAGGCAGCCGTCGCTGCCCGCACGGTCAACAGTTCCGCTCGGGAACGATCAGCGAGCGGAAGGCCGGGCGAAGAGGTGAGATGACATGCGGTGAGCGTGCGAGAGTGGTCGTGGCGCAACGTTCGTACATCTATGCGAATGTTTGTAGCATGTCGACATCGCTCAGAACTCCGACACCTGCGATCTGCTCTGCCTCGATCTGCCGAAAGCCGAGCGAGTCCGCAAGGGGCTTCCGACCACCGAGGAACTGGAGCTTCGGGCGGCGGGCGCGAAGGCGCTCGGCGATCCGACTCGCCTCGCCGTCGCCTTTGCCCTGGAGGTGGGCGAGTCCGCCTGCGTCTGTGACCTGGCCTGGATCGTCGGACGCGACGAGCGGCTGGTTTCCCATCACCTCCGCCTGCTCAAGGCCGCCGGCCTCGCCCGATCGGAGCGCGACGGCAAGATGGTCATGTACGAGTTGACAGAGCGCGGGCGTGCGCTGCTGGCGGCGGTGGCTTTACAGGGGGTCACGACATGAGTCCAGTCGTGCTGCCGGTGATCGCCCATGCCCCGGCGGGTCCAGTCGCGTCGGCCACGCGCGAGCGCTACGAGCAACTTGTTAGCCGCGCCCGCCAGCTCGCCTGGCTCGGGATCGGTTGGCATGTCGTGGAGACTGCCGTCGCGATTGGCGCGGGACTGGCGGCAAGTTCGATCGCCCTGGTCGGCTTCGGTGCCGACAGCCTGGTGGAGGCGCTGGCGGGCCTGATCGTCCTCTGGCGCTTTGCCGAGCGCCGACAGGACTCAGAACGGGCCGAGCGACGCGCTCAGCGCTTGATCGGCGCAAGCTTCATGGCGGTCGCTGCCTACGTCGGTGTGGAGGCAGTTAGAGGGCTTCTAGTCGCCACACACCCGGAGGCGAGCTGGGTCGGGATTGGGCTGGCAGCGGTGGCGCTCGCGACCATGCCCCTGTTGGCAAGGGCCAAGGCTCGCGTCGGTGGGGAGCTGCATTCCTCGGCCACGATCAGCGAGGGCCGTCAGAACCTGCTCTGCGCCTATCTCTCCGCGGGGTTGCTGGTCGGGCTAGGAGCTAATGCCCTGCTCGGCTGGTGGTGGGCAGACCTCGTCACCGCGTTCGCCATCGCCGGGGTCGCCCTGTATGAGGGCCGCGAAGCCTGGCGAGGGAACGCCTGTTGCGACGTCTGTTGACTCGACATCGCCAAGACTTGCCGCTCGGGGATTTCGCTCGAAGATCGCAACGACGTCGCCGCCGTTCGGCCAGCCGAGCGCCGACCCGGCGATGAGCAGGCTGAGGCCGAAGATGACGGTCGCCATGCCGTAGGGGCCACTGCCCTCGTAGGGCTCCTCAAGCCGGACCTGTTTCCGCGTGGAGCTGAGATCCACGACAACGGGATGGAGGCCACGGTAGGTGGAGTGGGTGAAGCCGCTGTAGTTGCGGTAGACGAAGGCGTAGAGGCCGCGGAAGGACTGCGCCTCGCCGTTGCCGCCCATGCCCGGCAGCTTCTGGGCCCAATGCCGATCCGCCTCCTCGGCAACGCTCGCCAGGACGAGACGGTCACCACTGAGCTTGGCGATCTGGACCTCCACATCGGCGCGCTGCTCGTCGGTAAAGAGCGGGTTGCCGTGGGCGCGGCCGTCGTTGTCGGCCGCTAGGCGAGCTTTCAGGTCGACCTTCCTCCACGCCTGAATCCGCTCGACCGAGGGATCGGCCGCGAGCCACGCCAGATAGACCGCCTGCTCGAAGAGGTCCCGCACCGCGGCGCCGGCATCGGCTTCCAGTTGGGCCGGGTGCTGGGCCCCGATCGCCTTCATAGTCCCGATCATGCGGCTGAGCATCGCGGTCAGTACGAAAGGCCCGGCGTCGGCGTCCGCGGTGAAGTCGAACTCTCGTGGGAAGTAGCCAGTCGCCAGCTCGACCAGCTCTCGGCCGCGGGCATGTATCACGGCATCTCGATCGCGCATCGCTGGAGCGCGCGTCGACGCTGGTTTCGGGTGGCGGTAGCGGTTCAGGGCTACCCCCGCCCAGATCACCTCGACGACACCGAACGGCCAAGCGCCGGCCAGGAATCCGTAGAGGCTGGAGAGCAGGCAGCCGGCAGCGAAGCCCAGCGTGTAGCGACGATCACGCCGCTCCAGCGCGTACATCACCGCCATGAAGTGACGGCCGCAGCCCCGTATGCGGTCAGCATTGCCTCAGTCTGACGCCCAGCTTCGCCCCCTACCCTTAGGGCAATGACGAAACAGACTCTCTCCTACGAACACCTCGGCGGCGACCGTCACCGCCACGGGAACGGCCTCAGCCATTCCCATCACCACGACGGGCCTCACACTCACGAGCCAGAGCCGCATTCGCACAGCCACGACCACCATCACCACGGCGGCCACGGTCACTCGCACGGGCTGGTGGACGAGAGCATCAAACGCTCGCGGGAGGGGCTGCGGGCGGTCGGTCTTTCGCTGGCCGTCCTCGCGCTTGCCGCTGGCGCTCAATTGGTCATCTTCATCGCCAGCGGCAGCATCGCCCTTCTCGCCGATCTGATCCACAACTTCGGCGATGCCAGCACCGCGATCCCCCTCGGCACCGCCTTCCTGCTGCGCTCGGCCCGCGCCGAGCGCTGGGCGGGCCTGTTCGTCGTCGCGACGATCTTCATCTCCGCCTGCGTTGCCGGTGTCGAGTCGATCTCGCGACTGATCCATCCCCAGACTCCTACTCACCTTCTCGCCCTAGCCGCTGCCGGGCTGATCGGCTTCGGCGGAAACTGGATAGCGGCCCAAATCCGAACCCGCGCCGGCAACCGCCTCGACAGTCCGGCTTTGATCGCAGACGGAAACCACGCCCGTGCCGACTCCTATGTCAGCCTGGCAGTCATCGCCAGCGCTGTTGTTGTGGCTCTTGGTCTACCGATCGCCGACCCGTTGATCGGCCTCGCAATCACCGTAGTCATCCTCAAGATCACCTGGGAGTCCTGGCGCACGGTACGAGGTCATCAGCACCATCAATAGCCAGCCTCCTGGACGAGCCTGGCGCTGATCGAGGGCTGATCCCGAAACCTCCATGCGATCTGAATGTTTAGGCATGCCGGTATCGTCCGCGGCCGGCCCATGGCACTCATGCCAGGCCAACGAAAGGATCAACCGCATGCAGCTTCGCTCTAATCGTCATCTGCTGAAGGGCGTGTTCGTCGCGTCCCTCCTAGCAACCGTTTCGCTGCTTTCCGCCGCTGGCTCCGCCGCGGCGCCGACACTCCCAACGCTCTCTCTCACGGTCAGCTCATCAACGATCACCGCGAGCGGGACCATGCAGTCGGGCGGCACCAATGTCGTGACGACCGCCAGCGGCAAAAAAGAAGTAACCGCGGTCCTGTTTCTGCTGAAGCCGGGCTCAAGCGTCGCGGAAGTCGAAGCCCAGATGAAATCCAAAAAAGGCAGCAAAGACCCCAACGCGACAAGCCAGTTCGGCTCGATCGTCTTTGACGCTGAAGCGACTCCGGGGCACCCCAGCGAAGTTCAGACGAACCTGGTGCCGGGGCA
>DATLSM010000080.1:0-10863 GCA_035534175.1 Solirubrobacterales bacterium | reverse complement strand
GCTGATTGCAGCTAACGACGACTATCGGGACCGGGTCGTGATCATCGACAAGAACACCAAGAAGATCGTCTGGCAGTACGGACACACCGACAGCCCAGGTCGCGGACCAGACCACCTCCATATCCCCGACGGCTTTGACCTCCTGGCCCCCAACGGGACTACCCCTACTCACCCCTACACGGGCTGAGCGAGCGGGCCTTCGAGCGCTTCACCCCATCGCGACGGCGAGGGACTGCGGCTCGGAGGCAGCGGGCTGGGGCTGGTGATCGCCCGCTCGATCGTCGAGCCCCACGGCGGGCGGATCTGGGTGGAGGACTCGCCCCTGGGGGGTGCCCGGGTCGCCTCCGAGCTCGGAGGATTTAATTCTCAGCTCGGCACGGCGTAGATCTGCCCGCCGGCTTCGAGTACTTTCTTCGGCGCCAGCCCACTGGGTGGCGGGCCGGCGATCACTTCGCCGGTTTCGGCGTTGTACTCACCGCCGTGACAGGGACAGACAATTACGCCGCCTTCGTATCCGACGTGCAGCCCGCATGGGTGCAGACCGCGCTGAACGCCTTCAACTTGCCATCGCTCTCGCGGATCAGGATGTCGGGCGAGCCGTCGGAGGGGTCGCTGTAGGTGGCGGCCTGTCCGCTGCCTAGCCGATTGGCGGGACCGATCCTGACTGCGCCGGAGGGCACCGATCCACCGCGACCGACCGCCTGAACCGCCGCTTCCGGAGACGTTGCTCTTGCCGCCGCCCTTTGAGCCGCCGGTCCGAGTTCCGCCGGAGCCCGACGAGGAGCCCGCCGCCAGCGTTTGCGGCCCCGCGTAGCTGCCCTTCACCAGCGCCGAGACGCCGCCGATCGCCACCGCCATCCCGGCGAACTCGGCCAACAGCACGCGGCGGGTCGAGGTGGCAACCGATTCGCCTCCAGCCCCGATCTCGGTTGCTCGCAGGTGGGTGCGACGCACCGTCGCCGCCGAGGGGCGCCGGGTGATGCCGTCGAAGGCGGGCTGACCGCTCGCGCCGGCCAGGACGAATGGCAGCCAGGCGAAGGTGAAGACGATGTCGGGGCCGAAGAAGTAGGGCGTCGTGTGCCAGCTGGCGGTGAGGAAGATAAGGAGGTTCAGCCCCATGCCACAGGCGGCGGCGACCCGCGTGAAGAGTCCCGCGGTAGCCAGCAGGCCGATCAGGATCTCGGCGATCGCCACGCCAACCCCGGCCAACTCGGGGTGGGGCGAGGCAAAGGTGCGCAAGATAAAGCCGCCCGGTGTGCCACTTGCGAAGCCGTGAAGCTGCGTGTCGATGTAGGTCGGTGCCCCCGGATGCAGGAAGCCCGGATCGCTGAGCTTCTGGATACCCGCGTAGACAAAGGTCACACCAAGGAAGAGCCGCAATGGGAGCAAGGCCATGGCGGGGGACACCCCACCCCTCCCTTGCCGGCCTGCATCGACCCGGCGAGAGCGGGCGGGCGGGCGCTCGTCGGCCCCGGTCTCGTACTCCTCGGACATCGCCGTCAATGTCCGGCCGGACCTCTAAACGCCCCCTCAGATCACCATGAGAGACCTCTCACGCAGGCGTTAGCCAGCCCTAAGCGCGCGCGGACAGGATCGCGCCGTGTACGGAAACAGCACGGCCTCGGTCCGCGACGGCGTCGTCGGCAACGCGCGCCTGACCGCCGGCGCAGCGGCAATGCTGCTCGTCCTGCTGGCAATCGAGGGGGCGACGATCCCCCTGATCGGCAGCCTGCGTGGCCCTCACATCTTCATCGGCATGTTGCTGATCCCACCGGTTCTCCTGAAGCTCGGTAGCACCGGCTATCGATTCGCCCGCTACTACTCCGGCAATCCGCCTTACCGGCGCAAGGGACCGCCGCCCCTGCCGAAGCGGCTGCTCGCGCCGGGGGTGATCATCTCGACGCTGGCACTTTTCGGGACCGGGATCCTACTGCTGATCGACGGTCCGGGCAACCACTCGATCAAGTTCCTACACAAGGCGAGCTTCATCCTCTGGTTCGCCCTGATGGCCGTCCATGTTCTCGGACACCTCTTCGAGGTGCCAAAGCTCGCCCTCCCCGACTGGCGCCGGAGCGGCGGCCGTGAGGCGGCAATGGCGGGCTCGGGCCTGCGACTCACGCTGCTCGCCACCTCGGTGCTGGCGGGACTGGCCCTCGCCCTGGCGACGATCTCCTTGGCCAACCCCTGGCTCTCTTGATGCCGAACGAAACTCCCCGATCTTCTTGCACTCCGACCAACGAACACCGAACGCGTCTACTGTGAATTAGCACTTCGGAGCTCGGGGTGCTGCTCTCTTTCCTCGGCTCGGTGCTGGCGCTGTGGCCGGTCCGGGAGCGCAAGATCGAGCGGGTGACGCTGGTTGGGAGCGAGTTCGAGGTCGAGCCGGGGTCCGGTGGGCCAGAGCCTGATGCCGGCGCCGCCTCGGGCAATACCTTGGGCGAATCAGCACCTGCTGTTCACCTTTGCGCCCAAAACCGTCGGCTTCCTCTGCGCGAACGGTGAGTGCCTGGAATGCTGGGCCTTGCAGCGAGCATCTCCGCGACCCTGGCATCGGCGTTCGGCTCGGCGAGTGGTCGCGGAGAGCGAACAGCCGGCGGGGCGAGGGCTGTTGCGGCGAGGTGCTGAGTGGGGGTTGATTGGGTTGACGAGGTGGTTTGAGGGTGAGCCGTGGAGAACGGTGGGCGGCGCGACCGAATGACGACGATGAGGTTGCGGCTTGCCTAGCCGGTGGATCTTGCGGGGCGCAGGCCGCTGCGCAGGCGGTGGCGCCGGTGGTTCGCACGAGCGCGGCTCCTGGGGTGGCGATGGTGGTGGCGGGAATGACGTGTGGCTGAATGAAGCCCTGAAGAAGGGACTGTCGCAGAGGATGCGGAGTCCGTGGTGGTGCTCGGCTGCTTGAGCGGTTCAATTTCCCCCTCGGACGCCGCGGTGAAACTATGCGGCTGTCCCACCGTCGTGCCGGCGGCATTGGTCGCGCTCACCCAGTACTTGTATGTTGCTCCCGGCGCAAGGCTCACGCCGGCGCTGTTCAGCTCGACGCTCACGCTTTGGCCGACGAAGGAGCCAAGCAGATGACCGCCTTCCAGTCGAATCGGTTCGTGCTGGGGGATCATGCAGGGTGGGTCAGCTTCAAGACAGGCTGGTTCAGGAGGCTGTAGGAGGAAGTCGTAGGTGGTTTCCAGACCCTCGGTGTTGATCGTGGCTTCGAGGGTGGCGTCGGTCGCTGTGACGTGGGAGACCGACTCACTTTCGATTGAGGGCGGGTCGGCGGATTGCGTGGTGAACCCGCGATCTTCACCAACGACTTCGCCCGCGGAGTTGGTTGCTACCACCCAATAGGCATACGAGTAGCCGGGTTGCAGGTGTGTGAGCGTTGTGCTGACCGCTTCGCCGCTGGAGCCAGCAGAGATCTTGCCTGCATCCACTCGTTGAACGGAGATCGAGTCGCAGACGCCGGTGCCGGTGGACGGGTTCTGGCAGTTGGCAAACATCAGCCAGAATTCGTATTCGGTTTCGAGGCCGCCCGGGTTGATCTCGGCTTCCAGCGTCGCGTCGGTCGCTGTGATGTGTGACACCAACTCGCTTTCGATCACAGGCTTGGAAGTCGTCGTAAAGGTCAGGGCCTGTCCTTCGGTTTCACCGGATGAGTTGGTGGCGACGACGCGGTAGTGGTAGGTCGCACCAGGTTCCAAGCTCACGCCAGCCGAGGCAAGGTCAAGGCTGACCGGCTGGCCTTTGGAACCAGATGGGATGCTGCCCGACGGCAGATTGCCCGCTTCGACGTGCGCGCATGGCATGTAGGGAGCGGGTACGGGGAGGCAGGCGGGTGACTTGGCGATCTCGAAGCGGTAGCTGCTTTCGGCGCCGTTCGGGTTGATCTGCGCTTCGAGCGTCGCGTCGGTCGCTGTGATGTGCGACACCGACTCGCTTTCGATCGAGGGAGCGGAGGCGGCGGAGGCGGTGCCGACGAAAACGAGGATTGCAGCTAGGGAGGCGGCAACTGCAAACGGCCAGTAGCGTCGCGCGCTATTGCCTCGAGGAACATCGGATCTGCTCACGGGCCTCCCCATGGCGCTCTGGATCACCGTGCTGCTGGCCAAGATGCTAGCGCTCCCACGGGGGTGTCAACGCGAGCGATGGTGGCTCAGGGAGAGCAGGGCTGCGGCTAGACTCGCCGCGCCAGTGGCTCCCAAACGCGACATCGCGCAGTTCAGGCAGGCCTGCAAAGAGGCTGGCCTCACCCGCCAGGAGCGCTACGCCGCCAGCAAGGAGTTGCACGCCGAAAAGTGATCATCGGGCACGCAGGAGCACATGAGCTATGGCGATCTGCTGGCCTGGGTGCGACAATGGAAGCAAGCTGATGGCAACTGCCGTAGCTCTAAGCGCTTCGCCGACGACGATCCTGGGCGCACTGCGCGGGCAGATCGTCGATGCCCACATCGGCTACCCCCAGGTGCTCCATGTCGAGGTTCGCGACGAGGTCGGAGGGTTGTGGCGACTGGCAACGCAAGACGCAGAGTTCTCGCCACCGGTTCCCGACGATCTGCGCGGCAAGACGCTCGAAGAGGCCACGATCGATCCAATTACGGTCGAGCTGCGTTGCAGGCTCTCAGATGGGAATCAACTGGTCGTGGTGCCGGCGGCCGATGAAGGAGACGATGACCTTCCCGACTGGGAACTGATCACGCCGGACGGCATCGTCTTGGAATTCGGCCCCGGCCTGCGCTGGCAGGTGGCCAGCGCCGAAGCACGCGTGTCTTCGCCGTAAGCGTCGCGATCTGCATATGAGGAAAGGCGAAGCGCCTACTCGATCCCGAAGCCGCGGTCGAGATCGCGGTCAGGGTCGATGTCGCGCTCGATCCGCGCCTGACGCTCTGCCTCTCGATCGGCGACCTCCCTGCTGACGCTCGCCTCCTGCGCCCCGCTGCGGCGCATCCGCTCGCCGAGCCGTTCGATAGCGCCGATGTCCATCCCCGCCTCCCCAAGATCCTCCCGCGAGACGTAGATCTGAGTCTGCTCGCGGGCGCGGCTGAGCGCGACGTAGGTGTGCTCGCGGTCGGTCTGCCAGCCGCCGGTGAGGATGCCCGAGGCCTCGGCGGTGATGCCCTGAGCCTTGTAAACGTGGACGGCGTAGCCGAGCGAGAGGTCGGAGAACTGCGTGGTGTCGATTGCAACCTCACGCAGCTCGCGCTCGTGGGTCTCGATCGTGACCCGATCCCTGTCGCGATCAGCGTCGACGACGGTGCCGAAGGCCTCGTCCACCCGCTCGGGTGGCGCCATCTGGCGGTGCTTGCCCTCGTGGCCGGGCTGACCGCCCTGCTTTCGCAGTGAGCTCTTGGACGGGAAGGGTACAGGGAAAACTCCGGAACGCCGTACTCCTGTTCGGACTCTCCGCATACAAAGTCGACAGCGGTAACGCATTCGTGCGAGGCCAGCGCTATCACTTCGAGGGCGACGCGCCAGCTGGACTGCGCTACACCGACATCTCATCGAAAAAGGCCAGGTACCCCTGGAAGACGGTCGCTGAGACGCGCCGCGGGTGCACCTGCACGAACGGGATGTCTTGCGGGCGACTTACTTCACAGTGCGGGGCAAGCTGATCGTCACCGATGATTGGCTCACCTCGGCCTTGATCTGCACGATTGTCGCCGCGGTTGTCCTTTACGGCATCAGGCGCAACATCGGCTCGCTGGATCCGGCCGCGTCCCAAAGCGTCCTCGGCCCCAGTTCACCCAGGTGTCCGGTCGGAACCGGGGTGCGAGGGACCCTCAGTTCTCAGCTGAGAGATCCTCAAGCATTGTGGCCCACCCCGCGGAGCACAGGCGATCTGGGCGATTCAATGAGCGAGGTGGCGCGACTTTACGCCTGCGATCTGGTACCCAAATGTGGTACCCACGCCCGACCTGCTTGGTGTTTTGAATGATGCCGAGGCGCTGTTTTCGGCTCTGCAATGCAGTTATCTGTTAGTGGAGCCAGCCGGGATCGAACCGGCGACCTCCGCCTTGCAAAGGCGGCGCTCTGCCAGCTGAGCTATGGCCCCAATGGGCCCAAGTCTAGGGCGGGAATCGCTACTTGGCGACCGCGCGCTTGTAGCGAGCCACCGAGAGGGCGGCAAAGACGGCGGCGATGCCGATCGACCAGACGACCGCTCCCCAGATGTCGTTGCCCGCGGGAGCGCCGAGAAAGAGGGCGCGCATCGCGTTGACGGTGATTGTAAAGGGGTTGACTTCGGCGAAGGCCCGCAGCGCTGCGGGCATCGAGGAGACCGGGACGAAGGCCGAGGAGACGAAGGTGAGAGGGAAGATGACGATGAAGCCGAGCGACTGGGAGGCCTCTGGCGAGGATGAGGAGAGGCCGATGAAGGCAAAGACCCAGGAGAAGGCGTAGCCATAGAGCAGCGCCAGCCCGATCCCCGCGACGACGTCGCCGGCCGGAGCGCTGAAGGAGAAGCCGGCAATCATGCCAACGACGATCATCACCGCGAGGGAGATCGTGTTGGTGGCGACGTCGGCAAGGGTGCGGCCGGCGAGGACCGCGGACCGGGACATCGGCAGCGAGCGGAAACGGTCGACAAGCCCCTTCTTCAGGTCCTCGGATATCCCCAATGCCGTGACGAAGCCGCCAAACGACATCGTCTGCACGATGATCCCCGGGATCAGATAGTCGACGTAGGTGTAACCCGGCGTGCTGATCGCTCCGCCGAAGACGTAGACGAAGAGCAGCACAAACATGATCGGTTGCACGGTGAAGGTGAGCAGCAGGTCGGGGGCGCGGGGGATGCGCATGAAGCTGCGTTTGGCCAGAACCAGCGTGTCGGAGATGCCATTGCGAAACCTGATCACCGTTCCTACTCTCCCTCGCCGTTCTCCTCGGCTCGCTCCGCCGCTTTCCCGGTGAGGGAAAGGAAGACGTCGTCGAGCGTTGGTCGATGCAGTGCCACGTCGTTGATCTCGACCCCGGCCCCATCCAACCGACGCACAGCCTCGGCGATCGCCCCCCGGCGCTGGCGAAGCGGCACGCGTAGGATCCCGGCGGCTTCGGTCGGGCGCTCCGCCGCGATTGCCTCCAGGGCGGCGATCGCGACCTCGAGGTCGGATTGCGATTCCAGCGTCACGTCGAGCCGTTCGCCACCGACCTGGTCCTTCAGCTCGTCGGAGCTACCGGCGGCGATCACACGGCCTCGGTCGATCACCGAGATCCGGTCGGCGAGCCGATCCGCCTCGTCCAGGTACTGAGTGGTGAGCAGCACGGTGGTGCCCTGGGCGACACGAGCTTCGATCGTCTCCCACAGGCCGAGCCGGCTACGCGGGTCCAGACCGGTGGTTGGCTCGTCGAGGAAGAGCACCGGCGGGCGGGCGACCAGCGCCGCGGCCAGGTCCAGCCGCCGACGCATGCCACCTGAGTAGGTGCGAACCAGGCGGCCGGCTGCATCGCCTAGGTCGAAGCGCTCCAGCAGCTCGGCGGCGCGCCGGCGCGGCTCACCCTTGGGAAGGTGATAGAGCCGCCCGACCATCTCCAGGTTCTCCGCCCCGGTCAGGTTTTCGTCTACCGCCGCGTACTGGCCGGCGAGCCCGATCCGGGCCCGCAGCTCGGGCGCTTCGTGCTCCACGTCGAGCCCCGCCACCCGGGCGGTGCCGCCGTCTGGGCGCAGCAGGGTCGTGAGGATGCGAACGGCGGTCGTCTTGCCAGCGCCGTTGGGGCCGAGAAGGCCCAGGACCGTGCCGGTGGCGGCCGTGAGGTCGATCCCGTCCAGGGCGCGGATGTCACCGTAGGACTTGCGTAAACCGGCTGCTTCGATCGCGGCATCGGCCATCGCGGCAACCTACCGACTGATGGATGCCGGCCACCGGCCCCCAACTAATCGTCGAAGTCGAAGTCCTTGGGGGGCTTCTGCTCGAACCAGAGCTCGTCGTCCTCGCTGTCCTCGAGGAAGTCCGGCGTGTCCTCGAGAACATCGTCCTCGCTGTCGCGGCCGAAACTCTTTGGCGCCTCCCCTTCGTCCTCATCCTCCGCCGCAAGGCTCTCCACGACCTCTTCCTCATCGGCCTCCTCGATCTCGGCCTCCGCGATCGGCGCTGGCGCCTCAAGCGCCTGGTCCAACTCGTCGGAGAGGCGCTGCTCGTCGAAGAAGTCGTCCTTCTCCTCCTCATCGTCAGAAGCAGCGCTCACCTCGACCTCCTCCCCGGCTTCGGCCTCATCCAGGGCGACGAGTGGGTCACCAACCGGCGCCAGGCGCGGCTCGACGATCTCCTCCTCTACCAGTTCCTCGTCGGTTGGAGCGATGGAGTCGGAGACGGCCATCTCCTCCTCGAGGTCAAACAGCTCGGTCGGCTGCTCCCCGATCGCATGCCGCTCTTCGGTAGTGGGACCGACCGGTGGCGGAGACTCGGGCTTGATCGCCTGCTGCTCCTCCACCGGGAGCTCGGGGGCCGGCGGCTCAACCTTCTCAGCTGGCTCCTCAGCGGGGGGCGGCAATGGCTCCTGCAGGTCGGCGATCCCCGGGGTCTCGGGTCGAGCGTGCGGCTCTTCGCCGCTCTTGGGTGGACTGCCCTCAATCTCAGGCGCAGACATGAATTCGGTCGGCGCCTCGGCAAAGGGATCCAAGGTCGCCACCTCATCCCCAGGCCGCTCAGGCGGCCCAAAGGCCTCGTCCTCGAGCTGTTTCAGCTCAGAGTCCTCAGCGCCGTGCTGGCGCTTCAGTTCCAGATGCTCCCGGATTGCCTCGTCGAGAATGCCCATGCGCTGATCCCCTCGGAACTTAAAGCCTATGCGGTTATCCTTGCGGGTGCGAGGGCACTGGGACGATCCTCCCACCCCCGCCTCGAGGGGCTATAGCTCAGCTGGCACAGCGCCTGGATCGTACGGCCCAGAGTCGTTTTGTCTGCAAGACAGACCATTGCGCGTATTTGCAGGGGTTTCTCGGCGCCCGACCCAAGGCCCCAGCCTAGGGCAGATTCCCGCCGTTTATCGGGGTTTCAGGCACTCCTGAATATGAGTGCCTGAATTGAAGTAGAAACCTTTCGGCGCAACTGAAGCACTCAAGTCGTGCGGGGTCCCGGCAGCCGGTAGAGGCCGGGCGGTACGGGTCAAATCGTGGGCGCTGTCTCGGCGCGCCCTTGCGCGACTTCGGCGACGAAGGCGGCCAGCCTTGCGTTTGCGACGCGTCTCTCGCGGCTACTTCACCCGCTCGATGTCTGGCAGCTCCAGGTCTTCTCAAACAAGGGCTCCTCTGGCCCGAAGAAGCGAAACCACGGCCACCAACCACTTCCGGCCGGTGTCTCGAGACAGTTCGACTCGTGGCCGTCGGGCGCTTCGGGCGGGGAAGATTCCCCCCCCCGTCGATGGGTCCTCGCGGCAGGTGCACTCTGATGCCTGGCTAGCCCGGTGATGGTTGACAATCATGCGGTGAGCACGGAGGACCTGCGCGAGGAGGAGATCGAGTCCCGGTATGAGGCGACGATTGCCGTCGGGCTCGTGATCGGTCTCCAGGTCACGCTCGCGCTCGTGAGCCTTGGCGGCGGCTGGACGCTCATCGGGCTCCCGGGGTGGGTCTGGCTGATCGCCGTCATCCCCGAGGCGGCGCTGTTGCTGCTGCTCGCCTGGTCGGTGCCCCGCCAACGCCTGGAGCAGATGGGCAAGCGTCGCACCGTCGCACTCGCACTTGTCGGCGTGATCACCGCAGCAAACGCGCTGGCGCTCGCCGCTCTCATCGGGTCCCTTCTGAGTGGGCATGAGAAAAACGGCGGGGAGTTGCTCCTAAAGGGCGCGACGATCTGGGGTACGAATGTCGTCACCTTCGGACTGCTGTTTTGGGAGTTCGATCGCGGTGGGCCGATACGCCGGAGCAGGCCGGATCCGCCACATCGGGACTTCCAGTTTCCTCAGGATGAGAATCCGACACTCGCGGAGCCGGGCTGGTCTCCGCGACTTGCCGACTACGTGTACGTCTCGTTCACCAATGCAATCGCGTTCAGCCCGACGGATGCGATGCCGCTGACCCGGCGCGTGAAGATGATGATGCTGACGGAGTCGGCGATCTCAGCGACGACCGTGCTGCTGGTAGCTGCACGGGCCGTCAACATCCTCGGCTGAGTGGCACGGGCCTGATCGCAGGCCTGGGCATATGAAAAAAGGGGCTCGTCAGATATTTAGACCGGGTGCCGTTTGCGACAATTCGCACCATGAGCACGACCAACGTCCAGTTGGCTCGTAGTGGCTACGAAGCAGCGGCGCGGGGCGACCTCGAGGCGCTCGAGGAGTTCCTCGACCCTGAAGACAAGTGGCATGGCGGCGACCCTGCGGCACCAGGTCCATGCCGCAACAGTGCGGAAGTGGTCCCGAACAGTCGATTCTCCGCGCCATTCGGCCTCCCCAGTGCTGGAAAAAACCCTTGACCCAGACGTGTCCACGACTATCGGGCTACAATGGCGCAGTTCCAGCTGAGTGCAGTCGAGATTCTTTTTACCTGCAAATCAGCAAGTTCTCGGGGCTATAGCTCAGATGGCAGAGCGCCTGGATCGCACCCAGGAGGTCGGCGGTTCGAATCCGCCTAGCTCCATTCTGAGAAGTACCTGCATGTTGGGGACTTCTGAGTCGCAGCAATCGACGGTAATCAGAGCCAATCGCGCCGAATTTCAGGCACTACTGCCTTGGGGGCGCTGGGCGGCTGTTTGCAGGCACTCATCGCACCCAGGAGGTCGGCGGTTCGAGTCCGGCTAGCTCCAATACCCATAACTTAACGTCCTATGTTCAGGGTACGGTCTGCCAATGCCCCGGGCCGGATGGGTCAAGCCCCACAGCGACCAGCGCCTCTCCGATCACATCTCAATCGGGCTGCTGACCCGCAGTTACCCGCCCGAGCTG
>DATLSM010000079.1:0-12187 GCA_035534175.1 Solirubrobacterales bacterium | reverse complement strand
CAGGGCGAAGATCACGAGGTTGATCAGGTAACCGGAGACACCGACGACGCCGAACTTCAGCAGCTGCCACCAATTCGCGGGGTGGCGCGCGGCGGCCCCGATCCTTTCCGCGAATTCAGAGGCGCTCATCGCCGCCCTCCCGGGGAACGCACGGCATTGGCCGGCGAGACTCCGGTCTGGGGTAGCTCGGTCGACGTCACGAAAGCACGATTCGGCCCCGGCAGCAGCGCGATCCGCCCGGGCAGGTTCGCCTGCGCGGGCTCGCCGTCGATGACCACGGCATTGCGCCGGAATCCGGTGGGAATTTTGTGCAGCAATTCGTAATGGAGCGGTTGAGGCTGCGCCGCCAGGTAGCGCGTGAGGACAAGCCGATTAAACCTTAGACGCTCCACCGGGTGGAAGGCCGGCGGCAGGGGCACCGGCCTTCCCGCCGCCCAAGGCTTACCGATTACCGCCACTTCACGCAGCGGCACAGTGCCCTGAAAAAGAGGCTGACCGCCGTCGCTCACGTAGAACTCGACCGGAGCTGCGGAGAGTTTCCAGGTAACTACAGCCCGTGGCCGGACCGGCTGCCCGAGCTCTTGCGCGAGCTTGCGCAGATCGGGCCTCTGCAGGCTGGGCGTCTGAGTCACGTAGACGTCGAACGCGATCCAGTAGGCGATGAGGATGGTGATCAGGACGAGCCCCACCCTTCGCGCCCGGGCGGTGGCGAACCCAATCCCGCCCGCGGCGGCGATCGGGATCAGAGCGGGCAGCAGGTTGCGCTCCTCAACATAGTCCTTGCCGGCGAGCGCGGCGGCGGTGGCGAGCGCGACGACGCCGACGCCGACGAGCAGCCCGATCGCGGCCCCGCGCTTCTCCCGGCGGCTGCCGCGATACATCACCAGGGCCAGCGCGGCGAGGATCAGGATCGCCGGGATGACCGCATATTTGTTTCTCGGCGGCTCGGCGATCACGTGACCGGTCTCGCCGATCAGCAAGCTGGCCGCGGTTTCCCCGATACGCCCGAGCAGAGGGCTGTGATCGATCCAACCGATGTGGTGGGGATTGATCTGCGCTGCGATCAGCGGGATCAGAGCCAACCCGACCGCCGCGACGCCGCCTACGGCCACGGCCACCGGGCGCCAGGTTGCCCGCAGGGCGACCAGCAGCCAGACTGCCTCGATCGCCACCGGGAAGACGCCGAAGTAGTGGGTGGTCACAGCGCCGATAGACGCCAGCGACCAGAGGGTGAGTTCACGCTTGTCGCCGGTGCGCAGCGCGCGCAGGAAGAATAGGAACGAGAGCGCCGAGAGGAAGACCAAAAGCGAGTAGCCGCGCGCCTCCTGCGAGTACCAGATCAGCATCGGGTTGACGGCTGTGATCGCGGCGGCCATGTAGCCGGCGCGCTTTCCCGACAGTTCCCGCCCGATGAAGTAGGCGACCGGAACGGTGGCGGCGCCGAACAGGGCCGAGAAGGAGCGCAACCCCACTTCGCCGTAGCCGAACACCTTTGCCCAACCCCATGCCAGCACGTAGTAGAAGGGCGGGTTGGACTCGCTGTGTTTGACCTCGTGCAGCATGTGCATGAAGCTCCCCGGCAGCACCCGCGCGGCGGTGATCACCTCGTCGTGGTGATAGCTCTGCAGGCCGAGGGTCGGGAAGCGGATCGCGACGCCGAGCGCGGTCAGGCCGGCGACCACCCAGAGGGCGGTGAAGCGGGCGGGCGCCGCGCGCTTGGTGTCCGTGCCGATGTCGGCAGCCTGGACGGTGGCTGCGGAGGATTCCACGAGATTAAAGGTTCAAGGGAGTGGGTTAGGTGGCCTTCAAGGACGGATAAAGCGCGGATAAAGCGCTCATGATGCCCTGCAGCTTATGGAGTGCACGCGTTGTTTGGCATCCGCCGGTGGGGGTCGAAGCTGGGAGGAACGTCGCGAAAGGCGCTCCCCCACCTCGGGTCGGGACGGGCGCCGAGTTCAAATGAGAGGTGCCCGCCGCGGGCCAGGGTGCAGTAGGTGGTCCACGGCTGGGCGAACGGATGGCCGTTGAGCTGCGCTTCGTGGATGTAGGAGACACTCGAGGGGCTGATCGCGACTTTGCGAGGCTTTGGTCGCTTCCCGTGCTTGCCCTTCGGACCCCTCGGCCGGACGATTTCGTAGGCGCTGGTCGTGATCAACGCCCGCCGGTGATGGGGCATCGCGATCGAGGCCCGGCCGAACAACGGGCTACTGATCGCCAGCAGGCCCACCCCCGGTACCTCCGGATATAGGCCGAGCGCCCCGAACACGTACCAGGCGGACATGGTGCCGAGGTCATCGTTGCCGGGGTAGCCGTCGGGCTGGGTGCTGTAGAGGGAGAGAAGGGCCCTGCGCACCGTTTCCTGGGTACGGTAGGGCCGCCTCGCCCAGTCGTAGAGCCACGGGCTCTGCAGGGTCGGCTCATTGCCCAGCAGCGCATGTTCGGATTGGGTGTTCCCATTGAGTTCGCGCAGGAAGTAGCCGAGCCTCGCCGCCGCCTTCGCCGGCCCGCCCATCTTGCGGAACAGGCCGGTCGGATCCTGGGGGACCATCCAGGTGTACTGGTAGGCATCGCCCTCGACGAACCCGCTGCCTTCGGAGGCGTTGTAGGGTTCGGGAAAGGCGCCGCTGGCGTAGCGCGGCTCGATCAGGCCGCTGGCCGGGTCATAGAGCCGGCGCCAGGTCCCGGATCGGCGCATGAATTCGCTGTAGACGGAGCTGTCGTGCATTAAGCGGGCCGCGAACTGGCCGATCGCGAAGTCGTCGACCGTGTACTCCAGCGTGGTCGAAGCCGACCCCCACACGGCTTCCGGGTTGCCGCTGATGGAGTCCGAGTTGCTGGTGTGGGAATCGATGTCGTAGGGGATGTAGCCCAGCGCCAGGTAGTCACTCAGCCCCTGGCGCTCCACGTAGGAGCCGTTGGAGCTCTGACACGGCTGCGTCGCCCCTTTCAGCATCGCCGCCAGAGCCTCGGAGCTGTTGAAGCCGCCGGCCCCGAAGGCGGCTGCCGAAGCGATGATCGGGTCGGCGGAGTCGCCGACCATCGTCATGCTCTGCCCGTTGGCGTAGGGCCAGCGCGGCAGGCATCCGCTCTGCCTTGCGTCGACGAGCAGCGAGTTGACCATTTCGCTGGCCCGTTTAGGTTCGAGGATCGAGAGGAGCTGGATCTCGGTCCGGTAGATGTCCCAGCCGGAGAAGTCGGCGTACTGGGTGCGACCGCGCGTGTTGTGGATGCGGCCATCCATCCCCGGATAGTCGCCATTGACGTCGTTGAAGGTCCGCGGCGCAATGAAGACGTGATAAAGCGCGGTGTAGAAGGTGTCGAGGAGGTTGCGCGGGGCGCCGCTGACCAGGATCTTGCCCAGCGCCGAATTCCAGCTCTGCTGGGCGTGCGTGGCGATCGTCCCGAAAGGAAGATCCGGGTCTTCCGCCGCGAGGTTGGCGCGCGCTCCTTCGACGCTGACGAAGGAGAGGCCGACCCGGACCAAAACGGTATGGCCTGAGGTCGTTTCGAAGGTCGCGTAGGCGCCGGCCTGCGCCGTGGTCGCCGGCTCGACCGCCGGCGTCTGGCTGTCGCTTGCAGACGTCGATCCGGGGTTGAGCACGTTGCGCTGCCAGGTGCCGTAGGCGCTGAACGGGCGGCTGAAGACCGCCGCGAAATAGACCCTGTAGCGGGGGCGCTGGCCGCAGAACAGCCCACTGGAGGCGGTGCCCGAGATTTCGTTCGCAGCGGGGTTGATCTGCACGCTGGCCAAGTCGTCGGCCTGGCCGCTGCCGCCGGCGTTGACCAGAATGCTCGAGTGCGGGCTCGGCGGGAAGTTGAAGCGGCCCGCGCCGGTCCGGGTGGTGGCCGTCAGTTCGGTGTCGATTTCTTCGCCGTTGGCCTGATTGAGGTCCACCGAGTAGTACCCCGGACGGGCGCTCTCGCGGCCGTGGGAGAAGCCTGGCTGAAACTGGGTGGCGAGGGCGGACCCGGTCCCCGCGGGTGAGGCTTCGATCGGTTCGGTCGTCGGCAGGAAGGGAAAGTCGCCGTAGAGGGTGCAGCCGGCACCGTCGAGGTGGGTGAGACTGAAGCCCTTGATGTGGTTGCCGCGGTAGTCGTAGCCGCCGGCACCGTCTTCAGGCGTGGTGTCCGGGCTCCACTGGACCATCCCGAAGGGGACCGTGGCACCGGGAAAGTTATGGCCGCTGCCGTATGTTCCGTGCCCCGGCCTGGTGCCGGCGAAGACGTCGACGTGGCTCGCCAGACCCGAGGCGGCCGCCGGCGTGGCCGCGAGGAGGAGCGCGAGACATGCGCCCAGCATGGAATTTTTGGTCTTGACGATCGTCAACCTGCCATCTAGGCGAAGCTCGGTTCCCTGGCGAGGCTCGACACGTTAGCCGGCCTCCCTGAGGTCAACACCGGGACCGCGGTCGGGCAGCGGCCGGGCGCGTAAGGTTCCCGCACCTTATGCGTCGCAGAATCGCCATCCTCGCCGCCGCACTGGCGGCGGTCGCAGTAATCGTCGTGGTGCTCACCTCCGGCGGCGGGGGCAAGAACGCGCTGAAGGAACTGCAGGAAAAGCACCCCGTGCACAAGATCGCGCCGATCCCTGGCGCCCCCAGCGTCGAGGTAGTCGCGCCGCGAAACGGGTCCCGCCAGACCAGCGGCGCGGTCGTCGTCCACGTGGTAGTTCAGAACTTCCGCCTCTCCCCCGGGCAGTTTGGCCGCGAGCCCGAGCTGGACGAAGGGAACATTCGCTACCAGCTCCACCGGGTCCCCAACTGCATCTCCGTGCAGAAGCTTCACCAGGCGCTGAAAAGCCCGATCGGCAGTGGCAGGGTCCTCGGCCTCTCCTTCGACTACCCACGCTACTCCGGGCCCAACGGCGTCCTCGCCGAACGGCTTGGCGTCGCCGGCAGCTACTCACCCGGGACACGGCCGGTGATCTACTACCACCACCTGCCGGCCGGCTTCTACCACATCGTTATCAACCTGGCCAACAACAACGGGACGATGACGCCCTTTCACGGCGTCACCAACTTCGAGATCCTGCCGCCGCCCGGCCAGAGCGGTTTCAGCCGGTGCAAGCCGGGGACGGTGGCGAGCTCCAGGGCAGCCAAGGCGCTCGAATGAATCCCTCTGAAGAATCTGGCCAGCCAGCCTCGCCCTGATTCTGCCTGAGCGCCGCCGATGTGGCATCTCGCCGCCACCCCGAGGCGAGGCGGAAGAGTTGGCGGTAGTTCCAGGCCAATACTTCACTTTGTATAGTGCGGTAGATGGGGAATTTCCGCCGCCTGATGGGCTATTTGCGGCCCTACCGCCGCGAACTGTGGGGATCGATGATCTTCGCCTGGCTGGCCATCGGGATGACCGTGGTGATCCCGCTGCTGATCGGCGGGGCAGTCAACGCGATCGAAGCTCACCACCAGCCCGACCTCCTCCCCCTGGTGCTGGCGATCGTCGGGGCGAGCGTGCTGAGGCTCGGGTTGACGGTGGTGAGGCGATTGGTCGCCGGAAAGGTGTCGCTGGCGGTCGAATTCGACCTGCGCCAGATCTTCTATGCGCACCTGCAGCGCCTCGAGCTGGGCTTCTTCGACTCCCAGCAAACCGGGCAGCTGATGTCGCGGGCGACGGTGGATCTGCAGTCGATCCGCTTCTTTCTTGGCTACGGCCTGATCTTCATCACCCAGAGCCTGCTGACAATCGTCCTGGCCAGCGTGGTGATGCTGGCGAAGGACGCCCCCCTGGCGCTGATCGCACTGCTGCCGGCGCCGTTCATCGTCTTCACCGCCTCCCGCTACAACCGTGTCTCTCGCCCAGCCCTGCAGGAGGTGCAGCAGCGGATCGCCGAACTGACCGCGGAGGCGGAGGAGAACATTTCCGGCATTCGCATCGTCAAGGCCTTCGCCCGCGAGGAGTACCAGCTCCACCGCTTCCGCCGCGCGGTGGCCCGGGTTTTTGACCAGAGCATTTACTCCACCCGGCTGCAGGCCTTCTTTTCGCCCCTGATCGGATTCCTGCCGCAGATCGGAATCGCCCTGGTGCTGCTTGTCGGCGGCCGCGAGGTGATCTCCCACAGCCTCAGCATTGGCACCTTCACCACCTTCTACTTCTACCTGGTGATACTCGCCGGACCCATGCGGATGCTGGGGATCACGATGGGGATGGCTCAGCGCGCCGTCGCCTCGGGCAACCGGATGTTTGAAATCCTCGACCGCGCTCCGGCGATCGAGAGCCCTCCAGGCGCGCCGGCCCTTCCGGCCGGTGGCGGTGAGGTCGAGCTGCGCGGGGTGACGCTTCGCTACGACGGCGCCGCGCCGGCGCTGACCAGCGTCGACCTCCAGGTTGCCGCCGGCAGGACGGTCGCCCTCGTCGGTCCCTCGGGTTCGGGCAAGACGAGCCTTGTGGCGTTGGTCGCGCGGCTGTATGACCCCAGTGAGGGGACGGTCCTGGTGGACGGTGCCGACGTGCGCGAGGTGGATGTCGGGTCACTGCGCTCCCAAATCGCCTTCGTCGCCGACGACAGCTTCCTCTTCACCGCCAGCGTCGCCGAGAACATCGCCTACGCCCACCCGGGTGCCGGCCGCGAGGACGTTGAAGCGGCGGCGCGGCGCGCCCAGGCCGACCAGTTCATCCGCGCCCTGCCCGAGGGCTATGAGACGCGGGTGGGCGAGCGAGGCCTGACGCTCTCGGGCGGACAGCGCCAACGCGTTGCCATCGCCCGCGCCCTGCTCGCCGATCCTCGCATCCTGATCCTCGACGACGCCACCTCCTCGGTGGACGCGCGCACCGAGGCGGCGATCAAGGCCGGCCTGCAGGAGGCGATGGCCGGACGTACCACCTTCATCATCGCCCACCGCCTCTCGACGGTCTCGCTGGCCGACGAGGTGGTGGTGATGGACGGCGGCAGGATCGTCGATTGCGGCACCCACGACGAGCTGTTGGAGCGCTGCGGCTTCTACGTCGAGATCGCCGAGCACGGACTAGCCGATACGGTCTTCCTGCAGCGAGACCTCGAGCAGAGAGAGCCGACGGCGCAGCTGTGAGCGAGCGCGAGGAACTCCGAGCGGCGGAGGAGAAGGAGGCCGAGGAGTCCGCATACTCACCGGAAGCCAACCGGCTGCGGTCGGTCTTCCTCCTCTTCGCGGCGGTCTGGCAGCTCATCCGGGGACAGGACCAAAGAGCCCGCAAGGTGCGCTGGATGATCGGACTGCTGCGCCCATACCGGGGACGGATGACGCTGATGTTCATCGCGCTGCTGATCGAGACCGGCGCCGGGCTAGCTCCCCCCTACCTCGCCGGGCTGGCGATCGACATCGGGATCAAGCACAAAAACCTCAGCTCCCTCGACCTGACCGTGGCGGCCTTCCTCGGCGCCGGGCTGCTCTCCGCACTCGGCACCTACGCGGAGACCTACCTGGTCGGCTGGGTCGGCACCCGCGCCCTCCAGGACCTGCGCGAGCGGCTCTTTTCTCACATCCAGTCGATGTCGATCGGCTTCTTCACCAGACGCAGCCCAGGCGTCCTGATCTCGCGCATCACGAACGACATCGAGGCGCTCAATCAGCTGGTCACCGACGGGGTGGTGACGATGTTCTCCAGCACCCTGACCCTGGTCGGGGTGGTGGTGATCCTGCTCGCGCTCGACGTGAAGCTGGCGCTGATCACCTTCCTCACCTTCCCGCTGCTGATAGTCGCAAGCCTCGTCTTTCGGATCGTCTCCGCCGGCGCCTACAAGGCGACCCGGGAGCGGATCGCCGCGGTCACCGCCTACCTGCAGGAGACGCTGAGCGGCGTGCGGGTGGTGCGCAGTTTCGGCCAGGAGCCGCGACACGAGGCGGTGATGACCGACCTCAACGAGCAGAACCGAGCGATCAACATGAGGACTGTTTACCTCAATGCCGCCTACTTCCCAGCGGTCGAAATGCTGGCCGCGATTGGCACCGCGGTGATCGTCCTCTACGGCGGCAGCCAGGCGATACAGGGCACCATAGAAGTCGGCATCGTCGTCGCTTTCGTCGCCTACCTGACTACCTTCTTCGAACCGATCCAGGAACTCTCCCAGCTCTACACCACCTACCAGCAGGGGATGGCGGCGCTGGACAAGATCTTCGACCTGCTCGACACCGCCCCCGACATGGTCGACGCCGCGGGTGCCATAGACCCGGGAACGCTGCGCGGCGAGATCGAGATGGAGGGGGTCTGGTTCTCCTATACGGACGACGCAAGGCCGACGGAGGAGCAAGTTCGCGGGACCGCCCCCAACGGGGACCGAAAGGGCGTCACGGATGGTGATCCTCCGCACGAAGATTGGGCGCTACGGGGAGTCGACCTCCACGTCCCGCCCGGCCAAACCCTTGCCCTGGTCGGCGCCACCGGGGCCGGCAAGTCCACCTTCGCCAAGCTGGTGGCGCGTTTCTATGACCCACAGGCGGGCCGGGTGCTGGTCGACGGCCACGACCTGCGCGGCGTGCAGCAGCTCGCGCTGCGCCGACAACTGGGGATCGTCCCCCAGGAGGGATTCCTCTTCTCCGGGAGCGTGCGCGAGAACGTCGCCTTCGGCCGGCCCGAGGCAAGCCTGGCAGAGGTCGAGGAGGCGATCCGCACGGTGGGGGCGAGCGAGTTCGTCGCCGCCCTGCCCAACGGCATCGAAACGGAGGTCGGGGAGCGGGGCGTCCAGCTCTCCGCCGGGCAGCGCCAGCTCGTCGCCTTCGCCCGCGCCCTGCTCGCCGAGCCGAGGATCCTGATCCTCGACGAGGCCACCTCCAACGTCGACGTTCGAACCGAGAAGACGATCGAGCGGGGCCTGGAGCGGCTGCTGACCGGACGCACAGCGATAGTCATCGCCCACCGCCTATCGACCATCCGCCGCGCCGGCAAGATCGTCGTCCTGGAAGGCGGCAGGATCGCCGAGCAGGGCACCCACGATGAGCTGATCGAGGCCGGTGGCGCCTACTCGCGCCTCTACGGCGCCTGGGCGGAGTCCTCGGCGGCTTAGGACCTCGCGCGAGGAAAAGCCGGCCGCGTTAGCCCGGGCCGATGCCGCCCGACCCCGTACCACCACCGGACGAACCACCGCCACCGGACGAACCGCCGCCGGTGGCTCCACCGCCCGCCCCCCCGGTTTGACCAGCGCCTCCGGCGTTGGGGGTCGCTTCGGCTTCGGGCGTGGCTTCGGGCGTGGTCGTGGCTTCGGGCGTGGTCGCCGACGAAGACGAAGAGGAGGAGGAAGAAGAGGGGGACTGGGTCCTCGTGGTCGAGGCCGTGGGCGCCTTGGGCCCTTCGCCGCACTGCTTGAAGCCGTAGGCCTGCGCCGCGGACTGGAAGGAGGTCAGAGCAGAGGTGGCATGGGTCTCAGCCGCCCCGAGCGCGCCGCTGTCACCACGCTCGTCGGCGAGTTTCGCTTCCCCCTCGGTCTTGGCGAGGGCTTCAGCCGAGGAGATGAATTCGGAGCTGCCGCCGCCCTGTGGAGTTCCCAGACCCTTGAGGCTGTTGGCCATTCCCGTGTAGATGTCCGCCACCTGACCCACCTGGCTGACGCTGGAGCCGGAACTCGATGAGTTGCCCACCGAGCCGACCGCAGCGTTCACCTCGGCGCAGATTTCGTCGCCCTGCTTGACGTATTCGGATCTGCTCAAGGCGGCCGTCGTCTGCGTTGGAGTCGAACTGGTCGACCCGGTCGACCCACCTCCTCCCCCGCCGCACCCGGCGATTGCGAGGGCGGCTGCGGGAAGCACGAACAGGCAGTGGCGTGGCCTCATCGAGAGCGCGACGCTAGCAGAGCGAATGGATGCGGGTGCAGGGACTTCGAAAGCTGCGGCCCAGGGATTTGAAGCCGAGACGCCGAGCCGTTCCGAGGTCCCAAGCGGCTCCCTGCGCATCAGAATGCGGATCCGGGGGCGACTCGGGCTCAAACTCACTCGCAGAAGGGGTTAGACGCCGCTGCTCACTGGCGCAGGAGGCGGCCCGGTCCAAACCAAGACTTCCGGCCAGGGGTCGCCACCAGACATCCTTGTGTCAGGTCCCGTTCGTCTGAAGGTTTCCTGGCCAATCGGGTCTGAGAAGATGGCACCAGGAAACGAGGAAGGCGAGGAACGATGAAAAGGCGCAGCGCCCAAGCCCTGGCTGGCATCGCCTGTCTCGCCGTCGCGGGCATGTTTAGCGCCTCCGCCCTCGGCGTCTCAGTCCGCTTGGCCGGACCCGGACCCGAACTGGAAGGAAAGATCACCCCTGCGAAGCTCTCAAAGACGGCTCCCAAGCCGGTTACCCTGGCCTTGGAAGGTACGACCTCAGAACCCCGAGCGACCGGTGAACACCCCCCGGTCTTAAAAACCATCTCGCTTCAATTCGACAAGAGCGGCGCCATCTTCACCAAGGGTCTTGCCAGATGCACCATCGCTGATCTCACCCGGCCAGACGGGCCGGAACACCCTTGCCAAAAAGCAATCGTCGGTCACGGTGAGGCAGAAATCGAGGTCAATTTCCCTGAAGTCCCCGTCTTTCGCACCAACGGCCCGATGGTGATCTTCAACGGCGCGCCCCGCAACGGGCACCCTGTCCTCATCTATCACCTATATGCCGATGTCCCCGCTCCCACCACCTTCCTCACTTCCGGCGTGATCGACAAGAACCACGGCAAGTTCGGGACCAAGACGACAATCGAAATCCCCACCATCGTCGGAGGTCAGGGTTTGCTCACCAGCTTTGAGGCGACGATCAGCAAAACCTGGACCTACAAGGGCAAGAGGGTTAGCCTTTTAACCGCCAAGTGCCCCATGGGCAACCTATTTGCCCATGACGAATTCACCTTCACAAACGGCACCAAGGCCTCCAACGAAATCGCCAAGTCATGCAGCTAGAGTGTGCCGGTGAGCGACTCGATTCGGCGTGTGTAAGGTTTGGAATATTCGAAGAAGAGCAACCTTCATTGGAGCGTTATTCGCCATGACGATCGGTATGAGGCTTCCTCTCGACAATTGGGAGCGTGGCTTCCGAGAGACGGAACTGGAGCATTCGGAGGCGCGCCAAGCGGATAGATGCAAGTTGCCTAGGGCCGCTGAAGGCGTCTCAAGATGCGTTGTTTAGGTATTTAGCGCGGCTCACTTCCGGTGAGACTTTGACGTATTGCTCCCTACCGTGAATGCCTTCCTGGTGCTTGCCGCCAGCAGGGCAGAACAGCGGGGGGTTGCCTGGACTTTGGCGTCGTGGCGACAAGTGGAGCGCGGCCAAGCCTGGGCGACGAGGAACCGGACACTGAGCTGGCGACCGACGACGCTGTCCAGCTCAGTCGCCACCGTTGGCAGAGACCTCCCCGCAATTGGGGGGAAGTTTGGAGGTCCCTTCGCTGCCCGCCAAGCGTCAGCGCTGTGACCGGAGATCCCGCAGCTCAGGCCGCCGGGGCGCTGTCTCCGGCTGCTCCAGCTCGTTTTCCAGCGCTACACGTAGTAGCTGGGCAATGTCGACCTGCTTGTTCGTGGCCCGTTCAAGGAGATCCGCGGGTATTGGCAGCCTCACATCCACCGTTCTCTTGCCCTCGTCAGCCATCGCCCCGCCCCAAGACGAAAGCCACCTGATCTGCGGCCACGCGGACGGGTGCACCATCGGAGGTGGTAAACGCGGCGAAGCCCGTGTTCTCGCGCTGTTCGTTCGATACCCCGCGGACTTTGCTCAGCTGTGCCTCCACCTCGTCTATTGGCTCAGCCACACGGACCTCGGCACCGCCCGAGAAGACGATCGTTGCATTGGCGCCTTCAGCCATCACCGGGAGCCTATCCGAGCGCTGCGGCGACGGGCATTGGGCTGCCTGGCGCATCGGCGTCCGAAAATGCAGGCGCCCCACTTCCTAGCGGAGAACGCTAAGACTGCGGCCCAGGGATTTGAAACTGAAGCGCTGTGCAGCCTGAGCGGTCCACTGCGGCTCCCTGCGCCTAGTAATGCGGTTTTGGCACCGGCTCGGCGTCAGCTTCAGACGCAGTAAACCGCTCGGCGACGCTGTCCACTGGCGCACGACTGGCGCACGGGTCGGCTGCGGCGGCCTCCACTCGGGCCTCGTTGACGGCGGCATCGAGGTAGCGGTCGACCAGCTCGCGAGCCTGTTCGCGTGAGCCGGGCATCAGGTGCCCGTAGCGGTCGAAGGTCATCTGGATCGTGGAGTGGCCGAGGAACGTCTGGATCGCCTTCGCGTTGACCCCGGCGTCGATCAGCAGCG
>DATLSM010000078.1:0-3392 GCA_035534175.1 Solirubrobacterales bacterium | reverse complement strand
AAAGCCCAGGTGGCTGGTCGCCGAGTCGATCATCTGCGGCGAGCGAGCGGCGGGGCGATAGCGCAGGCAGTAGCTCGGCGCGCAGAGGTGTGAGCCGCCCTTGATCACCCTGCGCGGGATGCGGATCTGCGGCTGGGCGGGGTCCAAGCTCTGCTCGGACCTTCCGCCGCGGGGGTTTTCGGGAGCGCAGCAAGGCTTCTCCGGGTCGGTCGGGTGTCGGGGGAGGTACCAGTCCGCGGTCCATTCCCAAACGTTGCCGATCATGTCGTCAAGGCCGTAACCGTTGGCTGGGAAGGAGCCCACCGGGGAGGTCCCCAGCCACCCGTCAAGGCGCGAGTTCTGCCAGGGGAAGCTGCCCTGCCAGGTGTTGGCCAGAGGCTTGGTGGGCTGCACGTCCTCGTTGCCCCAGGCGAACACCGCGCCCTCCAGCCCCCCCCGCGCCGCGTACTCCCACTCGGCCTCGGTCGGTAGCGACGCGCCCGCCCACTGGGCGTAGGCCGCGGCGTCCTCATGGGCGATCTGGACGACCGGATGTTCGTCCAGATCCTTGGCGCTTGAGCCCGGGCCCAGCGGCCGGCGCCAGCGTGCCCCCGGCACGTAGGCCCACCAGCGGCTCGGATCGTTGAGCGGGACGGGCCCCGGCGTTCCCTGGAAGACGAGGGAACCGGGAACCAGGGCCTCCTTCGGCGCGCCCGGATAGTCGGCGGGGTCCAGCGGGCGCTCGGCGACCGTCCGGTACCCGGTGGCGGAGACGAAGGCCGCGAACTGCTTGTTGGTCACCGGGTGGCGGTCGATCCAGAAGCCATCGAGGCGGACCCGATGGACCGGCGCCTCCTCGGGATAGAAGTTCTCCGAACCCATCTCGAATTCGCCGCCGGGGATCCAGCGCATGCCCTCGCGTGGCGGCTCGAAAGCAGGGCGGGTGGAATCCGGTTGCGGGGTCATCGGCGGCTGGGGCGGACTGGGTCGCCCGACTGGCCGGGAAAGATGGCAGCCTGGCTCAGTCCGCCTCGGCGAGCTTTGCGTCCAGCTGCTTGCGCGCCGCGTCGCAGACCGCTTCGACGGCGGCGTTATGGCGCTCGGATGAGAGCACGCCCAGCAGCACCTCGGCGTCGGCTCTGGACAAGGTCAGGGTGATTGTTCTTTGGGCCATGGCACCAGCTTCCATTCTCGGCTCTCGCGGGCACCCGATGATCGGGGTATTTCACGATAATGCGGAATCAGCACTGGGGCTCGCCCGGCTTGCTGGCGTGCACGGCGGTGAAGCCGATCGTCTGCGTCGATCACCTCGGATCGGCGCGTTGGCCTCGGCAACATGGTGGCGAACAGCTCGGGCGGCGACCCCCGAATGGGCCCACCGGCCGACTCTGACTCTCAAGCCAGCGGGTCGGCCTTCCACCGATTCGATCGATCTCTTCAGAACAAGTTGCTCGCTTCGAATTCCCAGAAGACTCCGAAGCGCGAGCTGGTTGTTTCGGCCTGAGCGTCGAATCTCCAGCGGGCCAGCCTTACGCCGCTTTGGCCGGCGCCTCGCCGACCTGCCCGCGGTATTCGCGCGAGGGCTCCTCCAGGAGCCCTCGGATCTCGTCGGCCGTGAGGCTGCCCGCGAACAGGTCGCCGCTGTCCATGACGCCGCTGAACAGTTCCGCCTTGCGTCGGGCGAGGGCGACGACCTTTTCCTCGATCGTGTCGCGGGCGATCATCCGGTAGGCGTTCACCGGGCGGGTTTGCCCGATCCGGTGAACGCGGTCGATCGCCTGCGTCTCGGCTGCCGGATTCCACCACGGGTCAAGCAAGAAGCAGTAATCGGCCTCGGTCAGGTTGAGGCCAAAGCCGCCTGCCTTCAGGCTGATCAGGAAGACCGGGTCGGTGCCCTGCTTGAACCGCTCGATCACCTGGTCGCGCTTGCGCGTGCGCCCGTCGAGGTAGCAGTAGTCGATCCCCTCGCGGTCGAGACGGTCGCGGACCTTGGCCAGGAAGCTCGTGAACTGGCTGAAGACGAGCGCTCGGTGGCCGCCGGCGATCACCTCGCCGAGCTGCTCGACCAGGGTGGCGAGCTTCGCGCAGGGAACGTCGCCATGGCCCTCGTCGACGAGGCTCGGGTCGATGCTGAGCTGGCGCAGGAGCGTGATCGAGCGCAGGATCGTGAACCGGTTACGGTCGAAGTCGTCGATCAGGCCGAGGATCTTCTGCCGCTCGCGCTGCAGCCGGGTCTCGTAGAGCTTGCGGTGGCGCGGGTGGAGATCGACCTCCAGCGTTTGCTCCTGTTTCGGCGGCAGATCGGCGGCGACGAGCTCCTTGGTGCGGCGCTTGACGAGGGGCTTGATCCTGCGCCGCAGACGCGCGAGCCGCTCGCCGTCGCCGTCGCGTTCGATTGGTCGCGCGTAGTGCTCGACGAACCGCCTCGGGTCCGGGAAGAGCCCCGGCGCCGAGATCGAGAGCAGCGACCACAGCTCGGTCAGGTTGTTCTCCATCGGAGTTCCGGTGAGGGCGAGCTTGAACGGCGCCGCCAGTTCACGCACGCACTTGTAAGTCTTCGACTGGTGATTCTTGACAGCCTGGGCCTCGTCGAGGATCAGACCCGCCCATTGCGCTTGGCGATAGGCCTCTGCGTCCAGCCGGAATAGGGTGTATGTCGTGACTACAACGTCGGCGGCCGCGAGATCGTCGATTGAGCGGCCCGACTTCCTCAGCGTGTCGGTGACCGCGCTGACCGCCAGCTGGGGTGTGAACTTCGCCGCCTCGCCGACCCAATTCGAGACGACGCTCGTCGGCGCGACGACGAGGAACGGGCCGACGCCGGGATCGCGCTCGCGAGCGTGGCAGATCAGGGCGAGCGCCTGCAGAGTCTTCCCCAGACCCATGTCATCGGCGAGAATGCCGCCAAGCCCGAGCTCCCACAGCGACGCCAGCCAGGCGAAACCGTCGCGTTGGTACTGACGCAGCTCGGCATCCACCGTGGCCGGCGGGTCGTGGTGGGCCACCTCTTCGAGCTCGAGCAGCGCGCCAGCCTTGCGCCGCCAGGCCTCGGCCTGCTCGGTGACGACGCCAAGCGCGGCGAGCTCGGCCCAAAGCCCCGCCTGGTAGGGGCTGATTCGCAGTGGCCCCGAAGCGGAGTCGGCGAGCTCTCGGGCCTCCAGGATCAGCTGGCGCAAGGACTCCAGGCGGGGATCTTCGAGCGTGAGGTGGGCGCCGTCGTCGAGCAACAGCTGCGACTCGCCACTCGCCAGGGCGACGAGCAGGTCGGCGAGCGGCAGCTCGCGTCCCCCGACGCTGATCGTCACGCCGAGGTCGAACCAGTCGCTCTCTCCAGCGATCTCGGCAGTCGAGACACCGATCGTCAGCGAGTCGCTGACATCGCGGTAGTCGGCCGGCTCTCCCACGACCTCGAC
>DATLSM010000077.1:0-18145 GCA_035534175.1 Solirubrobacterales bacterium | reverse complement strand
GCGCGCGTCTCGAGCTCCTGCAGCTGCTGCTGGAAGTGAAGGCGGCCCTGCTGGCCCGTGAGCCGGCCGGGCGTGCCGGCGTCAGCGGCGGGGCTAGCCGAACTTTCCGGTGACATATTCTTCCGTTCTCGGGTCGTTGGGGTTGGTGAAGATCCGCTGCGTCGGGCCCACCTCGACCAGCTCGCCGCCGAGCATGAACGCCGTCCGGTCCGCCACTCGCGCGGCCTGCTGCATGTTGTGGGTGACGATCACGATCGTGATCCGCTGCTTGAGCTGATCGATCAGCTCCTCGATCTTGAGCGTCGCGATCGGATCCAGCGCCGAGCAGGGCTCGTCCATCAGGATCACCTCCGGCTCGACCGCGAGCGAGCGCGCGATGCACAGCCGCTGCTGCTGGCCGCCCGACAATCCCGCGCCGGCCTGGTCGAGACGGTCCTTGACCTCCTCCCAGAGCCCCGCGGCGCGCAGCGCCGACTCGACCTTCTGGCGCAGGTCTCCGCGCTTGGCGCGTGAGCCGAGGCGCAGGCCCGCCGCCACGTTGTCGAACACGGACATCGTCGGGAACGGGTTGGGCTTCTGGAAGACCATTCCGATAGCGCGTCTCACCGCGACCACGTCGACGGTCGGGTCGTATATGTCGAGACCGTCGAGCATCACTCTGCCCTCGGCGCGCGCTCCCGGGATCTCCTCGTGCATCCTGTTGATGCAGCGCACCATCGTCGACTTGCCGCAACCGGACGGGCCGATGATCGCGGTGACCGCGCCGGAGTCGAAAGCGAGGCTCACCCCCCGCACAGCGTGGTTGGGCCCGTAGTAGGCGTGCAGGTCGCGCAGCTCGACGTTGCCGCTCTCGCGGCTGCCCTTGAGCGGATGCGGCGCCCTCCCGCCGCCGACGGAGATCGCCGGTCCCTGGCGGGGGGCGCCCACCTGGGGGCTGGCCTGCGGTTCGGGGTTGGGCTCGGTCATCGGCGTGGTCTCAGTTGAATCTCTTCTCCTCATCCTAGGACCCTCCCGGTGATCGGGGTCAAACCCCCATCCGCCTGCGAGAACGGGCGAAGATGGCGCGGGCGAGGACGTTGAGGACGAGGACGAAGGCGATCAGGACCAGGGCGGCTGCCCAGGCCTGGGTGTGGGCTTCGGGGCTGGGCGACTCCGAGGCCTGGAAGATGAAGATCGGGATCGAGGCCAGCGCCTGACTGGGGTCGACCCCGACGCCCTGGGCGAAGATCGCGGAGAGGAGGATCAGCGGCGCCGTCTCGCCCGCGACCCTGGCGACCGCGAGCAGTGAGCCGGTGATCAGGCCGCCGGCCGCGGTCGGCACCGTGATCCTCACCGTCGCCCGCCAGCGAGCGATGCCCAGCGCGTGCGCCGCCTCCTTCAGCGTGCCGGGAACCAGCCCCAGCACCTCCTGGGCGGTGCGGGCGACGATCGGCAGCATGATGATCGCCAGCGCCACCGAGGCGGCGAAGGCACTCTGGTGGTGCTGGGGCTCGACGATCAACCCGTAGATGAAGATCCCGGTGATGATCGTCGGCACGCCGTTGAGGATGTCGAGCACGAACCGGACTGCGTGCGCGATGCGGGCTGGAGCGAACTCGGTGGTGTAGACGGCGATCAGCAATCCGGTCGGGATCGCCATCAGCGCCGCCAGCCCGACCATCACCGCCGAACCGACGATCGCGTTGGAGATGCCGCCGCCGGCCTCATCGAACAGTGCGGTCGGGGTGGTGAGGAAGTGGAGGCTGAGCGCACCGATCCCCTTCAGTGCCACCGAGCCGACCACGATCAGCAAGACGACGACGGCCAGCAGCGCGGCGAGGGTCGAGGAAACCTCGATCAGCCGGTTTACCCGGCGGCGCTTCTTCAGGTTGCCGCGGTCGACAAGCAGCGCGTGGCCCTCTCCCCCGCTCACAGTGCCTCGGCCTCGGTCAGGGTCACGTTCCTATCCCGGAGACTCCCGCGCTGGACGATCAGCCGGGCGATGATGTTGACGATCACGGCGAAGGCCAGCAGGATGACTCCGAGGTAGGCGAGAGAGGCTTTCTGCAGCCCGGCGCTGTTTTGGAACTGGGCCGCGATCTGCGCCGCCAGCGTCCCCCCGGTGTGGAACAGCGAGACGTCGATCCCGGTGGCGCCCCCGATCACCTGGGCGACGGCGATCGCCTCGCCGATCGCGCGGCCGAGGCCGAGGATCGCCCCACCGACGATGCCCGCGCGCGAGTATGGGAGGACGACCTGGCGGACCATCTCCCAGCGGGTCGCGCCGAGTGCGTAGGAGCCCTGCTTGAGGTCGCCCGGCACCGTCTCGAAGACCTCACGCGTGACGCTGGTGATGATCGGGGTGATCATGATCGTCAGGATCAGCGCCGCGGTCAGGTAGCCGAAGGCCGATGGTTCCCCGGCGAAGATCGGCAGGAAGCCGAGCACGCTCTTCATCGCCGGCTCGACCGTGCCGTGCATGAACGGCCCGAGCACGAGGATCCCCCAGAGGCCGAGGATCACGCTGGGGATCGCCGCGAGCATGTCGACCAGCGTCGCCACCGGCCGTCGCAGCCGGCGGGGCGCCAGCTCGGTCAGATAGATCGAGATCGCGATCGAGAGCGGCGCCGCCAAGAGCAGGGCGATCGCCGAGGTGACCACCGTCCCGTAGAGGAAGGGGGCGGCGCCAAAGCGATTGGTGACCGGGTTCCAATCGTTGGTGGCGACGAAGCCGATGCCGAACTTGGAGATCGCCGGGCCGGCGAGGTGGATCGTCTCGTAGACGATCCCGCCGATCGTGACCACCGCGACGGCTGCCGCCAGGCCGGAGAGGCCCAGCAGCAGCGGGTCGCCGATGCGATCTTTGAGGTTGCGCCGGGCCCGCAGTACGGGGGTGCTGAGGGCTCCGGCCTCCAACTAGATCGCTTAGCTCCCGATCTTGGCGATCGCCTTCTTATCCGCGGCGATCACCTGCGACGGCAGCGGCGCGAAGTCCAGTTCGGGGCCGAATTTCTGTCCCGGGCCGATCGCGTAGGTGATGAATTTCTTCAGCGCTTCCGCCTTGGAGGAGCTGAGCGGCACGATCACGTAGGTGTAGGTCGAGATCGGGTAGGCGCCCTTGGCGGAGGCCGGCAGGTCGGCCAGCGAGATTTCGTTATTCGGGCCGATCTGGCTCACCGCCTTGGCCGCCGCTTCGACGCTCTTCACGCTCGGCGCCGGGAAGTTCCCGCCTGAGTTTTCGACCAGCGGCATGCTGAGCTTGCTGGAAAGCGCGTAGGCCAGGCCGACGTAGCCGATCGCCCCGTTGGTCTGGGAGATCGCGGCGGCGACGCCGTCGTTCTTTTCGGCCCCAACCCCGACCGGGAACTTGACCGAGGTCGAGGTTCCGACCTTCGACTTGAATTCGGGATCGATGGTCGAGAGGTAGTTGGTGAAGGCGTAGGTGTCGCCGCTGCCGTCGCTGCGGTAGACCGGCGTGATCTTGGTGCTCGGCAGGCTGGTGCCGGGGTTCAGCTTGGCGATCGCCGGGTCATTCCAGGTGGTGATCTTGCCGAGGTAGATGTCGGCCAGGACTTCGCCGCTCAGTTTCAGGTTCTTCGGCGCGCCCTTGATGTTGTAGGCGGGCACGGTGCCGCTCAGCCCCCAGGGAATCTGCTCGACGCCGTTGCCTTCCTTGAACTGTTCAGCGGTCAGCGGCGCGTCGGAGGCGCCGAAGTCGACGGTGCGCGAGGTGATCTGGGAGATCCCGCCGCCGCTGCCGATTGCCCCGTAGGTAACCGTTTCTTTGGATTTGCTCGCGTAGTCAGACTGCCACTTGGACATCAGCGGTGCGACCAAGGTGCTGCCGGCGCCGACCAATGGCGCGCCCGAGGTGCTTGTGCTGGTGCTCGAGGACGAGCTGCCACAGGCCGCGATGCCGATCGAGAGCGCCGCCGCGAGGCCGATGCTGAGAAGTCTCTTGCTCACGCAAATCTCCTTAGGTTGATGGCCGTCCGCTAACCACGCTCCCAGCGGCCCGCGCACAGCTTGTTATCCGGCTGTAGCGAGGATGTGAAAAGAATGTAAATGAACCCGGGTGGATGGTCTGGACGCAGCGCATCAGCCGTCGGGGGAAAAGCGGTAGCCGATGCCGTTGTGCGTGTGGATCAGGCGCATCTCCGGCAGCGCCTCCCCCAGCTTGGAGCGCAGGCGGCTGACGTATACGTCGACCGAGCGGTCGGCGTGGCGGGGATGGCGACCCCAGACCTCGGCGTAGAGCTCCTCCCGGGTCATGATCCGCTGGGGATGGGCCGCCAGGGTGACCAGCAACTGCAGCTCGCGCATCGTCAGGCTGAGCGGGCGGCCGTCGACCAGCGCGGCGTGCTCTTTGGGCCGGATCTCCAGCCGCTCGGCCGGCCGATGTGCGCTGCCGTTGTTTGCCGTCATGCTCGACGAGCATGGCGGCAAGCGCGCGCGCCCCGGTTACCTCGGAGTGAAGCAGTTGTAAACGAGTTGTGAAACGCTCAGACGGCGGAGACCCGTTCGGGCTGCGGCGAGCGCTCGGCTGCGAGCGCCTCGGCCAGCGCCTCCCCGACGAGGCCGGGCACCGGCTCGGGGTCGAAGCGGTAGCCGACGCCGAAGTGGGTGTGAATGTAGCTCCAGCTGGGCGAGTGCCTCTCCAGCTTCTGGCGCAGCTTGCGGATGAAGACGTCGACCGAGCGGTCACCGTGGGCCATCGCGTACCCCCAGACCCGCTGGTAGATCGTCTCGCGCTCCAGCACCCGGCCCTTCGCATCGACGAGCAGATGCAGCAACTCGAACTCGCGCCGGGTGAGGTCCAGGCTGCTGTCGCTGACAAAGGCCTGGAACTGGTCGGCGCGGATCTCCAGCTCGCCGGCGACGAGCGGGCCTGACTCGGTGTGAGACTGACTACGACGGCGGCGGGAGACCGCCTCGATCCTGGCCATCGCCTCCTCCGGGTGACAGGGCTTGGTGATCCAGTCATCGACCCCCAGGCGCAGGCCCCGCACCCGTTGGGCCACCGTGGAGCGGCCGGTGCAGATGACAACACCGAGGTCGGGGAGCATGCCGCAAACCCGCTCCAGGTAGGCCCAGCCCTCCTCACCCAGCACGGAGGGGTCGAGCAGGAGGGCGTTCAGCTTCATCGCCACCAGCTCCTCCGGTGGAACGGCTCCGGCCATCTGCCGCAGCTGCCAGCCGGCGACCTCGGTGCGCTTGGAGAGCACCGTGACGAAGCCGCTGTCGGTATCGATAACCGCGAGCCTGATGGTCTGGGGTGAGTTCAAGTTGCGACTCGATCGGAGGGGCAGTGCGTTCGCCTGCTTCCGAGACGGCCCGATTGTATGCACCGATGTGGACGGGCGACTGCTGAAAGGCTAGCCGCTCACAGGATTTTCACAGTTCAATGCGCCCAAATTGCGCCAAGGCGGCCGCTGCCGGGGCCCCTTGCGCTAGATTTGGCGCCCGTGAAGCGCGCCGTCGCCCTCTTCCTCGCCGCCTCCTCGATGCTCCTCTTCGCCGCGCCGCAGGCGCTGGCCGCCAACGGCGTTGGGCTGGCCGGGCCGACCACCGACAAAACGGTCACCTTCTTTTGCTTTGGCGTGATCATCTTCTTCGCCGTGCTGGTGGTCGTGATGTCCCTGATCCAGGGCAAGCTGGAGAAGCGCAAGGAACGGCGCCGCTACGACCTCGAACGCTACGGCTGAGCGGCGCAAGAGCGCACGGGCGCGTCCTCGCTGACCCAGCTGCGAAGCAGGCCACGCTGCCGGCGTCTCCGCCCGCCGGCTTTGTGCCCCCTCACTCCAGCCTGAACCCGCTGAGTAGCCGCTTCTCGCTCTCGCCCTCGATCTTCGCCACCAGCTCGATCCGGCCCTCCAGTGGGGTGCCGCGGATCTTCGTCGCCAGCAGATCGTCGACCTGGAAGATCCCGGCCGAGTTGTTGAGCTCGATCTCGATCCGCACCGGCCGCTCCTCCCCGGCTTCGATCCGCACCTCGTCGACCGCGGCGGCGGAGATCGAGTGGATCCCCTCCAGGCCGGCCTCGAGCGGAATTCGGGTGCGTCCCTGCGCCATATCCAGGGCGTCGGCCACGCGGACGACTCCCGCCTCGACCGTGTAGGGCTCGCCGCGGCGGCGGTGGCCGATGATCGCGTGGAGGATCTCCGAAGCGATGATCGTGCGCTGGGGCTCCTTGTAGGAGCCGGCGAGCAGGCGATCGAGGCAACCGCTGGCGAGGAAGAGGCTGTAGGCCTCGTGCTCGGCGCGGTGGATCGACATGCCGACGTCGTGCAGCAGGGCGCCGCCGGCGACGACCACCTCGGCGTCGCGCGGGGCCATCCCGTGGTCGGTGACGACCGCCGGCTCCACCCCGGCTTTGAGCAAAAGGCGCAGCAGCCGAAGGGCGATGTTGAGGACGATCTGCATGTGGACCCAGGAGTGGTCCGACATCCCCAGCCGCTCGGCCTGGACCTGGGACATGTACCACCAGCTGCGCACCTGCTCGTCCTCGTTCACCGCCCCGAGCAAGTTCTCGAGCTTGCGATTGCCGCGGGTCGGGGCGCGAACGTGGGCCTCGGCGATCGCCTCGCCCGGCGGTTTGCGGCTCGGGCCCCGCGGATCCGGAGTGGGAACGCGCTCGCCGCTCATCGCGCGCCCATGGTCGCAGGCGGGACGGCGGGGGCGGTCGGCCGCCCGCCCCCGCCTGGGCTCAGCCGCAGACCGGCCAGGGACTGGAGCCTGAGCGCGAGTAGAGCAGCGCCGCGCGGTATGTCTGTTCGGCGGGCGAGGCCGCCGCCGGGTCGCCGCTTCCGCCGACCGAGGCCCAGGTTCCGGCGTCGAACTGGTACAGGCCGCGGTAGGTGCCGCCGGCGGATACCGCGGTCGGGTTGCCGCCCGACTCGCAGGCGGCGATCGCCTCGAGGCTGGCGAGGCTGATGCCGGCGGGAAGGCGGGAGAAGCTGGCGCGATGGCGCTCTCCCATCCGGGCGCGGCGTTCTGCCCGGAGCTTCCTCGCCTCGAGCCGGAGCTTCCTCGCCTCAAGCCGGATCTCCCGTTCGAACTGCTCGACCGGTCGCTGAAGCGCAGCCACCCTCACCGGCCGCGCGGGGGCGAGGCCGATGCTCCGCGGCGCGGGGTGCCCCGCGCTCGCGGCGAGCGCGGCCGCGGGGAAGGCGGCGGCCGCGATTAGGACAGGGACAATGTATGTGCGTTTTGTGAGCAAGCGCGGGACCCTGGAGGGATTCGCGCGCGAGGAGTGTGAGCGCGGTCACATACCGGGCGGGATAAGCGCCAATCGTCACAAGAACAGGCACAAACGGCGCGGGGCGAATTCGCGGCGTGAAGCCGATCGTGCAGCAACCCGGCGCCAGATCTCGCCCCACCGCCGACTTCCCGCCATGATCCACCGAATCGCCCAGCGACCCACATCCCGCCTGCTTCTGGCCTGCCCCGACCGGCCCGGACTGATCGCCGCGGTGAGCGGCTTCCTCGCCGAGGCGGGGCTCAACATCCTCGACGCCGACCAGCACTCCTCGGGAGAGGGCAGGCTGTTCATGCGGATGGTCTTTGACCCGGCCCCCGAGGCAGAGCGCGAGGAGTTGCGCCGGCGCTTCGAGCGAGAGGTCGCTGGGCCCTTGCAGATGGATCACCGCTTCGCCGAGTCGAGCGATCCCAAGCGGCTGGCGATCATGGTCTCGGCTGAAGACCACTGCCTCTCGGACCTGCTCTGGCGCTGGCGCAGCGGCGAGCTCGGGGGCCAGGTCGTGGCGGTGATCTCCAACCACGCCGACCACGCCGACCAGGTCACCGCGCTGGGCCTTCCCTTCCACCACATCCCGATCGGGCCGGGGGGAAAAGAGGGGGCGGAGCGGCTGGCGCTGGAACTGCTCGCCGGCGTCGACCTGCTCGTCCTCGCCCGCTATATGCAGATCCTCTCCCCCGAGTTCCTGCGGGCGCTGGGCGCCCCGGCGATCAACATCCACCACAGCTTCCTGCCCGCCTTCGTCGGCGCCGACCCCTACCAGCGGGCTCACCTGCGCGGGGTGAAGCTGATCGGGGCCACCGCCCATTACGTCACCGAGGAGCTCGACGCCGGACCGATCATCGACCAGGATGTGACCCGGGTGAGCCACCGCGATGAGGTCGAGGACCTGATGCGAATCGGCCGCGACATCGAGCGATTGGTCCTGGCCCGGGCGGTCAAAGCCCACCTCGATGACCGCGTCCTCCTCGACGGTCCCCGCACCGTCGTCTTCTAGGCCCAGCCGGCCCCTGAGTCAGACCTCCTCCGGCTCTCAATCCAGGCTCGGTAGTGGTCGCTGAGCGCTGGCTGGGAGCGCTGGGCCAGGGCGTCGATCTGGCCCGCTCACGCCGTGGCGCGCCGGGCCCAGCCCGCCGCTACCCTCGCCTCGTGACCCCGGAGGGGCTCGCCAACCTCGCCCACCTGCGCCGGGCCCGCGATCTGATCGACCGCGAGTACGCGCGCCCGCTCGACGTCGCCGCGCTGGCCCGCGCCGCGCTGATGTCCAGAGCACATTTCTCGCGCCAGTTCCGCGCGACCTACGGGGAGACGCCCTACGCCTACCTGATGACGCGGCGAATCGAGCGGGCAAAGGCGCTGCTGCGCCGCGGCGATCTGTCGGTCACCGAGGTCTGCCTGGCGGTTGGCTGTACGTCGCTCAGTTCCTTCAGCGCCCGCTTCACTCAGCTGGTGGGCGAGACGCCGACGGCCTACCGGTCCCGTGACCATCGCGCGCTGGCAAGTGTGCCGGGCTGCATCGCCAGGGATCTCACCCACCCAAGGCGCAAACCGAGCAGGATCGGAGAAGCCCTCGAGCAGCTGAGGACTTAGCCTTGCGCGCATGAATCTCACACTCTCCACCTGCTTTGTCCTTGTCCACGACCCCGACCTCGCGCTGGACTTCTACCGCGACACCCTGGGCCTCGAACTGCGAAACGACGTTGCCCGTCAGGACTGCCGCTGGATCACCGTCGGCGCCGCCTCCCAGCCCGGTGTGGCGATCGTCCTCACCAACTACCTCAACGGCAGCCCCACCGACGGCGACGCCCTCGCCGCGCTGCTGGCCAAGGGGGCCCTCAACGGCGTCCACTTTCAAACCGACGACCTCGACGCCAGCTTCGAGAAGCTGCTCGCCTCAGAGGCCGAAATCGTGCAGGAGCCGATCGACCAGCCGTGGGGCACGCGGACTGCGCCGTGCGTGACCCCTCCGGCAACATAGTGCGCATCGACCAGCCGCCGGCCCCTGAGTCCTTTGCGCAACTCTCGTCTGCGACTAGTGAGACGCCCGCGACCCAGGTGAAGCAGGAGAGCCAGCGGCTTCGCGGTCGGCACTGGAGGCGCGTGCTCGGTGCGGGCAAAGCGCCCCTTGAGGTCAACAATGCAAGGACGGCCGCTGAGTCGCCATGCGCCTAATGGCCGGCGGACTCGAAAACGTTGCATTCAACCAACTCACAGCAATCCTCGGAGGGGAAAAACGAAGTGTTCGGAGAATTGGGTGCGTTGGTTGGGGGTGTTGAAACCAATACGGGGCCCGAAAGCGTGTCTCGAATAGACGTCCAGTTACGGGGAACGCTGGTCTGTGCGTCACATCGCAGAGCACTTCTCTTCGGTTTGCTTCGCCTGAGCAAAGGCACCGCGCGGGCGGTCGGCACAGCCGCGCGGGTGAACTTGGGTGAACTGATCGCAAGCGCGATGCTAGGTCGCGGCCATCACACGGGTCGCGCCGACGGGTGAGACATCCTCTATGAATCCGATCACCCAATACCTCCCATCACAACGGCACGCACGCCATCGCTCAGAACACACTCTCACGCCGGTGCCCTGCAAAGAGTGTGAGCGCGTAGCGCCCGGCGGGGTGCTCGCGTGCACGGTCGACCAGTGCCGCCATGCGAGGCGAGAGAACATCGGGCTGCGGCAGCGGGGCGCCATACACGGGCGGCACAATGACCGAAGCGGACAGCGCCGCGAACGTCAGGTCAGCCGCGCCGAAGCGCTCGCCGCACAGGTAGGGACGGCCGTCTGAGAGCAGCGCTGCCACATGGTCGAGCTCGGCGAAGACCGCCGCCTCGTCCTCGACCTCGATCCCCGGACGGATGCCGAGCACGCGCCTGACGTAGCGCTGGGCGAGCGGCCATCCGTAACGGATGAAGCGGTCCTCCCAGCCCGGCACGCCCGCGTTGTTGAAGCGCAGCGCGAGCTTCGGGTCGGCGAGCATGTGGACGTACATCAGCCGCCGCCCTCTCGGCCCGAGTCCCTCATCCAGGCGTCGGCAGAGGCGCTCGACCCCGTCGCGCTCGCCGGGTTCTGCGGGAAACAGCCGATGCTCCGGTGGCGTGTGCTCATCCACCCACGCGAGGATCTCAGCGGACTCGCCGATAGCTCCGTCGGGCGTCACGAGCACAGGAACCGTAACCCCGCCGCCCGCGTGCCACGCAACGATCTGGTGTACTCCCTGGACATGGCGCTCCTCGCGATAGGGCATCCCCACCCGCTCTAGCGCCCACCGCGCCTTCTCGCAGTAATGACTGATCGGGATCGTGACGAGCCGCAACACCACAAGGAGTCTATGGCCACACATGGCAATGAATCTCCAGTGGATTAACGCAATCTGCCGAACGGCCCCGCGCCGTGTCGGCTTTCGGCGTCTCCTGTCCCCGAAGTGTCGAAGCGAGAGTCTCCAGCGTTTGCCATTCTCACTTGCGCAACGGACGGTTTGGGGCAGTCCCCCCCGCCGGCTTGCGGGTGCTCGCTCCTCTGCGACAGCAGGCGCGAACTCGGCGCCAGCGCGGACGACCGCCTTTCGTCCTTTGCGGGCGTCTGCTCGGCATCGAAGGGGTCGCTCGCTCGCCCATGAATACGGCCATATCGGCTCTACAGCCTCCGATGTTTGCAGCCCTCGGCCTCACACCGGACACCGGCACCTAACCCCGTCGCCTACTTGGAAGCAAGAGCCGAAGCCAGTGATGGCCCGTGCTCCGGAGGCACGGGCCATCACTCCTGATAGTCGAGGCCCGGGACCAACCGCGAACGGCAGTCCCGAAGCTTCAACTAAGAGCCGAGCCGGACTATCGCCCAGCCACGCTTGGCCGAGCTAGCAGGCCGGGGTCGGGCCTGTCTCTCTGACGACCGCCCCTTGGGCGGTGACCACTTCTGCGGCAGCAGTGTCTCCGCACGGGACTCCGGCAAGAACAGCCCCCCAGGTACCGTCGGTATTGACTTCGCTGAGGATGGATTCAACCTCCCCTTCAGGCGGCTCGCGTTGCCGTCAGCTATTGAACGACCTTCAGCTTGCTGAAGGTCGTCCGCTTGGAGCCGTTGATCGTTACCGTCTCCTTGACCAGAACCTTCTTGGCGCTGGCAACCTTGGCCCGATACGCCGCCTTTGGCTTCAGCGAGACGATCGCTGTGTGTCCAGCCTTGACTTTAACCTTCGCCACGGCGCTCTCCGGCTTGCCCTTGCGCTTTTTGGTCACGGCCTGAAGCTTGAACTTACAGCCACCGGGCTTGACCCTTGCCGGGCACTTGACCCGGACCCTCGGGAAGAACACCTTCTTTCTCTTTCCGCCGGGAAGCACGGTGACGCTCTGTGTCTGTCTTGCCAGCGACGATCCGTTGCAGGAGGCGGTCTGCCCGGTGAAGATGAATACGGTCGAGCAGCCTTCGTTGTCGGTAAGCGTCAGGGTCGCCAGGTAGGTGCCGGGGGCGCTGTAGGCATGGCTCGGGCTCGGGCCTCCATTTAGCGCTTGCGCTCCATCGCCGAAGCTCCAGTCATAGTCGGCGATCGCGCCGGCGGGATCGCTTGAGGCAGAGGCGTTGAAGGCGAGCGGCACCCCCGAGCTGGCAACGCTGGGCGTGAAGGATGCGAGCGGCGGCTGGTCGGGGGTGATCGCGATCGCGATAGGGAGTTTGCCAATGCCAATCGGCGAGCCGACGACCTGGTTGGTCTGTGTGTCGATGACCGAAACGTTCTTTGCGAGGATGCTTGCTACGTAGGCGGTCTTGCCGTTGGGGTTATCGCGATTTGCCTCGGCTCGGCGCCGACCGTGATCGGCGAGCCCACCACCTGGTTGGTCTGGGTGTTTATCACCGAAATGTTTTCTGATCCCGAGTTGGCGACATAGGCGTCTCGGGCGAGGGCGGTCGGAGCGAGCGTGGCCAGAAGCAACGCCGCCAGCGCCGATGCGAAAAGGATGCCCCGGTGCAAATGCTTCCCTCCGCGTGTTGGCTTGCGCACGCCGGAGATTGTTTCCCGGGCCAAGTGCCTCGGGCCGACTGCTCGATTGCGCGAGATCCGAGCGTCTTCGCTTCGCCCAGCTCACGCGCGCAATGGATGAGGAGTCGTAGCGCTTCGGATCGTCAAGGAGCAATCAACCGCGGTGATGCACTCGCGGTCTGACCGTGAAGCTGGCATCGCCGGTGTCGAGCTCTTGAGTCGCGAACTCGGGGCAGGGGGTGGGCGTCTGGCCCTCTACCGGCGGCGGGCAATACGGGCCCCGCTCCAGGAACACGGTCACCCGGTTTGAGCCCCTGCACCATCCGTGAGCGGGTGGTGTGAGCGGGACATGCTCGATCGCGCCGGCCGTTCCAGTGTCGATGGTGGGCGGCTCGGCTGGCGTGCACGGGGCACTCGCGCCGATCGGTGGCGCGACTTGGACGCGGTAGTCCACCGCAAGCACGCCCTGGTGTCCTGGCGCATCCCGCAAAGTGAAGGTGAGAGTGAAGCGAGTGTCTCGCCTGCCGGTAGGTGGCTGCAGCCGAGGGTAGGTTCGCTCCCCTCTTGGCGCCTTCGGTGGTCCTGATGACGCGGGCGTGCTGTTGGCAGGCAATGCAGTCCCCGTCGTGGCGGTCGCTGTGCCGGTCCCAGCAGACCCAGTCACCTCACCCTGGCCCTCGGCGACCGTCGCGACAGCCACCCCGGTGCCTATCACCAAGATCAGGGCAGTGATCTGGGTGGCTCGCATGGCTCAAGCGTAGCTCGCAGCGCGCTCCTGGCCCCGGCCAAAACAGCTCTCACTCGCATGTCGGCTGACCGGAGGAGACTCGATCTCGGCGAGGGGCGGGTCTGAGGCGCGCAAAGGCGAACGCTTCTGCTTCGCCCGGCGCAAGCGGGCACCCAATACGTGTGCGAACTTGTGAGCGAGACCACCAAGTATGAGGTCCCACCGTAGGGTTGCGGGGTGCTGGTCGCGCGAGTGGTGGCGAAGCTGGAACTGGGCGGTGCGCAGATTTCGCTGCTGCGGGTCGCGCGTGCCCTCGCCGAGCGTGGGCATCGGACGCGGCTGCTTGCGGGAACCGCGACGCCTGCGGGCGTGAAGCTCGCTCGCGCACACGGGGTCGAGGCCGATGTCATGGGCTCCGGTGCAGATCTGCAGTGGTACTGCGACCCGGGGTTCGCGGCGTGGCTGGCGCCTAGGCTTGCCGGCGCCGACGTGGTCCACGCCCACATGCTGGGTGCCTGGTGGGCAGCCGCAAGGGCGGTTCCCGACGACGTCCCGTTGGTCGCCAGTGAGCACAACGGCTATGCCTGGAGGGGGGAGGCGCCGTGGTCAGCAATGGCCGAGGTGGCCGAGCGCGTTGATCGTTTTTATGCGCACGGCCCCGGCGCGCGTGCCGGCGCGGTGCGCGCCGGGATCCTCGAGGACCTCATCCGCCCGGGCATCTCGCCGGTGGTGGGAATGGATGCCCGCCCGCGGCCGGGATTGCCTTCCCCGCGGATCGTCTTCACCGGGCGTTTTAGCCGTGACAAGGCACCGGATGTCCTGATCGACGCGATCGCGAGGATGACCGCTCCACCGCCGGTGCTGATGCTCGGCGCGGGGGCGCTGCTGGACGAGCTGCGTGTGCAGGTCGCGCAGTTGGGGCTGGAGAGCGTGGTGAGGTTCTGTGGCTGGGTGGACGACCCGGGGCCTTGGGTCGCCGGCGCCACCGTGCAGGCCTGCCCGTCGCGTGATGAGGCCTTCTCGCAGACGGCGGTCCTGGCGATGGGCCTCGGCACACCGGTGGTCGGCACGAACGTCGACGGCTTCCCAGAGACGCTCGCCAACGGTCGCGGAATCATGGTTCCCGCCGAGGACCCCAAGGCGCTGGCCGTCGCGCTCGAGCGGGTCCTGGCCGGACGGTTGCGGCCCGATACGGCGGCGGCGCGCGTGTGGGCGCGACAGTTCGACGCCGAGCGGGTGGCCACGGTCTACGAGCAGACCTACCAGGATCTGTGCCTTGCGGCCCCATCGGAGCCGCCCGGTGAGCGAGGCGGCGTGTCGTTCTCGCCAGATAGGCCCTGACAGCATCCATCGAATGACGTCTCAGGTTGAAAGATCACAATTGCTCTGCCATAGGAGGCCCTATGTCCCGCTTCGCCACCGTAAACCTGTTCGAAGTCGAGGATTCTGTGGGCCAGCGGGCTCCTGGGATCGAGGGTCGATTCGGCCGCAAACACCTGGACTCGCGTGACCTCGGGATCAGCCACTTCCGCTATGCGGCGAAGGTGCGCAGCCCGATGGCCCACAGCCACCGCGAGCAGGAGGAGGCCTACGTGGTGGTGGCCGGGTCCGGGCGAGTGCTTCTCGACGAGGAGATCCACGATCTACAGCAGTGGGACGTCGTGCGCGTAGCGCCTGAAGTCGTGCGTGCCTTCGAGGCAGGCCCTGACGGCCTGGACATCATCGCCGTGGGTGGTCACAGGCCCGACGATGGCGATGGTGTCATGGCCACCGCCGTTTGGCCCGACGCACAGTAGCTCAGGCGCGAGGGTGGAATTTAGGGCCTGACCGGCCTTCCACGGCATCGAACACTGGTGTGTATCGGCAGCACATGCCTCCGAGCTCAGGAATGGCTACGGCAGGAACGATGCCGCGCAGTCCGTGACTCCGAACGTGGCCCGCGTCCGGAACGGCCTTGCACTTACTCGTCTTGGGGGCCAGCCGCAGCGGCCCTTGCCCTAAATGTCCCCGGCAAGAGCTCTCCCTCCGCCCGCGCGCGGGCGAGGACGTTCGACCACCACGCGAGATCTTCGAGCGTGATCGATAGTGCAATCCCGGTTGCGGGATCAACCGGCTCGCCGTCCTCACCGAAAGCGTTGGCGACAAACGGAATGAGCACGCTGTTGCGCAGCGGCACGGCTTCGGCCTCGATCACGATCAGCGCGAGGTGCTCCACGGCACGGGTGCCCGCCGCGATGCCGCCGCTGTAGCCCACGAACCCGAAGGGCTTGTTGCGCAAAGCGAAGCTGACAAACACGTTGTCGATCGCGTTCTTCAGTTGACCCGGGACGCTGTGGTTGTACTCGGCGGTCACGATGAGGTAGGCATCGCCCTCGGCAAGCTTCTTGTTCCACGCCCTGACGATCGGATCGGAGTACGTCGGGTCGGCAAAATCGCCAATCGTGCCGAGGTGCTCTTGGAAGAACGGGAGCTGCCAGTCGCGCAGGTCGAGCAGCTCTACCTCGAACGCACCGTGGCGCTGCGCCTGCTCGAGGACCCAAGGAAAGACGCGCTCCGCGGCCCGTGTGGGGCGCGTGCTTCCGACAATGACCTGGAGCTTGGGCATGACAGCCGCTAACAATGGCACAGGCGGGCTCGAGACACTCGGAACGCGCGAGACCGGGGTCTGAGGCGCAGCGAGGAGAGCTTTTCCACTTCGCCCGGCGTAAGGGGGCCCGTGCCGATTTTCAGTCGGTGCGCTCGGAAGTCGTCCAATGCGAGAGCGGATCGTGTGACCCGTGCGCTGCTCCCTCTTGCGCGACGCGGTAGTTAGCGTTGGTGAGGAAACCTGCTTTGCACGCCTACGGCAGCAACCGTCGAGGTCCTGAAGCGTCCCCTAGACCATCGCCACGCGAAGGCAGGCGTAGCCCGGCTTGGAGCCTGTATCGTCGCTCAACCCTCATCGGAAGGAGTTCGGACATGCACCTACGCAGACCATCGCCGACCAACATCATCGCCGTCCTGGCGCTCTTCTTCGCGCTCGGAGGTGCAGCGATCGCGGCTCATCACTACCTCATCACGAGCACCAAACAGATCAAGCCGAGCGTCCTCAGAAAGCTCAGGGGCAGGGCAGGGACCAACGGGAAGAACGGAACCGACGGGAAGAACGGAACCAACGGAAAGAACGGGACGAACGGAGCCCCGGGCGCCGCCGGAGCGGCGAACGGCTACACGGACCAGAATCCCGGACCCGGTACATACATCGTGCTGGAAGGAACTCCATGGGTGGTCAGCCTGCTGAGCCTGCCAGCGGGCAAGTACGTGGTGCAAGCTGACGTGCACCTCGAGCAATCCAGCAAACCTGGAGCCACGGTGACCTGCGATCTGGCCGGAGCCAATACGCCTGACGAAAGCGTCGCTGACATTGGCGAAGGAGCCGGTCAGGTGAAACATGCCGACCTGGCGCTCTCCGCACCGCTCACGCTGACCAGCGCAGGCGCCGTCCTCGTGGAGTGCACGCCCGCAGAAGTAGGCAAAGTCGCGGCAGGGGCGACGATGACTGCGGTGCAGGTCACAAACCTGACCTCGTCGACAGGCTGAGGCGCCAGCGGCATTGAGTCACATCCAGCAGGGGCGCGGGGGTCACTCGCCGGCGCCCCTGCTGGACCCTCGCTGGAGGCGGCCGCTTTGGCCACCTTGCCCCCACCCTTGGTCGACTCGGCCAGATTCCTCAAGTTGCTACCGATCAAGGACGACGCGAGGCGCAAGTAGGTTCGCGCAGCTCGCGTCCTTCGCAGCCCCGATGACGGGGCCTGCCAGGTCGGCCCACTGGCTCGAAGCTGCAGGCCTGCGCTTGGTGTGAAATGCGAGCGCTTCGGAACGGCGCCCAGCTCACTACTGCTCTGGACGACCATCGGATGCGGTCGGCTGAAGGTCGGCACACGCTCGCTGTTGCCGCGCAAAGCAGTCGTGATCAGGTTGTCTAGCGTCGGCACCTCCCTTTGTCCGGATCGGGCGTCTGGGGCGAAGCTCAGTGGATGCTCACAAGTCGTTCGGACCGGGCGTCCGGACTGAAGCTCAGCGAAGGCCCACAATTCGCGCGGAGCAAGCGCCGGGTGGCATCCTCTGGACGGCGGTGGTGCCGCTGGCGATGCGGATCCTCGCGACCAGCGACGACGACTGGGGGCCGCTGGGAGCCGCTCGCGAAGGCGGAGGCGTCTGCTGGAGCGCAGCCGGAGCCCGGGAGCGTAGGTCGCGATAGCGGGCCCTGAGACGCGGTCGCACGGTCGTCGCCGCGACCGATCGGAGGCTGACCCCGACCTACCTCCTGCCCCTGCCGGCTACCGGGCCGACTCGATCAGGCCGTAATGGCCGTCGTAGCGCATGTAGATCACGTTGCCGCAGCCGCTTGCGGCATCGGTGAAGTACATGAACCGATGGTTGAGGACGTTCATCTCCGCTACCGCGTCCTCGAGTCTGGTCGGCCCGCTCATCCGGCTCTCCTCGTAGACGATCCCAGCGCTCTCGCCCGACCAGCCGATCCCGCTCGGTCCGATGACACCGAGTCGGCCGTCGTCGCGGTGGTAGGCGACGGCGTCGGCGTCGGTCTCGCGCTCGATGAACAGGTAGAAGTCGTGATCGAGGAACTCCATCTCCTCGGCGGCCTCGGCGGGGGTGAGCGGGTCGGTTGCAAAGGTCTTGCGGCGGACTATCTCCCGCTCCTCCGGCGCTCGCGGGAAGTAGTCAGGACGGTCGGTGGCAAAGCTGGAATGCCGCCACTCGCCCGCCTTGCGCTCGGTCGAACGGCGGCCCTGGTCGATGCGACGGCCGGTGAAGCTCCGCAGCTGTCGCTCGAGCCGCTGAGTGAGGCTGTTAACCGCCGCGATCGGGTCGAGGTCGGCGACCTTCGCCCGGATCATCGGACCATTCAGGTCGATCTCGCCCTCGGCCCGGGCGGAGCGCTCGATCCGCGGGTTCGCTTCCTGGACGAGCACCACTCGAGCACCGAGGACCGGGATGTCGACGAGTCGGTCCAGTGCCCCGACCTTCTCCTCCGCGTGCTCGCGCGCCTCATCCGGGACGTCGCCTCTCATCGTCACGTCTACCTGAATCATCCCTCCGACTACCTCCTTACCTCGTCGCTGCTCAGCCTCGCCAGGATCGAGCCGATGCTCGGCGGCCGATCGCCACAGTATCGGCTGCCGGATGGCACCACTCGGGTCGCTCTGCA
>DATLSM010000076.1:0-35988 GCA_035534175.1 Solirubrobacterales bacterium | reverse complement strand
TTCGTGAATGTCTCGGCGTCGGCCTGACTGTGGTGCTCGCGGGCAGAGGGCGATCATCCCTCCGGCTCGTGATGTTCTCGCTCTGACCAGAGAGGGTCGAAGTGATGCCAGCTCAGATACGGGCTCCCGCAGTCATCTACCGGGCAGCCGAATCCAATTTCCTGGCGAAGTTGCCGCCGAACACTCGTGGGAGGAGTGCGGTTCACGAGCGAGTCACTGGCGCATTCACTGGCGCACAGTTCGTCAGCAAGGCGAGCTTTTGGCTCTGGGATTGCTTAACGGCCGCAAGCCGTCCGGATAAGGGGCATCCGGAGGAGACCTTCACCTGCCACCACCCCATCAGCATGCCGATCAGGCCGAGGTGAGGGCGGGAGTGCCAGCCGCCGCAGCCCGGCTCGCCAACATCGTGGCGGGAGACATACCCCCACTTGAAGTCGGCCGGGTCGGCGAGCATCCGTCGCAGCAGCTCGCGGTTATCGGTCTCCAGCCGCGTGCGCTCGTCGAGCGCCAGGTGCGCCTTCCCGATCCGCGTGGCCAGCTCGTCGCGCACCCGCTCCAGCTCTCCCAGGCCGAGCACCCTGGGCTCGCCCCAGTGCCCACGAACCGCACAGTCGACCTCGCCCCGGCGAAAGGATTCCGCGAACAGGCTCGCCAGCTCCCGCTCCAGGCAGCCGATCTGGCGCCGCAACTCGGCGCGAGCTAGGTGCTCGCCGGCGCTGGCACCAGGCCCAGCGAGAGTGTCTCGTTCGAGCAGATCCGGCATCAAAACCCGCCCCGAGTCTAGATCAAGGTCGGGGAGGCCGGAGCTAGGAAGGCGTTAAGAAGCCTCGAGCGTCGCCGCCGCCATCCAGAGTGCCTCCTCGACCGCGATCTGGGGCACACCGTTGACCTGCACGGCGGCTATCGTCACCCTGCGGGTGCCCTCATCCACCCCGCGCCCCGCAGCGGTCTCCCCGAACATCAACCCAACCGGGGCGAGTTCGTCGGCGATCGCCAGCGCCCCGGGCGGCAGCTCGCCGGGCCTGCCGCCGAAGGCCTCGCCCGGGGCGGAGTCGCGGATACAGAGACGGCCGTCGATCCTGTCGGCGTCGAAGGCGCGCAGGGCGACGCCGGTCTCAACGATTGAAATCGTCAACGCATCGGTGGGCAGTCCCCAGCTCTTGAAGGCTCCGTCGTGGAGGCGTTCCAGCGCCAGCCGCTCGACCGGGGTGCGGACGCGGTCCGGGTCGAGGCCAATCTGGCGAAAGAAGACCCGGTAGGCCCAGGGGATCGGCCGCTCCCGCATGTGGATCGCGTGGGCGCCATAGAAGCGGTCTGAGAGGTCGCGCAGCCGGCGGCGCACCGGCTCTGGGCTCCTGCCGGAGCGGCAGTCCACCTCGACCCAGGCTATGCCCAGCCCGGGGAACTCAGCGGCGATGTGGGGCGCCACCCAGCCCTGCTCGGGGGCCGGATCCCATCCCACTCGCGATCCCATCGCATCGGCGCCCACCTCAACCGGCCTCCGCCGCGCGCGTGGCACCCAACAGCTCGCGCACCCGCGCGTCGAGTTGCGCCGGCGTCAGTTCCCCGGCGCTGGCGCTCTGCAGCGTCCCGCCGGGGTAGACATAGGCGAACGTCGGACAGCCGCCCACCCCATAGAGGTCGCCGACGGCGCCGTCGGCGTCATAGCCGACCGGCATCTTCCAGCGGTGGTGGCGAATCAGCCCGCGGACGGTTTCCCGTTCGTCGCCCACATCCAGCGAGAGGAAGTTCACCCGGCCACGGTAGCGCTCGTAGGCGCCCTCGACCGCGTCCTGCTGTTTGGCGCAGTCGCCTCCCTTGGTGAACCAGAAGGAGACAACCAGCGGCCGATCGAAGAGGTCGCAGACGCGGATCGCACCGGCGACGTGGATGCGGCAGGCGGGAGTGCGCTGAGCCCCGGCCGGACAGGGGACCTGGGAGGTTTCGCAGTCGTCCTGGGCGACGTTGGCGTCTCCTTCCAGGGGGCCGGCGGCGGCCGGGACCGCAAACGCCGGCAGCGGCCAGCGGGGAGGGGGCATTTCCAGCCCCAGCGTGCTCGGATTGTTGCTGCCGATCGTGTGGAAGAAGGCAATCGCGATCAGGGCCAAAAAGAGCAGGCCGACGGCTATCGAGTAGCGATCCCTCATCGCCTCTCCTCCCAGACGAGCGCGGCCGGCAGCACCGCCATCACCCCCAGCAGGGCGACCGCGAGATCGATCACGGTGACGAAACCAAAGTTCCGCAGCATCGCGATGTCGCTGGCGATCAGCACCGCGAAGCCGGCAATCGCAGTGACGCCGGAGGCGAGCACCGCGGCCCCGGTGCGCGAATAGGCGGCGGCGAGCGAGTCCGCGACCCCCAGGCCGCGTCCTCGCTCCTCCCGGAAGCGCGCCGCGAGGATCACGCTGAACTCAGTCGCGATCGCGACCGTCAGCGCCCCCAGCGCCGCCGACATCGGATTCAGCGGGATGCGGCTGGCCCAGAGGACAAGCGCCGACCAGCCGGTGGCCAGCACGACCGGGACCAGCGGGACGAGGGCGCGGGCGAGCGAGCGGTAGAGGACAAGCAGCACCAGCCCCACGCCGAGCAGGCCGGCCAGGGTGAGCCAGTATCGGCTGCTGGAGAGCTCGGTTGCGGCCTGAGCGGCGATCACCGGCAGCCCGGCGAGACGCACTTCGACGCCCGGCGGCGGACCGAGCGGCGAGCCCGGTGTGCCGATCTCGCTGCGTACCCTCTCGATCAGCGCCTGTTGGCGTTCCAGCGACTGGGCGCGGATGCCGAAGGCCAGCAGAGCCGTGTGTCCCAGACGGCCGGTCCTGGGGTCGATGGGCGCGACTTGGGCGAGGTCATATGGCGTGAGCTGGGCGAGGGTTTCGCCGATGCCCCGCCGGGTCAGCCGGCCGCCTCCGTCGGTGAGGAAGTCCGACAGCGCCGGACCGGGACAAACTTCGGCGGCGCGACAGCTCGGATCGCGCCCGCCGAAGCCGTTGGACCTCAGCACCCGCTGCTTGAAGGCGGCCATCCAACGGATCGTCGCGGGATCGGCGAGGTCGGGCGCCCTGACGCTGACCTCGAGCTCGCCGGAGACGCCGGTGGCCTCCTGCACCCTGGTCAGATCGCGCACGGCGGGCAGGCTCTGAGGAGCGAGAGAGCGGATGTCGGAGACGGTCTCGATCTGGGTGCCGGCGACCCAGCCAATCGCGGCGAGCGCTGCGCCGACGGCGAGCACGGTCCTCGGTCGCGCCACGGCAAAGTCAAGCAGGCGCTGCGGGGGACGGATCGGGCCGCGGGCGGTGGGTGGCTGCGAGCGGCGGGCGCCTCGAGAACCCCAGACGCCGCGCCACCCAGGCCAAAGGCTCCGCTCCCGCGGCTCGGGGCGCAGGCTGAGGGCAGCAAAGCCCGCGGTCAGAGCGAGCGCGAAGCTGATCGCGATACCCACGATCAGCAGCCAGCCGAAGCCGCGGACCATCGGGGTCGGGGACAACTGGAGGGCGAGGAAGCCCGCCGCGGTGGCGAGGCAGGCCGTGCCGATGGTCGGCCCGCCGCGCGCGGCCGCACGCCGCGCGGCCGCCGCTCCGGCGAAACCCTCCTCCACGCTTTCGTCGAAGCGGGCCTGGAGCTGGATCGCGTAGTCCACGGCGAGGCCGATCAGGATCGGCAGCACGGCGATCGAGGCCATGGTCAGCGTGCCGCCCGCCAGCCCCAGAAGGCCAAAGGTCAGCGCCGCGGCGGCAAGCGCGATTCCCAGCGGCAGCAGCCGCAGGCGGGAGCGGAAAACAACCAGCAGGGCCAGCGCCATCGCCGCGACGGCGACGCCAAAGAAGACCAGTAGGGCGTCCTTCAGCGCTCGCCCCAGACCGTCGATCACAACCGGCACTCCGGAGATCACATAGCTGCCGCCGGAGAGCTCAAAGCAGGGCGCCGGCCTGCCGCGGAAGGCGCAGACCCGGCGCGGCGTCGTGTCGTAGACCGCTTCGTGGATCAGCCCAAGGGCTCGGTGGCGCTCGGCTTCGCTCAGGTTCGGGCGCAGGCGCAGGACGATCTGGGCCGAGTGGTCATTGGGAAAGAGGTAGGCGAGGCGGGCCTTGGGCACCTGGCGACCGCCGCGAAGGTCGAAGACCACGCCGGCCAGGAAGTTGGGGTTGGCGAGGCTGGGAAAGCTGGTGATCCCGTAGCGCGCGGCGACGGTGAGCAGGTAGTCGCGCAGCTCGGCGGGGGGCATCCGCGCCGCCAGGTGCCCGAGCTCGTCGTCGATCTGGATTACCGCCTCGTTGAGGAAGGTGGCGGGACCGGCGAGGAACTGGACCGGGTGCAGACGCGCCAGCTCCGTGCAGGGACCGGGGATCGGCCTCGCACCCTTCGGCACGTTGCCCGAGAGGCAGCCCTCCAGCCGAAGCAGCCGTCCCAGGTTCGCGGTCAGCACCAGCCGCTGCAGGTTGCCCTCGGCGAGGACCACGACCGGTTCTTCCCCGAACACCTCCCGCACGTGCTGCGTCGCCCGGTAGCTGGCGGTATCGGAATCGACCAGCGTCCCGGTGCCGGCGTCGGTGGGCAGCCGCGTCGCCGCGACCCCGGCCCCCAGCGAAAGGACGAGCGCGACCGCCAGGACCGCGCGCGCATGGCGGACCGCCCAGCCCGCGAGCGTGCTCAATCCATCGAGAGCGGACCGCTCACGTCCGCCTTGAGGAACTGCGACACGAACGCGTTTTCGGAGTCGAACAGCTCTTGTTTCGGGCCCGACTCAACGATTTTCCCGCTCCACAGCACGGCGAGGAAGTCGGCGATCCGGCGCGCCGTGTTGAGGTCATGGCTGATCGTCAGGTAGCAACCCCCGTTCTCGGCGTGCACCTCGCGGATCAGCTCGCACAGCAGCGCGGTGCGCACCGGGTCCAGGCCGGAGTCGGGCTCGTCGAACATCACGATCTGGGGGTCCAGCACCAGCGCCCTGGCGAACCCGGCGCGCTTGCGCATCCCGCCGGAGAGCTCGTTGGGCATCTTGTAGATCGCCTCGGTCAGGCCCACCTCTTTGAGCCGCCGGTTGACGATCTCGCCAATCTCTTCCTCGCTTTTGTCGGTGTGCTGGCGCAGGGGGAAGGCGGTGTTGTCGTAGATGTTCATCGAGCCGAACAGGGCCCCGTCCTGGAACAGCAGGCCGAACTTCTTGCGCACGTCGAAGAGCTCGTCGTCGGTCATGTTGGGAATCGATTCGCCGTGGACCCGAACGTCGCCGGAGTCGGGGTAGAGCAACCCGACGATGTGCTTGATCAGCACGCTCTTGCCGGTGCCCGATGGCCCCAGCACCATCGAGACCTGGTCCTCGGGGAGGCCGAGGTTGAGCCCGTTGAGGATCCGCGCCCGGCCGAACTGCTTGACCAGGTCGATAATTTCGATCGCGTCCTCGCCGCCGTGGTCGCGCTTGCGACCGGTGTGGAAGCGGTAGGGATCGGGGTCGCTCGGGTCGACCCCGGGGATGACGAAGTCACGGCCCATCACCGCGCCGTCGGGACCGACGTAGGGACCGCTCGGTGCGGGCTCGGGCAGGGCGGCCTCGCCGTTGGGCCCGGCCTGCCCGATCTGGTTCGGATCATCCACTGACATCTCGATCAGCCTCCTATCGGCGCCCTCGGGTTGGCTCCCCAGAAGACGAGGGTCCCCAGCATCCCGATGATGTGGACGAGGATTATGTTCAGCACCATCGACTTGGCGGTAGCGGTCCCCACGCCCACCGGGCCGCCGGAGGCGGTGTAGCCGTAGTAGCAGCCGACCATCACGATCACGGTCGCCATGACCATCCCCTTGATCAGGCTGAAGAGCACGTCGGGGGGGTTCTGGAACTGCCAGAAGATCAGGTCATAGCCACCGGCGGATACGTCGCCGATCTGCTTGACCACGGCGATGTAGCTGGCCAGATACATGACCCCGATCCCGACCAGGTACATGAAGGGGAAGGCGATCCAGGCGGCGAGCAGGCGGGTGGCGCAGAGGAAGGTGACCGGCGGCACACCCATCACCTCCAGGGCGTCGATCTCGTCCGAGATCCGCATTGCCCCCAGCTCGGCAACGATCCCGGTCCCCACCTTGGCCGCCAGCATGTAGCCGAAGGCGTAGGGCAGGATCTCGCGCAAATCGCACCAGGCGGAGAAGACGCCGGCATAGGCGGGAGCGCCCTGCGCCCGCAGCAGGTAGGCGCCCTCGATCCCGCACTGAAGACCGAGGACGAAGACCAGCCCCCAGATCACGACCGCCGAGCCGAGGATCAGGATCCCCGCCTGGCGCAGGGCCTCGCCGAAGAAGCGCAGGACGCGGCCGGAGTAGACCAGGCCGGCGACGCGAGAGCCGAAGCGGGCGATCTCGCCGAAGGAGTCAAGCCAGGCGCGCGGGGCTTCCAGCCACTCGTTCACCTGACCACCTGCAGTTCGGGATGGGTGGCGAGCAGGGTCTGGGTGAAGGCGTAATTGAAGGCGAATACCCCGAGGAAGGAGACCACCACCGCCTCATTCACGGCGCGGCCGACGCCGGCCGCGCCGCCGGAGGCGGTCATCCCCTTGTAGCAGCAGACGACGGCGATGATTGCGCCGAACAGCATGCACTTGATCACCGAGCCCCAGAGGTCGGTGATCGAGGCGTTGCTGAAGAGGGTGGCGAAGAAGCCGCCCAGCGACTGGTGGTAGAGGATCTCGGTAAGGATGCCGCCGCTGAGGCCGAAGACCAAGGCGTAGATGTCGAGCAACCCGGTGATCAGCATCAGCGCCAGGAAGCGCGGCACCACCAGGTTCTTGATCGGATCGACGCCGAGCACCTGGAGGGCGTCGAGCTCCTCGCGGATCTTGCGCGAGCCGAGGTCGGCGGTGATCGCGGTCCCGGCAACCCCGGCGACGACGACCGCGGTCACGAATGGCCCAATTTCTCGGATCGCGGCGAGGACGAAGAAGCCGCCGAGGCGGTCCAATGCCCCGACCAGGGTGAGGAAGTTAGCCGCCTGCAGCCCGGGGGCCCCGAAGTTGATGGCCACCGTTGAGATCAGCAGCGGGAACCAACAGAGCCGCAGGGCGAAGAGAAACTGGCCGATGAACTCCTCCCCGTAGGGGTAGGGGGGCCGCACGGCGGAACCGATCGTACGAGCGGTGAGGATCACCATGTCCCCCACCTGCTCGAACAGCGATTTTGCGGGCAGAAACGCCCTGTCTACCGCGGATCTGACCATCTGCTCCTCCGTCAAGCTGCGCCGCAGGCTCGCGACGCCCCGCTCGAAGAACCGAGTCTATGGGATGGGTGGGCGCCAACCGTTACACGAGTGTTGAGATCCGGCTAACCACTTCGGGAGCCCGGGAAAGCGCCCGGAAGCGGGCAGAGCCCGTGGTATGTTCCGCCCGCTTTGCGGGGGACCGGACCACATTCCCGGCGCGCCCGCCTTCGAGTCGCCGCGACCGGGGTTGCCGCGGTGGCCGTGGCGGCGCTGCTCGCCGCCTGTGGCGGCGGCTCCTCCTCGGGCGCGAGCTCGGGCGCGAGCCATCCCAGCGGCACCTACACCCTGCAGGTGGTGAGCGCCAAGTTCCCAACCTCCCAGCGGCTGGCCCAGACCTCGCAGCTTCTGATCGACGTGCGCAACCCGGGCCGCACGACGATCCCGGCGCTCACCGTGACCACCTCGATCGCCGGCGGGGAGGGTCGCGCCTCCTCACTGCCCTTCGCGGTCCGCAGCCCCCAGCCGGGGCTGGCAATACCGAACCGGCCGGTATGGGTGCTGGCCGAACACTTTCCCAAACTTGCCGGCTCGGCCGAATCCGCCGGCGCCCCGACCGCCAACCCCAAGACCTTCAACTTCGGGCCGCTGAAGCCGGGCGCGACCAAGGTAGCGGTGTGGAAAGTGACCGCCGTCAAGGCCGGGCGCTACACCCTGCTCTACCGGATCGCCCCCGACCTCAGCGGCGCCGCCCGGGCGCGGACCCCCTCCGGCGTCGCCCCGGGAGGCTCATTCCAGGTGGCGATCTCCTCCACTCCGCCGAACACCGTGGTCACCGACAACGGCGAAGTGGTCGAAATCAGCGGTCGGCGGCGATGCCCGCGACCAGATCATCAGGCGCCCTGTCGGCGGGAATGAAGCCTGACTTCATGCCGAAGTAGACGGCCTGGGGATGGTGGGCGATGATCGCCACCGTCGATTGCTCCGGCATCACCGCATAGCCGCCGGAGAGTGTCATCCCGATCCGATCGAGCTCCAGCAGGCGCCAGACCTTCTCGTGCTCGGACTGGTCGGGGCAGGCCGGGTAGCCCCAGGAGTAGCGACGACCCTGGTCGGGGGGGATCGAGAGCTCGCGCCGCACCTCGGAGTGCAGCCACTCGGCCAGGCCCTCCGCCGCCTGCACGCCAAGGCCGTGCACGTAAAGCTGTTCGGCGAACTTGCCTTCGCTCTCCAGGCGCCCGATCAGCTCGGTCACCCGGGGGCCGGCGGTGACGCCCTGCAGGGCGACGACATCGCGCTCGCCCGAGTCCAGCGGGCGGAAGAAGTCGGCGAGGCAGATGCGGTCATGGCGGGGCTGGCGGGGGAACACCAGACGCTCCATCTCGCGCTCGGGGTCCTCGGGGTCAAAGACGATCAGCTCGTTGCCATCGGCGTTGCAGGGGAAGTAGCCGAGCCGAGCCCGCGGGCGCAGGTAGTCCTGCTCGCGCCACATCCGCTCCAGGCGGGGCGCGAATCCCTCCTCCTCCTCAGTGCCGTCGACCAATTCGCGCCAGGCCTCGCCCTTCACCCCTTTGCCCCCCCAGTGCAGTTTGAAGAGGACGTGGCGATCCAGGTGGGGAAAGACCTCGTCCAGGTCGACCTGTACCTCGCGCCCGCCCCAGAAGGGAGGCTCGGGGATCGGCACCTCCGTGCGGGCAGCCGAGCGAACGCTGTGATCGCTGGTTGGCGGCGAGTCGTCGGGCTCGGTGACCTTCTCCCGCAGTTGCCTGGCCTCGGTCCGGATCCGCTCGACCAGGGCCCGGCGCGCCGGCGCATCGATCAGCGCGTCCATCGTGTCCAGGCCCTGGAAGGCATCCTTGCAGTAGAAGACCCCGGGCTCATAGACCTCGTCGGACTCGCTGCCCTTCGGGTAGAGGGTGCGGCGGCTGAAATCGCGGTTGATCGCCGCGCCACCGATCAGCACCGGGAACCCGAGCCCGCGCTGATGAAGCTCCTGGACGCAGATCGGCATCTGCTTGGAGGTGGAGACGAGCAGCGCGGAGAGGCCGATTGCGTCGGCCTCGTTCTCCACCGCAGCCTCGATGATCGCGTCGACGGGGACCTGCTTGCCGAGGTCGATCACCGTGTAGCCGTTGTTGGTGAGGATCGTGTTGACCAGCGACTTGCCGATGTCGTGGACGTCACCGAAGACCGTGGCGATCACGACCTTGCCCTTGGCGTGGCCCTCGATCCGGTCGAGGTAGGTCTCCAGACGCGCGACCGCCCGCTTCATCACTTCCGCCGACTGCAGGACGAATGGCAGGATCAGTTCCCCGGCACCGAACTTGTCGCCGACCTCCTTCATCGCCGGCAGCAGGACCTCGTTCAGGGTGGGGACGGCGCCGATCTTCTCCACCGAACGGTCGACCCACTCCTCGACGCGATCCTTCTTCCGTCGCAGGATGTGCCAGTGCAGGGCGTCCTCGGGCTCCATGCCCTCGGTCGGGTCGGCGGCGGCTGCCTCGGCGGCGTCCTCCGCCGTGGATTCGAAGTGCCCGATGAAGCGCTCGAGTGCGTCATCGCCCCGGTTGAAGACCAGATCCTCGGTCACCTCCCGCTCCAGCTGGGAAATCTCGCCGTAGGGGGTGATGTGGTTCGGGTTGACCATCGCCAGGTCAAGGCCGGCCTCGACGCAGTGATGCAAAAAGACGGAGTTGAGGATGCCGCGGGGCCGCGGGGCGATGCCGAAGGAGACGTTGGAAACGCCGAGAGAGGTCTTGACCCCGGGAATCTCGGCCTTGATCCGACGGATTCCCTCGATCGTCTCCACCGCCGAGGGCCTCCACTCCGCCTCGCCGGTGGTCAGGGTGAAGGTCAGCGCGTCGAAGATCAGCGCCTCGGGGTCGAGGCCGTGCTCCTCGCAGGCCAGGTCGCGGATGCGCTTGGCGATCTGCACCTTGCGCTCCGCCGTCTTCGCCATCCCCACCTCGTCGATCGTCAGCGCGATCAGCGCCGCGCCGTGCGCCCTGGCCAGCGGCACGACTACGTCGGCCTTGTCGCGGCCAGCCTCCAGGTTGATCGAGTTGACGATCGCCCGTCCGGGGATCTGTTCCAGGGCCGCGCGGATCACGTCGGGCTCCGTTGAGTCGACCTGAATCGGGGCCGGCTGGGTGAGCGAGATCCGCTTCACCACCGCGCTCATCTGCTCGGCCTCGTCGGGGCGCTCGGTCAGCGCCACGCAGACGTCGAGCACATGCGCGCCGCCTTCGACCTGATCCTCGGCAACCTGGACCAGGCCGTCATAGTCATCGGCCAGCAACAGCTCCTTCGCCCGGCGCGAGCCCTGCGAGTTGACGCGCTCCCCGACCAGGGTCGGCCGCGGCTCCTGCACGAGCGAGGTGGAGTTCATCATCGAGGAGATCTCGATCGGCCCCGGCGCGGGGCGCTCGCCCGGCGCGCGGCCCCCGACCCGCTCGCGGATCGCGGCGATGTGCTCGGGAGTCGTCCCGCAACAGCCGCCGACGATGCCCACGCCGTAGCGCTCGACGAACTCACCCAGGGTCGACGCCAAGGTCTCTGGTTTCTCGGGAAAGATCGTCTCGCCATCGGGGCCCTGGAGCGGCAGGCCGGCGTTGGGGATGCAGTGGACGGGGAGCGGGCTGCGCTCGCCGAGGTAGCGAATCGCATCGCGCATGTCCTCCGGCCCGGTCGAGCAGTTGAGCCCGATCACCTCGACATCGAGAGCCGCCAGGGTCGTCAGCACCGCGCCGATGTCGGTTCCCAGCAGCATCTTCCCGCCCTGAGGTAGCAGCGAGACGCTGGTCTGGATCGGCAGCGAGCGCCCGGTGGCGGCGAAAGCCTCGCGCGCACCAAAGACGGCGGCCTTCACCTCGAGGATGTCCTGCGCCGTCTCGATGATGATCAGGTCGGCGCCGCCCTCGACCAATCCGCGAGCCTGCTCGGCGAACACCTCGACCAGCCGGCTGAAGGAGATGTCGCCCAGGGTGGGATCCGTGGAGGCCGGCAGCAGCCCGGTGGGCCCGATCGAGCCGGCGACAAAGCGCCCCTCTCCGGCCGCCCTGCGGGCGATTTCGGCCCCCTTACGGTTGATCTCCAGGGTGTGCTCCCCAAGCCCCCACTCCTCCAGCTTCAGCCGCGAGCCCTGGAAGGTGTCGGTCTCCAGCACCTCGGCGCCGGCCTCCAGCATCGAGGCGTGGACACCCTCGATCACGTCGGGGCGGTTGAGCACCAGCGCCTCGTGGCATTTGCCGGCCAGGCCGCCGTAGTCCTCCGGCGTCAGGTCGAACTGCTCCAGGGTCGCGCCCATGCCGCCGTCGAAGACGACGACCCGCTCGCGCGTCGCGGCTAGATAATCACGCTCTGGCATGGCTGAAGACTTTCACCTCCATCGTTCCCGGCGTTAGCACCGCACCTCGATCCGGGGATCTCGGCCGGTTGCTGCGGTGTCTGCGGGCCGGGCCCCTCGACCGCTCTGGATGGTCAGAGAACGGTAGCGAACTAGCCGCGCATACCAATTCGGCGCTTCAGGTCGCGCGCGTTGAATGCCTGGGCGATGCGGCCGACGAGGGCCCGGCGGCCCTTGGTGTATGGGTACCAGGTGGGCTCGCGCTTACCGCCGAAGCGGGTGATCACCACCGACTCGGTGCGGCAGTACTTCTTGATTCCCGGTTCGCCGTGGCGATACCCGATCCCCGACTGCTTCCAGCCGCCCATCGGCAGGTCGGAGGCAAGGTAATTGACCAGCACGTCGTTGACGTTGACCGCGCCGCACTCGACCCGACGCGCGACCCGCTCCGCCCGCTCGCTCTCGCCGAAGACCGACCCCGAGAGCCCGTAGCGACTGTCGTTGGCCAGCCGCAGCGCCTGCTCGGAGTCGCGCACCTTCATCACCCCAACCACCGGGCCGAAGGTCTCCTCCCGCATCACCTTCATCGAATGGTCGACGTCGACCAGCACGGTCGGCTCGAAGTAATCGCCCGGCCCATCGACCCTGCCGCCGCCGGTCAGCGCCCTGGCCCCGGAGGCCAGCGCGTCGGCGACCTGGTCCTCGACGATCGCGGTCTGGTTGGGTGAGGTCATCGCTCCCACGTCCTTGCCGAAGCGGTGGTCGTCGGCACCCTGGCGCAGCTTCAACACCGCGGCCGTGAGTTTGGCCACGAACTCCTCATACACCGGCTCCTCGACGTAGATCCGCTCCACCGACATGCAGATCTGCCCAGAGTTCATCATCCCGCCCCAGGCCGCGGCGTTGGCGGCGCGATCGAGATCCGCGTCGGAGAGGACGATCATCGGGTCCTTTCCCCCCAGCTCGAGGCTGACCGGGGTGAGGGTCTGCGCGGCGCGGGCCATCACCTTGCGACCGGTGCGATCGGAGCCGGTGAACTGGATGAAGTCGACCGCGTCGACCAGGGCCTCGCCGGTCTGGCCGAGGCCCTGCACGCACCCCAGCACGTCCGGCGCGCCGATCTCCTCCCGCCAGGCCTTCACCACTTCGGCCAGACCCAGCGGGGTGAACTCCGAGGGCTTGATCACCACCGCGGCGCCCGCCTGCAGCGCCGGGATCGCGTCGCCGAGGGCCAGGATCAGGGGGAAGTTCCAGGGGCTGATGATCCCCACGACCGGGTGGGGCCGGTACTGGATTCGCAGCTTCTTCGCGGCGAGCAGGGGAGTGTGGGGGCGAACGCTCTCCTCGCCGATGAACTTTGACGCCTTGGCGCCGTAGAAGTTGATCAGATCGGCCAGGTAGACCGGCTCGTTGGCGGCGTCGGCGCGAACCTTGCCGGTCTCCAGCTGCATCGTGTCCAGGACCCGGTCGGCGTTGTCCAGAAGCCAGTCGCGCAGCTTGCCCAGCCAGCGGTAGCGCCCCGCGATCCCCAGCGCCTCCCACTCGGACTGGTTGGCCCGCACCCTTGCCACGGCCTCGGCGACCGCCTGGGGTGAGTCGATCGCCACGGTGGCGATCAGCCCGCCGGTAGCCGGATTGTGGACCTTAAGACTCCCGGGCGCCCGAGCGGCGCTCGCTCCGTTGTCCGCCTCGGTCTTCACCTGCGCAGTTCCGCTCTCCACCTGACCACTCCTTCCACTTGGCTGGTCAGCCAACTGTACCCCGCCGACGCCGGGCTCACCTATCGCCGGCAGCTTCAGGCGCCTATGTGATCGCGGGCCTTGCCCCGGCGGGGGTGGGGCTCGAGCCGTACCGGAGCCGCCGACAGGGCCTGGACCCGGAGGTCGCTCCAGGTCAGGCCCTCGCGGACCAGGGCAGGCAGGCCGAGGGCCACGGCGGTGGCGATCTCCACCGCCTGAAGGATCACCCCGTAGGCCAGGGCATCGGCGGTTCCGACGCCGAAGCCGGTGTGAAGGACGCTGATCACGGCGAGCTGAAAGACACCGATGTTTGCCGGGGTCGCCGGCACGACGGCTGTGACATTGACCGCGAACAGCACCGCGGCGGCGGCGCCAATCCCCACCTGCCCGTTGAGGCCGAGCGCATAGAGCAGCGCCCAACATGCCGAAAGCTGGATCGCCCAGGCGCCGAGCTGAGCGATTGAGGCGGCGACGCCGCGCCGCGGGTCACGGAATATCGCCAGCCCGGCCCGCACCTGGAGCAGCGCCCCGTGCAGCGTGGCGCCGAGTCGCGCCAAGCGGCCGTTGCCATTGCGGCGCATCAAAAGCGGCGCGAACAGCACGAGGACCAGCAGCAATAACGGCACCAGGCTGAAAGCGAAGAGGGTCTGCGTGCTGGAGTGAAAGAGCGGTGTGGTGGAGACGATGATCACGCCGAGCAGGACCAGGGCAACCAGGTTGAGCACCGTCTGGGAGACCAGGGTCCCGAGCAGGACGGGAAACGTTTCCCTCATCCTCCCGGTGCGACGAGCGAGGGACACCGCGCGCGCCGGCTCGCCCAGGCGCGCCGGCAGCGTCGCCGACATCAGCACCCCGATCATCGTCGCCGCGGTGACGTCGCGGCGGCGGACCGGCCGAGTCGGTAGCGCGGCTCGCACGATCCAGTACCAGGCGGCAGCGCGGACGAAGAGCGAGAGCGCCATCAATCCGCAGGCCACCAGCACCAGGGTGAGGTTGGAGTGGACGATGCTTTCGACCACGTTGTCGATGCCGATCTTCTGCGCCGCCAGCGCCGTCAGCCCGATCCCCAGAGCGCCGGCCAGACCCAACCCGGCGCGACGGACCACCCGGCGCCGGCTCCCCTGACGCAGGGGCGCGGGGTCGGGCGAGGGCAGGCGCTCCGGCCGCCGACGGGGGCCGCCGTCCGCCGGCCGCACACCGGACCAGTGGGCGATGCGCTCGCCGCTGCTCCGCGGCTGGGGAATCTCGATCGCCCGTTCGTAGACCTCCGTCACCCGGTCGGCGACGCGCGGCCAGGCGTAGCGCTGGGCGCTGCGCCGCGCCGCCTCGCCCATGGCCCGCAGACGCTCGGGCTCGTGGTGGACGCGCTGCAGTTCCTCGGCCAGGCGCTGGGGATCGGCGGGTGGAACCAGCACGCCGTCGACGCCGTCGCTCACCACATCGCTGTAACCCGCGATCGCGGAGGCGATCACCGGCGTGCCGGCGGCGAAAGCCTCGGTCAGGACCATGCCGAAGCTCTCGCCCGAGAGCGACGGGGCACAGAGCACGTCGGCCTCGTGCAGGGAGCGCCACAGCGCATCGCCGGAAACCCGACCGCCGACGTCGATCCAGCGCATCAGTTCGGGGTCGGCCAGGTAGCGGAGGACGTCCTCGCGCTCGGCCCCGATCACCGTCAGGCGACATGGCACGTGCTCGACCAGGGCACCGAATGCGGCGAGCAAGACAGGCAGGCCCTTGCGCTCCTCGGGACGGCCGACGAACAGCACCCTCAGCTCCTCGCTGGGGGGCTTCGGAGCACTCGGGGCGGCGTCGACGTCGACCCCGTTGGGGACGATCTCGTACTCGCCGCCGAACCAGCGGCGCCCGGTCCAGGCCGCGGCCTGGGAAACGGCGATCCGGGCCGAGAGCCGGTTGAGGACGCGCCGGGCGCCGAAGGCGCTGGCGATGTGGTTGGGGATCGCCCTGGTCGAATAGGCATGGAAGGTGCCGACGACCGGGACGCGAGCGCCGAGCGCCGCGTTCCAGCCGACCAGCGGTACCACCGGCTCGTGCACGTGGACCAGGTCGAAGTCGCCCCGGCGAAGCTCTCGCCGGGGCGCGATGACGCCACCAGCCGGGTATGGGGCGAGATTGGAGATCGCGCCGTTGGAGGCGATCCCGATCGAGCGGCCCAGAGGAACAAAGTAGTCGGGCGGCTGGGAGGGCTCTGCCTGGGCTCGATGAGCCACGCGGGTGAACAGGCCGGGCGGGTCGAAGGGAGCGAGCACGCGAACGTGATGGCCACGACCGAGGAACTCCTCCGCCAGCGCCTCCACGTGGCGGTTCACGCCGCCCTGGTAGCTCCAGGAATATGGCGAGACGAGAGCTATTCGCACAAGGTGTTAAGGGTAATCGATCATCCGGGCCTCACCGGCCCCAGGCCATCGGCCCAGACGTATCCGGCGAACACCAGGAGATAGGCGCCGCCGATCTCCAGCATCAGTGCGCCGGAGTCGTTGGCGAGCGCTCCGACCACGACCGCGGTCACCCCCCCGACCAACCCGGCCCGCATCGCCGGGCAGTCTCGCAGCCATGCCCCCAGACGCTCGCGTCTCCACACCGCGAAGGCCACGACGAGGAGGATCAGCGGCAGGAAAACGAGGACAATGGGACGGACGAAGCTGCGAACGGTGAGCTCGAGACGAGACTGGGCGACATCAGCCAATTGGTGAGAGCCGCTGGCGTCGAGCACCGAGCGGGTCAGGTGGGCGTTGGCCCCGGAGAGGAGGTCCGCAAGCGCCAGCAGGGCCAGCGCAATGAATGGCGCGGCGAGCACCAGCAGCAAAGGGCGGCGCCGTCCTCCGGCGATCACCGCGGCGGCGACAGCGGCGCCGGCGGGAAAATCGACCGCCGCCCCCACGTCGGCGCCGAACTGCCCGACGGCGAAGATCGCGGCGAAGGACATGCCGATCGCGAGGAAGGCGATTGCACAGCCGCGGGGCGAGAGCCGCGGGGCGAACCCGGCCAACCCCGCCCCGGTCCCGCCGATCACCAGCACCACGAGCAAGGCCTCCAGCTCGTTGCCGATCCCGTAGAACCGCACCCCGAGGCCAGGATTGGGCCCCAACAGGGAGATGGCGGTGAGCGGTGAGCCGACGATCACGTCGGCCGTATAGGCGAGGACGGTCGCCGCCGAGGCGACCGCCAGCGCCCGGTAGCCACCAAGCGCGGCGAGCGTCAGGGCCGCCAGCAGCGGCACACCGAGGATCGCGATCGCCTGTTCGGCCCCTTGGCTGGGCTCAAACGCGGCCGCCGCCAAAAGCGCCAGGGGCAGGTAGACCACGCTGAGCCCAAGGAGGCGAACGCCCGGCCGGGCGAGACGACCCTGGGTCACGACCACCGCCACCCCGAGGGCAAGCAGCCAGGCGAGGAGGCCGCCTCCGATCACCGGCCCGCGCCTGCCGGAGATGACCGCCATCCGATTCCCCAGGGAGGCCACCTCGCCTGGATCGACGGAGCCCTCGGAGCGAATCGGCTGCCCGGATACCGGCGAGGGAATCCCAACCCCCAGCTGCTGCAGGACCGTCGGAGCAATGTCGGTGGAAAGCACGTACCCGTTCGTCCGCGTGCTGGCGGAGGTGAGGTTTCCGTCGAACCCCCTCCCGGCGATTCCGATCGCCAGCTCCCGGTCATTGGCCGGAGGCGGCCTCTCGATCGCAATCAGAAGATCGTTCCCGCGAAGGCGGCTGACCAGGGCCGGGAGTTGTCTCAGCAACGCACCGCGGACCTCGAAGGATCCTCTGGGGTGGGGAGCGGAGGCTCCAATAAGCCTTTTGGCTGGAACCTGGATCCGCGCAGGAGGCGGGAAAAATGCACAGGACGCTCCGCTCCCCTTGACCACCCCGACGCCGGCCGCCTCCAGGGTTGAAGCCAGAAGCCCCGGAACGATTTCCGCCGGCGCCGATTCGGCCCGCTCCATCACCGCCCGCCACCAGGCACCGCAGGGCCCGCCTGCTCCCGACTTTGGCAGCTGAGCGCTGTAGAGGGAGTCAAACACTCTGTTCCCCTGGGTGATGTCCAGATAGGTCTGCTCCACCGGCACGTTCCCCAGCCCAGCGCTCAACAACCCGGGCGAAATCCGCCGAACACTCGCCAGCTCCCCCACCCCGGTCCCGCGCGGCAGCAGAACTAAGGTGACCCTGGTAGCCGAGACCCGGGTGGGAGGTGGAGCGCCAGGCGCTTTTCCGACGCCCCGCAGGGGGAGAGCCGCAGAGGCCTCGGCGAAAGAGTTAGGCGAAACCCCCCACCCGAGTCCCGCCAAAACCCACAGAGCAACGGCCGCTATCGTCAGCAGAATGGCCGACCGCACTTTCGCCAAGTTCACGTTCTTCAAGGTCGATTCAGCCTGGCACCGTAGAGATCCAGAGCTTCGCGCTGCCGACAAGCGGGAGTTCCTCGCCGCCTGTGAGGACTTCGCCGCGGACCGATCGCTGCGCGCGTACTCAACCATAGGCACGCGCGGCGACGTCGACCTCCTCCTGCTCAGCCAGAGCCCCAACCTCGACGACCTCCACACCTTCCACGTCGTCCTCGGCCAGAGCGGGCTCGCCAAATGGGCCGAAACGCCGCACTCGTTCCTCTCCATGACCAAACGCTCTCCCTACTCTGAGGAGCAGGCGCGGCCGGAGATCTGCGTCTCGGAGCGCAAGTACCTCTTCGTCTACCCGATGGTCAAGCAGCGCCGGTGGTACGGGCTGGCGGCCGAGGAGCGTGGGCGAATAATGAAAAGCCACATCGAGGTCGGCCGCCGCTACCCCGAGATCACGATCAACACCTGCTACTCCTTCGGCCTCGACGACCAGGAGTTCGTCGTCTCCTTCGAGGCCGATGACCCGGGCATGTTCCTTGATCTGGTCAACGAGTTGCGCCCGACGGAGTCAAGCGAGTACACCGAGCGCGAGACCCCGATCTTCACCTGCGTGGCGATGTCGGTGGGCAAAGCGCTGGACGCACTCGACGGCGTGGCGAGCGTCGCCCGGGAGGCCCTCAGCCCGAGGTGAGGTCCTCATCCTCAGCCACCCGATTGCCGATCAGCACCGCCTGATCAGCCTGAACGAGGTTAGCCCCGCGACATCGACCCGCACACGATCTGGGCCTGGTGGGAGCGCCCACCGACCGGCGGGGCGCGGCTGGAGGTGAGGAGGCGGCGGCCCATCTCGAGCTGTTTCGCCGCTCGCGGCTGGCCAAGATAAGGCACGGAATCTGTCCGCAGCGCGATGAGATGCGCCCGGGGACCTGCGGGCGGCGTTCGCGGCGTTCCCTATCCTTCCGCCTTCCCCATGGCCAAGGTCGGAACTCCCGAGAACCCCCTTCGCGTCGCCATCGTCGGCGCCGGCCCATCGGGCTTCTATGCAGCCGAGCACATTCTCAAGGACGGCGAGGTGCACGCCCAGGTCGACCTCTTTGACCGGCTCCCCACCCCCTTTGGCCTGGTCCGCGGGGGCGTCGCGCCGGATCATCCCAAGATCAAGTCGGTGATCCGCGTCTTCGAGAAAACAGCGGCGCGCGATGGCTTCCGCTTTTTCGGCAATGTCAAGGTCGGCCACGACATCGAGGTCCAGGACCTCGAGCGGCTCTACCACGCGATCGTCTTCACCCTCGGCTGTGAGACCGACCGTCAGCTCGGAGTGCCCGGCGAGGACCTGCCCGGCAGCCACGCCGCCACCGCTTTCGTCGGCTGGTACAACGCCCACCCCGACTACGCCGAAGAGGAGTTCGACCTCTCCGGCGAGCGGGCGGTGGTGATCGGCAACGGCAACGTGGCGATGGACGTCGCCCGCATGCTGGCGCTGACCGACCACGAGCTGCGCCAGACCGACACCGCCGACCACGCGATCGAGGCGCTCGACCGCAGCTCGATCCGCGAGATCGTGGTGCTCGGCCGCCGCGGACCCGCCCAGGCCGCATTCACCAACCCCGAGATCAGGGAGCTGGGCGAGATGGAGGACGCCGACATCGTCGTCGACCCCTCGGAGGTCGCCCTGGACTCCGCCAGCCAGGCCTACCTCGACTCCGAGGACGCCGACAAGACGACCCGGGTGAACGTCGAGACGCTGCGCGAGTTCTCCCAGCGCGAGTCGCGGGGCAAGCGCAGGCGGATCGTGCTGCGCTTCCTCGCCTCCCCGATCGAGATTGGGGGGGACGGCAGGGTCGAGAGAATCGTGATCGGGCGCAACGAGCTGGTGGAGGAGGGCGGTGCCCTGCGCGCCAGGGATACCGGCGCACGCGAGGAGTTGGCCTGCGGCCTGGTGCTGCGCTCGGTCGGCTACACCGGGGTGCCGATCGAGGGCGTCCCCTTCGACCATGCGCGAGGGTTGATCCTCAACGATGGAGGGCGCGTGCTGGACTCCCACGACGCCGGTCACAGAGTCGGGCACTACACCGCCGGCTGGATCAAGCGGGGACCCTCGGGCGTAATCGGGACGAACAAGAAAGATGCGCTGGAGACCGTCAGGCACCTGCTCGTCGACGTCGAGTCACAGACCCTGCTCACCCCCGCTAGCCCCGAGCCCGCGGCGGTCGAGGATTTGCTCGCCGCGCGCGGCATCCGCTACGTCAGCTTCGAGGACTGGCAGGCAATCGACCAAGCCGAGGTCGGCCGCGGAGAGCCCCACGGGCGTCCCCGGGTCAAGTTCGTCCGGGTCGAGGAGATGCTCGAGCAGGCGGGCGCTCTCGATGCCGCCGAGCGCTGATGGCGGCCGACCTGGCGGAGCTGAGGGCGATGATCGAGGCGGCGCTCCCCGGCGCCGCGGTCGAGGTGGTCGATGAGACCGGCGCCGGCGACCACCTGCGGGCGACGGTCCTCGCCAGGCAGTTCGAGGGACTCTCGCGGATTGACCAGCACCGCCTGGTCAAGGCCGCGCTGAGCGCCAGGTTTGACGATGGAACCATCCACGCCCTATCGGTCAGGACCGGGGTCCCCGGGTAGCTACCCTATGTCGATGGCCGACCCTGAGCTGAAGTCCAGAGTCGAGGAGCTGATCGCCGCCAACCCGGTGCTGCTCTTCATGAAAGGAACCCCCGATGCCCCGCGCTGCGGCTTCTCGATGCGAGTGGTGCAGGTACTCGACTCCCTCGACGTCGAGTACGGAGCGATCGATGTCCTTCCTGCGCTTCAGCCGCTGCGCGATGTCACCGCCGAGATCTCTGACTGGCAGACCTTCCCCCAGCTCTACGTGAACGGCGAGCTGATCGGCGGCGCCGACATCGTCGAGGAGATGCTCGAGTCCGGCGAGCTGGCCGAGGCGCTGGGCGCCAAGCAGCCCGCCGTCGCCGCCGCTCCGGCCGCCCAGCCGGCGCAATCGCCGCCGCTACAAATCGACGGCAGCTAGACCGCGGCCCCTGCGGCGTCCTCTTTCACCTGAAAGGAGGAGCCGCAGCCACAGGCCGCGACCACATTGGGGTTGTTGACCTGGAAGCCGGCGCCCTGGAGGCCTTCGACGTAGTCGACCTCTGAACCGAACACGAATTGCATGCTGACCTTGTCGACGATGACCGAGACGCCGTCGACCTTGAACACCTTGTCGTCCTCCTTGGGCCGGTCGAAGGCCAGCGCATACTGGAAGCCGGAGCAGCCGCCGCCGCGGACGGCGACCCGCAGCGCCTGATCTCTGTCGCTCTCCTGCCCGCCGAGCAGCTCGCCGATCTTCTCGACGGCCTTGCCGGTCAGGGAAATGGCAGCTGGCGGAGTCTCGGAGGCCTCAATCACTTCACAAAGTGTAGCCCCCATATCAGGCGGGCAGTGGGTCGGCTTGAATCAAGAGCGCCCTGAAGGCCGTCACGACCCGGCTCGCCGCACGGCAATGGAGACTTTTAAGAGGAGAGACCCGACTACCATCGCAGCGATGCCGAGCGGGACCGAATTCGTGGCAAGCCCGACCATTATGGCTACGGTCCAAATAAGAGCTGCGGGTACTCGCATCCCCGCTTGACGATCTCTTTCCTCGCTTTGAGCCTTGGAAACCGGATCGGTTGGCAGCTCGATCAGCGCTTTGGTTTGGCCTTCCCGCTCTTGGATCTTGCGGGCGAGTTCGCCTCTGACTTCATCCGCCACGGCGGCGAGGTTGGCTCGGTGAGCGACGCCCGTGTCTCAGTCCCTGGTCAATTTCCACTGAATCCATAGGAATCCGTCGCGGGCGCTCTTAGCCTGGCTTCCAAGCGTTGCTAGACGGCACCTGTTGTCCCTGCAAGGCATTGAACGGCCCTGTGGGCAGCGGGCAACCAGGCCCACAAGCGACGATAAAGGAGGTCGGTTGTGTCCGACCGCTCAGGCGCCGAGAGCCAAACCGCAAGGAGGGCAGACTGACAGGCCAAATCATCGGCCGCGCCTCGCTCGGCTCCGCCTCCGGCCCTGCGCTTGCTTCTGACAGACTTGTCCGCCTTGAACCCCAGTTCTCAGACCGCCGTCGTCTGCGACACGACGGCCTACCTGCCCGACGCGCTCGTCGCTGAGTTGGGCATCCAGCGAATCAGCCTCTACGTCTCAGTCGACGGCCAGCAGGAGAGGGAGTCGGAGATATCCGACTACGCCGGGTTCTACGAGCGCCTCCGGGCCTCCGAGAGTGGGGCGACGACCTCGCAGCCCTCAATCGGGGACTTCGCCGCCGTCTATGAGCCGCTGCTCGACCGGGGGAGGGAAATCGTGTCGATCCACATCTCCTCCGGAATCAGCGGGACCTTCGAGGCCGCCGGCCAGGCGCGCGAGCGGCTGGTCGCCGAGGGCAGGGGGGGCGAGCGGATCCACGTCTTCGACTCGCGCTCGGCCTGTGGCGGGATGGGGTTCTCGGTGGTCGCGGCCGCCGCGGCAGCGGCCGCTGGTGGCGACGGTGAAGAGGTCCTCGCCCGCGCCCGGCAAGCGCGCGAGGAGCTGAAGATGTGGTTCGCGATCGACACCCTCGAGTACCTTCGCCGCGGTGGCCGGATCGGCGGCGCCCGCGCCTGGATCGGCAGCGCTCTGAAGATCAAGCCGATCCTCACCTTGGAGGAGGAGATCACGCCTGTGGAGCGGGTGCGGACCCGGGCGCGTTCGATCGAGCGGCTGCGTGGTTACGCCCGCCAGCGCCACGACCAGGGGCTCGACGCGTGGGTCATCCAGCACATCCAGGACCCCGAGGCGGCCGCCTCGCTGGCGGATGACTGCCGCGAGATCTTCAGCGGCGAGCCCGTCTTCATTTCGGAGGTCGGGCCGGTGATCGGCGCCCACGTCGGCCCCGGCCTGCTCGGGGTCGGCAGCGTCTCCAGGTCGGTCCTGGGCCAAACCGCCTGACGCCTGGGTCGCTCAGCGGCGGCGGCGAAGGGCCAGAAACCCGCCCAGGGCAAAGCCGACGACCGCGGCGCCGACGGCGAGCTCCCGCCTATGCTCGCGAACCTGGCGGCGCCAGTCGGTCAGCTCTGTGACCCGCCCGCGCAGCGCTTCGACCGAGCGGCCGAGATCCTGACGGTTGGCGTCGATGTCGCGGCGGATCTCCGCCGCGGAGCGGCCTGGGATGCCGACCGTGGGGGGACGGGCGGGTTCGGGATGCTCGCTCATCCCGTGTTCTCCCTTTCCAGCATCGCCCTGGTCAGCTTCGCCTCCTCGATCGCCTGCTCGGGCATTGGCGGCGCCCCGGCCCGGACCGAGCGGTAGGCGAAGAATCCCGCCGCGGCGGCGATCAGCAGGAAGATGGCTGCCTCGACGAAGAAGCCAGGCCAGGTCTTGCCTTCGAACACCTCTTCGTTCAGCAGCCAGGCGATCCCCTCCATGACCAAGATCAGCGCGAGGAAGGCAAATGCTCCGGCTGCCGCCCCGACGGCGGAGCCGCGGAGGAGCTTGCCGACCTTCTCGGAGATCTCCGCCTTGGCGAGCTCGATCTCCTCGCGGATCAGGGAGGAGGTCTTTTCCGAGACGTCGAAGATCAGCTCGGCGACCGACTTCTCGCCGGTCTCCGGAGGGGGCGTCGCGGTCGGCTCTGGCATTGCCGGCAGACCTACTCCGGTGGCTCCTCGCCCACGACGCGACGCCAGGCAACCGCCGCGATCCTTGCGGCGAGGGCGCTGGCGAGGGCGCTGCTGGCGGCAAGCAGGCCGCTCCAGGCGAGTCTCTTGATGATGTCGTTCTCCATCGACGCCGACCTTACCTATCGAGGCTCGAGGCCGTCGCAGATCGTCGCCACGACCAGCTCCTTCGCCTGGTCGAAGTCGGTCTCGGCGGCTGGGATCACTTCGAAGATCCAGCCCGAGAGCAGCTGCTCAATCGCTCCGTAGAACGACATCGAGGCGAAGATCGGGTCGATGTCGCGACGGAAGGCGCCCGCCGCCTGCCCCTCGGCGACGATCTTGGCGATCGACTCGTAGGCACGCCGGATCTCCGGCAGGTGGGTGCGGCCGAACGAGTTGGCGGCGCGGGTCACCTCGACGATGATCACCTTCATCAGCTCGGGGTCGTGGCGGTATGAGTCGACGATGAAAGCGGCAACCGCCTCCAGCTTGGCCCGCGGAGTCTGCTCGCCGTGGTCGGTCTCCTCGATCGCCGCCAGCAGCAGCGACCAGCGCTCGCTGAAAAGCTCGTTCAGCACCTCGTCCTTGGATCGGAAGTAGTGGTAGACCAGCCCGTAGGCGACGCCGGCCTCATCGGCGATGTCGGAGACGCGCGTAGAGTGGAAGCCTTGGCGGGCGAAGACGCGGATCGCCGCATCGAGAATCTGGCGGCGCTTGTCGACCGGCGGGGCCTTGGCCATCAGGCGTGCATCCCCGCCGGTTGCGGCCAGGAATAGGCCTCCGGGCGGCGGTTGGCAAGTGAGGGCAGCGACTCGCGAACCCGGTCCTGCCCGGCGAGGTCGAGGTCGGCGGCGACGAAGCCCTCGCCGCCGGAGGCCATGGCCAGCACCGTGCCCCAGGGGTCGATGATCGCCGAGTGCCCGTAGGAACTCGGGTGCGATGGGGCCTCGCCGACCTGATTTGGGGCGAGGACAAAGGCCTGGTTCTCGATCGCCCGTGCCCGCAGCAGCACCTCCCAGTGATCGCGTCCGGTGGCCCGCGTGAAGGCCGAGGGCACCGCCAGAAGGCGGGCCCCTCGCAGCGCGAGGATCCGGTACAGCTCGGGGAAGCGCAGGTCATAGCAGACGCTCAGCCCGATGCGCAGCGCGCCGATCGAGGCGGTGACGATCTCGGCGCCGGGCTCCTGGTGGTCTGACTCACGGTAGGAGACACCGTCCAGGTCGACGTCGAACATGTGGATCTTGCGGTAGACGGCTAGATCCTCACCGCCGGGCCCGATCAGCACCGAGGTGTTGAACGCCTTCTCCGTACTTTGCTCCGAGATGCTGCCGGCGAGCAGGTGAACGCCCAGCTCGCGCGCCCAGCCGCGGGCGGCGCTCAGCGAGGGGCCGTCGAGTGGCTCGGCACCGGCCAGAAGCCCCTCGCCCCCGGCCAGCAGGTTCCACTTCTCCGGCAGGGCGACGAGCCGGGCGCCGTCGGCCGCCGCGGCGCGCACCAGCCGCTCGGCGGCCTCCAGGTTCCGGCCCTTGTCTCCGGTCGAGTTGAGCTGTACGGCCGCTGCGCGCAAACGCTTCCTCTTGTCGCTCGGGAGTCGCCGCCGCTGGCTGATTGACCAGTCAATCGGCTTCGCGCCAGTATAGGAGCAGGCGCCGACCGCGCCCGGTCAAAGACCCATCGCCCGGGCCACCACCCAGTCGAACACCGGGGTCGGGACGATGGGCTTCAGCCGCGCCTGACACTTGGCGTCGAATCCGACCAGGTAGCGGCTGCGCGGGCGGCTCGCTTGGAGCGCGTGCTCAACCGCCGCGGCCACCTTCTCCGGGGCGATTCCGCGCGCGGCGAGCCGCCCGAGGGCCTTGCGGTAGCTGACAATCGCCCGGCCGTAGAGCTCATCCTGGCGCGAGATCGCGCGGCCGCCGATCTCCTCCGTCTCTCGCTGCGCCCGCGCCCAGATCGGGGTGTCGATCGACCCCGGCTCGACGATCGAGACGGAGATCCCCCAGCGGCGCAGCTCCTGGCGAAACACGTCGCCCACGGCCTCGACCCCGAACTTGGACGCGTGGTAGGCCCCGGTGAGCGGAAAGGCGACGCGGCCGCCGATCGAGCTGATGAAGACGATGCGGCCGCGCGCCTCGCGGATCGGGCCGAGCAGCGCCTGCGTGACCGCCACGTGGCCGACCAAATTGACCTCGATCTGGCGGCGGAACTCCTCGATCGGCAGCGTCTCAAGCGGCCCGGGAATCGCAACGCCGGCATTGTTCACGAGGCCGTCGAGGCCGCCACCGTCGAGCTCCGTACCGATGCTCTGACCGGCGGCCGCGATCTGCGCCGGGTCGGTGACATCGAGCATCAGCGGGGTCAGGCGATCCGACCCTGCCGCGATCAGATCCTCGGCGTCGGCATCACGTCGAACTCCGGCGAAGACCCGCCAGCCGGCGGCGTCGAGCCGCAGCGCCGTCGCTCTGCCGATGCCCGTAGATGCCCCGGTGACCGCGACGGACCTCAAGCCACCAGGCTACCCGCCACAGAGCCGCTGGGCCGAGGGCCTGACAGCGGCTGCCGAATCGGTCCCTCGGCGGTTAGCCGCGACTGGCCCGGTGGCGCTCGAGCTCGGCGACCATCAACTTGGTGTGGAGGGCGGCGATTAGGTCCTGCAGCGGTTGGGCCCCGGCCTCGAGCATCTCGACCACCCGCTCGGGCTCGACCTCCCCCGCCAGGCGGGTCATCACCACCTCGACCTCCTGGCGGACCAGCTCCTCGATCGCGCTCTTGTAGCGCAGCGTGTCATAGACGGTGAAGCCGATCTCCTCGTCGTATCCGCCGGCGCGGAAACGGCTGATCGCCTCGATGATCTTCACGTCAGAGGGCGAGTAGCCGCGGCTGTTGGGGCTGAGCACGCCGAGCTCGGCGAGACGGTCGAGCACCTCCCGGGGAACACCGTAGCCATCGCGGACCTCGGCCGCGCTGGTGCGCGTGCGCTCGCCGGCCAGGGCGCGGTCGAGGATGCGGTCCTCCAGCGCCACCATGGCGCGAGCCCGCTCGGGGTCCTCATCGAGCACCGACTTGATCGCCTTCAGCGGCATGAAGCGCTCCTCCTGGAGCTGCTTGATCAGCTTGATCCGGTCGACGTACTCCGGCGCGTAGTAGGCCATGTTGCGGCTGGTCTTGACCGGCTCTGGGAGCAGGCCCTCGCGCAGGTAGTGCTTGATCGTGGGGACGGGGACGCCGGAGGCCTGCGCCAGCTCCCCCATGCGCAGCAGGGCTCTCTCCCCGTTCGCACTCATACGCCGAAGGTGGTGGTGAGGTCCCCACCGGGGCCGGCGGCAGCGCCGGACTCGATCATCGCCGCGATCTCCTCGGGGGTGAAGCCGGCCTCTCCCAGGGTCTCCTCGGTGTGCTCGCCCAGGGCCGGCGCCGGTCGGGTCGGGTCGCCGGGCGTGCGGCTCATCTTCACCGGGACGCCGAGCTGGCGGACCGTGCCCAGCTCCGGCTGCTCGATCTCGACCACCATCCGCCGCGCCCGCACCAGCTCCGATCCGAGTGCCTCCCCGAGATCGAGGATCGGCTCGATACAGCAGTCGTGCTCCCGGTTGAAGGCTTCCCATTCGGCTCGGGTGCGGGCGCGGAAGATTCCCGCGACCTCGCGCCAGGCGTCTGATCCGGGCGCCTCGAACTGCTTCTCGATCAGGTCGGGGCGGCTGGCGCCGGTACAGAGCGCGGCCCAGAACTTCGGCTCCAGCGCGCCGCAGCTGACCCAGCCGTCGGCGACCTCATAGGGCAGGTAGCAGATCAGTCCGCCGGCCAGCTGCTGCTCGCCGCGCCGCGGCACCTCGCCGTCGCAGAACCAGCGGCCGGCGACCAGCGCCAGCCAGGAGAGGGCGCCATCGGCCATCGAGACGTCGACCATCTGACCCTCGCCGGAGCGACGCCGCTCGTGCAGGGCCGCCATCACGCCGAAGGCAGCCATCAGGGCGCCGCCGCCGAGGTCGGCGATCTGGCCGGCCGATTGGACCGGTGGGCCGCCCCTGGCGCCGGTCAGGCCGAGCAGCCCGACCAGGCCCAGGTAGTTCATGTCATGGCCGGCGCGCTGAGCGTAGGGGCCGTCCTGGCCATAGCCGGTGATCGCGCAGAAGACGATCGCCGGGTTGGCCTCCCGTATCCGCCCGTAGCCCACGCCCAGGCGGTCAAGGACGCCGGGGCGAAAGCCGTCGAGGACGACGTCGTAGCGCTCGACCAGCCGCAGCAGCGCCTCCCGCCCCGCCTCGCTCTTGAGGTCGAGCCGGATCGATCGCTTGCCCCGGTTGAGCGAGAGGTAGAGCGCCGAGCGGGTGCCGAGCGCCTGCTGCTCCTCACCGCCGTAGTAGGGCGGCGCCCAGCGAATGTAGTCGCCCATCCCGGTGTCCTCGACCTTCAGCACCTCGGCGCCGAGGTCGGCGAGCAGCAGCGAGCAAAAGCCTCCGGGCAGGAGCCGGGTTAGGTCGAGGACCCTTACGTCGCTAAGCGGCAGATCGCTCACGCCTGGGTACTCCCAAGAGCTCGCGCGCCTCGGCGACGGTGGCGGGGCGGCGGCCGACGTCCTCGACCATCTGCCGCGCCTTGGCGATCAGCTCGCCGTTGGACCTGGCCATCTCCCCGTTCGGCAGGTAGAGATTGTCCTCCACCCCGGCGCGGACGTTGCCGCCCAGCACCAGCGAGGCGGCGAGCAGCTTCCACTGGTCGCGGGAGATGCCGATCACCTGCCACTGGTTGAGTCCCTCGGGTCCGCCCGGGATCTGGTCCGACATCGCCGTGACGTTGCGGGGCGTCGGCCGGATGCCCCCGGTCACCCCCATCACGAGGGAGATCTGCAGCGGCGGCTGCAGCAGACCCATGTCGATCAACGGATCGAGGTTGGCGACGTGGCCGGCATCGAAGCACTCATGCTCGGGCTTGATCCCCAGCTCCCTCATCGCCGTGAGGAACTCGATGATCGTCTCGAAGCTGTTCTCGAAGACCGCCTTGAAGACGAAGTCCTTGCGCCGGCGCGAGTACTTCGCATAGTTCATCGAGGACATGTTCAGCGCGGCCACCTCGGGGCGCAGCGCCCGCAGGTACTCGATCCGCTTGGAGATCGGGATCCCGATCGCGCCGGTCGAGTAGTTGACAATCACGTCGCCGACCTCGGCCAGGATCGCCTCGGTGATCGCCCCGAAGTCCTCGATCTCATAGGACGGGGTGCCATCGGGACTGCGGGCGTGAATGTGGATCTGCGAGGCGCCCTCGTCGACGGCCCGGCGCGCCTCGGCCGCGTACTCCTGCGGCGTGTAGGGGATCGCCGGACACTGGTCGCGGTTGGCGATCACCCCGGAGATCGAGCAGCTGATGATCGCCGGGTCTCCGAAGGAGCTCATACGGGCATCACCCCATGTCGTTTCTTTGGCTTCTGCACCTGCTTGTCGCGCGCCATGCGCAGAGCCCTGACGATCGTCGGTCGGGTCTCGCGCGGATCGATGATGTCGTCGATCACCGCGTTGCCGGCGGCGATGTAGGGGTCGATCTGCTGGCGGACAGCGGCGAGCATCGCTTCGCGGGTGGCCTCGGGGTCAGTGGAGGACTCGATCGCCGAGCGGCCGATGATGTTGACCGCCCCCTCGGCGCCCATCACCGAGATCTCGGCCCCGGGCCAGGCGACGATCAGGTCCGGCTCGTAGGCCTTCCCGCACATCACGTAATAGCCGGCACCGTAGGCCTTGCGCACAACCACGGTCACCTTGGGCACCGTGGCGCGGCTCACCGCGTAGAGCATCTTCGCCCCGTGGCGGATGATTCCGGCGTGCTCGACCTTCGAGCCGACCATGAAGCCGGGCACATCCTGGAGGAAGACCAGGGGGATGTTGAAGGCGTCGCAGAGGTTGATGAAGTGGGCCGCCTTGTCGGCCGAGTCGTTGTCGAGGATGCCGGCGAGCTGCTTGGGCTGGTTGGCGACGATGCCCGCCGGTTGTCCGCCGAAGCGCGCGAGGCAGGTGATCAGCGTCCTGGCGAACTTGGGCTTCAGGTCAAACCACTCGCCGTCATCGACTATCTCGGCGATCACCTCGTACATGTCGTAGGGCTGGCGCGAGGAATCGGGGACGATCTCCAGCAGCTTCTCCGACATGCGGTCCTCGGGGTCGGCGGACTCGGTGAGCGGCGGCTTTTGCTCGCAGTTGGCGGGAAAGTAGGAGAGGTATCTGCGGACCACGGCGATGCACTCCTCGTCATCGGCCACCTCCAGGTCCCCCACCCCAGATTTGCGGCAGTGGACCTTGGCGCCGCCGAGATCCTCCATCGAGATCTCCTCGCCGGTCACCGCCTTGACCAGGTGGGGGCCGGCAAGCGCCATCGCCCCCTGGCCGGAGACCATCGGCACGAAGTCGGCGAGGGCCGGGATGTAGGCGGTGCCCGCCGCACACGGCCCCATCATCGCCGCGACCATCGGCACGACTCCAGACATCTCCACCTCCTCGCGGAAGAGGTGGCCGGAGCCGGCGAAGAGCGAGCCGGAGGCCTCCTGGATGCGAGCGCCGGCCGAGTCGAGCAGCCAGATGAACGGCATTCGCTTGGAGAGCGCCATCTCCCGCAGACGGGTGACCTTCAACTCGCCGGTCATCCCCATCGATCCGGCCATCACGGTGAAGTCGTAGGCGGCGATGCAGCAGGGACGGCCGTCGACGTCGCCCCAGCCAGTGATCACCCCGTCGGCAGGAGCCTCGACGCCGTCCATCGCCCGCTGGGCGAAGTGTGGCCTGCCGTGGATCCCGAGCTCGACGAAGGTTCCCCCATCGACCAGCAGCTCGATCCGCTCGCGGGCGGTCAGCTTGCCGCGCTCGTGCTGCTTGGCGATCTTCTCCTCGCCCCCGCCCAGCTTCGCCGTCTCGCGGCGCCGGTGCAGCTGCTCGGTCAGCTGCGACAGGGGTGCCGTGCCGGGAAGCAGGTGCCCATCGCGCTCGCTGGCCACTAACGCCCCTTCCACTGCGGCTCGCGCTTCTCGAAGAAGGCCGTGACGCCCTCGCGGATGTCCTCGGTGGTCAGGGTCAGCGAGAGCTGGGAGCGCAGGTACTCGAGCGCGTCGTCGAGCGCCATGTCCTGCTGGCGATACATCGCGTCGTGGCCGAGCCGCATCAGCACGGGGCTCTTGGAGGCCAGCTTCGCCGCCCACTCGGCGACCGCGGCGTCGAACTCCAGCGCCGGCACGACCCTGTTGGCGAGCCCGTACTCCACGGCCTGCTCGGCGCTCAGCCGCTCCCCCAGCAAGATCATCTCGTTGACCTTCTTGCGCGGGACATTGCGGTAGATGATCGCCATGATCATGTAGGGAAAGGCGCCGACGTTGATCTCGGGGGTGCCGAAGGTGGCGCCCTCCTTGGCGATCACCAGGTCGCAGCAGAGAGCCAACCCCATCCCGCCGGCCAGCACGTGCCCGTTGACCGCGCATAGCGAGGGCTTGCCCAGGCGCGGCATCAGGCGGAAGAACTCGAGGAAGAGGTCGGAGGCGAAGTGTTTGGCCACAGGCGGCAGGTCGGCGGCGAACCCGCCCAGGTCGGCGCCGGCGCAGAAGGCCTTGTCCCCGGACCCCGTGAGCACCACCGCCCGAGCCTCGTCGGAGTCGCGGGCCGCCTTCATCGCGTCGACCAGCTCGGCCAGCATTTGGCCGGAGAGCATGTTGCGCTTCTCCGGGTTATCGAGGGTCACGGTGGCGATCCCATCGGCGACCTCATAGCGGACCAGCTCGTCGCTCATCGGGCGCCACGATAGCCGAACCGAGCTGGAAGTGGGAAGTGCTACTGTCCACTCGCCCCAAAGGGCGAGGGTGCTCGCCCGACCGGACCCGCGAACGAGGAGAGAGACCAGTGGCGACCGCGACGACCAACGGCTCCAGCGTGATCAAGCCCGACCACGAGGCCGGGCGCAAGCACTTCATCTTCACCCAGGAGCACGAAGACCTGCGCCAGTCGATGAAAGCCTGGGTGCAGAAGGAGCTCTGGCCACATCGAAACGAGTGGGAGGACACCTACTGGCCGACGGAGGCGATGAAGCGGGCCGGGGAGCTGGGTTTCCTCGGACTCTGCTTCCCGGAGGAGTACGGCGGCCAGGGCGGCGACTACTTCTACTCGCTGGTCCGCGCCGAGTGCATGAGCTATTCGGGCTCGGGCGGCACGAACATGGGCTTCGCCGTGCAGACCGACATGGTCCTCCCCCCCATCGACCTGCTGGGAACCGAGGAGCAGAAGCGCCAGTACCTCGAACCGGGCCTCAAGGGCGAGAAGGTGGGCGCCCTGGGGATCACCGAGCCCGGCGCCGGCTCCGACGTGGCGGGGATCCGCACCACCGCGATCCGCGACGGCGAGGAGTACGTGATCAACGGCTCCAAGACCTTCATCACCAACGGCCCGCGCGCCGACTTCATCGTCCTCGTCTGCAAGACCGACCCAGAGGAGCGCCACGCGGGGATCACGCTCTTCGTCGTCGACCTGCGCGACTCCAGCGGCGAGCCGGTGCCCGGCTTCACCGTCTCCGCCGAGCTGGAGAAGATGGGGATGCACGCCTCCGACACCGGCGAGCTGGCCTTCGACGACGTGCGGGTCCCGGCCGCTGCGGTGCTGGGGCAGGTCGGCAAGGGCTTCTACCACATCGCCTGGGAGCTCCAGGGCGAGCGGCTGATGGCCGCCGCCGGCTGCCACGCGGGAGCCGAGCGGATGATCGAGAAGACGCTGGAGTACGCGAAGGAGCGCGAAGCCTTCGGCCGCCCGATCGGCAAGTTCCAGGCCATCCGCCACAAGTTCGCCGAGATGGCGACCAAGACCGAGGCGGCGAAGCAGTTCACCTACTCCACCGCCTGGCGCTTCGCCAACGGCGAGTACCCGGTGCGCGAGATCACCATGGCCAAGCTCTACGCCTCCCGAATCGCCTGCGAGGTCGCCGACGAGTGCGTCCAGATCCTCGGCGGCTACGGCTATATGAAGGAGTATGAGATCGAGCGCGCCTACCGCGACGTCCGACTCAACCGGATCGGCGCCGGCACCGACGAGGTGATGCTCGACGTAATCGGGCGCAGCTACGGGCTGTAGGTCCCCAATCAGCCGTTGGAGGCGATCACGGTCAGGCCGAGGAAACCTGCGATCGGAGAACCGCGGAGATGGCCACCGCCGTCCGTGCTCCCGGATCGGGCACTCAACCCGTTTTCCACCCAAGATGAATCTTCGGCCGGCGAAATTCTTCCTCTGCAACAGCAGCGCAGCCTCTCGCTGAGGTGACCGTGGTCAGGGACACCGGGGCCCGCGCCACGCTGCCGCCCTTCGGCGAGGAGCACGAGGAGCTGAGGGAGACCGTCGGCCGCTTCGTCGCCAGGGAGATCGCCCCTGAGGTTGAGGAGTGGGAGAGCGCGCGCGAATTCCCTCGCCAGCTCTTCGGGCGCTGCGCCGAACTCGGCTTCCTGGGGTTGAAGTTCCCCCAGGAGTACGGCGGGCAGGGGGGCACCCACCTGCACGACGCGATCTGGGTCGAGGAGCTGGCCCGCCGCGGCGGCTCTGGCGGCGTCGCCGCCGGGCTGAACGCCCACGCATCGATCGCGATGCCGCCGATCTTTAACTTCGGCAGCGAGGAGCAGAAGCAACGCTGGCTGGTGCCCGGGATCGCCGGCGAGAAGGTCGGCGCGCTGGGCATCACCGAGCCCGGCGCCGGCTCCGACGTGGCCGGCATATCCACCTTCGCCCGTCGCGTCGACGGCGGCTACGTGGTCAACGGCGCCAAGACCTTCATCACCAACGGCGTCCGCGCCGACTTCCTCGTCTGCGCGGTGAAGACGACCCAGGTTGGGGGCCACCAGGGGATCTCCTTCCTCGTCTTGGAGCGGGAGATGCCCGGCTATGAGGTGGCGCGGAAGCTGCAGAAGATGGGCTGGCACTCCTCCGACACCGGCGAGCTGTCGTTCACCGAGGTCGAGGTTCCGGCGGCGAACCTGCTGGGAGAGGAGAACGAGGGCTTCCGGCTGATCATGGCCAACTTCGCCTGGGAGCGGCTGTTGATGGCGATCGGCGCGGTGGGGGCGATGCAGCGCCTGATCGAGGTGACCGTCGCCTACGCGAAGGAACGCGAAGCCTTCGGCCGCCCGATCGGCGGGTTCCAGGCGATCCGCCACCGGGTGGCGGAGATGGCGACCAGGGCCGAGGTCGCCCGCGCCCTCACCTACAACGCGCTGCGCCTGTTCCACGAGGGACAGGACTGCATCCGCGACGTGACCATGGCCAAGCTGGTCACCCAGCGAGCCGTCCTGGAGATCGCCGACCAGTCCCTTCAGATCCACGGCGGCTACGGCTACATGCGCGAGTACGGCATAGAGCGAGCGGTCCGTGACGCCCGCCTCGGCCCGATCGGAGGCGGGACCGACGAGGTGATGAAGGAGATCCTCGGCAAGCAGATGGGGCTGTAGGGACTCGGCGCCCTACCGCTGTCGTCTAGACGGTTGGGACCGCGGTGACAGCAGGCGGCGGGCCGCCGGCACGTAGACCAACCAGGTGAGGAGCGCGAGCCCCGCCGCGGCCGCGAGCGGCAGCGCCAGGCTCGCCTTGAGCAGCAGCGCTCCCGCCACAGCGCCGCTCAGCATCGCCACGACCGCCATGATTCGCCGCGCCGAGCCCTCGCCCCTGCCGCCGGCCACCGGCGACTCGGCGGCCAGGCCGGTCAGCGTCATCGTCAGCACGGTGGTCGTCAGGTCGGCGGCGCCGATGCGCCGAACAGTCGCGTTGCGAACGCCCATGGCCAGAGCGAGCAGGGCGATCACCAGATCGCCGGAGACGCGGTTCGGCTGCACATCGATCGCCAGCGCCACCACGACGGCGACGCCGATCGCCGAGACCTCGATCGCCAGCGCCCGCGCCAAGCGGCCGGGGTCGCCGTTGGTCCTCTTCGCCGCCAGGACGCCGCCGGCGCCGGCGCCAACCAGGAAGGCCCCCAGCGAGACCAGCGGCGCGAGGACCGGCAGGCCGCCGCTGCCGGCGATGCCGAAGCCGAGCAGGACGATGTTGCCGGTCATGTTGGCGGTGAAGACGTGACCCAGACCGAGGTAGCTGGCGGCGTCGACCAGCCCCGTGGTGAAGGTCAGAGCCAGGAGCGCCCGGTTGAGCGGATGCCGGGCTGAGGTCTTATCCGCCACGAGCCCGGAGGCGCTATTTGCCCGGGGCCACCGGGATCTTTTTGTCCAGCTTGGCGCTGAACTTCAGCGGCTTCTTCGAGCTGCACGGTCCACCCTTCACGTTTACCGTTCCCTCGATCGAAGTCGGGCTGGCGATGGCGCCGGCGACCCTCACCGTCAGTTTGAAGGGTTTCGCCGAACTGCCAAGCGCCGAGGTCACCGACCTCGTGGTCTTGGAGAAACCGTACTTTCCCCCGATCAGCTTCAGCTTCGCGCCGGGAAAGCCGAAGACCGCGAAGGGAGTTTCGTGGAAGCCGTGGTTCTTCTTCGCCCGAGGGCAGAGCACCGAGCCACCGCTGAGCGCGTACTGGCTGCCAAGCGCCGCCTCCCCCGCTTCGATCGAATCGCCGCTGAGGCTGGTGACCAGGGTCAGGCCGAGAGCGGAGCGATGCTTGGTGGCAGCGGTGGAGAAGGCGCTCGCCCCCTTCGGCAGGGGAGCGGCAAGCGCCAGGCCGACGAGCAGCACGGCGATCAGGCCGACTGTGATTGCTGCTGTTTTGAGGAGGCGGCGTGCCGACACCTGGGTACTCCCTTCACTGGGGCGAGGAACGCAGGAAACGAACCTTAACCCTCTTGATGGTCGTGATCAGGGGTCAACCCAGGAGGCTGATCAGGCCGCGGGCGACCAACAGGGTCCCGATCAGCGCGGCGCCGAGCACCACGGCTCGCCGCCCGCTACGGCCGAGCCACGCCCGCAGGCGCTTCACCGCATCCTGGGTCCACTCCGGGGCGAGCGCATAACCGAGCAGCGGCAGCTCGAGCAGCATCTGCTGCATCAGGCAGAAGCCGAGGACCAGCAGCACGGTCGCCACCGTCCCCGGGTCCGCTCTGGCGATGTGGTCGAGCGCGGTGAGGTAGGAGACGCCGGGGAAGGAGAGAAGGAGGCCGAGGAGGAAGGTCGCCCGCGCCGATCCCCGCCCCAGCATCCGTTCGGGCAGCGACTGCTTCGGTCTGCCTCCTCCCCTCGCCTCCTTGCGCCTTTGCCTGCGCTGCCTCAGGGGCTGATCACGCCCGGTCCCGACGACCAGCGCGACCAGCACGGCGAGCGCTCCGAGCACGATGTCCTCGCCCGGGCTGAGGGTGTTGCGGGCGGTATTCACCGCGCTGGAGCCGCTGAGCGAGAAAACGATCACCAGGCCGAGCGAGATGCTCGTGGTGTAGGCGCCGAGCAGGTAGCCGAGCATCAGCCTCTTCGGCTTCGACAGCAGCATCATCACCGTCACCGCCGCCAAAAGCGTCGGGTTGAACATCGAGAAGAGCGCCCGGAGGAAGACACTGGGGAGGGCGCTGCTCACCGTGGGGGCCAGGGTATCGGCAAAAGTCACCCCCAAGCTCGAGTAAGGTCATCGCCAGGTTAGTAGTGCTTTGGTAGGTCTGCGGTAGGGCTCGCCCGGGCCACGGCGAATCCCCTTGCGTCAGCGATCTCGACGCGAGGAGACGAAGATGGTGGCAGTGGCGGAGCGCAGTAATCGAGCGACACAGGCAGACGGCCCGGCGG
>DATLSM010000075.1:0-2631 GCA_035534175.1 Solirubrobacterales bacterium | reverse complement strand
GCTCAATATGCTCACCCCAAAGGAGTTCGAGGAGCTCCATCAGAAAAAATCCAGCTAGCTGGATTCTCATTCGGAGTGGACGGAGCTAGGGGTTAGATCAAGCCGCAGTGAGAGTCACGTGTTCGTCTCTGCCGCCACGGTAGCGGCCTGAGCCGTCGCCTCGCGGAGCGAGCCCGTAGGGCGAGAGGAGCGAGGCGACGGGGCGCCGTTCTCTTCCCGCCAGCGCCCCGCGAAGCGTGCCGGCGACAGCATGCCCAGGGCCGAGTGCGGGTGTTCGGTGTTGTAGGCGTCTCGCCAGTCCTCGACGATGACCTTGGCCTCGGCCAGGGTGTCGAAAAGCTCAATGTCCAACACCTCGTCGCGGACGCGGCCGTTGAAGGACTCGACGTAGGGGTTCTGCCAGGGGGAGCCTGGTTCGATGTAGGCGGTGGCGGTCGAGTTGAAGCGGCACCAGTCGCGCAGAACGTGGGCGATCAGCTCGGGACCGTTGTCGCAGCGGATGTACTCGGGAGAGGCGCCGCGCTCGGCGGCGAGACGATCCAGGGCGGCGACGGTGTCCTCAGCGGTGATCGAGCGCGCCACCTCGCCGCCCAGCGCCTCGCGGGTGAACTCGTCGACGACGTTCAGCAGACGCAGCTGACGGCCGTCGGCTGTCTCGTCGGACTGGAAGTCGAGCGCCCAGACATGGTCGGGGCGCTCGGCGCGCAGGCGCTTACCGTCGGTGTTGTCGCCCAGCCTGCGCCGCTTGCGCTTGCGCCTTGGGACGCGCAGGCCCTCCTCGCGCCACAGCCGCTGCACGCGCTTCTTGTTGACGTCCCAGCCCTCTTCGAGGAGGCGGGCGTGGGCGCGGCGGTAGCCCCAGCGGGGCTTTTCGGCGGAGATCTCGCGCAGGCGGGCGCGCAGGGCGCCGTCGTCTGCGGCCCGCGTCGGCTCGTGGCGTTGGGTCGATCGGCTCTGGCCGGCGATGCGGCACGCCCGACGCTCGGAGAGGCCGAGGCGGTCCTGGAGCATCAGGACCGCTCGGCGCCTCCGGGCCGGGCCTAGAAGTTTCCCCGGGCGATCTCCTTGTAGGCGCGGATGTCGAGCTCCTTGTCGGCGACGATCTGCTTGAGCTCGCGGTTCTCCTTCTCGAGCTGCTTCAACCGCTTGACGTCCTCAGCCTTCATCCCGCCGTATTGGTTGCGCCAGCGGTGGAAGGTCTGCTCGGAGACCTCCAGCTCCTTTGCCGCCTCTGCCACCGTCTTGCCTTCGCCGAGCATCCGCTCGGCCTCCCTGAGCTTGCGAATGATTTGCTCGAGAGTGTGCTTTCTCCTTTTCACTTGCGTCGGTCCTCCTTGGCCCAGTTTCGCGGGCCGGTAGGACTCTCACAAGGGTCTGATCTAACCCCTAGCTCCGTCCACTCCGAATGAGAATCCAGCTAGCTGGATTTTTTCTGATGGAGCTCCTCGAACTCCTTTGGGGTGAGCATATTGAGCGAGCTGTGGCGCCGGCGGTTGTTGTGGAAGGACTCGATGTATTCGAAGATCGCATTGGCCAGCTCGACCCTCGTCTTCCATCGTCGGCGGTTGAGCAGCTCGACCTGCATCCGGCCCCAGAAGGACTCCATCATCGCGTTGTCCAGGGCGGTCCCGGTGCGACCGACCGACGGCATCAGCTCTGCCTCCTTGACGCGCTGGCTGAAGGCCCAGGAGGTGAATTGGGTGCCGCGGTCGCTATGGATAATGGTGCGATCGGGGTCGCGGCCTCTGATCGCCATCCCCAGCGCGTTTGTCACCAGGGCGGCCGTTTGGGTCGAGTCGATCGACCAGCCGACGACCTTGCGGCTGAAGGCATCGAGCACCGCGCAGCAGAAGACCTTGCCCTCTCTGGTCGGGTGCTCGGTTATGTCGGTCATCCAGAGCCTGTTGGGCCCCTCCTCGGAGAAGTCGCGGCGAACGAGATCGGCTGCCACGAAAGCCCCGGGGAGACCTCGCCTGCCCGTCGATGGCTTGGGCAAGCCCTTCAGGCCCTGCTCGCGCATGATCGAGTAGACGAGCTTGCGGTTGGCGATCACGCCGTGGCCAAGCCGCAGCTCCGCTGTGACTCTGACGTAGCCGTAGGTCCCGAAGGAGTCGGTGTGGATCTTTGCCACCAACGGCCCAAGCCATGCTCGCCTCAGCTCTCGCTGGTTCGGCGGCCGCTTGCGCCAGTCGGTGTAGCTGCTGCGGTTGACTCCGAGCGCGCGGCATGCCTCTCGCTCGCTGAATCCCTGCCCGGTCAGGTTCTTGATCACCGGGTAGAGCCTTTTGGGCGGATCCTCTCTTGCTCATCGAAGATCGCGGCCGCCTTGCGGACCAGCTCGAGTTCGTGCTCGAGTTCGCGGATCCGCTTCCTTGCAGCGGCGAGCTCGATGTTCTGGGTGCTGGTGGCGCCCGGCTTCTCGCCGTGGTCTATGCGGTCTTGGTCGACCCAGCGGTGGATGGTGGCGCCGGCCACTCCGTAATCAGCGCTGAGCCCTGTGACGGACCTTCCCGACCTCGCCAGGGCGACGATTCGCTCGCGGAACTCCGGGGGGTACTGCCTGGGCATTGGACTCCTTCGGTAGGGCCGGAGTCTCATGCATCGTGGCTCAGTCTGCGGGGGTTAGATCAG
>DATLSM010000074.1:0-15678 GCA_035534175.1 Solirubrobacterales bacterium | reverse complement strand
TTGGTCGCCTCGGCGAGCACCTCGGCGCCAAACGCCTCGAGACGTTCCTTCACCGCCGCCGGGCCGTCTGCCTGTGTCGCTCGATTACTGCGCTCCGCCACTGCCACCATCTTCGTCTCCTCGCGTCGAGATCGCTGACGCGAGGGGATTCGCCGTGGCCCGGGCGAGCCCTACCGCAGACCTACCAAAGCACTATTAAAAGTCGCGCAGAATCACTCCCGCGCTTCGAAATTGCCCGCTCAGCGTCCTCGTCGCCCAAAGCTGTGTCCTATAGGAGCGACCGCACGCAGCTCGGCAACGGCTCGTTGGCGAGCCTGCCGCGTCGGCTCGACCCTCTGGACGTTTCCGTCGGGTCGGTCGCCCCATTCCAGAGCGTCAAGGTCGACGATCAGGACGTTAATCGCGCCGTCCCGCCGCTCGAGGCGGCCGCGCGCCCGGACCAGGGGCGCAGCCCGGACCAGCGCCCGGCGGCGCTCGTACACCGCTGAGGGCACGATCAGGTTGACCGTCCCGCGCTCGTCCTCGAGCAGCATGAAGGTGATCCCCTTGGCGGTCTCGGGGCGTTGGCGGGCGACCACCATGCCGGCGACCTCGACCGTGGCGCCGTCGTCTATCCGGCTGAGATCGGTGCTCTTGGCGACTCCCTTCCCGAGCCCCTCGCGTAGGAGGGCCATCGGGTGCTCGCCAAGGTTGATCCCGGTTGAGCGGTAGTCCTCGACCACCTGCTCCCAGCGTTCCAGCGGGGAGAGTTCTGGTGCCGACGGCAGCTCGAAGTCGAGGGGCAGCTGCGTGCCAGCAGCGGAAGAGCGAGCTGCGCCAGCGACGCCGAGACGCCAGTAGTCCTCGCGGCGATGCTCGGATCCCGCGGCACCCAGGACGAGCCCGTTGAGCGCACCGGCCCAGGCCAGTCGCTCGAGGCTGCCGCGGCTGGCGCCTGAGCGGGTAGCGAGATCCGCAATCCCCTCGTAGGAGCCGCCGCGTTCGCGCTCTACAACAAGGGCGCCCATCTCCTCCTCGCGCACGCCCTTCACATAACCGAGCCCGACCCGCACGATCAGGCCCCCCTGCTCTCGTCTGACCTGGCAAAGGACGGCGCTGCCGTTGACGCTCGGCGAAGCGAGCCTCACCCCTCTGCGCTGCGCCTCGTGGGCGAGTGAATCGGGCGGATAGAAACCCATCGGCTGCTCGTTCAGGAGCGCGCAGAGGAACTCCGGCGCGTATTGCTCGCGCAGGTAGGCCGACTGGTAGGCGAGCAGCCCGAAGGCCGCCGAGTGCGCCTTGGGGAAGCCGAAGCCTGAGAAGCCCTGGATCTGCGCCCAGACGCGCTCGGCGATTGCGGTCGAGACGCCGCGGTCTTTCGCACCGGCGAGAAAGCGCTCGTGGTGAGCGAGAATCGCCTCCTCGGAGCGCTTGCGGCTCATTGCTCGGCGCAGACCCTCGGCTTCGGAGGAGCTGAAGCCCGCCATCGCCATCGCCACCTCGATCACCTGCTCTTGGAAGACGATCGTGCCGAGGGTGTCGCGCAGGACGGGCTCAAGCAACGGATGCTCGAAGGGAACCTGGTAGGTGGGGTCCTCTCGCAGCGCCTTGCGGCGCTCGATGTAGGGGTTGATCGCCCCACCCTGGATCGGGCCCGGGCGCACCAGCGCCACCTGCACGGTGAGGTCGTCGAGATTCTCGGGCTGGGTGCGGGGCAGCATCTGCATCTGCGCCCTGGACTCGATCTGAAAGACACCGGTTGTATCCGCGGTGCGGATCGACTCGAAGGTCTCGGGATCGTCGAAAGGGATTCGCGAGAGGTCGACCCGCTCGTCTCGCACCCGCTCGATCTCCACGATGCAGCGCTCGACCGCCGAGAGCATTCCCAGGCCGAGCAGATCGATCTTCAGGAAGCCGGCATCGGCGCAGGAGTCCTTGTCCCACTGCACGATCTGCCGGCCCTCCATCGCCGCGGGTACCACAGGGCAGACGTCGATCAAGGGCCTCGTCGAGATCACCATCCCGCCGGGGTGCTGGGAGGCGTGACGGGGCAGTCTCAGCGCCTCGGCGCAGAGTTCCACCAGTGAGCGCCAGCGCGGCGAGGTGGCCCGCTCGCGCCCGATCGCGGCGACGACATGGCTCTCGATCTCCCCCGCTTCTCCGTGAAATCCCGCGGTCCGCGCGACCCGCTCGATCTCCCCCGCCGGCAGCCCCAGCGCCTTGCCGAGGTCCCGAACCGCACCGCGCGGGCGATAGGTGGGGAAGGCGGCGACCAAGGCGGAGTGCTCGGTGCCGTAGCGCTCATGGACGCGGGGGATCAGGACCTTGCGGATGTCGCGAGGGAAGTCGATGTCGATGTCGGGTATCGACCCCACCTGGTTGTTGAGGAAGCGACCGGGGAAGAGATTCGCCTCGACCGGGTCGACGTGGGAGAGCCCGGTCAGGAAGCAGACGATCGAGCTGACGCTCGAGCCGCGCCCGCGCCCAGGCGGCAGCACCGAGCGGGCCGAGTCGGGGCCACGCACCTCGACGGCAACCTCGCGGGCCAGCTCCAGCAGGTCGCGGTGCAGCAGGAAGAAGCCCGAGAGGCCGAGGTGGCGGATCGTCGCCAGCTCGGCCTCGAGTCGTCCCTCGGCCTCATGGCGGCGGGACAGCCCTGCGTAGCGCTCGGCGAGCAGCACCCGGCAGGTCTCGGCCAGCCTGCAATCGGCATCCGTATCGTCGGAGCCGGGGTAGCGGTAGTCGAGCTGTGCGGTGAGGTCGAACCGCAAGCGCTCGGCCAGACGGGCGCTCTCCGCCACGGCCTCGGGATGCTCGGCGAAGCGAAGCGCCATCCCCTGCGGTGAGGCGAGTGCGGCGGCAGTGTTGCCGCGCCGCAGCGGCTCAGACTCCTCCAGCGAGACGCCGTGGCGGACGGCGACGAAGGCGTCCTGGAGGTGGGAGCGGGAGCGGCGGTGAAAATGGACGTCCCCAGTCGCGACGCATGGCACGCTCAGGCGCCCAGCGAGACCACAGAGCCAGCGGTTGCGGGCGCGGTCGTGGCGCTCATAGGGGCGCTGTAGCTCAACCCGCAGGCCGTCGGACCCAAAGCCGGCGAGCAGCTCATGCCCCAACGTCGCCGCGGTGGCGCGATCGCCTCGCTCCCAGCGACCGGCCAGGACCCCGTCACGGGCGCAGCCTGAGAGGCAGACCAGTCCCTCGGCGTGCTCGAGGACCTGCTCCAGGCTCACCCACGGCTGCGCGGCTCTCCGCTGCGTGTTGTTGCGGGTGTGTGTGTGGGCCGCGGTGATGAGGCGGCAGAGGTTGCGGTAGCCGGATGGGGTCTCGACCAGGAGGGTGAGGTGGGCCAGCTCGGCGCCCTTCGGCAGCGCCACCGTCAGCTCCGCGCCGGTGATCGCCCGCACCCCGAATCCCTTACAGGCATGGGCGAACTCCATCGACCCCCAGATCCCGTCGTGGTCGGTCAGCGCGAGGGCGCCGTAGCCGAGCTCGGCGGCCCGCGCGGCGAGCTCGGTCGGCGTCGAGGCGCCGTCCAGGAACGAGAACGCAGAGTGAGCGTGCAGCTCGATATAGGGCACCGCGGCGCCCATCAGGCCGACTGGCGGTGCCAGCGCCCGGTCCGCGCATCGCGAAAGACGGTCGCACTGCGTCCGTCGGCGAGGACCAGCTCGAAGTAGCGGCGCTGCAGCGGGCGCCCGGTCCACCAGCGATCCTCGACGATCCATTCCTCGCGGATCGTCTCGACCGCCAGGGCGCCGATCGCAACCGGCCGGCCATCCTCACCGACCCTGACCGCCGCATCGCGCGGCACATAGACGCGGCGTGCCCGGCTCATCGGTCGGGGTAGGGCGTGAGCAGGACCCGGCGCTCGGGAATCCGGGAGCGAGGATCGACGTCGAGGACCTTGAGCAGCGCATCGGCGCCGGCCACCGCACGAACCTCCCTCACTGCCGCTGCAAGTCGATCGCGCGGCGGCTCAACTCCGCCGAGGGTGAGTTCCAGCTGGTCGCTTGATTGCGGGCCCAGTGCGAGCGCTCGCAGCCGCAGGGTCCTCGCCGGCGCCGGCAGCATCTCGAGGTGCGGTGCCAGAAGCAAGTCGATCGTCCGCGCCGATGCCGTCGGCCGGCCGAACCCCTGCTCGGCGCTCCAGCTTCCGCCGGAGTCCAGCAGGGCAGAGAGGCGAAGCGCCAGCACCGTCCTCCCGCGTCGCGCGGGGACGGCGAGGAAGCGATCGACCAGAAGCTCGAGGGCGCGATCGAGCTGGGCGCCGGCGGTTCCTTCCGGCAGCTCGATCTCACAGACCAACTCCTCAGGCGGTTCACGCGGGCGCAGCGGCTCATCCTCCCCCCGGGCGAGGCGCAGCGCACGCAGGCCGAGCGACCCGAAGCGATCGGCGACTTGGTCGGCGGAGAGCGTCGCGAGCTTGCCGAGGGTGTCGAGTCCCAGGCGCTTCAGGGTGGCGATCAGAGCGCTTGCCTCCGCCTCTGAGACCCCGAGGCGCCTCCTCAGCGCCGAGACCGAGACCGGGCCGAGGAACTTGCGAAGCGCCCGTGGGGGGACGATCGCCTCACCGCTGGATCCGCGCGGCAGACGGGATCCCCGACAGGCCGCGACATAGGCGGCGAAGCGGGTCGGCGCCACTGCGATCCGCACCCCCAGCCGCGCCGCGCCCCGCGCCGCCGCAAGGACGTCGCAGACCTCGCCGCCATAGAGCCCGAGCAGACCGTCGACCGCGAAGAACGCCTCGCCGGGGCACCCTGATTCCACCGCGGCGCCGATTCCCTCCAGACGCGCGAGCAGCTCGTCCCAGCGCTCCGCGACCCGAGCCGGATCGGGCGGCACGAGACGCAGCGCGGGGCAGCGCGAGAGCGCCTCGCCGAGCGCCATGCCGGGCTGTACGCCGGAGGTTTCGGCCTCGCGGGAGACCTCTCCTATGGCTTGATGACAGGGCCGAGGAGCGAGTGCGCAGGCTCTCTCAGGTGGGCCGCCGGTAGCAATCCGGAGCGCAAAACGGGGAATGAGAACACAGGCCACCATACGAACAGGTGTTCGTATCAAAGCAAGATGCCCGGCTGTTGGACCTCTCAGACAGGATGGAGCGCCGGGGAGCACTCCTGGGGGAGAAGCGCTCGCGGGGATCGATCACCAAGGTCGGCAACGCCCACATGCGCCGCCTTCTGGTTGCCTTGGCCACCGTCAAACTGTTTGCCGATGTCAGCGACCAGCCAATCCAGCCGTTGGCGCCTCGCCTGCTTCGACCTCGACGGGACCCTTGTTTGCGGCACTTCCGTCAGTCAGCATCTCGCCGACCGCTTTGGCCGGGGGGAGCAGATGGCCGAACTGGAGCGCCGCTATGCCGCCGGTGAGATCTCCAATGCAGTGGTCGCGGAAGAGCAGGCAATCAGCTACCGCGGCATCCCACTCCAGGATGTCGTCGCAAAGCTCTCTGACATCCCATGTATCGAGGGCATTGACGCAACGCTCGCAATTCTTCGCTCGCGCCAGATCGACTCGCTGCTTTGCACCGTGACCTGGAGCTTCGCCGCCGAGGAGTTTTGCCGTCGCCACGGCTTTGTCGCCGCATCGGGAACCGAAGTCGACCTGGAGGGCGATATCCCAACTGGGACTGTCAGACGCCACTTCGACGAGTGGGACAAGTTGGATTTCGTCACCTCATATTGCACGGCGAACGACATAGATATTGCCGAGTGCATAGCGGTTGGTGATTCACGCTCGGACATCCCGCTTTTTGAGGCCGTCGGCTTTTCCATCGCGCTCAACGCCACGCCGCAGGCTCGCGAGGCGGCATCGGTCGCCATCGACACCGTGGACCTGACCGACGTTCTCGACTTGATTCCTTAAGAGCGATCGAGCTGGCTCGGGCTGCCGAAGTGGCTGGTCAGGCGAGAGCCACGCGGTACGGGATGGCTGGCGGTGCGAGGGAGGGGAGTCGCCTTGAGTTGTTGCGATCGTCTTCTCGTGACGGCAAGCGTGAGGAAGTCCAATTCGCCGTCGCGGGTCGGTCGTTAGGCGCCAGCTGAGCTGGATGAGCCGATCGGTGTCGTTCTGATGTTGGCGACGCCGCGGGCGCGCTCCACAGGCCCGCCTTCCTGATCGGCTGGGTCGTGGGCTCGGCTGATGCTCAACTCAGAGCCGTCCGAACCAACTCCACCACCGCCACGCCGGCACGCTCGACCGGCTCGGTGCTCCGCAGCGCCCGGCTCAGCACGAATGCTCCCTCCAGGCCGGCCAGCATCTGGATCATGAGCTGGCGGGACCGAGTGCGGGAGATGCCCGCCGAGGCGAAGCGGTCGGTGCCGCCCTCAATCCAGGCGTTGAAGACGTCGGCGCACGCTTGACGTAGCTCCTCGTTGGTGCTCGACACCTCAAGGGCCACCGTTGCGATCGGACAGGCGTCCGCGTAGGCGGTTTCGCGGAGCGTCTGCGCCGCGCCAGCGAAGAAATTACAAACCCCTGTGATCAGGTCGACGTCCGGGCCGAGGAACTCGACGAAGAGCAGCCCGTAGAGCATCCCCGAGCGGCGGATCGTCTCGGCGCCGAGCTCCTCCTTGCCGCCGGGGAAGAAGTGGTAAAGCGAGCCGAAGGGTGCGCCGGCTTCCTCGACGATCTGCTTGACGCCGGTGCCCATGTAGCCCTGGCGGCGAAACAGCTGACCGCTCGTCTCCAGAATCCGATTCTTTGTGTCGCTCGCCATCTGTTTCCTCTCCCGCTGCTCGCCGAAGCGCCAATGCTAGATTGGCGCCACTAGAGCGATCTATCAAATCGGAACTGGGAGGCGAGCGATGCCTGAGGTCGAGCTGTCAGCCGGCGTCATCGAGTACGAGGACACTGGCGGTGAAGGCCCAAGGTTGGTGCTGGTTCACGGCTTGTCTGATAGCCGGCACTGGCGCAAGGTCGTCCCCGAGCTCAGCGCCGAGTATCGCTGCGTCGCGCCAACGCTTCCCCTCGGCTCCCACCTGCGGCCGATGAAACCCGACGCCGACCTCTCCCTACGGGGAGTCGGCCGCATCCTTGCCGAGTTCATCGAGCGACTCGGCCTGGAGGACGTCACCCTCTGTTTCAACGACTGGAGCGGCGCCCAGACGATGATCGCGGATGATTTGATGGGTCGAGTTGGGCGACTGGTGCTCGTCTCATGCGAGACCGCCGGCAACTACCCACCGGGGCTGGGGGGACACGCTGTCTGGCTCTCGGCCAAGCTTCCTGGCGGAATCTCCCTGATGCGGCAGGTGCTACTCTGCCCCCGCCTGCGTCGCCTGCCGTTCGTCTATGGGCAAATGTCAAAGCGGGGCCTGCCGGACGGCCTGATGCGGGAATGGTTGGAGCCGTTGAAACGACCCGAGATCCGCCGCGACCTTCGCAAGTACGCGGGCGACGCAATGAATGGCAAACGGGCGATCCGCGCCGCGTCAACCTCACTGGCCTCATTCACGCGTCCCGTTCTGGTCGTCTGGGACGCGGAGGGCAAGATGATGCCCAACGAGGAGGGCCGCAGGCTTGCCGAGGCCTTTCCCGACAGTCGGCTGGTCGAGCTCCCCGACTGCTACACACTGATTCCGGAGGACCAGCCGGGCGCCCTGGCGGAGGCGATTCAGGAGTTCCTCCGGGAAACCGCCTAGAGAGCAGAAACCTGCGAGCGCTGTTTCTGAGACGCTGCGACCGTGGCGCTCACCTCCTCCTCTCGCAAGCAGCATGCGCTCCAGCTGTTCGAGGAGCTGCCGGCGCGCTACGACGAGCTGGGGGCCCTGCTCAGCTTCTTCCAGGACCCGCGCTGGCGTCGGGCGATGGTCGCGGCGGTAGGGGCGAAACCCGAGCAGCGTGTGCTGGACGTCGCCACCGGCACCGGCCTGATTGCCCGCGAGCTGGTCGAGCGCTACGGCTGCCGGGTGGTCGGGCTCGACCAGAGCGCGCCGATGCTGTCCCGGGCCCGCGCCAAGCTCGTCGCTGATCCGGCGCTGGCGGCGCGGGTCGAGCTGGTCGAGGGGGAAGCGGAGGCGCTGCCCTTCGCCGATGCGGAGTTCGACCACCTCACCTTCACCTACCTGTTGCGCTATGTCGACGATCCGGCCGCGACCCTGCGCGAGATGACCCGTGTGGTGCGGCCGGGAGGGCGGATCGCCTGCCTCGAGTTCTGCGTGCCGGATGCGATCTGGCTCTGGCCGTGGCGGCTCTACACCCGCGTCGGGCTGCCGGCGCTTGGCAGGCTCGCCTCACGGCAGTGGTTCGAGGTGGGGCGCTTCCTCGGTCCGAGCATCGAAGGCTTCTACCGGCGCCACCCACTGGGGCGCCAGCTGAGGATGTGGGAGGAGGCCGGGGTCGGCGGCATCACCGCGCGACGCATGAGCCTCGGCGGCGGCGTCGTGATCTGGGGAACGGTTGGAGGCTGAGGCCGAGCGGCGCCCCGCTTTCTACGCGCTCCGCCCCGGAGGCTGGCGGGACCTGGTTACCTTGCTGCACCCTCCCTACACTCTGTGGCACCTCAGCAACCTGGCTATAGGTGCCGCGGCGGCCTCGCAGATCCACGCCAGCCGGCTCGGCGCCGCGCTCGCGGCCTTCTTCCTGGCTGTCGGGGTCGGCGCCCACTCCCTCGATGAGCTGCACGGGCGACCACTCGGCACCCGCCTCTCGCGCCGCGCGCTGCTGGTCCTCGCCACCGTGGGCCTGGGAGGCGCGCTGGGGATCGGCGTAGCCGGCGTGCTCGTCGTCTCGACAACGCTGGCGCCCCTGGTTCTCACCGGCGTCTTCCTCGTCCTGGCGTACAACCTGGAGCTGTTCGGCGGTCGCTTCCACACCGACTTCTGGTTCGCCGCGGCATGGGGCGCCTTTCCGGCTCTGACCGGATGGTGGTCGAACGCGCTCGCCCTGCACTCTCCCCGGCAGGCGATCGCCGCCACCACCGCGGTGCTCGCCTGCTACTGGCTGAGCGTAGCCCAGCGCCGCCTCTCGACCCCGGTGCGCGAGCTGCGTCGCCGCACCGAAGCCGTGGTCGGGGAGCAGCGGCTCGCGGACGGGACGGCCAGGCTCCTCGACCGCGCGGGGCTCGCAGCGCCCCTCGACGGCGCGCTGCGAGCCCTATCGGTCGCGGTGCCGCTGCTGGCGATCGCAGCCATCGCTCTGCGGTTGTAGGCGCCTGTGCAGCCTGTCTACCCTGGGGCCAGCGCCTTGGCCAACGACACGAAAGAGAGCACGCCATGAAGGCACTCGTCGCCACCGATTACGGGGAGCCGCCCTCGAACCTCGAGCTCGCCGAGGTTCCCGATCCAGTCCCGGGCCCGGGACAATTGCTGGTGCGGATCGAGGCCGCCTCCCTGAACCCGTTCGACCTTAAGCAGATCAGCGGAGCCATGCGCGAGATGGCTCCGCTGACCTTTCCACACATGGTGGGAATGGACGGCACAGGGCGGGTCGTGGGCGTCGGCGACGGGGTCACCGAGTTCTCCGAGGAGGAGGCCGTGGCCGGCTTCTTCGGCGCGCACCCGGGGACGATCGCCGAGCGCGCGGTCATCGACGTGGGTCCCGCGGTCAGCCGTCGCCCGGGCGCCGTCGATGCCGTTCATGCGGCTGCGATGCCGGAGTCGGGAATGACGGCTCTGGCGCTGTGGCGCGCGGCGGCTCTGCGCTCCGGGGACAGCGTGCTGGTGATCGGCGCGACCGGGGGCATCGGCATGTTTCTCGTCCAGTTTGCGGCGGCCGAGGGGGTCCACGCGATTGCGACGGCGAGCGAGGACGATGCCGCCTACGTCCGCAACCTGGGCGCCGCCGACGTCGTCGACTATAGGAGCGCTGGCGTGGTGGAGGAGGCCCTGCGCCTGCGGCCGGAAGGGGTCGACGCGGTGATCGACCTGATCGGGATGGGGGAGGCGATCTCGATCAGCGCCCGCGCCGCCCGGGAGGGGGGCCGCCTCGTTTCCCCGTTGGGCGGCCCCGAAGGCCTTGACCGCGACGTCTCCGCCGTGTACATCGGCTCCTTCGTCCCTCGGCAGGGGGACCTGGAGGCGCTGCTGGGCCAAGTGGCTGACGGGTCCCTCAGGGTCGAGGTTAGCCGTACCTTCACGTTGGACGAAGCGCCGGCTGCGGTTGCCGACTTCGCCCACGCTCACACCCGCGGCAAGGTCGTGATCACGAATTAGCCGCCCTGACGGTGCATCTGTAAGGCTGGGGCCGTGAGCGTCCCAACGGCGAAGGCAACGGTGGGGGCAACTCGCGCCACCGTGCCGGAGGACCACGTGATCGTTCTCTTCGGGATCACTGGAGACCTGGCGCGGCGCAAGCTCCTGCCCGGCATCTTCCACCTCACCGAGGCGGGTCTGATGCCGCAGCGCTTCGTCCTCATCGGGACCTCGCGCAGCAGCCTGGAGGAGGACGAGTTCCTCGACCTGGTACGGACCTCCGTTGAGGAGTCCGGCCGCCCTCCCTCCCTGGACGGCTCCTGGGACAGCTTCGCCGCCTCGCTGCGATTCGCAAGTTTGAGCGACGGGTACGAGGCGCTCGGCGAGGCGGTCGCCCGGGCGCGCGAAGATCTCGGCGGCGACCCCCGTCTTCTCCACTACCTCTCACTACCTCCCGCGGCGGCCGCAGGCGCGATCGAGGCGCTGGGTCGCCTGGACCTGGGCGAGGGAGCTCGGGTGATCATGGAGAAGCCATTCGGCGTCGACCTCGCCTCGGCTCGCGAGCTGGACGCGCGGGTTCACTCGGTCTTCGAGGAGAGCCAAGTCTTCCGCATCGACCACTACCTGGGCAGGGAGGCCGTCCAGAACCTTCTCGCCGTCCGCTTCGCCAATGGCATGTTCGAGCCGGTCTGGAACCGCGAGCACATCGACCACATTCAGATCGACGTCCCCGAGACCCTCTCGATCGGGATGCGCGCCGATTTCTACGAGCAGACCGGAGCTTTCCGGGATATGGTCGTCACGCACCTGTTCGAGCTGCTCAGCTTTGTCGCGATGGAGCCGCCAACCTCGCTCAGCGCCAAGGCGCTGATGGCCGAGCGGCAGAAGGTATTCGACTCGATGCTGGCGCTCACGCCGCAGGACGTGGTCCGCGGTCAGTACGCCGGCTACCGGGATGAGGAGGGCGTGGCGCCGGGCTCTGAGACCGAGACCTTCGTCGCCCTGCGGGCTTTCGTCGACAACTGGCGCTGGGCGGGGGTGCCGTTCTACCTGCGCTCGGGCAAGCGAATGGCCGAGAGCCGTCACATGCTCACCGTCGCCTTCATCGAGCCACCGCGGCGAATGTTTCCGCTCGACTGCGACCAGGTGGCGGAGTCGTTCGGCCACGACCACCTCACCTTCGAGCTGGGCGACCCGGGGACGATCTCGGCGAGCTTCCTGGCCAAGGTGCCTGGCCCGGAGATCCGGCTGGGGGAGGCTCACATGACGTTCAGCTACGCGACGACGTTCGGCGGCTCCGGACAGGCGCTCGAACCTTACGAACGACTCATCCATGACGTGCTTATCGGCGACCGCACCCTCTTCACGACCTCAGAAGCGATCGAGCGGCTTTGGGAAATCTCGCAGCCCGTGCTGGAGGCGCTGCCTCCGGTCCAGACCTACCAGCCGGACTCATGGGGGCCGGAGTCGATCGACCCCCTGATCGCGCCACGTCATTGGCACCTACCCAGCGATCACGTCTAGGCCGAAAGGCGACGGAAAAGGGCCCCGTAAGGGGCCCTTTGGTTCCGAAGGACGTACCACCAGTGAAAGTTAGGTCGCTGGCTCGTCGGTCCTCAAGTCTTGAAAGCTGTTGTCGCGTGGCGGGCGACTGTAGATAGATAAACACGCTGCGGGCCGAGAAGTTGCACATGCTGCTGCAACTCTTGCAACGCGACCCAAAACCGTTCGTCCGGGTTGGCCACGCTCCCGGTTCAGGGTTTTCCGTGGAGCCCGGCTTCCGCACCTTGTCCTCGGAGCGCCACGGGGAGGGGGTTCTCGCCCGCGGCCCCACTGATGTCTTGGCGCGCACGCAAACCCGTCAGCGGCGGAGCGCAAGGGCTACGACGACGACCCCGGAGGGAGCCGGGGCCGTCGTGGGGCGTCTAGCCTTGCTGCAGGTTCGCCACCTCAAAAGCAACCTCCTGTGGCGGAGTCGAGAAAGCTCCCTCTGCGCTCTGGAGCCCGGGTCGCAGATCCTCATCGCGGAACCGCTCCCAGTTCTCCTTTGAGTCATAGACAGCGACGACCATCCAGCCATCCTCGGTCGGGCCAGCGGCATGGTAGGTCTGACCGCTGGGCAGATTGCCGTCAGCGGGATGAACGGACTTGAGCGCGGCCCGATACTGCTCCTCGGTGCCGTTAGGAAAGTTATGGGTGACTGCGTAGGCCAAATCGTTCTCCTCACAAGTTGCGCTGCGTCTCGCCAGCCTATGCCAATCTCTGGGGAGGAGTCGCGCTGTCATCGGCGTCTGAGCGGTTGAGGTGAAGGGAGCGACACGCCCCCCACTCGCGAAGGAGCAGGGGGCGCAGCGCTTACTTGGTCCCGAGAATGTCGAGCTGTGGGTTGGAGACAGTAACCCCGCTGCCTGATTTGCATGTTCCGTCCAGCGGGAGTACGCCATAGCTGCGAGTCACCGACGCCGACGGAGCGACTTGGTTCATGCCGGCAAGACCCCCAATCGGATAGCTGGAAAATTCTGTCTGTTTGCTGAAGGTCCCGGTGCCTTTGTTCTCGACCAGGGCAATGCCGAGTACGCTTTCGATATTGAGTTCGCTGAGTTTCGCCGGAGGGTTTTCCAACAGAAAGACCTCCACGTCCCTTTCTTCTTCACAGCTTGCGCTGAAGCTGACCGTCAAGCCTGCGAGAATCTGGTCGTCCTGGCCCGCTGGCTGGGTGTAGGTGCCGAGCGGGATGATCGGCGGTTCAGAGCCGCCAAATCCAAACTGGGCACTGGAATGAAACCTCGCTACCGCTTGGGTAAACGGCGTGCTCGAGGCGTTGATGTTTGCTCCGGTGACGGTGTTGGAGGCGATATTGGAGCCGCTCACAGCGCCGCCCTCGATCTGAGCGCCAGTGATGGCGCCGGCCTTGATCTTCGCTGTGGTCACGGCGTTCTTCTTGATCTTGGCCGCTGTCACCGCATTGTTCTTGATCTGCTTGGTGCCGACCGAGTTCTTGGCGAGCTTGGTGGCGGCGAAGGCGGCACCCCCGCCGAGGATGAGGAAGACAGCGAGGGAGGACATCACGTTCGCATAGGTGAGCCGCTTGGGGATCTGCTTCAAAAGGGTCTCCTTGGTTAGGTGGACGAAGGCGTTGCGGATAGCTTCGGGGCGGCGCTCCGGGGTCCTTTGGGCCAGCGCAGGCCAAGAGCGGCCGGGGGGCTGCCTGAGCCCATGGGAGGCCATTCCGTGACCAATCCCACGCCCGCGGCCTAGCAGCCTCAGAAACATCACATATGAGAACGTACGTTCGTGGAGCGCCGGGATAATCCGGAACGGAGCAAGGGATGGAAGAGCCCGACACCGGAAGGGTCAGCGACCCGCGGGATGACGACCTCTGCCTTTGCCGGGTGCTCGCGGTGGTTCGCGACCCGCTGTTTGAGCGCGCGGCTAAGCGCTGGCTGATGATGCTTGCCAGCGAAGGGCGACAGAGCCTCGCAGAGGTACAGGCCGGTGCAACCGCTCTCGTTGCCCTCCAGGTCGATCCGGCAGACGAGGGAGCCTTTCAGGCCTTGGAGGGGCTGGTTCAGTTTCGCTCAGCTGCCGATTCTTCTATCGAATGTAGGGTGGAGCGACACGACGGATGTTCAACGGAGGAGGCAACATGGCGGTAGGAACGATCACCCGGCTCCCTGAGGGCATAGGCGCTGAGCAGTACGACGCGATAATGGAGCAGCTCGGGGTGGCGGGCGAGCCGGTGGAGGGACTTATCTTTCACTCCGCAGGCGAGCTAGACGGAAGCTTCCAGGTCTTCAACGTCTGGGAGAGCCGCGAGAACTTCGACCGGTTCACGGCGGACCGCCTTCGGCCAGCTCAGGTCGCGATCATGGGCGAGGAGCATGTCGCAGCGGCTCCTGACGCTGAGATCGTCCACGTCGACATACACAACTACGTCATTCCGTAGTCGGCTCACACGCGTGGCGGGGCTTTCCAAGAGCCTCGCTGGCGTGCGAGTCGACGGAGCCGAAAAGAACGCGGGTCGAGTCCGAGCAACTCGTTGTTTTGATCGACACGGTCGACCCTTACATTCGGCCGATCATCGCAACCCTGGCCGGCGCTGGACTCCGGATCGGCGAGGAGGTTGCGCTCGACAGGCGCGACGTGAAGCTCACCACTGGGACGCTGATTGCCCGCGAGTCAAAGTCAGCGGTCCGGGAGGGGGAGAGGTAAATCTGACTGTCGGCCTCCAGTAGGAGCTGGCGACCTGGCGTACGAGGAGCAAGCGCACGGACAGGCGACCCAGTGTTTGTCGGACGGGCGCGCAACGGCTGACAGGATCGCCAGACGGCGCGGAACGCCGGTCCGCCTGGGTCGCCAACGACGGCTGGCCCGCGTAGTCGTCGGCATCCAAGCCCGCTGAGAGGCGCCGAGATCAGAATGGGTCGAACGCAGTGGCTGCCACGGCCGTCGATGGCATCGTCGCACTCGGTCGAGCGTCCGTCGTGTGTTGCGGCAATCGCGGCATCGCCTTAGAGTCGCTCCTCTCGCTCCACGATCGAAGGAAAGGACTATGAAGCGCCTCACAGATAGATTGACCTACGCGAACGTGACGGCGACCATCGCCGTCTTCATCGCTCTCGGCGGTAGCGCATATGCGGCCTCCAAGATCAACGGCAAGACGATCAAGGTCAAGTCGATCCCAGGCAATCGCTTGAAGCTAAACACCGTGACCGGGGCCCAGATCAACGAGTCGACGCTCGGCCAGGTCCCCTCGGCAGCTCAGGCTAATACGGCAACGACCGCGACCAGTGCCGTCAATGCAACCACGGTCAACGGGCACACCGCCGAATGCAAGACTGGCACCCAGCCCTTTGCGGGAAGCTGCTGGGAAAGCGCTCCGCGACCGGCTGCCACCCAACCGGCTGCGGCTGCGGCATGTACGGGACTCGGCGGAACCCTTCCTTCGGCCTCCGACCTCGTCGCCTTCTCGAAAATAGCCACGCTCAGCGCAGGGGATGAGTGGACCGGCAAATCAATGGCGTGACCGCCGAAAATATCTTCACGGTGATCACCGTCTCTCCCGAAGGCAAGGTCAATCTCGACGCTCCTAGCGACACCAAGGAATACCGCTGCGTGATGCCCTTGGTTCGCTGAAGGACAAGCGTCTCAGTCAAGCCACCGGGGACCGCGGCCCCTGTATATTCCGGGGCCGATGGCGTCACGCTTCGGTCTCGATGTCGAGGTGTACGAAGGGCGGATGCGGCGATTCCTTCCTCCGACACCGCTCGCCAGCAACCGACGGCGATCCCGCGACGGCCAACAGAGCAAGGAAGATCGGTAGTTGGACGGTGCTTTCGTTTGTGATGGTTCTTCCGACAGTCAAGGGCCCTCTTGCGAGCTATCAGGATGCTTGAGCCGGCCGAAAGTCCAGCGTCGCCGTTGTGAAGGTGCCTTGCCGCACGTAGGGTCCCCCTCCTCGTTCCACAACTCGAAGGAAGGGATTCATGAGACGCCTCAAAGGCAAGCTCACCTATGCCAACGTCATCTCGACCCTCTGCCTGTTCTTGCTGCTCGGCGGGGGTGCTGC
>DATLSM010000073.1:0-69640 GCA_035534175.1 Solirubrobacterales bacterium | reverse complement strand
TGGCCGACCTGCCAAAACCCGCCAGCGCTAGAGGGCGACCTCGCGCGAGGCCAGGTGAATGCCCACCTTTCGCTTGACCCGCTGCAGGGCGTTGTCCACGGTCTTGGTGTCGCACTCCAGCCGCTCGGCGACGATCTCGTAGGAGTGGCCGTCGAGATAGAGCGAGAGGACCCGGCTCTCCAGGTCTGAGAGGACACCCGAGACACCTGTTAGGCAGGAGACGAGGCTCTCCAGCTCTTCGGCCGCGATCACCTGGTTGACCGGATCGAGGACTGTCGGCCCCGAGAGGATCTCATCCAGCGTCGTTTCCGAGTCGCCCGCGGCAGCCGGAGTCTGGCTGAAGGAGACGTACTGGTTGAGGGGAGTGTGCTTGTTGCGCGTCGCCGTCTTCACCGCGGTGATGATCTGGCGGGTGATGCAGAGCTCAGCGAAGTTTCGAAAGCTCGACTCACGATCGGTCCGATAGTCGCGGATCGCCTTGTAGAGGCCGAGCAGGCCCTCCTGGATCAGGTCGTCGGACTCGCCGCCGAGGAGAAAGTAGGAGGAGGCCTTGAGCCGGACGAAGCCCCGGTAACGGCGGACTATCGCGTCGTAGGCGTCGGACTTTCCCTCCTTGGCGAGCGCAACCAGATAATGATCATCAAGCTCAGGTTGAGAGTTAGCTTTCTGCGGGCGGGCGCCACCGGGACGGCGTCCCGAAGGGAGTCGCATTGCGTGCGTAGGCGTAGATAGAGCCACAGATCCTTCTCCTTGTGAAGGGTCGTGGCGCCGTTTACCTCCCCTGAGGCGCCCTATGGACTGGGAGATCTCAGACTCAAGCTGAGGTTCACCCTTATTCCAGCGGTAGTTTACGTGCGGGCGGAGTTCTGTCAACCCCAAACGCAAGATCTTGCAACCGCCGTTGCAGGTGCTACGCGCCAGGAGCCAGGAGCTGGCGTCTCTGTCGGACCGCCTCAAAGAGCAAGGCCGCGGCGGCGGCTGAGACGTTTAGGGAGCTGATTTCCCCCTGCTGGGGAAAGGCAAGCTGGGCGTCGCAGGCCGATGCCACGCGGGGACGAATCCCCTTGCCCTCCCCGCCCAGGACCAGAACCGTCGGTCCGCGCAGATCCACCTCCCACGGTGCCTGCTCGGCGCCGGCGTCTGCGCCCCAGATCCAAAAGCCCGCCTTCCTGGCCCCTTCCAACCAGTCCGCGAGGTTGCGGACGCGGGCGATCGCCAGGTGCTCGACCGCGCCTGCCGAGGCCTTGCAGGCGGCGGCCGTCACCTCGGCCGAGCGGCGGTCGGGGATCACCAGGCCGGCGGCGCCGGCGAACTCGGCGGAGCGGGCGACCGCGCCGAGATTGCGGGGGTCCTGCACCTGGTCCAGGGCCAGGAGCAGAGCGCTCTTGTCCCGGAGCAGCGACTCCGGCTCGGCGTAGGGGTAGGGATCGACCTCAGCGACGACCCCCTGATGGTCTGGCGAACCGCACATTTGCGCCAGATCCTCGGCCGACGTCGCGGGAAGACGCCAGACACGATGCACCCGACGCCTCCCCCGCTCCGCCTCGGCAACCGGCCGCTTGCCATAGATCAGCTGGCCCGCCATCGACTAACGCCTAACCCCTGGGGACCAGGCGGGCGCCGTCGGCCGAGTCCCTGACATCCCAGCCGATCTCAGCCAGCCTGGCGCGAATCGCGTCGGCGCGCTCGAAGTCCCTCGCTGCTCTTGCCTTCTCGCGCTCAGCCAGCAGCGCCTCGGCATCGCTGCCGGCGCTCTCCTCGGGGTCCGCCACCGACCCCAGACCGAGCAGCTCGAGCATCTCCCGAACGGCCTCGGGAGCCCCAACGATCTCCTCTCTGTTTGCCTCACTGATGAGAGCGAATATCTGGGCCAGCGCCCGCGGTGTGTTGAAGTCCTCAGCCAGGGCCTGGCGGAAGGCTTCCAGCCGGGTGGCCGGTGGGGTCGCGGCCAATCCCTCGCGCCGCTGCTCGGGCGAGACCTCACCGGCCACCCCCAGAGGGTGATCGCGAAAGAAATTCCGCAGCCCTTCCACCCTGGCCACGGCTTGATCCATCTCCTGCGGCCCGAAGGCCAGCGGCTGGCGGTAATGCCCAGAGATCAGAAAGGCGAGGACCGCCTCGCGCCCGTAGCGATCGAGCGCTGCGGAGAGTTGGAAGATGTTGCCCAGCGACTTCGACATCTTGGCGGCATCGGCCTCGACCATTCCGTTGTGCATCCAGGTCCTGGCGAACGGGCGCCCCGCGGCCTCCGACTGCGCGATCTCGTTCTCGTGGTGGGGGAAGAGGAGGTCCGAGCCGCCGCCGTGGATCGCAAACGATGGGCCCAGCTCGGCCTCTGCCATCGCCGAGCACTCGACGTGCCATCCGGGGCGGCCGGCTCCCCAGGGCGAATCCCAGGTGGTGTCCTCCCCCACTTTGTGGGCCTTCCACAGGGCGAAGTCGAGCGGATCCTCCTTCAGCGATGCCGAGCCGGCCTCCTCCCCCTGGTCCATGTCCTGCGGCTTGCGGTTGGAGAGCTTGCCGTAGGCGGCGAAGCTGCGCACGCGGAAATAGACATCGCCCCCGGACTCATAGGCGTGCCCCGACTCGACCAGAGCGGCGATCAGCGCGACGATTGCGCCGATCGTCTCGCCGGCCAGCGGCTCGGCATCCGGCCGTCCCAGGTCGAGCCGGTCAGTGTCCTCGAAATACGCCCTTGTCATCCGCGCGGCGAACTGCGCCGAGGGCTCCCCCGCATCCTGTGCCGCGACGTAGATCTTGTCGTTGATGTCGGTGACATTGACCACCAGTCGCACCCCGAAGCCCTCGGACCTGAGAAACCGGGCGAGCAGGGAAAAGACGACGAACGGCCGGGCGTTGCCGATGTGGATCCTGCTGTAGACCGTCGGCCCACAGACGTAGATGCCGACCTCCTCGGCGGGGTCGATCGTCTGCAGCCTCCCGGTCAGGCTGTCCTTGATCCTCACCTCGCGCATCGCGAGGCGGAGCCTAGAAGGTCCGGTAGCCGGCGGGAGAGGCCGCCGAATCCGACCGCGCCCAGTCCGGCGCCGTCTCCTCCGCGGCGGTGAGGGCCTCGCGCCTGGCCCGGTTGGCGCTCGCCTTGATCTCCTCCTCGGCGGCCTGCCTGGCACGCTCCTCGCGCCGCTCGGTCTGCACCCGGATGCGGTCCGACTCCGCCCGCAGCTGATCCTCGGCCCGCGCCCGGGCAATCTCCGCCGCCTCATGCTCGACCTTCTCGACCAGCTTCTGCACCCGCTCCTCGGCCTCGCGTCGCACCTCCTCGGTGCCCTCCATTACGCGCCGCTCGATCTCGGTCTCGATCCGCACCGCGGTCTCGTGCGCCTCGGCCGCTCTGGCCTCGGCATCTGCTGCCCGCTGCTCCGCCGCGGCGACCCTACGGTCGGCCTCCAGCTGAACCTCGGCGCGAGCCTCATGCTCGCGTCGTTTTGCCTCCTGCCCGAGCTTGGCGACCATCTCGGCGAGCGCATCCCCGGCCTCCGCCCGGCTGGCCGCAAGCTCCTCGGCAAGCGTTTTCCGCTCGCGCTCGGCACTCAGCTTGGACTGCTCCAAGGCCCTCTCGCCCCGATTCCTGGCATCCTCAGCCCGGCTCGCCCGAGCTTCGGCGTCCCGGCGCCGTCCGCGCTCCGCCGCTATGCGCTCCTTGCCCTCCTCGCCGACCTTGCGCAGAGCCGCCATCGCCCGCACCTTGATCTCGCCGCGAGCCTCCAGCAACCTTGCCTCCGCCCGCGCATCGGCCTCGACGATCCGCCCCTCGCTGACCCGAACCCACTCCAGCGCCTGCTCGGCGATGCCGCGCACCGACTCCCTCGCCTCGCCGAGCCCCTCAAGCTGAACCGCGGGTTCTCCCATTGAGCGCCAACCTACTATGGGCATCGGAGGCGATGCCACCCCCGCGGCGGCCGAAAAGGCGCAATTTGCGCCGGCTCAGGCCGTCTTCTGCGTCTCGCGCTCGCGCAGCTCGCGCTTGAGGATCTTGCCCGTCGCGTTGCGCGGCAGCTCCTCGAGGAACTCGACCTCGCGCGGAGCCTTGTATGAGGCGAGGTTGGCCTTGACGTGGGCCTTGAGCTCCTCCTCGGAGAGCTGCCCATCCTCGGTGAGCACGACGAAGGCCTTCAGGCGCTGGCCGAACTCCTCGTCCTCGACCCCGATCACCGCCGCCTCCACCACGGCGTCGAGATCGGCGAGCAGATCCTCGACCTCGCGCGGGAAGACGTTCTCGCCGCCGGAGACGATCATCTCGTCGTCGCGACCATCGATGAAGAGCCGCCCGGCGGGGTCGATGTGGCCGACGTCTCCGCTGGAGAGCAGGCCGTCGATCGCCTCTTTGCCGCCGCCGCCGGTGTAGCCCTCGAAGGACATCTCGTTGCCGACGAAGATCCGGCCGACCTCGCCCCGCCTCACCTCTCGCCCCTCCCCGTCATAGAGCCGCACAGCCGTGCCGCGCGGCGGGCGCCCGGCGGTGCCGGGCGCGGCGCGAAGATCGGTTGGTGTGGCGACGGTCGCGTAGGCGACCTCGGTCGAGCCGTAGAGGTTGTAGACCGAATCGCCAAAGCGATCCATCCAGGCGGTCGCCAGCTCCCCCGGCAGGGCCGAACCGGAGAGCGCGGTGATCCTGAGCGAGGAGAGGTCGTAGTTGGCGAGCGTCTGGTCGGGGAGCTGGAGGATGCGTTGGATCATCACCGGCACCGCGGCCAGCACCTGGGCGCGGCTTTCCCCCACGGCGAGCAGGGTGTCCTCGGGGTCAAAGCGCCGGCGCAGGACCATCGTCGAGGCGGTCGGCAGGCTGATCACGAAGTGAAAGAAGCCCCAGGAGTGAAAGAGCGGAGCGGCGATCACCATCGTCTCGCGGGCTCGGTAGGGGATCCTCTCGATCAGCGCGGCCATCGCCAGCAGGCCGTCGGGGCTGGAGCGCTGGGCACCCTTCGGGGTCCCGGTTGTGCCGGAGGTGAGGATCACGAAACGTGGTTTGTCGGGGGGCGGCTTGAGGTTCGATTCCTCGCCCCCGGTGATCAGCTGCTCGAGCGTCGTCTCGCCCGGCGCCTCGCTGTCACACCAGCCGACGACGCGGGCCACGCTCCCGTCGACCCCCTCCAGCAGACCGGTGAACTCCTCGTCATAGACCAGCACCTTGGGGCCCTCGCGCCTCGTCACCTCGGCCAGCTGCGGACCGGCGAACATCGTGTTCAGGTACAGGGCGCTGGCCCCGAGCTTGGCCGCGGCGAGGGTCGCCTCGACGAAGCCCCGGTGATTGCGACACATGATCCCGACCCCGTCTCCGTAGCCGATCCCCATCTCGGCGAAGGCATGCGCCAGGGCGTTGGAGCGTCGGTGGACCCGCTCGAAGCTGAGCGAGCCGCGCTCGTCGATCAGCGCGATCTCGTGCGGGTAGTGGATTGCGGCGATCGCGATGCCGGTGGCCGGCGAGGCCCCCCAGCGGATGAAGGTGGCGCCGATCCTGCCCGCCCGATCGGGACGCAGCGGTCGCAGGATCCCCGCCTCGTGCAGCACCCTGATCTCGAAGACGGCATCGGAGACCGACTCGCGGGAGTTCGACACGATCGAGCTGAGATTCCCCATCGGAGCGGGAAGCCTAGATGATTGATTCCCCCTCGACCGAGGCGACGGCGATGCAGGCGATTCCCTCGCCGCGGCCGATCCAGCCCATCCCCTCGTTTGTCGTCGCCTTGACGTTGACCCTGGCAGACGTCACCTCGGCCACGATTCGCTCCATCTCGGCCCGATATGGCGCCAGCCGCGGCTGCTCACAAACAAGGGTGGCGTCGATGTTGACGATCCGGCCGGGCACGGTGGCGACGACGATACGCAGCAGATCGATCGAGTCGGCGTCCTTCCATCGCGCCTCCGCGTCGGGGAACAGCGTCCCGATGTCCCCTGCCGAGGCGCTGCCGAGCAGCGCGTCGATAACCGCGTGGGTGAGGACGTCGGCATCGGAATGGCCGGCCAGACCGCGATCGTGGGCGATCTCCACGCCGCCGAGCACCAGGCGCCGGCCCTCGACGAAGCGGTGGCTGTCATAGCCGATCCCCACAGACATCAGGTTGCCCGCCTCACTGCTCAATCTTTCCGCACTCGGCGCCGATTGGCTCCAGCCGCCGCTGGCGCCCCTCGAAGACGCAGATCTCGCCGACGCCAAGATCGGCGAGAAGCTCGATTGCCCGCTGATAGCCGAAGCCGACCTGCTCGGGAAGGTGAGCATCGGAGGAGAGGGCGAAGTCGGCCCCCGCCTCGACGCACATCCGGGCGAAGGCCGGCGCCGGATAGATCTCACCCACCGGCTTGCGCAGGCCCGCGGTGGATATCTCCACGGCGATTCCGCTCTCGGCTATCGCCTCCACCGCCGGCTCGTAGAAGTAGCGGGGATCACGCTGGGGCCGGGGCCGTCCGGGGCCCCAGACCTTGACCAGGTCGGGATGGGCGAGCACGTCGAACAGGCCGGACCTGGCGCATTGGGCGAGGGTGGCGAAGTAGCGGCGCCAAACCTGATCCGCGTCCCCCCCGCCCTCCCAGACGTCCCAGCCGTCGTGGTCGACGGCGCGCTCGCCGAGGAAGTGGACGGAGCCGATGACGTAGTCCAGCTCGCGGGCCTCCAGCAGGGCGGCGGTGCGCTCCTCGGCGCCGGGGATGAAGTCACACTCCAGGCCGAGCCTCAACGGCGTGCCCCGCACGAACTCGCAGTAGGCGTCGAGGTCATCGCGGGCGCACTCCTCCCAGAACGGGTGGCGCCAGAGCTCGAGCGCCTGGGTGAAGCGATAGACGTGCTCGGAGACGCCGAGCTCACCCACACCCGCCGCCTCCGCCGCGGCGATGTAGCGCTCCACGTTCTCCAGGGTGAAGAAGCGCTCCGCCGGGGTGTCGTCCTCGTCGGGGCGCAGATGGAGGTGGTAGTCGGTCAGCACGCGGCCGCACGCTACCGTCGTGCTGGCGCCTGCGCTACCCCGCCTTGGCCAACAGCACTGCGGCGAGCCTTAAGTCCAGGGGCGTGGTCACCTTGAGGTTCTCCGCCGGGGCCGGATGGATCAGCACCCTCCCCCCCGCCGCCTCGACCAGGCTCGCCTCATCGGTCGCCGCGGCGCTGTGCCGGAGATCGGGGGCCAGCGCGGCTCGCAGGGCATCGGTGCGAAAGACCTGTGGGGTCTGCGCCGCCCACAGGCGCGAGCGATCGAGGGTCCTCTCGATCACCAGCTCCCCCGCCGGGGGGCCCGAGACCCGAGCCCCAGGCCCGCTCGCGCTGGGGCCTACCTGCTTGATCGTGTCGGTGAGCGGGGCTGCGGCGATCACCCCGGCGGCGCCGGGATCCGCGAGGAGGGCGGCGATCAGGTCCTCGATCAACCCTGGGGTGACGAGCGGCCGGGCCGCATCGTGGATCGCCACCAGCTCGGTGTCGACTGCCGCCAGAGCGTTGGCGACCGATTCGGCCCTCGTCTTGCCGCCGGCGACCAGGCCGAGGTCATCGCCGGTGAGATCGTGGAGATGGCCGGGCGGTGTGGCGATGAGTATCGAGCCGACCGGCCGAGCGGAGCGAAAGGCCGCGATCGACCACTCGATCATCGGCCTGCCGGCCAGCGCCACGAAGGCCTTCGGGCCGCCGGCTCCGAGCCTCTCCCCGGAGCCGGCGGCCGCGATCGCCGCGGTGACGGAGGTCTCCCTGCTAGGCCGTGGCGGCGAAGCGCTCCTCCAGCAGCCCGTCGAGGTACTCCTCCGCCCCCTCCTCGTCCTTGTCCAGCGCGTACATGAACTCCGAGGCGAGAATCTTCTTCGCCCGCGTGTACATCTGCTTCTCGCCGGTGGAGAGACCCTTCTCCATCTCGCGAATCGCCAGGTTGCGGACAACCTCGGCCAGCTCGAACACGTCGCCGGTCTTGATCTTCTCCCGGTTGTACTTGAAGCGCCGGTTCCAATTCTTCGGCATCTCCGACACATCGTCGGTGAGGACATCGGTCACCTTCTTGATCTCTTCCTCATCGATCACGCGCCGCAGCCCTGCCAGACCGGCGTTTTCACAGGGGACCATCACCGTGAGTTCGTTGTGGAGGATCTTGATCGTCAGGTATTCACGCTCGCACCCCATCAGCTCCCGGGTCTCTTTCTTCAGCACGAGGCCGGCTCCGTGGTGTGGATATACGACCTTGTCTCCCTCCTCGAAGTCGCAGACGTAGACGACGTCCTCCTCGAAGCCTGCCTCCATGGCCTCCTCTAGCTGGGGAATCTCTTGCTCCTTTCGATTTGCGACGGCGCTCATCGCCGTCAGTTCTGCAGGTACCGGTCGACCATGTCGACCTCCTGAAGCCTGCGCAGGCCCTCGCGGATGTCCTTGGCCCTGGTGGGGCCCACTCCGTCGACGGCCTCCAGATCGGCGTCAGAGGCCGCCAGGACCTCCTCCAAACCGCCGAGCTCCTGGATGATCTTCTGGACGACAAGCTTTGGGACCCGAGGGATTCGCCCAAGTACGCGGTAGCCGCGCGGCGCGATCGGAAAATCCAGGGTGTTCAGCTTACGGTCATAGCCGAGCATCTCGGCCAGCCGGCCGAAGTCGAGCACATCTTGGTGCGGCATCCGGGCCAGCGCCTGGAGGACGGCGGCGAGGTTCTGCTCGGAGTCCTCGACCGAGTAGTCACGAACCAGCGCCGTCTTGTCGGCCGCAACACCGACCATCGTCTCCTCCAGCTGCATCTCGATCAGGCGGCCCTCGGTGCCGAGCTCGACGATGTAGCGCTCGACCTCGACCGCCATCCGCGTCACCAGCTCGGCCCGCTGGAGAACGGCGAGCACGTCGTAGAGAACGCCGCCGCCCTCGAACTCCAGCACGGTGAGGCGGGTGGAGACCTGATCGAGCCGGTCGCGGTACTTGTCCAGCGTCGCCAGCCCCTGGTTGGCCTTGGCCAGCACCGCGGGAATGTCCTGGAGGATGTACTTCGTTCCCTCCACGTAGAGGGAGACCACGTCGCGGCGCTGGGAGATCGCCACCACCAGGGCGTCGGTCTGTTTGGAGACGCGCTCGGCGGTTCGGTGGCGGGTGCCTGTCTCGGAGGAGAGGATGGTCGGATCCGGCATCAGCTGGACGTTGGCCCAGGCGATGTTCGTCGCCTCGGCGTTGAGGACTATCGCCCCGTCCATCTTCGCCACCTGGTAGAGCATCGCCGGGGTGTAGTCGATGTCCAGCTTGATTCCGCCAGAGAGCAGGTGGGAAACGTTCTCCAGGTCCCCGACGACGATCAGGCCGCCGGTCCGCGAGTGGACGATGTTGTCGATCCCCTCGCGCAGGGCGCTGCCCGGAGCAACGACGTCAAGGGCCCTTACTAGCCGGGGATCCTGTCGTTCAGACAGCTCATGCAGCTCATCCCCAGACAAAGAAGGCATCGCCAGCCAGGATGCCAAAAAGCGCTCTGGAATGCGGCCCGGTGATATCCGTGTGGAAAGGTCGGGATAGGCTTTGTCAAGCCCGCGGGCCGAGGCGGGTCCCAAACCCGGCTAAGTGGCGACCAGGTCCCGGGAGGGGTCGATGCCCCAGCGTGCGCCCACCTCGGTCAGATCCTCACTCAGCGCCCAGCGGTCGGGTCGCTCCTCCCCCCGATGTTCGGGGCTGGCGCCCTTCAGCATCATGGCGCCGGCGTTGTCGCCGACCGCCCGGATCGCCGCCACCTCTGCCTCACCGAGCCGTGGCTCGGCGGGCAGCGCCGCCAGCTCTGCCCGCTTGGCCTCGATCGGGCGGGCGCCCTCGCCCGCCTCCTGGATCAGCGTCGGCACGACGCACTCGACCGCCGGGTGGGCGAGGTTCCACTGACAGGCGAGCTGGATCGGGGTCAGGCCGAGGCGCTCGCCGAGCGGCACCACGCGGCCCAGCTTCTCCAGGCCGGCCTCGATCCAACCGGGAGGCCGGAAGCTGCGGTGATCCCCTTTGCCCAGCTCCATCCCCGGCTGCAGGTCTCCCCAGAAGAGGCCGCCGTAATCGACCACGCGGGTGAGCACCCGCACTCCGTGGCGAGCGGCGGCATCAAGGCACAGCTCCCCGGGCCAGGGCTCGAACGGGTTGAGGATGATCATCGCCCAGTCGATCCGCTCGCCGAAGCGCTCGAGGCAGGCGATCAGGTCGATGGTGAAGCCGTTGGCCGGCCCCGGGGCGATGCCGAGCCGAGCCGTCAGGCCGCCCTGCCGCAGCGCCTCCATCCCGTCCCAGACCGCCTCGCTGGAGTAGCCGATGCGGTCGGGGTTGTGGAGGAGCAGCAGATCGAAGGATGAGGCGCCGAGGCGCTCCAGGCTGCGCTCCGCCGCCATTCGCAGGTAGTCGGCGTAGTCGGCGGCTCCGCGCAGGCTGGGGTCGGTGAAGCGGGGAAAGCCGCGTGGGCCGTCGCGCTGGCCCGCGTAGAAGTCGTGGCCGACCGCGCCGGCCAGGCAGTAGGAGCCGCGCGGCACGCCGGCCAGGGCCCGTCCGAGCAGCCGATCGGCCTCTCCCTGGCCGTAGGCATCGGCGGTGAGGACAGTGTCGATCCCCTCACCGGGGCAAAGCAGGGCGGCCAGCCGCTCCTCCTCGATCGCCTCGCCGAAATGCAGGTACCTGCCGCCGCTCCAGGTCCCGATCGCGCTGCGGCCCGGCTCAGGCACCCGCGCGGCGCTCAGGCGTCGGCGTCGCCGGAGGGCTGCTCATCGTCCCCCTCGGGCTCGCTGTCGCCGTCGCCCTTCTTCGCCCCGACCCCAACCTTCTCGGGCTCAGGCGCGGGAGGAAGCTTCTCCGGCGGCTTGACCGGCGCGAGAATCGTCAGGCCGAGCGGACGGTCCTCCTCGTCGCCGGAGGGGTCGCGGGCGACCATCACCGTCGAGCCGGGTGTCATCGGACCGTGGCGCAGAACTTCGTCGGCGAGGGGGTCCTCGATGTAGCGCTGGATCGCGCGGCGCAGCGGTCGGGCGCCCATCGACGGGTCCCAGCCCTTCTCGACCAGCAGGTCTTTGGCGTCCTCGGTCAGCTCCAGCAGGAGTTCGTGCTCGGCGACCTGGACACGGACGCGGGCGATCATCAGCTCGATGATCTCTTTCACCTCGTTCTTGGCCAGCTTGTGGAAGACGATCACCTCGTCGATCCGGTTGAGGAACTCGGGTCGGAAGACCTTCTTCAGGTCGCCCATGATCCGGTTTTTCATGTCGTCGTAGGACATCCCCGTCTCATCGGAGACGGTGAAGCCGATGGAGGTGTTCTTGGCGATCTCCGAAGCGCCGATGTTGGAGGTCATGATCACGATCGCGTTGCGGAAGTCGACCGTGCGGCCCTGGGCGTCGGTCAGCCTCCCGTCCTCCAGGATCTGCAGCAGGATGTTGAAGACATCGGGGTGGGCCTTCTCGATCTCGTCCAGCAGCAGCACGCTGTAGGGCTTGCGCCGCACGGCCTCGGTCAGCTGACCGCCCTCGTCGTAGCCGATATAGCCGGGCGGCGAGCCGACCAGGCGGCTGACCGCGTGCTTCTCCATGTACTCGGACATGTCGATCCGAATCATCGCCTCCTCGTCGCCGAAGAGGAACTCGGCGAGAGTCCGCGCAAGCTCGGTCTTGCCCACACCGGAGGGGCCGAGGAAGATGAACGATCCGGCGGGGCGCTTGGGGTCCTTGATCCCGGCGCGCGAGCGGCGGATCGCCTTGGATACGGCGGTGATCGCCACCTCCTGGCCGATCACCCGCTTGTGCAGTTCCTCCTCCATGCGGATCAGCTTCTTGGTCTCGGCCTCGGTCAGCTTGAAGACCGGGATGCCGGTCCACATCGAGACGATGTCGGCGATCTCCTCCTCGCCGACCACGGGCCGGTCGCCGCTCTCGCCCTCGGCCCACTCGTCTTCCAGCTGGCGCTTGCGCGTCGTCAGCTGGCGCTCGGCGTCGCGAAGGCTGGCTGCCTTTTCGAACTCCTGAGCCTCGATCGCGGCCTCCTTCTCCCGCCTCGTCGTCTCGATTTCCTCCTCCAGGTCGCGGTAGACCGGCGGCGCGGTCATCGACTTGATGCGCATCCGCGAGGCGGCCTCATCGATCAGGTCGATCGCCTTGTCGGGCAGGAAGCGGTCTGAGATGTAGCGATCGGCGAGTTCGGCGGCGGCGGAGAGCGCGCCGTCGTTGATGCTCACGTGGTGGTGCTGCTCGTAGCGCTCGCGCAGCCCTTCGAGGATCCTCACGGTGTCCTCGGCCGAGGGCTGATTGACCCTGATCTGGGCGAAGCGGCGCTCCAGCGCCGAGTCGCGCTCCAGGTACTTGCGGTACTCGTCCAGCGTCGTCGCGCCGATCGTCTGGATCTCGCCCCGGGCCAGGGCCGGCTTCAGAATCGAGGCAGCGTCGATCGCGCCCTCCGCCGCACCGGCGCCGACCAGGTTGTGCAGCTCGTCGATGAAGAGAATGATGTCGCCGCGCTGGGTGATCTCCTTCATCACCTTCTTCAGCCGCTCCTCGAACTCCCCCCGGTACTTGGAGCCGGCGACCAGCGCCGCCAGGTCCAGGGTGTAGATCTGCTTGTTCTTCAGTAGCTCCGGCACTTCGCCCTTGTTGATCCGGGCGGCCAGGCCCTCGACCACCGCGGTCTTGCCCACCCCGGGCTCGCCCAGCAGGACGGGGTTGTTCTTGGTCCGGCGGGAGAGGATCTGCATGATCCGCTCGATCTCTGTTTCGCGGCCGATCACCGGGTCGAGCTTGCCCTCCTCGGCGAGTTTGGTCAGGTTGCGGCCGAACTGGTCGAGCAGCTTGGAGGACTTCTTGCCCTCGCCCTGACCGCCACCGGCGCCCGCGCCCTGGCGGCGGCCGCCGGGACCGGACAACATCCGGATCACCTCGTTGCGGATCTTGTCGGAGTCGGCATCGAAGTCGAGCAGGATGCGGGCGGCGACACCCTCGTTCTCCCGCACCAGGCCGAGCAGGATGTGCTCGGTGCCGATGTAGTTGTGGCCGAGTGAGAGCGCCTCGCGCAGCGCCAGCTCCAGCACCTTCTTGGCCCGAGGCGTGAACGGGATCTGACCGGAGGTGACCTCCTCGCCCGAACCGACGATCCGCACCACCTGGGAGCGGACCCGTTCGACCGTAATGTCGAGCGACTCCAGGACGCGGGCCGCCAGGCCCTCCTCCTCGCGCAGCAGACCGAGCAGGATGTGCTCGGTGCCGATGTAGTTGTGCTTGAGCGTGCGCGCCTCCTCCTGCGCCAGGACGACGACTTGACGGGCTCGCTCTGTGAATCGCTCGAACAATGGAACCTCTCTACCTTTTCCAACTCGGTTCGGTCGGGGAAGTACCGCAGACGCCAATCGAATATCGGCAAGCGCCCATGTGCCCTCTAAACGATACCGACAGCACCCAACCGGCTTTGTGGGCTGAATTTCCGCTCTAAGCGGCTTTTTTCGCCGAGATCAGGACCGCATCGAGGGGAAGAGCAGAACCTCGCGCAGGCTTTGGGCCCCGGTCAGCATCATCACCAGCCGATCGATTCCCAAGCCGACTCCGCCAGTCGGGGGCATCCCCTGTTCCAGCGCCTCGAGAAATGCCTGATCGAAAGGCTGGGCCTCCTGGTCACCACGGCGCAGCTCGGCAGCCTGCTGTTCGAAGCGTCGGCGCTGCTCATCGGGATCGTTCAGCTCGCTGAAGGAGTTGGCGATCTCGACTCCACCGCTAAACGCCTCCCAGCGCTCGACCAGACCCTCCTCGGAGCGATGGGCCTTGGCGAACGGGGACAGCTCGGGCGGGTAATCGAAGACGAAGGTGGGCTGGATCAGGTGCGGCTCGACCTCCCTGGAGAGCAGGCCGTCGACCAGCTTGCCCCAGCCCTCGGCGGGATCTGGCTCGCTGCCCATCGCCGCCGCCAGGGTCTCGCGCGTCGGGTGCTCGGCGATGTCGATCCCGCTGCGCTCGGCGATCGCCGAGCGCAGGGTCACCCGCCTCCAAGGGGGGGCGAAGTCGACCTCCGTGTCCCCGCGCGAAACCCTGGTCGTCCCCAGCACACGCTCCACCACCTCGGCGACCAGCAGCTCCAGGTCGCGCGCCGTCTTCTCGTAGTCGGCATAGGCCTCATACCACTCGAGCATCGTGAACTCGGGGTTGTGCTTGTGGGAGACGCCCTCGTTGCGGAAATCCTTGCCGAGCTCATAGACCCGGTCGATGCCGCCGACGACCAGACGCTTCAGGTACAGCTCGCTGGCGATCCGCAGGTAGAGGTCGCGATCGAGGGCGTTGTGATGGGTGACGAAGGGCCGGGCGAGCGCGCCGCCGTAGAGCGGCTGCAGGATCGGGGTCTCGACCTCGAGGAAGCCGTGCTCGTCCAGCCAGCGGCGGACCTCGCTCACCGTACGGGCCCGGAGGGCAAAGAGACGGCGGCTCTCCTCATTGGCGATCAGGTCCAGCTCGCGCCGCCGGTACCGGGTCTCGGTGTCCTCCAGGCCGTGGAACTTGCCGGGCGGGGGTCTGAGACTCTTGGCCAGCAGGCGCCAGCGGCCGAGCCCCAGGGTCAGCTCGCCGCCGCTGCGCGTGGTCATCGCCGTCCCCTCCACGCCGACGATGTCGCCGAGGTCGAGGTGTACCAGCAGCTCGAAGGCCTCCGGTCCGAGCGAGTCCTCACGGGCATGGAGCTGGATCTGGCCGCTGCCGTCGCGAAGATCGAGGAAAGCCGCCTTGCCGTGGCCGCGCCGGGCGACGATGCGCCCGGCGACCCGATGCGCGGAGTCCGTCTCCATCCCCGGCGCCAGACCCTGATGGGCGGCCCGCACCTCGGCGATCTCCTCCCGTCCGGCGAACTCGTGCGGGAACGGATCGATCCCCGCCGCGCGGATCCGCTCCAGCTTCACCCGCCTATCGCGAAGGACGTCGGAGAGTTCGGGCGGTTGGGTCACGTTCTGAGAGTGCCGAAGCGCAGGCGGTTTGGGGGAAACAGGCCGCAGCCGCGAGCGAGCGTACCCCAGTGGGTGAATGAGGGGGCGAGGACCACTGGCCCCCAGATCCGTCGCCCTGCGGGGCTCTCAGGCAGTCTCGATCTTCGTGATTTTCAGTTTTTTCTTCGGACCGCGCGGCACTTCGACCGTCACCACGTCGTTGCGCTTGCGCCCAACCAGAGCTTTCCCGATCGGGGATTCGTTGGAGAGTTTGTGCTCCAGAGGGTTGGCCTCGGTCGAACCGACGATCTGGAATTTCTGCGAGTCGCCGGTCTTTTGGTCCTTGACGTGGACGATCGAGCCAAACTTCACCTCGTCGGTGCCGAGCGCCTTCTCGTCGATCACGGTGGCCCGGCGTAGCCGCTCCTCAAGCTGGGCGATTCGCCCCTCGAGCAGAGCCTGTTCGTTCTTGGCATCGTCGTACTCGGCGTTCTCGGAGATGTCGCCGAACTCGCGCGCTTCTTTGATCCGCTCCGCGACCTCGCGGCGTTTGGTCGTCGAGAGGTGCTCGATCTCCTGCTTCAGTTTCTCGAGCCCTTCTGGGGTGATGACGGCCTGGCGACTCACAGTGTCCAACCTCGCTTCTGTTTGCGGGGGAGCCGGGAATTGGCTCCCAGACCCAAAAAACCCGGATGCGGCGGATTTCGCTCGCCACACCTGGGCACGAAGTCGCGGGATTATAGCGAGGGGTCAACCCCGGCAATAGAGGCCCGCTAATCGATCGTGATCGGCGCGGCGAGGGAGGCGATCAGGGCTCGCGCCCGCGGCAGGCCGGCGTCCTGCTGAAGCTCCTGGGCGAGCGGCTCCGGGAGGTCGAGAAGAGGCAGGTACCAGGGATAGAACTTGCGCAGGTAGCGCTCCGCCCTCTCCGGGCCGAGATGATCCTCGGCCTGATCGAGAACCCAGAGAAGCTCGGCGACCACCTCCGCCCGGCTGGGTGGCAGCGAGCGGCGGCCGGTCAGCTCCTCGAAAACCCAGGGGTTGCCGAGCCCACCGCGGGCGATCATCACCGCGTCGGCGCCGGACTCCTCGTAGGCGCGCCGCGCCGCCTCGGCGCTCTTCAGACCGCCGGAGATGATCACCGGCACCCCGACGCTCTCGGCCAGCTCGCGGGTCAGCGCGTAATCGGGCGCTCCCTTGTGGCCGCTCGCCGCGGCGCGGGGGTGGAAGGCGATGGCGGCCACCTCGGCCTCGGCGACAAGCCGCAGGGCGAGGTCAAAGCCGGAGCGGTCGCCGGCCTCGATCCCCGACCGCAGCTTGACGGTCACCGGCCGGCCGCTGCCCGCAGACGCCGCCCGAGCGAGGGCAATGGCGAGCTCGGGGTCGCGCAGCAGCTCGGCACCGGCGCCGGTGCGGCGCACCTTTCGCACCGGACAGCCCATGTTGATGTCGATCAGGTCGGCTCCCGCCTCGGCGGCAATCGCGGCGCCGGAGCGCATCACGTCGGGGTCGTGGCCGAAGAGCTGAATCGAGACGGGGTGCTCGTCGGGGTGGATCCGCATCAGCTCGCGCAGGGTGCGCTCGTTGCGGTGATGGAGGCCGAAGCTGGAGACCATCTCCGAGACGGCCAACCCCGCCCCGTGGCGCTTGGCCTGCAGGCGGACGAACCAGTTCCCGATCCCCGCCAGGGGAGCCAGCACAACCCGGTTCTCGATCTTCAATCCGCCGATCTCGAATGGCTCGATCAGCGCTGGCCGGCCCAGGCCGCTGAGCACCGATGCGATCGCGGCCGCGGGCGGCTCTCGATCACCGTCCCCTCCGAGGCTGACCGATGCAGAGCCCCCGGCGGCTGAGGAGGGGAGCAGAGGAGATCGTGCTTTATCGGTTGCGGTCATAGATCAGACGGAGACCCCTCAGGGTAAGCAGGTCATCCACCTCGTCGATCGTCTCGGTGAAGGGGACGATCGAGGAGGCCAGGCCGCCGGTGGCGAGGAAGCGCGCCTCACCCAGCTCCTTCTCTATCCGCCGGGCGATGCCGTCGATCAACCCGGCGAAGCCGAAGACGAAGCCCGACTGGATCGCGGCGCGGCTGGAGCGCCCGATCGCCGCGTCGGGCTCGCCGAGATCAATGCGCGGGATCCGCGCCGCCCTCTCGACCAGGGCGGTGAGAGAGACCTCCAGGCCCGGGGCGATCGCCCCGCCCAGGTACTCGCCCGCGGCGGAGACCGCGTCGAAGTTGATGCCGGTGCCGAAGTCGACGACCACGCAGGCGCCGTGCACCCGGTCATAGGCGGCGACGGCGTTGACCAGCCGGTCCGCCCCGACCTCCAGCGGATTCTCGATTCTGATCGCCATCCCGGTCTTGACCCCCGGCGCGACCGACAGGTACTCGGCCTCCAGGTAGCGCTCGACCAGCTGCTCGTACTGGGCGCCGAGCGGCGGCACCACCGAGGAGACGCAGACCGCGTCGATGTCACCAAGAGCCATGCCGCGCAGTGCGAGAAGGCCGCCGATCCGCTCGGCCAGCTCGTCGCCGGTTGCTCCGGCGCGGGTTTGGAAGCGCCAGTGCTCGGCCAGGCTCTGGCCCTCGAAGGCACCGAGGTGGGTCTGGGTGTTGCCGACGTCTACCGCGAGGAGCACGGGCGATGATTATGCTGCTTCGCCAGTGAACGCACGGCTCTACGTGATCCCGGCCTCGCACCCGAGCATCGCCGCGGGGCTGATGCTCGAGCACAAGGGCATCCCCTACAAGCGGACCGACCTGCTGCCGGTGATCTCCAAGCTGGCGCTGCGCGCGGTCGGCTTTCCCGGGGTCACCGTGCCCGCCCTGAAGCTCGAGGGCGCCAGGGTGCAGGGCTCGCGGGAGATCGCCCGCGAGCTCGAGCGGGTGCGGCCCGAGCCGCCGCTCTTCCCCGCCGAGCCAAAGCGCCGGAGCGAGGTCGAGGAGGCGGAGGGCTTCGGCGAGGCAAGCCTGCAGGCGCCGATGCGCCAGATCCTCTGGTGGGCGATCAAGAAGGACAGGGCGCCTCTGCGCAGCTATTCGGAGGGCGCGAGGCTCGGGGTCCCGATCGACCTGGCGATGCTCACGGCAGCGCCGATCGTGGCCCTCTCGGCCCGCTTCAACAAGGCCGATGACCAGCACGTCCGGCGCGCCCTCGCCGAACTGCCGGAGATGCTGGAGAAGGTCGACGGCTGGATCGCCGCCGGGGTGCTGAACGGGGAGCAGCTAAACGCGGCTGATTTCCAGATCGCCCCCAGCCTCGGGTTGGCGATGACCCTCGAGGACCTGCGTCCCTCAATCGAGGGGCGGCCCGCGGGAGAGCTGGCAAAGCGCGTGGTTCCGCACTACCCCGGCCACATTCCCGCGATCCTGCCGCCGGCCTGGCTGGCGCCGCTGCGCGGCACGGCCACCGCGGCCGCCTAACCCAGAGGGCCCACCTTCTCGGCCCGCTGGCCGGGGCCGAGAAGGTCAAGCGCCTGCGCCAGGCTGGTCCCGTCGGGGAGCCTCAGGCCAGGGTCCAACTCCAGCAGAGGGAGGAGGACGAAGCGGCGAGTGGTGATCTCGGGATGGGGCAGGGTCAGGCGCCCGGTCCGCAGCTGCAGGGCGCCGAGGAGCAGCAGGTCGAGATCGAGCGGACGCGGGCTGTGGCGGGGCTGCCCTAGGGCGCGGCCCCGCCCGGCCTCGATCTCCTTGCAGCGGTCGAGCAGCGCCTCGGGCTCCAGGCCGGTGGCGATGCGAACCGCGGCGTTGAGGAAGTCCGGCTGGTCGAGGACCTCCCCCACCGGCTCGGTCACATAGACGCAGGAGACCGCCCCGACCTCGATCCCGCTCTGGCGCAGGGACCCGATCGCCGCCCGCAGGTGCCCCTCGCGCTCGCCCACGTTGGACCCCAGCCCGAGATAGCCGGTGCGCACCTCGCTAATCGCCGTTGCCCTCCCCGCCGCCGTCCTCCTCGACCGAGCGGTCGTGGGTCACCTCGACGGCGACCTCCTGGATTGCGAGGGGCAGCGGCGGCTCGGGCTTGGCGGCGCGCACCCGGACCGACTCGCAGCCGTAGCGCTCCATCAGCCGCTCGCCGATCACCTGGGCGAGACGCTCCAGCGTCTTGTAGCTGCGCTCGGTCGCGGCCAGAGCCACGATGTCGCAGACCTGGGCGTAGTCGACGGTGTCCTCCAGCCGGTCGGTGAGCACCGCGTCGCAGTCGGGAACGTCGAAGGAAACGTCGAACTCCAGGCGCTGTCCGATCTCCTGCTCCGCCTCGCTGACGCCGTGATGGGTGTAGATCGAGAGCCCTCGCAGCTCCACCTCGACGCCCGATTCGATTCCGTTGCCATGAGCCTCCATGCGGCGTCAACCTATCCAAGGATCGCGGCGGCCACCCGCATGGCCTGCGCGGCCTGGGCCACGTCATGGACCCGGAGGACGTCGGCGCCCTCGGCGAGCGCGAGTACAGAGGCGGCGATCGTGCCACCGAGGCGCTCCCGGGACGCTGAGTCATCGACCATGCCGATGAAGCTCTTGCGCGAGGCGCCGATCACCAGCGGCCGGCCGAGGGAGCGCAGCTCGCCGAGTCGTCGCAGCAATTCCAGGTTGTGCTCCAAGTCCTTGCCAAAGCCGATCCCGGGATCAAGCCAGATCCGCTCCTCCTCCACGCCGGCCGCGAGCGCGGCCTCCGTCCGCTCGGCGAGGAAGGCCTTGACCTCATCGACCACGTCGTCATAGACCGGGCTCTCCTGCATCGTCGGCGGAGCTCCCCGCATGTGCATCAGGACCAGGCCGGCGCCACGCTCGGCGCAGAGTCCCGCGATCTCGGGGTCATGGCGCAGGGCCGTGACGTCGTTGACGATCTCCGCCCCGACCTCCAGCGCCGCTTCGGCCACCGCCAGCTTCGAGGTGTCGACGGAGACGGCGGCACCAGCCCCGACCAATCCCTCGATCGCCGGCAGGACTCGTCCCAGCTCCTCCGCGGCGCTCACCTCCTCGGCCCCCGGACGAGTCGATTCCCCCCCGACGTCCAAAATCGCCGCCCCGTCCCGCGCCAGCTTCTGGCCATGGGCGATCGCCCGCTCCGGATCGAGATACAGCCCCCCGTCCGAAAAGGAGTCGGGCGTCACGTTGACTATTCCCATGATCAGCCGATCAGCGAGCATCACGATGATGCTTCTATCTCTGTCAAGTCCCGCCTGGGGCGAGGGCGCAAAAGATCCGCGCGCAGGTGATCCTCGCCGCGGCTTCCATCGGCCGCTGAGGACGCCGCGCCAAACAGCGTCTGAGCTGCCGCGAGTGCTTCCTCGGCTTCTGCGCTCGGTACTGCGGCGGTTCGTTGGCTTGAAGCCGAGCCTCGCACCGACTCTCGCCGCCTGGCGCTGATTGGAGTGAGTGCCGCCGGGCGGGCTCGACCCACCCCAGCCGGCGGAGGGGGTTCTCAGCTCGCGTCGCCGCTGGCGTAACCGGGCCTCGGCCGTGACATCGGCCGGGCGCCCTCTCGCTGGGGCCGCTCGGGCGCGGCCTCGGGCGCCGCCGGCTTTGCCGTCTCCTCCTCGTCGGCGAACACCTCGGCCTCGGACTTGCCGTCGATCAGCGCCACGAACTGCTCGGCGTCGATCGTCTCTCGCTCGAGCAGGATCTTGGAGACGCGGTCCAGGGCCTCTCGCTTGTCGGTGAGAAGGTCCTTCGCGGTCTGGTGAGCCCCCTCGACGATGCGCCGGATCTCGTCGTCGATCTCGCGTGCGATCTCGTCGGAGTAGTCGGGCTCGGAGGAGAACTCGCGACCGAGGAAGGGCTGGCCGCGGTCGTGGCCGAAAACGCGCGGGCCGAGCCGCTCGGACATGCCAAACCGCATCACCATCTGCTTTGCGGTCTCGGTCACCTTTTCCAGGTCGTTGGAGGCGCCGGTGGTGATCTCGCCGAAGACAATCTCCTCCGCGGCCCGGCCGCCGAGGGTCATCGCCATCGTGTCGGTCAGCTCGGCGCGCGAGGTGAGGAACTTGTCTTCGGTCGGCAGACTGATCGTGTAGCCGAGCGCCTGGCCGCGGCTGATGATCGAGATCTTGTGCACCGGGTCACAGTTGGGCAAAAGGTGTCCGACGATCGCATGTCCGAGCTCGTGGTAGGCGGTGATCAGTCGCTCCTTCTCGCTCATCACGCGGGTTTTCTTCTCCGGGCCCGCGATGACCCGCATGATTCCCTCCTCCAACTCATGCATCGAAATCTCGCGCCGACCCTGGCGAGCGGTGAGCAGGGCGGCCTCATTGATCAGATTGGCGAGATCGGCGCCGGTGAAGCCCGGGGTCTGGCCGGCCAGCGTGTCCAGCTCGATCTCCTTCGCCAGCGGCTTGCCGCGAGTGTGGACCTCGAGGATCCGCTTACGGCCCTTGCGATCGGGGCGGTCGACGACCACCTGGCGGTCAAAGCGGCCCGGCCGCAGCAGCGCCGGGTCAAGGATGTCGGGGCGATTGGTGGCGGCGATGAGGATGATGTTGTCCTTCATCTCGAAGCCGTCCATTTCGACCAGCAGCTGGTTCAGCGTCTGCTCGCGCTCGTCGTGGCCGCCGCCCATTCCGGCGCCTCGATGGCGGCCGACGGCATCGATCTCGTCCATGAAGATGATGCAGGGGGAGTTCTGCTTCGCCTGCTCGAAGAGGTCGCGGACGCGACTCGCGCCGACCCCGACGAACATCTCGACGAAGTCCGAACCGGAGATCGAGAAGAAGGGAACCCCCGCTTCGCCGGCGACGGCGCGGGCCAAGAGCGTCTTGCCGGTCCCGGGGGGGCCGTAGAGCAGGACGCCCTTGGGGATCCGCGCACCGAGGGCCTGAAACTTCTTCGGGTTCTCGAGGAATTCCTTGATCTCCTCCAGCTCCTGGACCGCCTCGTCGACTCCGGCCACGTCGCGGAAGGTGATTTTCGGCGCGTCCACCGACATTCGCTTGGCTTTGGATTTGCCGAAATTCATCACCCGCGAGCCGCCACCCTGCATCTGGTTCATCAGGAAGATCCAGAAGCCGAAGAAGAGGATGAAGGGCAGGATGGTGATCAGCAGCGAGAGCAGGTTGGAGCCGCCGGAGCCGTGCACCGCCGTCTTCACTTCGGCGCTGACCAGCAGGTTCATCAGGCTCTGTTCGGCGTTGGGCGGGTACCCGGTGGAGAAGCTTTGGCCACCGGCCTTCTTCGTCTCCTTGACGCTGAGCGAGTTTTCCTTCGTGTTGACCGAGACTTCTTCGATCTGGCCGGTCGCGATCAGGCCCGACTTCGGCTTGACCAGTTCGTTGTATGAGGGCGCTGGGGTACCCGGCGAGCTGTTGATGAACCGCTGGGCGACGAACGCCAGGATCACCACCAGCAGGATCGGGAAAGCCGCGCTTTTGAAGAAACGCCTCACGGGCAAGAGAAATCAGCGTACCAGGGCGGTTTTGCCCCTCATCCCCGTAACGCGGCGACGTAATCGAGGTTGCGGTAGCGCTGGGCGTGGTCGAGGCCGTACCCGACCGCGAAGCGATCGGGGATCTCAAATCCGACGTAGCGCGGTGAGAGGTCGACGCGGAGGCGCTCCGGCTTGGTCAAAAGCGCGCAGACCTCCAGCGAGGCGGGGTTGCGTGCCCGGAGATTGCGCATCAGGTAGTGGAGGGTCAGACCGGAGTCGATGATGTCCTCGACGATCAGCACGTGGCGCTGCTCGATCGGCGCGTCGAGGTCCTTGAGGATCCGCACCACGCCGGAGGAGTCGGTCTGGGAGCCGTAGCTGGAGACGGCCATGAAGTCGATCTCGCAGGAGATCGTGAGGCTGCGCATCAGATCGGCGAGGAAGAGCACGGCCCCCTTCAGCACCCCGACCATGAAGAGGTCGCGCCCCCCGTAGTCGCTGCTGACCTCCTCGCCGAGCTCGGCGACGCGGCGCCGCAGTTCCTCGCTGGTGACGAGGGTCTCGCCGATCGCTGGGTCGCCCATCTCGAGCAGTCTAAATACGCTTCCGCCGACGGGCCCAAAGCAGGCCTCTATCTCTCCTATCCCGCGATCGGCGTGTCGGCCGATTGACGGCGCTCCACGCGCAGCACGCCACGCTCGACGACGGCGCGAATCCCTCCGCCGAGGTCGAGCATCGCGGTGCCGGTACGGCGTAGCGCCGCGACCTCCTCGGCGTGGCGGGCCGCCCCCGCCACCGGTCGCCCGGCGACGGAGTCGGCAAGCCGTTGCACGACGAGCCGGCGAAGCGCCGGCGCCAGCGCGGCGAATCTCTCCAGCCCAATCGTGCCCCTCGCCGCCCCCTTTGAGCCGTCGACCTCGGCGGCGACGATCGCGTCGAGCACCTCGGCCTCGTCGCGCAACAGCTCTGCCGTGCGCAGCACGTTCGCCGCCGCGGCCGGGTGGACCGCGGCGAGCGCCGGAATCAGCCCGTGGCGCACGCGGTTGCGCGCGTAGGTCGCCTCGGCGTTGGTCGAATCGTCGCGCCAGGCAAGGCCCCGCTCCTGGCAGTAGGCAGTCGTCTCGGCGCGGGCGAAGGGGAGCAATGGGCGCGCCAGCCGCCCGTCGCGAGGGCGCATCCCCAGCAACGCGCGCCGGCTGGGTGAGGAGGCGAGCCGATAGAGGATCGTCTCCACCTGGTCATCGGCGGTATGGCCGGTGGCGATCGTCGCCTCGCCGGGCAGCGCCAGCCGCGCGGCCGCCGCGTAGCGCGTGTCGCGTGCCCACGACTGCAGGTTGCCCGGGCCCTCCGGCCGCCGGGGCCGCTCGACCTCGAGCTCCACCTGAAGCTCTGCGCAGAGGTCTCGGCAGTGACGCTGATCCTGATCCGCGTCCTCGCGCAGGCCGTAGTTGACGTGGAGCGCGGTGACCTCGCCTGGACCCAGCGCCCGCACCGCGAGGTCGAGAAGGCAGACCGAGTCCCGCCCGCCGGAGAGCAGGACGAGCACCGGGGTTCCGCTGGGCATCAGCCCCCCGGCCCGCACCCCCTCCAGCATGCGGTCGCTCTCCATGGAAAGTGAGTGTAGGCACGCTCCGAGCCCGGCCCGGGCGAGAGGTCAGGCCGTCGCCCGAACCAGGAATAGCGGGATCTGGACGGGGAATCCCTTCAGGCTCACCTCGCCGATCGGCTCGAACTCCAGCCCCTCTCGATCATCGATCGTGTCGAGCACCCGATCGGTGACCAGGACCTCGCCCGCCTGAGCGCGGCTGACCACGCGGTGGGCGAGGTTGACCTGACCGCCGAAGTAGTCGCCGTCGCGATAGACGGCCTCGCCGCAATGCATGCCCACCCGGGGCTGCGGGCGCTCGGGGAAGCGGGCGAGGAACTCCACCGCCCAGGCGGTCAGCGAGGCGGCGTCGGGGGAGACGACCATCACCTCATCGCCGATCGTCTTGACGATCATCGCCTCCGGCGGCAATGTGGATTCGACCGTCTCGACAAAACGCTCGACCAGGTCCAGCGCCTCCAGGTCTCCCTCCTCCTCGGTGAAGCGCGTGAAGCCGGTGATATCGATGAAGCAGAAGGCGACCGTCACACGTCCCAGCTCCGCCGCGGCCTCCCCCAGCCCGCTCTCCATGTGACCGACCACGTCCTGCTCGAGGAAGAAGCGCAGATAGCGAGTGTGGAGGTACTGGGTCAGCGGCGCGGCGAGCGGCAGGATATCGCCGGCGAGCTGTCCCATTTCCTCCGCCATCTCCAGCTCCGGCACCGCGTCGCGAATCATCGGTTCGTGGACGTAGAGGTGAAACAGCCGCACCTCGGCGTCGGCGATGCGTCGCATCGACTGAACGTAGACGCGAACCAGCTGGAGGAAGGCGACGAGCGGAAAGCCGGCAGCGAGAACGCGGGCGCAATGGCGAAGCGCTGCGACGTCGCTCGGGTTGAGCAGGCGATCGCGCCCGAGTGGTGTGCCGAGGATCGCGAGGATGCGCTCGATCAGCTCCGGCTCGAGGCCGGTCTCCAGGGAGACCGCCTCGACGCTGACCTGCTCCTCGGCTTCGGAGAAGAGCTCCTCCGTGAAGCCGAACGCGAGCCGGCCCTCGCGACCGGCCCGCTTTAGGTCCTCCAGCGAGTGCCCGCGCTCGCGCATCCGCGCCACAACCCGCGCCTGGGCGGCCGCGGCGGTGGTCCAGCGACCCCGCTTCACGCGGACCACGTTCTCGGCCGCCCAGCGCTTCAGCGTGCTGGGTGGCACGCCTGAGCGGCGCGATGCCTCGCCCAAGGAGATGCGCTCGTCGGGGGTCACCGGGTCGAGGCTAGCCGGAGACGGGAGCCCACGGGTTGAGCGTCAGCCGGATAGCCGCGCCTGCGGTGCCAAGATGGTCCGCCGCGGTGCCCAAGCGACTTCGCCCGACAGCCCCGATCGCCGCCGACGCGCTGCTGGTCGGCGACCCCGGCCGCGCCCTGATGCTCGCCCAGGAGCTGCTGGGAGAACCGAGGATGAGCAACCACGCGCGCGGTCTGTGGGGATACACGGGGCTGACGCCAGCCGGTCGTGAGCTGACGATCCAGGCGACCGGGATGGGTGGCCCGAGCGCCTCGATCGTGCTCATCGACCTGGCCGAGCTGGGGCTGAGGCGGGCGGTGCGGGTCGGGACCTGCGTCGCTGTCGACTCGGCCCACGGGACCGGCGCCCTGCTGGAGATCAGCGAGGCCTGGGCGGCGGCAGATGCGATTCGCCCCGACCCCGAGCTCAGCCGGAGGCTTCGGGGCGAGCTGGGCCCAGGCGCCGCGAGGGCGGCAATCGCCAGCGTCGACCACCTTCCCCTGGGGCCCGCGACACTTCCCTCCGCGGTCGGGGCTGCGGACCTGCAGACCGCGACGGTTTTGGCCCGCGCGCATGCCCTGGGCATCGCCGCGGCTGCGGTCCTGATTGTCGAGGAGGCGGCGGGCGGTGAGCGCATCACGGACATCGAACTGGAGCGGGCGGCAAAATCCGCCGGACGCGCCGCCAGGACCGTACTCTCAAGCTAAAGTCGAGGGTTAGCCTTTGGTCGGTTTCCGTGCCCTGCGGCGAATTTCGCCGACGTCGCGGGAAACCCGGTCGATTTGCTCCTCAACCTCCTCCAGGCGCTGAGAGATGGAGCGCAGGCGACGCTCCAAGCGCTCGACCTCTCCCGCCGAGGGCAGGTTGAGGGCGCTCATCGCCGCCTGCTGGGCCTCCAGTGCCTTCTCCCGGGCACCGAAGGCGGCCGCGAGGGCGTTCTCCAGCACCTGGCTGTCGAACAGGGCCTGGGCGAAATCGCTAATCGCCTGCTCGCCGCGGGCTCTGATGCTGTCCTGGTCCTCGTGCTCCTGATCCGTGCTCATTGACCTCAGCTTAACGAGCACATCCGGCAGAGTTGAAATCCTCCCCCTCACTCAGCATGGAGCAAAAAACGTTGATTAAGGGCTTGTTGGGGGGCGAGGCGGGCCGTTGCATGCCCGTATGCCAGCCAGTAGCGTGGTCGAGCCTGTTGCGCGGGGAGATGGCAAAGGCGGGTCTGGCGATCCGTGGCAACGGGTACTAGGCGCCCAGGTATGAGACACAAGCTCGCACTGACCATCGCTTTGGCCGGCTTCTGCGCCCTGACCGCGCTGGGCGCGGACATGGCGGGCGCGACTCCCCCCAGCGCCGCACAGTCCACGACGCCACTGGAAACGACCGCCACGACGACGGCCGCCAGCCAGCCGAGTTGCCCGGAAAAAGCCGAACGCCGGGGCGGGAGCTCGAGTGCGGAAACCGAAGCCGCCGCGTCGCCTTGCCAGCCGCGATCGGGGAGTGGCGAAGAACAAGCCACGACGCCATCGGCGGGCGTCAAGCACGGAGCGACGATCAGCCCCGGCGCCTCCACGCCGAAGGGCGGGAATCAAACGGGGAAGGGCCCCAGCGAAGGCCGGAGCACCGCCACCAAGACGATGAGCGGGAGGAACGGTGGCCTCAGCGCGCCCGGTACCAGGAGCGCCGGGAAAGCGAGGCAGAAGAGCAGCGGCAAAGGTGCCGACAACGGGGGCTCCTCGGCGGGTTCGAACTCCACCGCAGGTGGCTCCCTCGGCGCGGTGATCGGGGTCTCTGATTTCGGCATCGGCTCCTTCGAAATCCCACCCCTGCTGCTTCCCGTCTACCAGGCCTGTGGCACCCAATACGGAATTCCCTGGGAGGTGCTGGCCGCGATCAACAAAGTGGAGACCGACTTCGGCTCCAATCTGGGCCCCTCCAGCGCCGGGGCGGAGGGGTGGATGCAGTTCTTGCCCTCAACCTGGGCGACCTGGGGCGTGGACGGCAACGGCGACGGCCGCAAGGACCCCAACAACCCGGTCGACGCGATCTGTGCAGCGGCTCGCTACCTTGCCGCCGCCGGCGGCGGCAAGAACATCTACAAGGCGGTCTTCGCCTATAACCACGCCGGCTGGTACGTGCACGAGGTGCTGAGCGACGCGGCGAACTACGAGAGCCTTCCGGCGAACCTGATCAGTGCGCTGAGCCAGCTTGCCGAGGGTTCGCAGTTCCCCGTGCAGGGCCACGTCAGCTACGCGGACAACGCCGGCGTCACCGAAGCTCTTCAGCGCAACTGGCTGAGCGAAGCCACCGCCTCAAGCGCGGCCAAGCGGGCCCATCCCGGAGCCGCCGGAGTCGACATCTTCGCCACCGCCGGCTCGCCAGTGGTGGCGGTTGCCAACGGAACGATCGTCACGGTCGGCCACAGTGCCCGACTCGGCAACTACATGGTGCTTCGCGACCCCTACGGCAGCCTCTTCACCTACGCCAACCTGGGACAGATCCGCAGCCGCTACCGGACGCCGAGGCTGCGCCAGCCCTCGCTTCCGGCCGCCGAGCTGACGGCGATGAGGACCACCGCGCCAGACCTTGCGGCAACCGGGGCGAGGAGCTCGCGGCGGCGTCTCTACGCGCTCCCCAACCGTCCCGCCAACCGAGCTCGGGCCGCCGCTCTGGGGCAGCTCGGAGCCTCCCCGGTGGCGACCAGGGAACAACGGCTGAGCAGCGGCGCCCGGGTCGTGGCAGGAACGGTGCTGGCCGTCGTCGGCGGCTCGGGCTCAGGCGCCCACATCGACTTCTCGATCCAGCCCGACGGCTCGCCCAAGATCGATCCAACCGCAATCCTCGACGGCTGGAAGCAAGGTGGAGCGGCAAAGGTCTTCCACATATCCCGGCCGCTCTGGGCAAAGGCCAGCCCCGCCCAGGTGCTGCTGCTCTCGGGCCAGAGCCTCAGGCGCCGATCCCTCGCCGACGCCCGCCTCTCCCTGCCCCCCTGCGAGCAGAGCGCGATCCGGGCCGGTGAGGTTGAACCGCGGGTCCTGGCGGGGATCGAGTACCTCACCGCACGGGGGTTCAAGCTCGGGGTCTCCGCCTCGACCTGCGTCCACCAGAACGGCTTTGCGGTGAAGATCAGCAGGGTCGACGGCGCCCCGGTGGCGGGCGGCCCGGGGACCGGGGCGTCCTCCTCCTCCACCTCCTCTCCCTCCTCCTCCCATGCGCTGGTGCGCACGACCCTGCAGATGCAGGGTGCCACCGGGCCACAGAAGGTCCTCTCCAGGATGAGCCTGGGCGGCGTGAGCGTCGCCAGCCAGGCCCAACCCCGCCTGATCGACCTTGACTTCAACCCGCCACAGGCCGCCACTCTCGTCAACGGCCGCGCGATCGCCCCGGTCAACGCTCCACCCGCGATCCAGGCGATGATCGCCGCCGCCAACCACATCTCGACCACCCCCTACATCTGGGGCGGTGGACACGGCTCCTGGAACTCGCCCGGCTATGACTGCTCGGGCTCGGTCAGCTACGTGCTCCACGCTGCCCGCCTGCTCGCAACCCCGCTCACCTCGGGCGCCCTCGCGGGCTGGGGCCAGCCGGGCGCCGGGCGCTGGGTGACGATCTATGCCAATGCCACCCACACCTACGCCGAGATCGCCGGGCTGCGCTGGGACACCGTCGGCGACGCCCAGGGCTCAGGGCCGCGATGGCATACCGAAGCGCCGTACCCGGCGGGCTTTGTCGTCCGACATCCCGCCGGCTACTGAGGTCGGCAGATAGAGACTCGGGCCGAGGGCGATAATCCGCCCGTTGGCCCAGCTCTTCGGATTCGTGCAGTTCGACCTCCCCGGCGCGCTACCGCTGGCCGACGGGCGCTACCTGGCACGCGACGACGGCGATCAGGGGGTCGAGCGGGTGCTGGTCCTGGAGACCCTCGGGGCGCCGGCGCCCGCCTCCAAGCGCCGCCGACGGCCGCGGCCGGTCGCCACCGAGGGGCCGCTCGCCCAGCTGCCCCTGGCCCGGGCCACTGCGGTGCGGGCGTTCGAGCCCTTCGAGCGAGAGCAGGAGGCCGCCGAGTGGCTGGATCGGGCGGTCGAGGGGGAGGCGGCCGACACGCTGGTCGGCGAGGGCGCCGATCTGCTGAACCGGGCTCTGCATGCCCACGCGACGGCCAGCGCCGACCCCCATGGCCACGAGCTGCGCCCGGAGCGGGCGGTCGCCGTGCGGATCGGCTATGGGAGCGGAGAGGAGGTCGCGTCCGGACGCTTCCTCGCGGCCCGCGAGGTCGACGTCTGGGTGACCAGGGCATCGCGCCGAAGGCGCCGGGCCGAGTCGCTGCGACCGCAAGAGCGAACGGCGGCGGTACTTGCCGGGCGCGAGCGGATCGACGCCTGCGAGACACTGCTGCTCCGCGCCCGCGCCGACCTCGATGCCGGGCGCGGACGGGAGGCGGCGCTGCAGCTGCGGGTCGGACTGGAGGCTCTGCTGGTCGAGCTTCGAGGGGCGATCACAGACCCCGCGCACGACGAGGACATGGGAGCGCTACAGGCTCAGCGGGGGGAGGTCGGCAGGGCGGCGAACCTGGCACTTAAGGGCAAGCTCGACGCCGATACCGAAGGGAGAGTTCAGGAGCTGCTCGAGGTTTGCGAGCGGGTGCTGCGCCGCCGGCGCGTGCTCCGTAGCTAAACCTCAACCTGAGGCTTAGATCCGGCCACCGTTCTCAGAGCGAGAGCCGGCGGGCGATGACCTCGTCCAGAAGCGACTCCGCCAGGTGGTGGGCTTCGTCCAGAGCGACCCCTTCGATCGAGGGCACCCCGATCACGGTCAGCCCGGCTGCTCGCGCCGCCGCCACCCCGGTGGGTGAATCCTCCAAGGCCACGACCGCGGGACCGGCCTCCACGCCCAGCCGGCGGCAGGCCTCCAGATAGGGGTCGGCGGCCGGCTTGGGAGCCGCCACTTCATGCGCGCTGACCACCACGTCGAAGTGGCCTTCAAAGCCGACGATCTCCAGCGAGCGGCGGACGAAGCGAAGTGGCGAGTTGGAGACCAGGCCGATTGGCGTCCCGCGTCGTTTCAGCCTGCCCAACAGCTCCCGCGCGCCGACCATCGCCTCCACCCCATGCTCGAGCTCGGCGACGACCAGCTCGTTCAGCTCCTCGATCAGCGCCGCCGCCCGGCCCGGCTCGCTCAGCCGCAGCTCGAGGATTCCTCCCGCGACGGCGGCCGAGGTGCCGACCAGATGCCGCTTGTCGGCGGCGGTGAACTCGACTCCCCGCCGCTGGAACAGGTCACGCTCGGCCCTGGTCCAGACGGACTCGGTGTCGAGCAACAGGCCGTCGTTATCGAACATGACTGCATCGGTCGGCGGCGCCTGCATCAAGCCTGAGCATAAGGTTTGCCCGATGCCGTTCCATGTCCAGCTCAGTTCATCCCTACACCGAGCCCGGGTATTCAACCTCGAGGAGGACGAGCTGCGGCGGACGGTGCTCGAGCCCTGGGTCGCCAGCCAGCCGTTCGAGTTCGGAGAACGCAGGTGGGAGCCGCGAGAGAGCAAGCTGACCGTGCTCGAGGGGCGGGCTTTGACCACACCTGATTTGTCCTTCGGTCAGGGGTGGTCAAACGCGCTGCGCCTGGCCGAGGACGTGACGCCGCGGATGGTCGAGGCAGCGCAGGCGAGCGCGCCACCGCCCGGCGCCGCCCTGATCGAGGCCGATTCGCTCGACGATGCCCTGGCGAGGCTGAGCGCCGGCGACGAGTCGCAGCGGATCCCTTGGACGGTTGCGCTGGAGCGGATCGAGGGCCGCGACCCCGCGGTGGCCGCCCTGATCGTGGTCCTCAGGCGACCGGAGCGGGGGCCGCAGCGAAGTTGAGTGCGATCCCGCGCCGGGTCACCAGCACCGGACAGGTCGCGGTCTCCACCACGTAGTCGCTGGCCGCGCTCAGCGTGACCTTCCCCTGCGGGGACTCAGGGCGGGAGCCGACCACCAGCAGGTCAACCGGGCCGCCGCCATGCTCGGCGAGGTTTGCGCCCAGGGCGGCAGCGAGGCTGGCGGCGCTCTCCCGGGCACTCGGGTCCCCCTCATCGAGGATGCCGGTCGTGTTGACGCTAATTGAGGGGTTGGAGTGCAGGCCGGCGGGAGCGACAGCAATCGCCGCCGGTCCGCCGAGCAACAGTTTGTGGGCGGGGATCCCCGGTTTGACCGTGCCGCGGGCGGTCCGGTACTCGGAGCCAAAGACAATCACGTCTGCGTCTTCGCGCTCGGCGAGCTCGGCCAGGCCGACGCTGGTCCCCGGGTTGATAACGACGTGGCGAGGCATGTCCGGAGCGCCGACCGAGGCGGCGCCGCGAGCCAGCATCTGCTCCGCCTCCTTCTCCTCCAGCGCCCCGCCGAGGGAGTGACGGACATAGGCCAGCGAAAGCTCCGCGCCGGAGAAGGCGAGCAGCCGCCCGAGCGCCAGCGCGTCGCGGTCGTTGGCGGTGTCGTCATAGGAAACGATGATCTTCAGGGCCATGCTTGCCTCCTGGGAAGTGGTCTGCACGTAGGAGCGATGATCGCACCCGCGCAGTATCAGCGCAACTGTTATTACCTATGGTTAGAATCAGCTTTACTTATGTTGAACGCAAGCCGCCTCAACGTCTTCCGCCAGGTCGTCGCGCAGGGCTCCTTCTCGCAGGCGGCCGACGTCCTCTCCTACTCCCAGTCCGCGGTTTCGCAGGCGATCGCCACCCTGGAGGGTGAGGTCGGCTCGCCGCTGATCGAGCGCACCCGCGGCAGCGTCCGTCCGACGGCGGCCGGCGCGGCCCTGGCCGGCCACGTCGGCGGGATCCTGGCGCAGATGGAAGCCGCGGAGGCGGAGGTCGCAGCGATCGCCGCCGGTCGCGGGGGACGGCTGCGCACGGCCTCCTTCCCCACCGCGGGGGCAACGCTGATGCCCCGGGCGATCGCCGGATTCCGCGCCTCCCACCCCGGTGTCGAGGTGACCCTGGCCGAGGGGGAGCCGGAGGAGATGGCGCCTCGACTGCGGGCCGGCGAGTTCGATTTTGTCCTGCTCTATGAGTTCAAGGGAGTCGGTGAGAAACTGGGCCCCGGGATCCGGCGCTTCGACCTGCTTGACGACCCGTTACACCTCGCGCTTCGCCCCAACCACCCGCTCGCCGCCCGCAGGCAGCTGCGGCTCGAGGATCTGCGCGACGAGCTGTGGATCCAGACCTCCGCCTCCAGCCCCTGCGCCAAGCACGTGGTGCGCTCCTGCCACGCGGCGGGGTTTGAGCCGAGCGTCTCCTTCCAGAGCGATGACTACCAGACCGTGCAGGGCCTGGTCGCCGCCGGAGTCGGGGTGGCGCTGATCCCTGCGCTGGCGCTCTCCACCGTCCGCCCCGACATCCAGGTCCGCGCCCTGCACCCGCAAAGCCCGGTGCGCAAGGTACTGGCCGCGACCCCCCGCGCCGCATCCGTGACCCCCGCCCTGGCGACGATGCTCGACGTGACGCGGGAGGTCTCGCGGGCCCAGGCTTCGGCGCTGCCCGCGGCCTGAGCCGGCGCCCAGCGGCCCTCCCCGTGACAGAACCGCCCCCGCCGTTCGGCGGGGGCGGTTCTGCGGGACCAAAGGGCGGCCAGCGGCCTCCACGCCGCTGGCCTTCGCCCTATGCGCTGCCCGCCGCCGGAGCCGGGCCGGCGGGAGCTGGCGCCGGGACGCCATCCGGGTAGCCGAGCGAGGGAACGTCGGAGGGGTACACCTCGTGCCCGTGGACAGCGACGTCGCCTTCCTCCATTTCCTGGTCGGTCATCCGCAGCGGCACGAACAGGCTGATCAGCTTGAGGATGATGTAGGTGGCGACAGCGCAGAACACGATCACCCAGAGCCCTGTCAGAACCTGCCACTTGAGCAGATTGAGGCCGCCGCCAGATATCAGGCCGTTGAGGATGAATTCGCTGTCCATCGCCTTGTTGGCGAATATGCCCACGAGCAGACCACCCGTCAGGCCGGCGAAACCGTGGGTGTAGACGACGCCGAGGGTGTCGTCTACGTTGCGGAAGGGCCGCATCCGGCTCAGGTAGTTGAGCGCGAAGTAGACGATCGTCGCTCCGATCACGCCGATGATGATCGCCCCCCAGCCGTTGACGAAACCGGCCGACGGGGTGATCGCCACGAGGCCGACGATCATCCCGTTGACGCTGCCGATCAGGCTGGGCTTGCGCCCCGTCGCATAGTCCCAGGCAACCCAGACGAGGAAGGCCACCGCGGTACAGAGATTCGTGTTGAGAACGGCCGCCGAGGCATCCGGGCTGGCGAGATAGGGGTCCCCGCCGTTGAAGCCGTTCCATCCCAGCCAGAGCAGACCGGCTCCGACCGCGACCATCGCCAGGTTGTTCGGAGCGTCGACCTCGCGATCGCGCTGCAGGCGCGGCCCGATCACCCAGGCCGCGACGAAGCCGGAGACGCCGGCGGCCAGATGGATCACGTAGCCGCCGGAGAAGTCAAGCGCACCGTGTTGAGCAAAGTAGCCGCCGCCCCAGATCAGGAAGGCGTTGACCGTGTAGACGACGCTCGACCAGATCAGGACAAAGGGGATCCAGGCCTTGAAGTTGATTCTGCCCAGCACCGAGCCGAGGAAGAGGATCGGCGTGATCGCCGCGAAAACGAACTGGAAGTAGGCCAGGGTCGAGGTCGGGAAGTGCAGTTCGCCCGCTTCGCCCAGCAGCGGGATCTTCCCCTGTCCGAGAAGCGCCTGGCTGCTCAGGATCGAGCCGGGCTTGCCCCACAGGTTGGCGAAGAAGCTTTTGCCGCTTGCGCCAAAGATGTGCATCGGCGCCCCGAAGCCCATCTTGAAGGCAAACAGCACCCAGACGATCAGCACCAGGGCGAACGCCATGAAGGCCATCATCATCGAGTTCACCGACCAGCGCTTCTGCATCACGCCGCCGTAGAGAACGACAAGACCCGGGACGCTCATCAGGCCGACCAGGGTCGCCGCAGTCATCTGCCAGGAGTTGTCTCCCGTGTCAAGCCAATTCATCGATCCACTGCTTCCTTTCTCATGGAGGGAACCGCGGAATGCATTGAACGCCCCCACCGGACATCGGTGCCCGGCGAGATTCCCTAACCCTGCCGTGGCCTGCGATCGCCCACTACGTACAGGCGTCTAAAGATCGGGGCGAGTGATTCGCACAATTGTCTAACCGCGCCGGGGCCGGCCAGCCTCTCCCCCACGCTCGGGCCGCCAGCTGTCCATCCGAGCCAGCGCGAGTCGCTAACCTGCGCCGCGATGCCGATGGAGGGACACTGGCAGCGGGTCAACACGCCGCTGCGACGGCTCACCCCGCGGGAGCGCAACGTGGCACTGGCGGCAGTCACGATCACGGCCCTGACGCTGATCGCGCTGATCGCGCTGACGGCGGGAAATACCAGGCCGCCGCCCTCGCGCGGCTGCCTCTCGGCGATCGTCCCCGGCATCATGGGCGGGGGTTCGGTCGAAGCCTGCGGCGAGCGGGCCAGGAGCCTGTGCCTCAGACATGCCGGCCTCGGTGACCCGGGGTCGCTGGCGATTGAGGAAAGCTGCCGGCGCTACGGAATCGGCTGAGCGGGCCTCAGCTGCGCCAATCCCCCGCTCGACCTTGCGTCCTAGTTGCCGCTCCACCTCGGGGCGCGCTTGCCGAGGAAGGCGGCGATCCCCTCCCTGGCATCCGCGCTGCCAAAGGCGGTGGCGAAGCCTCGCTTCTCGTCCTCGATTCCCTCGTCCAGGTCGCCCCGATGTGAGACCAGCTTGATCTGCTCGACCGCGATCGGCGCTTGAGCAGCGAGCTTTCGGCCCCACATCAGCGCCACCTCGAACAACTCGTGGTCCGCGACGACGCGATTCACGAGGCCGAACTCCAGCGCCTCATCGGAGGGGATCGCATCGCCGATCAGGTTCATCTCCAGCGCTTTATTCGCCCCGACCAGTCGCGGCAGCCGTTGGGTGCCGCCGAAGCCGGGGATGATTCCCAGCTTCACCTCCGGCTGTCCGAAAACCGCCGACTCGGCGGCGAGCCGCACGTCGCATGCCATCGCCAGCTCGCAGCCGCCGCCGAAGGCCAGCGCGTTTACGGCGGCGATCGTGACCACCCGCGCCTGCCCGAAATCGCGCAGCAGGGCGTGGGCTGTGTCGACCATCTCCGCGCCCGTCGCCTCGTCCATCCGGGTGAAGGCCTTGATGTCCGCGCCGGCGGAGAAGACGATCGGAACCGAGGAGGCGATCAGCATCGCGCCGACCTCGCCCGAGTCCTTGACCCTCTCCCAGACCGCCTTCAGATCACGGATCACCTCGGGCGAGACGGCGTTCATCGGCGCGTTGGCGAGCCAGGCGATGGCAACCTCACCGCGGGTCTCAAGCTTCACCGTCTCCGCCTGCTCGCCCTCGTCGGCCTGTGGATAGGGGTAGAAGCCCTGGCCCGACCCCATCCCGGTGCGCCCCTGGGCAACCAGGCGCCGGAGGAGAAGCGGGGCGGCGAAGCGCTCGCCGAACTTCTCCTCCAGCCCCTCGATACGCTCCAGCACCTTGTCCAGCCCTTCGACGTCGGCTTTCCAGAACGGAGGCAGAAGGCCGCGGCGGGGATCCAGCCCGGCGCCGGCCATCATCCCGACGTCGATATCGCGCACCGAGCAGACACCCTCCTCGACCAGCCGGCAGGCCTCGATCAGCGCTCGGCTGGTGAACAGCGCGACCAGCTCCTCGGCGTCCGGGGCCGCGTCGCCGCCGATCGTCTGCTCGCCGCCGGCGAAGAACCCCTCGCCGCCGCTCTTGGCCCCGAGCTTGCCCTCGGCGACCAGCTGCTTCAGCCCCTGGTGGACGTAGAAGGTCTCCCCGTAGGACTCGCTCAGATGCTCGGCAACGTGCAGGACTGTGTCCAGCCCGAGCAGGTCGGTGAGGAAGAAGGGGCCCATCGGCGCGACCTGGGCGGCGGCGATCGTCTCGTCGATCGCCTTGAGTGAGAGCCCCTGCTCCTCCTGTGCGCGCCAGACCTCGCCGATCGTCGCCATCAGGATGCGGTTGACGACGAAGCCGGGGACCTCGCCGCAGACGATCGGCTGCTTTTTGATCGCCTGGGCGAAGTTGTAGGCGGCGGTGGCGGTCTCTGGCGCGGTGTCCTCACCCACGACCACCTCCACCAGCGGCATCACCGAGGCCGGGTAGAAGAAGTGGAAGCCGACCACCTTGTCCGGGCGCAGCGTGGTCTCACCCATCTCGGTGATCGAAAGCGAGGAGGTGTTGGAGGCGAGGATCGCGTGACCGGGGGTCGCCGCGTCGAGCTCGCGGAAGACGGCCTGCTTGATCTCCATCCGCTCCGGTACCGCCTCCACGACGAAGTCCACATCGCCGAACTCCTCGTATGTCGTGGTCGCGCTGATCAGCCCCATCACCTCGGCCAGCCGGGCGTCGGCCTGCTCCTGGGTCAGCTTCTCCTTCTTGACCAGGCGGGCCAGCTGGCCCTCGGTGACGGCGCGCGCCTTCTCGACCGCGGCATCGACGAACTTCCTCTCGATGTCCTTGACCACGACGGGGATGTCGGAGGCGGCGATCGCCTGGGCGATCTCACCGCCCATTGTGCCGCCGCCGACGACGGCGGCCTTGGAAACGAACATTGCGCGTCAGTCCTCCGGGATTCTGGCTGGGAAATGCGGCGCCAAGGCCGCGGGAGGCCGCAGGCTATCGGTAAAGCGCCGGCCGCCACCCGGGACAAGGCGCCCCTCCGAACGTTGTACCCGCGTACAAGCCCCCCTCATCGCCCGGCCATTAGGCTGCGCTGGCTCTTCGTACGGGAAGTGAGACCGGTAAACGAACGCGACCCAACCGCGGGCGCGCCGCCAAGTGAGGACCAGCCAAGCGATGACTCGTATCCGCCAGCAGAACCTAACCGCAGCACAGTGGAGCTCCAACGGGGAGGCCCTCGGCGCGCTCGACCTGACCCAGCCCGAGAACGACCCCTTCGGCATCAACGTCTTCTCCCTCTCGGTGCAGCGCGACCGCTTGGGGGCAGACGTATTCGCCAAGCTGCAGGCAACGCTGGCCGGAGGCGAGGCGCTGGACCCAGCACTGGCCGACTCCGTCGCCGAGGAGATGAAGCAGTGGGCGCTGGAGAACGGCGCCACCCACTACACCCATATGTTCCAGCCGCTCACCGGCTCCACCGCGGAGAAGCACGACTCCTTCTTCGAGCCCGGCGCCGAGGGCCGGGCCCTGGCCGGCTTCTCCGGCAAGGAGCTGATCCAGGGCGAGCCCGACGCCTCCTCCTTCCCCACCGGCGGGGTGCGCGCCACCTTCGAGGCCCGCGGCTACACCGCCTGGGACCCGACCAGCCCGGCCTTCATCCTCGAGAATCCCAACGGGGCGCTGCTCTGCATCCCAACCGCCTTCGCCTCCTGGACCGGCGAGGCGCTGGACGCCAAGATCCCGCTGCTGCGATCGATGGACGCGCTCTCGCGCTCGGCGATCAAGGCCCTTCGCCTGCTCGGCGACGAGGATTCTCAAAGCGTCTTCACCACAGTTGGCCCCGAGCAGGAGTACTTCCTGATCGACGAGCAGTACTTCTTTGAGCGGCCGGACCTGATCTCCACCGGGCGCACGCTGTTCGGCGCCAAGCCGCCGAAGGGCCACGAGTTAGACGACCACTACTTCGGCTCGATTCCCGAGCGCGTGCTGGCCTGCATGATGGAGACCGAGCTGGAGCTGCGCAAGCTCGGCATCCCGGTCAAGACCCGCCACAACGAGGTGGCGCCGGCGCAGTATGAGATCGCGCCGGTGTTCGAGAACTCCAACGTCGGCTCAGACCATCAGCAGCTGCTGATGCGGACCCTGGAAAACGTGGCGCGCCGCTATGGCCTGGTGTGCCTGCTGCACGAGAAGCCCTTCGCCGGCGTAAACGGCTCGGGCAAGCACAACAACTGGTCGATGGGAACCGATACCGGTACCAATCTGCTCGATCCGGGCGACACCCCGGCTGAGAACATCCACTTCCTCTTCTTCTGCGCGGCGGTGATCCAGGCCGTGAACAAGCACCAGGGCCTGCTGCGCGCCTCGGTCGCCAACATCGGCCAGGATCACCGTCTCGGCGCGAACGAGGCGCCACCGGCGATCATCTCGATCTTCCTCGGCGGCGAGCTGGAGAAAGTCTTCGAGGCGATCGCCACCGGCGAAGGCGATCCCAACACGCCGGCCTCCTTCCTCGAGCTGGGTGCGACGGTACTCCCGGCGCTACCGATGCACGGCGGCGATCGCAACCGGACCTCCCCGTTCGCCTTCACCGGCAACAAATTCGAGTTCCGGGCACTCGGTTCGAGCATGTCGCTCGCCTTCCCCAACACGGTCCTGAACACGATCGTCGCCGAGGCGATCGACGAGCTAGGCGGCGGGCTGGAGGGCAAGCTCTCCGCTGGGCAGGACATGCCCGAGGCGGTGATCGAGATCGTCAAAGACGCGTACACGGCCAACAAAGGGGTCTGCTTCGGCGGCGACAACTACTCAGATGAGTGGCACGCGGAGGCCGAGCGGCGGGGGTTGAAAAACCTGCGCACGACGCCCGACGCGCTTCCCGAGGTGATCAGCGAGCAGACGATCGCCGCCTTCGAAAACTACGGCGTCCTCTCCAGGCGAGAGCTGGAGTCCCGCTACGAGGTCTGGATCGAGCAGTACGCGCTCCGGGCCAACATCGAGGCGGAGGAGACCTTCTCCATCGCCCAGACGATGATCCTGCCGGCGGCGCTGCGCCACCTGGCGCTGATCGGGGAGGCCGGCGTCTCGGCCCTGGAGGGCGAGACGCGCGAGCTTCTCGACGAGCTGGTCGCAGCGCTCGGCGGGCTGAAGCAGGCAAACGCCTATCCCGCGGACCTAGAGGGAATGGACCTGGCGCTCCACGCCCGCGACGAGCAGATCGAGGCGATGGCCACGGTGCGCGACGCCGCCGATCAGCTGGAGCGGCTGGTCGCCGACGACCTCTGGCCGCTGCCGAAGTACGAGGAGATGCTCTTCATCAAGTAGCGGGAGGGGGTGGTGCCGGCTCATCGTCTTCCTCCTCGTCGTGGTCGCGCACGGCGTGGATGATCAGGTAGCCGACGGCGACCATGCCGACGACCGGGATCAGGCCGGCGCCGACCACGGCTGGCCAGGCCTCGAGCGCCGACGGCAGTGCCACAAGGGTCGCAAGCACCATCACCCAACCAGGATAGGGTCTAAATTCAGGCCAGCGGAATCCCCGCCGGGGCCCCCCGCTCGCCAACCCGCATCTTCAAACCGCCCAGCGGCGAGAGGGTGGGCATCTGGCGAACGGTCATCGTGCGGCCGGGGAGCGCGTCGAGGCGCAGGCGCTGGAGCAACATGGTCGCCACCAGCTTCACCTCGGTCTGGCCGAAGCGTTTGCCGATGCAGATTCGCCGGCCGCCGCCGAAGGGAACGTAGGCGCCCCGCGGCAGCGCCGCCTTGCGCTCGCGGGTGAAGCGCTCGGGGATGAATGCCTCGGGATCGGGGAAGACCTCCGGGATGCGGTGGCTGGCCCAGGAGCAGTAGCTGATGTAGGCGCCCCGGGGAACCGTATAACCGCCGAACTCAAAATCGCGGACCGCGCGGCGCGGGCCGATCCAGGCCGGCGGGTAGAGGCGCAACACCTCGTCCAGGACCATGTCGAGGTAGGGCATCTCCCGCTCCAGGACCTCCGCCGTGGGAGCGGCGGCGCCGAGCACCCGGTCCTGCTCCTGGCAGAGGCGGGCGAGCACCTCGGGGTGACGGGCGAGCTCATACATCATGAAGGTAAGGGTCGAGGTGGAGGTGTCGTGGCCGGCAAACATCAGGGTCATCACCTGATCGCGAACCTCGCGGTCGGTGAATGCCTCCTCCCCCTCGCCGCGAGCGGCGAGCAGGAGGCTGAGGATGTCGCGGCTGCTCGGGTCCGGCGCGGCGCGCCGGCGGGTGATCTCGCCGAAGACGATTTCGTCGAGGACGGCGCGTGAGGCGAGCATCCCCCGCCAGGGCGTGCCCGGGCCGCGCAGGAACCGTAGGGCGAAGTCGATCCCATAGAAGTTGAGGGCCCGCTCAAAGTGCTCCGCCGCCGCAGCGCCCTTGCCGGCGCCGTCGGGGTCGAGACCCAGCAGGGAGCGCATCGCGATCCGCATCGCCAGGTTGCGCATCCAGGCGTAGAGGTCGATGACCTCCCCCAGCCGAAGGCCCGAGATCGCCGCCTCGGCTTCGGCGCCCATCGACTCCAGCATCGCCGTCACCTGCTCGCGGTGAAACGCCGGCAGCATGATCGCTCGGGCACGGTCGTGGTAGCCCTCGTCGATCGTCAGCAGGCCGTCGCCGAGCAGCGGGATCAGGTCGCCGAAGCTGCCCTCGCGCCAGTGGAAGTTCTCCGGGTGGGAAACGGTGACGAAGTGGTTGGCCTCGGGCCCGAGCATGAAGACGCTGCGCAGGTGCAGGACTCGCAGGCTGAAGATCGGCCCGTACTCCTCGTAGGCGGAGAGGAGAATCGGCAGGGGATCGTGGACGATCTTTCGTGTGCGGGAGATGCTGAAGTCATTCGGGCCGGGAGGAAACCGGCCACGGCAGCGCCATTCGGAGAGCGCATCGCTGGCCAACCGGCTGAACGGGTTGGCCGAGCGCCGGGGTGGGCGCGGGACGGAGATCGCGGTCTCGGCGGGCATTGCCGGGATGCTAGTTGGCTGAGCAGCCAAACGGTCGGCGCGCCCACGTCTCGGCGGCTAGGCGGCGGAGCTGGCCCCGGCCGCGAGCTGACCGCAGGCGGCGTCGATGTCGCGCCCCCGGGTGAGTCGGAGGGTGGCGGTGAGGCCACTGTTGGCGGCCAGGATCGCGCGGAAGCGCTCGATCCGCTCGGGAGAGGAGCCGTCATAGGTCCCGGTCGGGTTGTAGGGGATCAGGTTCAGCTTGTAGATCCTGGGGTCGAGCAGGGCGGCGAGTTGGTGAGCGTGCTCGGGGAGGTCGTTGACGCCGTCGAGCATCACGTACTCGATGAAGACCCGGCGCCGGCGGCTGGCGCGGTAGCGCTCGCAGGCGGCGAGCACCTCGGCCAGCGGATAGCGGTCGTTGACCGGCATCAGCCGCGAGCGCAACTCGTCGTTTGGGGCGTGCAGAGAGAGCGCGAGGGCGACCGGCATCGGGCACCCGGCGAGACGATCGATACCCGGCACCCAGCCCACCGTGGAGATCGCCGTGCGCCGGTGGGTGACGCCGATGTCGGGCAAGCGCTCGCAGGCGGCGAGCACGGCGTCGAGGTTCATCGCCGGCTCCCCCATCCCCATGAAGACCACGTGGTCGATCGCCTCCATGCGACGGAAATGGAGCGCCTGGTCGAGGATCTCGTCGGCACTGAGGTTGCGGCCGAACCTCATCTTCCCGGTGGCACAGAAGGTGCAGGTCAGCGGGCAACCCGACTGGGAGGAGAGGCAGACCGAACGGCGCCCGTCGCGGTAGCGCATCAGCACCGCCTCGATCGGCCGCCCGTCGACGGTATTGAAGAGGGCCTTGACCGTGCCGTCCTCGGACTTGGCCTCGACCTCGACGCTCAGGGTGGAGAGCGGGACCTCGCTGGCCAGCCGCCGGCGCAGCGCCGCCGGCAGGTTGGTCATCTCCCCATAGGAGCGCGCCCCACGGGCGACCCACTCCCACACCTGGGAGGCGCGGAAACCGGGCTCCCCGGCGTCGGCAAGGGTGATGTCGAGTAGCTCACGATCCACCGGGGCGAGTGTAGGGACGGAGCTATGGTCACCTGTGCAACGCGCCAAAAACAACAATCGTCAGGAGGTTCAGATGGCAGAGATTCCCGCAACCGCCCAGCACCTGTTGGGGGGCAAGAGCTTCGCCCACGTCGCGACCGTGATGGAGGACGGCTCACCCCAGGTATCGCCGGTGTGGATCGACTCCGAGGACGGCCTGATCGTCTTCAACACAGCCGAGGGCCGGCTGAAGCCGGTGAACCTGCGGCGCGACCCGCGGGTGGCGATCTCGATCACCAACCCGGAGAATCCCTACGAGAGTCTGCTGATCCGCGGCCGCGCGGTGGAGCTGACCCACGATGGGGCCGACGAGCACATCGACGCGCTGGCCAAGCGCTACATGGGGGTCGAGGAGTACCCGATGCGCCAGCCGGGCGAACAGCGGCTGATCGTAAAGGTCGAGCCCGAGCGCGTCCAGCACATGGCGCCGTAGGATCGCTCGACCCGATATGGACAACCACCGGAGGAGGGATGGATGAGCACTCACACCGTCAAGAGGATCGACGACATGGAGGCGGTGTTCGGCGGCGGCTTCAAGCGGGCTCGCGCCGAGCTCGGCGTCGAATCGTTCGGCATGCAGATCATCGACCTGCCGCCCAACTACGAGAACTACCCCCAGCACGACCACTCCGAGGATGGACAGGAGGAGGTCTACGCGACTCTGCGCGGCGGGGGTGAGATCGAGATCGAGGGAGAGCGCTTCGAGCTCGACCCCGACCACGTGGCGAAGGTCGGCCCTGGTATTTCCCGCAAGGTCTGGCCGGGCGAGGAGGGCATCCGCATGCTGGTCATCGGTGGCACCGCGGGCCAGCTCTACGAGGCGCCCGACGTGACCAAGTTGGGCGAGCCGGATCCGATGGCGCGCTGAACCGATTTGACCGCCGACAGACCGCGAGCGTTTCCATCCGGCGCGCTCTGGGTCCGTCGGCGGTCAAGGGGCGCCGCGGCCAGAAGCTGCTGGACGGAGATGTCGCCACGCTCGAAGGCCAGCGCCGACCCGGTCAAGTAAAGGCGTCGCGACGCGGATGGCGACGTCGCCGGTGCTTTACATCCGCCTGCTCCGAGTAGCTTTGAAGGGTGAGCGAGGCAACGACTTTGTTCGACGCCGAGGAGGCAAACTACTCCGGCACGGTCGAGGTGCTCGGCGTCATCTTCAAGGCCGACGACGACGGCTACGCGGTGCTGGAGGTACAGGATCCCGAGTCGGGCGAGGGCTTCGCCCTGGTTGGCCCGGTGGCCCATCTGGCCACCGGCGCCCGGGCCGAGGTGAGCGGTGATTGGCAGACCCATTCTCGCTACGGACGCCAGCTGCGGGCGCGGGGCGCGCTGCCGCTGGACCCCGCCGACCGCCCCGGGCAGATCGCCTACCTGACCTCCCTGCGCCACATCGGCCCGGCCCGCGCCGAGCGGCTGGTCGATGAGCACGGCGAGGGAGTGATGGGGGCGATCGCCGCCAACCCCGAGGCTGTCTTCGGCTCACTCCAAGGCGTGAGCGCCAAACAGGCGGTGGCCGCGGCCGAATCCTGGCAGGCGAGCCGCTCGGTTCGCGACCTGCACGTCCAGCTGGCGCCGCACGAGCTGGCACACCTCGCCGCCCCGATCCACGCCCTCTACGGCGAGGGCGCGATGGCGATCCTGCGCGAGGACCCCTACCGGCTGACGGAGGTCGAGGGGGTCGGATTTGCCCGGGCCGACAGGATCGCGCTGGGGGCCGACGTGCCCCCGGAGTCCGACCGCCGGGCCGAAGCGGCGGCGTCCTTCGTCCTGGCCGAGGCCGAGCAGCAGGGTCACACCTTCCTCCCGGTAGGCACGTTGACCCAGCGGGCGGCGAGGCTGCTCGAGCTCGATCCCGACCCCGACGTGCTCGCCTCCGCCCGCGGCCTTCTGCTCGAGGGGAGCCGGGTGTATCGCCAGCCGACCCACGCCCGCGAGATCGCCGTCGCCCAGACGCTGCGCGCCCGCGCCGAGGCCGAGCCGCACCTGGGCCACGAGCCGCCGCTGGAGAATCCGGGCGGCGGGCTGACCGAGGAGCAATGGGCGGCGGTGCGCGGTGCCTTCGCCTCGCGCATCTCGATCCTCACCGGAGGGCCCGGCGTCGGCAAGACCGTCTGCACCCAGGCGATCGTCGCCGAGGCCGAAGCCGCCGATGCCACCGTCGCCCTCTGCGCGCCGACCGGGCGCGCGGCGCGGCGGCTGGAGGAGGCAACCGGGCACGATGCGCAGACGATCCACCGGATGATCGAGTGGATGCCCGGCCGCCAGCCCGCCTACCGGCGCAGCCACCCCTTCCCCGTCGATCTGGTCGTCGTGGACGAGGCCTCGATGCTCAATCTGCGGCTGATCGAGGTGCTGCTCGACGGACTGGCGGAGTCGACCCACCTGGTCTTCGTCGGCGACGCCGAGCAGCTGCCGCCGATCGGCGCCGGCAAGCCGTTCGAGGACCTGATCGCCGCGGGGATCGCGCCCGTGGTGCGACTCAACCAGATCTTTCGCCAAGCGGCGCGGTCGATGATCACCACCGCCGCGCATGAGATCAACCGGGGACGAGCGCCGCGTCTGCAGCCCGAGACCGGCCAGGAACACGACTTCTTCTTCATCGACCGGCCGAGCCCGGAGCGAGCGCTGGAGACCGTGGTGGAGGTTGTCGCCGAGCGGGCGCCGAAGCGCTTCGGCGTCGACCCGATCCGCGAGGTGCAGGTGCTCTCGCCGATGTATCGGGGGGCGGTCGGGATCGACGCGCTGAACAAGCGCCTGCAGGCGCGGCTCAACCCGAGCGGCAGGCGGGCGTTGGGCGAGCGCTTCCGCCTCGGCGACCGCCTGATCCAGACCCGCAACTCGCACGAGCTGGGCCTGATGAACGGCTCGATCATCTTCCTCCGCGCCGATGACCCCGAGGAGGAGGCGATCTTCGTCGACACCGACGACGGTGGCTCGATGGTCATCCCCTACGGGGAGACGGCGACCCTGCGTCTGGCCTACGCGATCTCGGTCCACAAGTCCCAGGGCTCCGAGGTGCCGGTCGTGGTCGGCGTCTGCCATCGCTCCCACGCACGGATGCTCACCCGCCCCCTCGTCTACACGGCGATCACGCGCGCCACCAGGGGCTGCGTGCTGGTCGGAGACCCGGTGGCGCTGGCGATGGCGGTGCGCCGCGACGACAGCGGCGAGCGGCACTCGGGTCTGGCGGAGCGGCTGCTCGGATAGCCGGCGGCGGGCACCCGGCCACCGGCCGGGGCTCCCGCGCGCCCAATGGCTTTGCCGGCGCACAGGCGGCGCCGCAGCGCCGGATCAGCTGACCCGCATGACGCGAAAGCGGAAGACCGCCGGTGTCGGGTCGACGTTGCCGGCCGCGTCGCGAGCCTTGACCCGCACGGTGTGCACGCCGAGCGCAAACCTGCGAGATAGGCGTGAGCCACAGCGGCGGAAACGACCGCCATCAACTCTGCAGAGGAAGGTGACGGGGGACTGATTCGAGCCGAAGCGGAAACCGGCCCGCGCCCTCGGCCGGTGAGTGCGGATCAGCCTGCGGGGATGTTGGCGAAAGAAAGTGTTGGGCGGTCTGGTCTCGACCGTGAACGACACCGAGCCGCTGCCGAGGTGTCCCGCGATATCGACCCCGGTGACCTCGAATCTGTGTTGTCCGTCGGCCAGCGGCTTGGCGGGGACGAAGGGCGAGGAGCAGGCCTGGGGAGCGCTGCCATCGAGCGAGCAGGAGAAGTCCACCGGCCTGTTCGCGCTGAATTCCACCGCCGGGCTGCGGTTTCGGCCGATCTTCTTCGGCTGCTTGGTGATCGTGACCGTCGGCGGCAGCGCGACCCGCGCCACGGCACCGAAAGCGTCGAGGAGTCCGGCGCCCACCGCGTTGGGTCCGAAACTCCCCACCGCCCGCGCCGAGGCGGCCAGCGCCGCGTGTGCTTGGGCAGGCGTGAGCGAGGGGTTCGATTGCAACATCAGGGCCGCGACGCCGACGGCGTGGGGAGCGGCGGCCGAGGTCCCGCAGTAGCGCCAAACGCCTTCTTCGAATGAGGCGAAGAAGGTGGTGGTGGCGCAGTCTGTGGCCACGAGGTCGGGCTTGGAGATCGTTTCGGGGGTCGGAAGGGCGGGGGCCGGGGTCGTGCCCGAGACCGGGCCGAAGTAGTGGGTGATCGGGCCCCGCGAGGAGTAGGGCTCCGGCGCAGAGTTGGTGTCATAGCGCTCGGCTCCGACGGTGATCGCGCTGGCGGCGCCGCTGTGGCCGAGAATCGTAGGTCCTACTGTGTCGCCTTCGGAGGAGATCGGGTACTGGGTCTCTGAGACCCCGCCGCCGTTCTCCAGCAGGGCGACTTTGAGTCGCGGCATCAAGGTTTCGCTGGCTTCTTCGTTGCACGGTTTCCCGAAGCAGTGGTTGATCGCCAACTCGACCTGGGCTTCTTTCGTGTTCTTGTTTTCCCACTGGAATACCTCAACCGGTTTTTGCGATTTGATGTTGTCGTTGTAGCTGCCGACCACTTCTCCGCCTTCCTTGATCGGTTCGCCGGCGGAGTTGAGCAGGAACGCATCGAGGTCGGTGTGAACCCCGTTCCAGGGTTCGGCCCACTGCAGGTCGACGGTCAGGGTGGCGCCTGCCTCGACCGCGATGCCGAAGGTATTTTTTTCCGCGCTGGACCCGAACTGCATGCAGTGCGCCGGTTCCCCCGCTTCTTTGATCCCCTCCAGCGCTTTCGGGCAGCTTCCCGAGTCGCGGAACCGAGGTGCTTCCCAGGAGGCGATTTCCCGGCCCATCGCGTCGAAGATGTTGTCGTTGCCCGCCGCGGTGAAGTACTCGACCCCGGCCGCCGTAACCCGGTTGATCGCTCCGGCGACCGGCCCGTCCTGGAAGAACGGTTCTTCGAAATAGGCGACGTCGTCGGCGATCACCTGGGCGCCGGCGCCGCCTGCGGCGACCGGCTTCGCCAGCCGTTCGATGTTCTGAGCGAAGGCTTCTTCGCTGGGATATGCCGTCATGAAGGCGAGCGAGGCGTCCGGCGCGACGTCGTGCACGGTCTGCAGCATCGCCCTTCCCTCGTCGGTCGATTCCCCTTCCAGGGCGCTGGAGGCGTGGTCTTCGAGCACCCGGACAGGCGTTTGCTGGCCGCTGCAGGGATTTGCAGGGCCGGGCAGGTCGCCGCTTGCTTCGTCTTCGGCGGCGTGGGTGGCGATCGAAAGATGTTTTCCTTCAACTTCCTTAGTGGCCGTGTTGAAGGAATCCGAGAGCGCCCCCACCGTCACCCCGCTCCCATTCAGGGCGAACTCCTGGCGAGCTTCACCGACGTGCAGCTGGCCGACCCCTTCGGAGATGACCGACCCGCCTTCGCAGTTGGTGGAGGAAGACGAGTCGACGGCAGAACCGCCGGCTCCGTAGATGATCGGGGCCAGGATCTCGGTCACCGCCCGCACCCCGGGCGCCGCGGCGAGGGCGCGCAGCGATGCCGGCGCGGCGGCGACGGTCACCGTCTGCAGGGGTCGGCTGAGGCTGAGAATCCGGGCCCCCGCCGCGCGCAGCGCTTCGATCCCGGCCGTGGCGCCATGGTCGTAGCGGACATCGACGAGAACCCGACCTCCCTCCCGCTGCAAGCTGCCCGGCCCGGCCGCAGCGAGGCCGAGCATCGCCGCCTGCCGGGCCGGTGGCTCCGAGCGCACCGCCGGCCTCGCCAACTCGGCCAGTCTCGCTGAGAGCGCTCCGCCGGTCGATGTGGCCGCGGCCGGAGCCGCGATCGCTGCCGCGGCGCCGAGCGTCGCCCACGCCACCAGTTGGCCTCGTCCCACCCTCGAAGTCATCTCAGTCCAAGCTATCGGCCCTTGCTTAAATCACAAGAACACCGTTGGACGCGGTTACGAGCGGCTCACGGCGGCTCAGATGTAATCGGCGCGCCAGAACCAGGCAACCAGAGCCACGAAGGAGAGTAGGAGACTGCCGAGGCCGATGAGGAAGAAGTCCCCGGTTGATTTGATGTTCGTCACCAGCCATTTGAACTTCTGGCCGAAGAAGCCGACGAGGAAGGCGAGGCCGCTGGCCGCCTTTCAGGGTGTCCTCGAGGGCCAGGGGATGGAGGCCGAAGACGTCCCCCAGCTCCTCGATCTCCTCCCCGCCCGGGTCGCTGAGATCGAGCCAAAAGTACTCGTCGCGCTTCAACAGCTCGGCGATTCCATCTCGGTCCAGGTGGTCGAAGAAGCGCACGCGGCAACGCTAGATACCCCCCCGGATGCCCCCGGCCTGCTACGGTCCCCGCGTTCGGTCGGACCTCAAGTCCGGCAAAGTCGTGTCTAGCGCTCGCGTCGTTGCTTCACCGCATCCTCCGCGTTCGCAGCACATCAAGTGGAGGCAATGCATGCCCACTGGAACTGTCAAGTGGTTCAGCGACGACAAGGGCTACGGGTTCATCACACCCGACGACGGCTCTAAGGACGTCTTCGTCCACCACAGCGCGATCATCGGTGAGGGCTTCAAGTCCCTGGCCGAGGGCGCCAAGGTGACCTACGAGTCCGAGGAAGGGCCAAAGGGCCCTGCCGCGGCTAGCGTCCAGCAGACTTCGTAGCCGCTCCGCTTAAATGACGGGACCCACTTCGGTGGGTCCCGTTTTTATGTCCCTGGCCGTTCAGACGCTCAAAGTCGGGCGGATCCAGGGCGCAGGGCGCGCCGTGTGCTCTGCAGGCAAGCGACCGAGGACGCAGGAATGCGAAGTGCCATGAGCCTCCGAACCGACCTCAGAAACGTCGCGATCATCGCCCACGTCGACCACGGCAAGACGACCCTGGTCGACGCGATGCTCTGGCAGTCCGGCGCCTTCCGCCAGGGCCAGGACGTGGCCGAGCGGGTGATGGACTCGATGGACCTGGAGCGGGAGAAGGGGATAACGATCCTCGCCAAGAACACCGCGGTCCACTACCGGGACGTCAAGTTCAACATCGTCGATACCCCCGGCCACGCCGACTTCGGTGGCGAGGTGGAGCGCGGCCTGACCATGGTCGACGGGGTTCTGTTGCTGGTCGACGCCTCGGAGGGGCCCCTGCCGCAGACCCGCTTCGTGCTGCGCAAGGCACTGGAGGCGAAGCTGCCCGTGGTCCTCGTCGTCAACAAGGTCGACCGGCCCGACGCCCGCATCGCCGAGGTCGTGGAGGAGATCTATGAGCTATTCATCGACCTCGACGCGGACTCCGAACAGATCGACTTCCCGATCGTCTACACCAACGCCAAAGCGGGTTGGGCCTCGCTCGAGGAGGGGGTCGAGGGGACCGACCTCTCCCCCCTGCTGGACCTGATGCTGGAGAAAATCCCGGCGCCCGAGCACGACCCCGATGCGCCGCTGCAGGCGCACGTCACCAACCTCGACTCCTCCCCCTACGTCGGCCGCCTGGCCCTCTGCCGGGTGCGCAACGGGACGATTCGCTCCGGTCAGCAGATCGCCTGGTGCCGAGCCAACGGCTCGATCGAGCGGGCGGCCGTTTCGGAGCTGTACGTGACCGAGGCGCTGGAGCGCGTCCCCGCGCAGGAGGCCGGTCCGGGCGAAATCATCGCCGTCGCCGGGCTCGCCGAGGTGACGATCGGCGAGACGCTTGCCGACCCCCAAGACCCGCGTCCGCTGCCCGTGATCACCGTCGATGAGCCCTCGCTCTCGATCGTGGTCGGGATCAACACCTCGCCCCTTGCCGGTCAGGAGGGGAGCAAGCTGACCGCCCGCCAGGTGCGCGACCGCCTCGGCGCCGAGCTGATCGGCAACGTCTCGATACGGGTCCGCGACACCGACCGCCCCGATGCCTGGGAGGTGCAGGGCCGGGGGGAGCTGCAGCTCGTCGTCCTGCTGGAGTTGATGCGGCGGGAGGGCCTGGAGCTGACCGCGGGGCAGCCGCACGTGCTGACCCGCGAGATCGAGGGCAAGGTGCACGAGCCGGTGGAGCGGCTCTCGATCGACGTCCCCGAGGAGTACGTCGGAGCCGTCACCCAGCTCCTGGCCCAGCGCAGGGGCCGAATGGAGCAGATGGTCAACCACTCGACCGGCTGGGTGCGAATGGAATACCTGGTGCCCGCCCGCGGCCTGATCGGGTTCCGCACCGAGTTCCTCACCGAGACTCGCGGCACCGGCATACTGCACCACGTCTTCGACCGCTGGGAGCCCTGGGCGGGGGAGCTGCGAACCAGGCCCAGCGGCTCGATCGTCGCCGACCGCCGGGGCAGGACCGCCGCCTACTCACTGGCCAACCTGCAGGAGCGAGGCACGCTCTTCATCGGCCCCGGTGAGGAGGTCTATGAGGGAATGATCGTCGGCGAGAACTCCCGCGCGGAGGACCTCGACGTCAACGCGATCAAGGAGAAGCACCAGACGAACATCCGGGCGGCGAGCGCCGATGTGCTGGAGCGCCTCGAGCCCGCAACCCGGCTCTCGCTGGAAGCGGCGCTTGAGTTCCTGCGCGAGGACGAGTGCGTGGAAATCACCCCCCAATCGGTCCGCCTGCGCAAGGTCTTGCTGGACAGGACAGCGCGCCAGAAGGCCGCTCGCCAAAACCCCTCACGACCCCGCGCCGCCACCGGCTGAGCCCTACGCCGCCGCCCGGCGCCCATCGATCTCCGCCCCCGGCCCTCGGGTCGGAATCCCGCCGCTGAAGATCAGGCCGACCAGGGCCAGAACAGCAAGCAGCGAGAGCGCCGTGCGCAGACCGTCGAGCCGTGCGGTCTCGTTCACTTCGACAATTTCCTCGTTGGCCCGGGGCGCCACCCGCGCCTGAGCCAGGGCGGCTTCCAGTTCCTTGTCGGAGAGGAAGGGGACCCCGCCGGAGAGCTCAGTCGAGGCTCGCGCCTTGATCGACGCCGGTAGCGCCCGATTCCCTTCCACCCCGGCGAGGAAGGAGGAGCTGAGGGTGGCGATGACGATCGCGCCGGTGAGCGCCGTGCCGAGCGAGATGCCGAGGTTGGTGATCGTGTTTTGCAGGCCGCCGACCTCGCCGCTCTGCTCGTCGGGGACCGAGGAGACGGTGATGCTGCCGAGCTGGGAGGCCAGGGCGCCGATCCCCAGGCCGGCCAGCAGCATCGGCCAGGTCACGATCTCAGCCCCGGCGCCGGCCTGGAGCGCGGCGACCAACACAACCAATCCGGCGAACATCGCGAGGAAGCCGAGGCGCACCACCCGCCGGGGCGAGACGTGGGGAAAGAGCTTCGGGATCCCGGCCGCCGCCAGGATCAGGGTGAAGGAGAGCGGCAGGAGGCGCACGCCGGTTTCGATCGCCGAGAGACCTAGGGCGAGAGAGAGAAAGAGAGGCAGGGCGAAGAAGAGGCCTCCCTGGAGGAAGTACTGGAAGAAGAACGAGGTGAGGCCGGCGCGAAGAACCGGGATGCGCATGATCGCCGGGTCCAGGAGCGGCTCGCGGCCGCCGCTCGCCAGGCGGCTCTCCCAGGCCAGGAAGAGGGAGAGCATCGCCGCGCCGCCGAGGATCAGCCAGATCACCGGCGAGAGCCCGATCCATTGCGGCGCGTCGGGCCTGGCCTTGACCAGACCCCAGGTGCCGGAGCGAAGGATGCCGAAGACGATCAGCCCCAGGCCAAGGGCGGAGAGTCCGGTCCCGGCGAGATCCAGCCGCACCCCCCGCTCCGGCGCCCCAACCTCGATGCCTCGGGCCAGCGCGAGGATCGCGATCACGATCAGCACCTCGCCGGCGAAGACGTAGCGCCAGGAGAGGTAGGTGGTGAAGAGACCGCCGACGATCGGGCCGACGGCCACCGCGATCGCCGCCGCGGCGGCCACCAGGCCGTAGGCCCGGGGACGCGCCTGGCGGTCAAAACTGGTGGCGACGAGGGCCACGATCGCGGGCAGGATCAAGGCCGCCCCAAGGCCCTCCAGGCCCGACCACCCGATCAGCAGCACGGCCAGATTCGGTGCGAGGGAGGTGGTCAGCGAACCGCAGCCGTAGATCACGCAGCCGATCATGAAGCTGCGCTTTCGGCCGATGATCTGGCCGATCTTGCCGCCGGTGATCATGAACGAAGCCATCACCAGGGTGTAGAGAGTGATCGCGGTTTGAATCCCGGTGACCGTCGTGCCGATGTCCCTGGCGACGGTGGCGATCGAGACGTTCATCACCGAGCTGTCGAGCATCATCAGGAACTGGCCCGAGCACAGGGTCAGCAGGATCGGGCCAGCCGCACCGACGCCGGCCCTGCGCGCCACGCTCAGGCGTTCTCTGCGACCAGGCGCCCGGAGTCGATCGCCGCACGGAGATCCGCGTGGTCGCGCTCGCTCTGCTGGGCGTAGAGCTCAGAGAACTCGGCGATCGCCTCGTCGAATGTCCTACTGGCGCCGAGGTAACCGGAGACGGCGATCCGGTCGCCGGAGCGGGCGTGGGCCCGGGCCAGCGTCCAACCGCACATCTGCGCGTAGATGCCCATCGCCACCGGGTTCATCGATTCGACGTTGGCCGAGCCCTTCCAATCCCAGAGCTGGCGCACGTAGAAGTCGCGATCGTGCCCGTCAAAGCCAATCGCCGGACACCAGCCGAGGAAGACGTCGCTGGCGGCCTGCGTCAGCCGCTGGCCTTCCACCACCCGCCTGCCGTGGTTCTTAAAGCGGCTGCCCCCCACGTAGGGCTCCAACACCGAGGCCTCAGCCTCCTTCGCCTGGAGGAAAAGCGGGTCATTGTCATCGGCTCCGGTGAACAGTGCCACCCAGGCCCGCGTACCGACGCTGCCCACCCCGACCACCTTGCGCGCCAGGTGGCGGAACTGGTAGCGACCGAGCAGATGCTGGCGATCGCCCTGCATGGTGGAGCGATAGGAGGCGAGCAGGTCGGTCATCGTCTGCTGCAGATCGCGGCTCTCCCCCGGTGGCAGCAACTCCTCGATCGGGACGATCAGGGGCGGGTCGCTGACAATCCTCAGTTCCCCGTCGACTGTGTGGGTGAGTTTGTCGAAGGCGCGCATGTTGTCCTTGGAGCGAGCCTTGGCCAGGCCGCGCTCGGCCCGCCGCAGCGCCTTGTGGCCCGCGGCCAGCTTGGCCTCGGGCGGGAGGTTCCCCAGCAACGCCTCGACGTCCAGGCGCGCGTACCAGACGTCGAGGTCGCTGAGCGAGGCAAAGCCGCGCATCGCCTCGCGATAGTTGCCGACCGCCCTGAGCACCACCTCACGCCGCTGCTTGGCCTTGAAGCCGTTTTCGCGCCCGGCGATGGCGAAGCTGGCAGCCAGGCGCTTGACGTCCCACTCCCAGGGGCCGGGAAGGCTCTCGTCGAAGTCGTTGAGGTCGAAGACGAGGCGACGGTCGGGCGCGGCGAATGTGCCGAAGTTGGTCAGGTGGGCGTCGCCGCAGGCCTGCACCCGCAGACCCGAGATCGGGGTCGTGGCAAGGTCCGCCGCCATCACCGCGGCGGCGCCACGAAAGAAGCTGAAGGGCGAGACGGCCATCCGTCCGTAGCGGATCGGGACCAGCTCGGGCACGCGCGAGCGGGCCTGGGCTTCGAGGATCCCGATCGGGTCGGCGCGATCGGGCGGCGGCTCCCAGGCAGCGTGGGCTGAACGGGGAGCCTCCGAGCGCGCCGCCTTTCCGGCGGCGACGCGCTCGGAGAGGTTCATCGCTCAGACAGTAGCGGCTGCCTGCTCGGCCTGGCTGGCCTCGGACTCGCTCGCCTGATTGGCGGCCGCCTGAGCCTCGGGGGTGCTCTCGTCGATATTGCGCGGCAGCAGCACCTCTTTGGCGATGACCAGGCGCTGGATCTGGCTGGTCCCCTCGTAGAGCTGCATGATCTTTGCGTCGCGCATCAGTTTCTCCACCGGGTACTCCTTGATGAAGCCGTAGCCACCGTAGACCTGGACGGCGTCGACGGTGATCTCCATCGCCGAGTCGGCGGCGAAGCGCTTGGCCATCGAGGAGACGCGGGTATTGCGCTTGCCCTCATCGAGCAGGACCGCCGAATTCCAGACCAGGAGGCGGCCCGCCTCGACCTTGGTCGCCATGTCGGCGATCATGAACTGGATCGCCTGGTGCATCGCGATCGGCACGCCGAACTGGACCCGTTCCTTGGAGTACGCAGCGGCAAACTCGAAGGCGGCGCGACCGATGCCGACAGCCATCGCCGAGACGCCCGGACGGGTGCGATCGAGGGTCATCATCGCCAGTTTGAATCCCCTGTTTTCCTCACCGATCAGGTTCTCGGCCGGGATCTCGACCTGGTCGAAGGAGATGGTCGCGGTGTTCGATGCCCGCTGACCCATCTTGTCCTCCTTCTTGTCGACGCTGACCCCGGGGAGGTCGGCGTCGACGACGAAGGCGCTGATCCCGCGGTGGCCCGCCTCGGGATCGGTCTTGGCGTAGACGGTGAAGTAATCGGCGTAGGTGCCGTTGGTGATGAAGCACTTGGAGCCGGTGATCACGTACTTGTCGCCCTTCTTCACGGCGCGAGTTTTCATCCCCGAGACGTCGGAGCCGGCGTCCGGCTCGGTCAGGCAGAAGGAGGCCAGCTTCGGCTCCTCGCAGAGCATCCCCAGGTACTTCTTCTTCGTCTCCTCGGAGCCGCCGAGGGTGATCGGGGCGGAGGCCAGGCCGTTGGCCATCAGCGAGGTGCCGACGCCCGAGCATCCCCAGCCCATCTCCTCCTCGATCAGACAGCCGGAGAGATAGTCAAGGCCGGGACCGCCGTAGGCCTCGGGGATGTGGGTGTTCATCAGCCCCACCTCCCAGGCCTTCTCGATGATGTCCTGGGGCCAGGTGCCGTCCTTGTCGTACTCCCAGGCGACCTTGCGGATCTCTTTCTCGGCGAAGGTGTGGGCCAGCTCGCGCAGGTCCTTCTGCTCGTCGGTGAGGGTGAAGTCAACCACTGCTCGAGCTCCTTTTCTTGGGCGGAAGATGCCGATTGACTGGTCAGTCAACCAGCCTCCAAAGACTAGCGGATGGGAGGGCCTCGGGCGCGCCTTTGCCACGCTCCCCCAGCCCTGCGCGGGCGATAGGATCGAGTCGATGGCGGAGCAAGCGAAAGAGGGCCTCATTGAGGTCGAGGAGCTGCTGCTGCAGCCCGGGACCTACTTCAACCCTCAGACCGAGGTCCTGGTCGTCGTCGATGACTCGACCTCGCTCGACCAGGAGGTCTTCAACATGGAGGCCTACGAGGGAGCCGAGTGGGTGAGGATCTCCGAGGAGGTGCCGGTCGACGAGGACCACCGCGACCGCCTGATGCAGTCCTTCCAGACGCACTACCACCCGGGCTCGTCGGGCTCGGTCTCTGAGACCGCCCTGGAGCAGGGCGACGAGGAGATCGACGAGGACGAGAGCGGTCAGGACCCCGGGCGGGAGGACTGATGCCGGCCGAGGGCGATCAGGCGCCGGACTTCAGGCTCCCCGACCAGGGCGGCAACCAGCTGGCGCTGTCGAGCCTGCGGGGGGACACCGTGGTCCTCTACTTCTACCCCCGTGCCGATACACCGGGTTGCACGATCCAGGCCTGCGGGGTTCGCGATCGAGGCCCCGAGTACCGGGAGGCCGGGGCTCGGGTCATCGGCATCTCCCCCGACACGGTCGAGGATGTCGGGAAGTTCGCCGATAAATTCGACCTCGACTTCACCCTGCTGGCCGACGCCGACCACGCGGTCGCCGAGGCATACGGCGTCTGGGGCGAGCGGTCGATGTATGGAAAGAAGTACATGGGGGTGCAGCGGGCGACCTTCCTGATCGACCCGGAGGGCAGGATCGCCAAGATCTTCCCCAAGGTCTCGCCCAAGACGCACGACGACGTCGTGCTCGCCGCGTTGGCCGAGCTATCGAGTGCCTGAGCGCCTGCGCGCCCCTCAGGCACTGAGGACGACGACGAAGATGAAGGTCGCATAGAGGACGAACCAGGCGACGATGGCGGGGGTGGTGAAGCGCCCGCGCCGGTGCAGGCACTGATAGGCAAGGAAGCCGCCCGCCAGGCCGAGGGCCACCGAGAGGGTGGCGTTCGCGCTCAGCGCCCAGCCGGTGAAGATCAGACCGATTCCGACCGGGATCGTCGACTGGAAAACCATCGCCCCGGTGATGTTGCCCAGCGCCAGGGAGTCCTTTCCTTCCCGGATCCAGAAGAAGCTGTTGACCTTCTCCGGCAGCTCGGTCGCCAGCGGGGCGAGGATCAGGGCGAGGACCACGGCCTGGATCCCGAGATCCGCGGCGATCTTCAGCAGCTCGACGACGAAGAGGTGGGCGCCGCCGACCATCGCTCCGAGGCCCACCAGGAGCTGTATCGCGCAGAGTGCGATGGGGGGGCTTCGGCGGCGCGCCGCACGGCGCTCGAAGACCAACGGGTTGAGCGTCTCACCGGCCTGGAGCGCGCCGGCGCCGCGCAGCGTGCGGCGGATGTAGAGCGGGTAGCAGAGGATGAAGGCGATCCCGACCGGGATCCGCAGCAGCGCCGGCGGTCCCCAGGAGAGCGCCAGGGCCCCGGCGAAGAAGGCGAGGAAGAAGAGCAAGTCGCGCTCCAGGGTCGGCCCGTGGGCGCTCAGCGCCAAGCCCTGCGCACGCCGGCCCCGGAAGAGGTGGAGGAAGAGGCCGACCAGACCCATCGCCAGGGTCCCGAGCAGAAACGGGGCGCCAACTATCGCTCCGATCGCCACCTGGTGGGACCCGCTGGAGGCGCCGAGCAGGGCGACGATCGCGATCAGCGTCTCGGGCATCGCCGTGCCAATCGCTGCCAGCACGCTGCCCACCGCGCCCTCGCCCAGCTTCAGCCGGTGCCCGATCCACTCCACCGCGTTGGTGAAGAGCAGCGCTCCGGCGAGGATTACGGCGAAGCTGAGCGCCAGCCCCAGAACGCTCAACGGCTGGCGCCGCGCCGCGCTACTTTTTCAGCAGCGCGGCGCACTTCTGGAGATCGGCCGGGGTGGAGGCCCCCTGCAGGCACTTCATGTAGGCCTGTTGAGAGCCGCCAGCGGCCGAAACGCCACCCGAGGGCGGGCTGGCGCCGGAGCTCGATGACCCGCCGCCACTGGCGCTCAGCCCGTTCAAGATGCTGCCCAGACCGCTGGAGGAGCCGCCGCCAAGACCCTTGGTCAGCCCACTCAGGCCTCCCTTGCCGCTCACCGCGCCGAGCAGTTCAATCGGGTTGACGCCGAGCTTCTGGAAGAGTTCGTTCAGCGACTTTGCGCCGGAGGGGGCGCTGATCGTCTGCGATTCGTTCACCCCGCTGAGCGACAGGTCGAAGGTCAGAGCGACCTTCTTCGGGCCGCTGGAGCGATTCGGCGGTTCGATCTCCAGTTCGCCGGTGATTTTGCGCAGGATGTGGTCGCTGCCGACGTAGAGGTCGACGTGCGCCGCCTTCACCGCGCTTTCCACCTGACCTTTGGCCTTTTCCAGGGCGGCGGCCGATGGCACCTGCCCGGAGGCGCCGAGGACCGAGTGACAGGCCGGGTTTTCGCTCAGTTTGAGCAGCGCGCCAATCGCTCCAGCGATGTCCAGGGCGCCGCTGACGTGCGTCGTGCCGGTGCCGGCGACTTCGGTGCTGCCTTCGTTCTTGAGCTGTTCGATGAAGCTACCGACCTTCAGGTCGGAGGCCGCTTCCTGGCAAGCCGTGGAGCCAGCCGATTTGCTCTGGGCGCCGTTTTTCTGCTGGTCCTGTTCGATCGTCGTCTTGACGTAGTTGAAGGTTGTCGGTTCGACTTCGTACTCGGTTCCCTTGTAGTCGACATAGGCCTTTTCGGCAAGCAGCGTCAGGCCGCCTTCGAAGTTGACCGGCTTGCCTTTGACCGAACCGTTGACCTTTGCACTCAGGTCGAGCTCGGGAGGCTGTCCCTTGCCCTGACTTTGGAACGGTCCCGAGAGGCTGACGTTGACGTTGCCCCCTTCCTTGCCTTCCACCTTGACCCCCAGCGTGAGGTCCAGATTGCCGCTCTTGACGCCCTTCAGCGTCGCTTCGTTGACGACCTTCTGCGGGTTTTCGCTGCTGCTGCCGCTGCTGCTGCCGCAGGCGGCAAGCACGGTCGCCAGCGCGAGCAACGCGGCGAAGACTATGGAGACGCGGATTCGGCTCAAGGCGGTGGATCCTCCTGGCTGGCTGAATTTGGGCTGCTGCCGCATTGATCGTAGAGCCTGCGGCGCGACGGGGCCAGGGACCCGGCGGATTATGATCGCCAGCATGAGCGCGGCGCAAGCGCGACATCCAGATCTGGCGCCCCCTCGGCCGGCGGCGGGCGATGCCTGATTCGATCGACGGCACCGTCGCCGAGGTCAAGTCCGCGCTGGAGAGGGCCGGCTACCTCGCCGATGAGCCGGCGGCGCTGGTCTCCTTCCTCGCCCAGCGGCTCGGTAAGCCGGTCTTGGTCGAGGGCCCGGCGGGGGTCGGCAAGACCGAGCTGGCCAAGGCGCTCTCCCGCGCCACCGACCGCGAGCTGATCCGTCTTCAGTGCTACGAGGGCCTGGACGAGGCGAAGGCCCTCTATGAGTGGAACTACCGCAAACAACTCCTCTGGATCCAGGCCGCCAAAGACCAGGCCGCCCCCGAGGGCGGCAATGAGGACCGATCGGGGTCTGAATCCCGGGTTCCTGATGGGAGCGCGGGAGGCGGTGTTCTAACTGACATCTTCAGCCCGGAATTCCTGCTGGAGCGGCCGTTGATGCAGGCGATTGCCAGCCCCGAGCCGGTGGTGCTGCTGATCGATGAGATCGACAAGACCGACCAGGAGTTCGAGGCGATGCTGCTCGAGCTGCTCTCCGACTTCCAGATCACGATCCCCGAGCTGGGCCAGGTCTCGGCGACGACGATGCCGATAGTCGTCCTCACCTCCAACAACTCACGTGAGCTGACCGAGGCGCTGAAGCGCCGCTGCCTTTACCTCTGGCTCGACTACCCCGAGCTGGAGCGGGAGATGGCGATCGTCCGCCTTCACGCGCCCGAGCTGCCGGAGGCGCTGGCGCGGCGCCTGGTCGAGGTGGTGCGTATGGTCCGCAGCCTCGATCTGAAGAAGCCTCCCTCGATCTCCGAGTCGATCGACTGGGCGCGCACCCTGCTGCTGATCGGGGCTGAGGACATCGACCGCTCCGTCTTTGAGCAATCGATGTCGATCATCGTCAAGCATCGCACCGACATCGACCTCGTCGCCGAGCGGGTGGGCGTGAAACTGGCCGAGGCGCCCGCCCAGTCGACGGGGTAAAGGCAGCAATGAGCGCAGGCTTGCCATATGGGCCGAGGGCCGACCCGGGCCCGCCCGGAGTGGCGGCCAAGCTGCTGGGCTTCTGCGAGGAACTTCGCAGCGAGGGGGTCGCGGTCGGGACCTCGGAGATCCTCGACGCCTTCGCCGCGCTGGACCAGGTGCCCTGGAGCGCGCAGGAGGACTTCCGCGAGGCGCTGGCGTCGACGGTAGCCAAGTCGCAGGAGGACCGGCGCGTCTTCGAGCTGCTCTTTGACCGCTTCTTCTTTCGCGCCGCCGAGGCCGAGGCCGTGGGGCGGGGGATCGGCGAGAGCGGGGAGCGCGAAGAGGGCGGCGAGCGGCTCGACATCGACGAGCTGCGCGAGCAGATCCGGCAGGCGATCATCGACGGAAACGACGGCCAGATGCGCGACCTGGCGCGGCTGGCGATCGCCGCCTTCGGTCGCCGCGCCGAGGGATCGGGCGTGGTCGGGGTCGACGTGCAGCGGATCCGTCGCACCCTCGGCCTCTCGGCCGGGGCAGAGCAACCGGCGGCCGACGGAGCCGCCGAGCTGGCGCCGATCGACCGCGACCAGCTCAACCGCTTCGAGCGCCACCTGCGGCGCGAGCTGGAACGCGAGCTGATCGAGCGCACCTCGACCCTGCCCCCCGCCCGCCCCCTGGCCGAGCTCGACCGCGCCCTGCCGACCAGCCCAACCCAGGACCTGGCAGCCGTGCACCGCGCCGTCTTTCAGATGAAGCGGCGGCTGGCGACGCTGGGGCACGAGCAGCGCGGGCGCCGCAAAGGGCAGGCGGTCGATGTGCGACGCACGATGCGGGCCTCGCTGGAGACCGGTGGGGTGCCGCTGCGCCTGCGCTACCGGCCCAAGCGCCCGCGCCGGCCCGAGATCTACGTCCTCTGCGACGTCTCCACCTCGGTCACCTCGGCCAGCGTGTTCTTCCTCTCCGTCCTGCATGCGCTGCACGACTCGTTCCGCAAGCTGCGCAGCTTCGTCTTCATCGAGCGGATATCAGAGGTGACCGAGGTCTTCGAGCACGAGCGCGACTTCCGGGCGATCGCCCAGCGGATCTCCAGCGAGGGCGGCGTCGCCGACGTCTCCGGCTACACCGACTATGGCCGCGTCTGGCTCGAGTTCCTCACCCAGATCTCGGACGAGCTCGACCCCCGCTCGACGGTGATCGTGCTCGGCGACGCCCGCACCAACGGACGCGAGCCCCACGCCGAGGTGTTCGCCCAGGTCGCCGAGCGGGCGGGCCGCCTCTTCTGGCTGAATCCCGAGCCGCGCCTCTACTGGAACTACGGCGACTCGGTGATGGCCGCCTACGAGCGCTATTGCGACGGCGCCTTCGAGTGTTGGACCACCCGCCATCTGGAGAACTTCGTCAACGTCGTCGCCGGCGGCGTCCCGGCCCAAGACTGACCGACCGAGAGGGCCAAATGGGTCTGACGCCAGCCCCGATCGGCCCGCGGGTCAGCGGGCGACCCAGGCGTCGGGAGCGCCGGCCAGCTCCCCCACCACCGGCGGCAGCTCGCCGGAGACGAGGTCGGCGAGGGTGACCTGCTCGAGCACGGCACGCAGGCTGGCCCGCACGGCGATCCAGACTTCCTGCAGGTGCTCGGCGTTGCCGCGGTATTCGAGCGCCTCCGGCGGGGCGGATTGGACGTCGGCGATCGGACCCTCAACCGCGCGCACCACGTCGGCGATGGTCACCTCGGCGGCGGGACGAGCGAGCCAGTAGCCGCCCTTGGCGCCGCGCCGGGCGCGGACGATTCCCGCGTGCTTCATCTCCAGCAGGATGTGCTCCAGGAATTGGAGCGGAATGTCCTGGGCCTCGGCCAGTCGCTCGCCCTTGATCGGCCCCTCCCCGGCGGCGGCCAGCTCCGCCGCCGCCCGGACGGCGTAATCGGCTTTGGCGGAGACACGCATGCGGGCAGTAAATCAGTCCCAGCGCCGAGCGCTCGGCCGATCGCCTCGATGCGAACCGCGGCCCGCAGTGCGCGAGGATAGGGGGATGCCCGCCGAGGTCACGGATTTCGCCCAGCGCAGCGGCACTCCTGCGGCCACCGCCGCGCTGGCGCCAGCCGGGGTCTCGATCCGCGGCCTGCGCCACTCCTACGGCGAGCTGCTGACGATCGAACGCCTCGACCTCGAGGCCGCGCCCCATGAGGTGATCGGCCTGGTCGGGCCGTCGGGCTGCGGCAAGTCGACGCTGCTGGAGCTGATCTGCGGCCTGCGAGAGCCCTCGGCGGGAGAGCTGGCGGTCGGCGGCGCGCCAGATGCTGAGGGCCGACTCGAGCGCTGCGCCTACATGCCCCAGCGCGACCTGCTGATGCCCTGGTTCTCGGCGATCGACAACGCCGCCCTGGCACTCCGCAACCGCGGCGTCGGGAAAGCCCGGGCGCGACGGGAGGCGGGGGCGCTGTTCGGTCGCTTCGGCCTCGCCGGCTTCGAGCACTCGCGGCCCGCAGAGCTGTCCGGCGGCATGCGCCAACGGGTCGCCTTCCTGCGCACCCTGGTCGCCGGCAAGCCGGTGCTGGCGCTGGATGAGCCCTTCGCCTCCCTCGACGCGATCACCCGGGCTGAGATGCAGGGATGGCTGGCCGGAGCGCTGGGGGCCGCCCCGCGCACCGTCGTCCTCGTCACCCACGACGTGGAGGAGGCGCTCTACCTCTCCGACCGGGTGGCGGTGCTCTCGGCGAGGCCGGCCAGGGTAGTCGCCGAGCTGCGAGCGCCGGCGCCGCGCGCGGCCGAACGCGACGAGGCGGTCACCGAGCCGGGATTCGTCGCGGTGCGCGAGGAGGCGATGCGCGCGCTTCGGCAGGGCTCCCGATGAAGCGCTGGCTGCTCCCCGCCGTCGTCCTGGCGGCCCTGATCGGCGCCTGGCAGGTGGTCGCCAGCAACGGCGCGCTGGCCGGCGCGCTGCATATCGAATCCTTCCTCGTCCCCTCCCCGGCTGAAATCGCGACCTCGCTCTGGGACGGCCGGGCGCTGCTGGCCGAAAACGCCTGGGTGACGTTGCGGGAGGTCGTCGTCGGCTTTGGCTGCGCCCTGGCCGCCGGACTCGCATTTGCCGTCGTCCTGCACCTCTTCGAGACGATGCGCCGCGCCCTCTACCCCCTGATCGTCGCCTCGCAGACGATCCCGATCGTGGTCATAGCCCCAATCCTGATCGTCTGGTTCGGCTACGGGATCGGGCCGAAGCTGGCGATCGTGGCCCTGATCTGCTTCTTCCCGATCACCGTCAACACGCTCGACGGACTGCGGGCCGTCGATCCCGATGCGATCAAGATGATGCGGACCCTCGACGCCTCCCGCTGGCAGACCTTCCGCCGGCTGGAGGCCCCGACCGCATTGCCCTACGCCTTCAGCGGGGCAAAGATCGCGGTAGCCGTGGCCGTCATCGGTGCCGTCTTTGCCGAGCTGGCAAACCCGGAATCCGGACTTGGCTACCTGATCAACCAGGATGGCTACCAATTCGAGGTGGCGAGACAATTCGCCGCGGTTGTCGTCCTCTCCGCGATGGCGATCGGCCTCTTCGGGCTATGCGCCCTCGCAGAGCGCCGTGTCGTCACTTGGCGATAGAAAGCAGGGGTGAAGCTCCGCCGAATCCCGGCAGTGGCGCTCTGCCTCGCCCTCCTCGCCCTCGCCCTCGCCGCCTGCGGCGAGAAGAGCTCCAGCGTCAGCGGCCAAGCCCAGCCCTTCAGCCTGACGCTCGACTTCTACCCCAACCCCGACCACGCCGGGATCTACATGGCGCAGAAGCTCGGCTACTTCAAGGAAGCGGGGCTGGACGTCAGCATCGCCGCCCCCTCGGACCCATCGGAGCCGATCAAGGAGGTCGCCGCCGGCCAGAGCGACCTGGCGATCTCCTATGAGCCCGAGGTGATGCTCGCCCGCCAGCAGGGCCTCGGCGTGGTCGCCGTCGGGGCGCTGGTCAACCAGCCGCTGACCTCCTTGATCTGGCTGAAGAAATCGGGGATCAGGAGGGTCGGCGAACTGCGCGGCAAGACGATCGCCACCGCCGGCATCCCCTACCAGAACGCCTTTCTGAAGACGATCCTGGCCCGCGCCAACCTCACCCCGGCCAACGTCAGGGCGGTCAATGCCGGCTTCGGGCTGTTGCCGGCACTGGTCGGCGGCAGCGCCCAGGCGATGCTCGGCGGCTACCTCAACGTGGAGGCCATCGACCTGCGCGAACGCGGCAAACACCCGCTTGTGATCCCGGTCAACAGGCTCGGGGTGCCCACCTACGACGAGCTGGTGCTGGTCGCCCAACGCAAGCACCTCGAAGCGGACCCGGAATCGATCCGGCTGTTCATCGCGGCCCTCGACCGGGGCACCGCGGCGGCGGTCAAGAACCCAAAGTCGGCCACCGAGGCGGTGCTGGAAGCGAACCACAGCCTCGAACCGAAGCTGACCGCCGAGGAGATGAAGGCGACATTGCCGCTGCTCGCGCCAAACCCCCACGGCCACCCCTACGGCTACATGGACCCCACCCAGTGGCGCAACTTCATCGCCTGGATGCGCGATAACGAACTGATCAAGACGCTGCCACCACCATCTGAAGTGCTGAGCAACGCCTACCTTCCGGCTGAAAAGATTCCCGAATAGGGGGAGGAGGACCCGTCGCCAAGGAGGGCGGGAACCTCCTCCGGCGCCACGGCGGCAGAGAAGAGATGGGCCTGGGCGTAGTCGCAGCCCAGGCGGCGGAGCTCGGAGAGCTGCGCCTCGTTCTCCACCCCCTCGGCGATCACGTCGAGGGACAGCGCTCGGGCCATGCCGATGATCGCCTCGACGATCGCCGTGCGCTCCTGTTCGATCCCCAGGGCCTCGACGAAGGAGCGGTCGATCTTCAGCGCGTCGAAGGGAAAGCGGTTGAGGTAGGCGAGAGAGGAGTAGCCGGTGCCGAAGTCATCGAGCACCAGCCGCACTCCGATCTCAGTCAGGGCCTCCAGGGTGGCCTGCGCGGTCGCCGACTCCTCTACCAGGACGCTCTCGGTGATCTCCAGGCGAAGGTGGCGGGGGTCCAGGCCGGTGCGGACAAGGGTCTCAGCGACGACCGCGGGCAGGTCACGGTGAGCCACCTGCCGGGCGGAGAGGTTGACGGAGACGTCGAAGGGGCGGGCATCGGGGCGCTGCTCGTGCCAGGCGAGGATCTGGCGGCAGGCCTGCTCCTGCACACAGCGGCCGAGCGGCTCGATCAGGCCGCTTTCCTCGGCGACGGAGACGAACTCGGCGGGGTCGAGCAGGCCGCGCTCGGGGTGGCGCCAGCGCAGCAGAGCCTCCAGCCCACAGACCTCGCCGCTGCGCAGCGAGACGACCGGCTGGTAGTGCAGAACCATCTCGTCGCGCTCCAGCGCGTGGCGCAGGTCGCGCTCGACCTCCAGCCGGCGCAGGGCCCCCGCCCGCATCTCGGCGTCGAACACCTCGCAGCGCGCCCGGCCCCTCTCCTTGGCCCGATACATGGCGGCGTCGGCATCGCGGATCAGCAGGCCCGCGTTGGCCGGCTCGCGGTCGGAGGGATGGGCCACGGCGATCCCGATGCTGGCCGATATGAAGTGCTCGATCCCCTCCATCGAGTAGGGCTTGGCGAAGGCGGTGGCCACCCGGTCGGCGATCGCCACCGCCTCCTCCTCGTCGACGAGGCGGTCGATCAGGATGCCGAACTCGTCGCCGCCGAAGCGGGCGACCAGGTCCCCGGGGCGCAGGTGCGAGCGCAGGCGCGGGGCGACCGCGCGGAGCAGGGCGTCGCCAGCGTGGTGGCCCATGCTGTCGTTGATCAACTTGAAGTGGTCGAGGTCGAGGAAGAGGACCCCCACCGGCGAGGCCGAGGCGCTCGCGCGGGTCAGCGCCTCGCTCAGAGCCTCGATGAAGCTGAGCCGGTTGGGGAGCCCGGTCAGAGGATCGTGCAGAACCCTGTGGCGCAGAGCCTGGTCGGCGATGTGGCGCTCGATCGCCTCGGCCAGCACGTTCGCCGCCGCCTGGAGGAAGTGCACGTCCTGGGGGCCGAAGCGACCCGGGTCGCTGGAGTGGACATCGAGGACGCCGAAGGGGTGCTTCTTGCCGTCGATCATCACGGCGAGGCTGCTGGCGAACCCCAGCACCCGCAACACCGGCGGCATCGTGAATCGCTGCTCGCTGGACCACTCGCCGACGATCACGTGCAGCCCGGACTCCAGCGCCGCCCCGGCGTGGGAGTCGCGGGCGGCGGAGACGCGGCGGCTGGCGCCGGTCACCTGACCCTCGAGGCCAGCGCGGAGAAGGAGGCGGCGCCCATCGCGCCCGACTCCCCAGATGCAGGCCCCGTCAACTCCCTCGACCCCCTCGATCAGGGAGACCGTCGCCCGCATCAGCGAATCGGGGTCGCCGTCCTTCAGAGCCCGCTGGCCCAGCTGCGCGACCACGGCCTGCTGGGCGGCGGCGCGCTGGAGCTCCTGCTCGGCGAGCTTGCGCTCGGTGATCTCGTAGAGCACGCCGTGCCAGACCGGCACCCCGTCCTCGTCGGACTCCAGCACCGCCTCGTCCAGGATCCAGACCACCTCGCCGCTGCGAGTGATCATCCGGTAGTCGACCGGCGGAGGGTTGCGTTCGCCCAGCGTCTCCTTCGTCTCCTCAGCGAGAGCCCGCTCCCTGTCGTCGGGGTGCAGGAGCTTGGCCCACAGCTCCGGGTCGGACTTCCAGTCCTCGGGGCTGTAGCCGAGGATCTCCTCAACCTGGGGGCTGACGTAGCGCCAGCGACCGTGCTCGCCCAACTCGGAGGTGTAGACGATCGCCGGCAGCCGCTCGACGAGGTGGCGGTAGTCGGCCCCGCCGGAGGCGATCTGATCGATGAACTCCTCCACCTGCTCCTCGGGCCAGCTCCGGTCTCCGACTACCCGCTCCATAGGTGCGATATCGACAGATCGACGGCTTCCTTGACGGCCCCTCGCTGCAGACGCCAGGCCATGCGGGTCAAGTGCAGGTCAGGCGGAAAAGCGCAGTGGCGGACCCTGCGCCACGAGCCGGTGAAGGCCCGCCAGCGTCAGCGCACCGGCCAGCCCTCGGAAGGGCGCATACGGAGCGTAGAACTCCTCCACCTCCTCCACCGTGGCGCGGCGCCGCAGGCAGGCGAGCCGACCGACCAGCTTCAGGTAGCCGAGGTCGCCGGCGGGCAGGGAGTCGGGGTCCCCACGGCCGAAGAGGCCGAGGCACTGGAGCGTCCAGGGGCCGATCTCGGGTACCGCGAGCAGGCGCTTATCGCCGGCCCCGACGGTGAGGTCACAGCGCCCGGCGGCCACCTCGCGGGCGACGGCACGCAGGGCGATCGCCCGCCGCAGCGCCAGCCCCATCGACTCCAGCTCGGCCGGTGCCCGCCCGGCGATCGCCGCGGCGCCGGGGACGTCGCGCAGGCCCTCGCGCTCGCGCCCGAGCCTGGCCCCCCAACGCCCGACGATGCGGCGCTGGATCCGGGCCGCACGCTCTGACTCGATCAGCTGCTTGACGACAGCCCAAGCGAGTGCCTCCCAGGGCAATGGGCGGCGGCGAGTCCGGAAGTGGGGGTTGCGGCGGAGCAGCGGCCCGAGCAGCGGATCGCGGCGGAAGCGGCGGTGAAACTCGCCCAGGTCGTCGTCGACCCCCAGGGCGAAGCGCATCCGCTCGATCCCGACCTCCAGCTGGGTGCAGCCGGCCGGGGCGACGGCGGGCGACGGCAGCACCCGTGGGGCGGCGATCACGGCGGGGTCCACCGGCTCGGCGCGAATCGCGACGCGCTCGGGCGCCGATTGCCAGGCACGAACCAGGACGGGACTCTCTTCGACGTGGAGCAGGCGGGAGGCGACTCCGTCGCGGACCAGCATCACCCGGTCCTCGCCGCCTGAGGACGGGAGGCGAAAGGGAGAAGGTGGACGAACCTCGACTTCCAGCGAAGCCGAGCCGCCCATCACCGACCCAGCAGGTGGACGTCGACGAGGAAGGAGCGGCTGGCGACCACCTGGGAGGGGCGGTCGCGGCGGCGCGAGAGTCGCCTCGACCGACGCGGGGCGCTCGCCCCAACAGCCCGAACCGCCGCCACGGTGGCGGCGCCGGCGAGAACCCCCCCGACAGCGGCCACCGCCGCGGTGCGAATCTCATCCCGCAGCACCGGAGGCGCCGGACTCTCATAGGGCTGAATTGCCCGCACGGGCTGCGCGGCGGCGCCTTCGACGTTTTCCTCCGCGAGCACCTCGGCCTCCAGGTCCATCTCGCTCATCCTCGGACTCTAGCGTTGCCCGCTCGAGCGCCGGGCGAGAGAATCTCGCAACTTGCGGAGTTCAACCGCCAACCTGGGGGGTCTGGTCGCCCAGCGTCTTCTCGTAGACCCGGTAGCGCTTGACCACCTTGCCGCCCATGCCTTCCATCGCCCGGTTCATCGGGCCGTTGCTCTCCAGGATCCAGCCCATATCGCCGCCTTCGATCTTTCCCGGCCGGGCCGCCGTCTCCAGATGCTTGAGATAGAGACCGGCGGCGACGCCGGAGTGCCGGTACTCGTGCGTGACCCCCAGGGCGAACACCCGCAGCTGATCGATCTTGCGTTTGCCGAGCAGGAACCTGGCCCAGCCGAACGGCAACAGTCGGCCCTTCATCTTTGCCATCACCTGGTTGATGTCGGGCAGGGTGAGGGCGGCGCCCACCGGCTCGCCGTCCTTTTCCGCCATGTAGGCCCAGTCCTCGTCGAGCACCTGCTTCAGGTTCTTGGCCTGGAACTCGACCTCCGCATCGGTGATCGGAACGAAGCCCCAGTTGTCACCCCAGGCCTCGTTGTAGACGTCCATGAAGCGTCGGACCTCGGCCGCCATTTCGCGCTTGCGCATGTTGCGGATCGTGATCCCTTCGTCCTTCAGGGCCTTTTCGGCGGCGGCGTGGATCGCCGGGTCAAACCGCTCGCCCTCCTTCAGGTCGCCGAACTGCAGTTCCCACATCTGCACGTCCATCGTCTTCTCGAAGCCCTGGGCCTCGACCAGCACCCGGTAGTGGGGCGGATGCCAGGGCTCGAGGATCATCGGCCGGTGCTCGAAGCCCTCGATCAGGATCCCGATCTCGTCGTTGGTGGTGAAGTCCATCGGACCGAGGATGCGGGAGCGGCCGCGGGAGCGCGCCCACTCGCTCGCCGCCCCGAGCAGCGCAGAGGCGACCTCGGAGTCGTCGGTGGTCTCGAAGAAGCCGAACATCGCGTCGCTGCCGCCCTGGAACTCGTCCCAGCGCCGGTCGACCTGGACGCTGATCCGTCCCAGGGGCTCCCCATCGCGCTCGGCGAGAAAATACTCGGCCTCGGCGTGCTCGAAGTAGGGGTTCTTCTCGCGGTTCAGAAACTCCATCCGCTCGAAGATCAGCGGCGCCACCCACTGGGGGTGATCTCGGTGCAGGGCGAACGGAACCTTGACGAAGCGCTTCAGCTCCCGTCGCGTGCGCACCGGCCGGATTGCCACGCTTCCCATGGGTGCGGAACCTACACTCTGAGAGATGAGCCAGACAGCCAAGGTCCCCGTCGACGTCTTCGACAAGGCGCGCAACCACGACCGGCTCGAGCAGCTCGATGCGGCCAGGCGCCACGACCTTCTCCCCTACTTCCGGCTGCTCACCTCCCAGGCCGGCCCCCTGGTCGAGATGGAAGGGCGGGAGAGGATCATGCTCGGCTCCAACAACTACCTGGGGCTGACCGGGGATGAGCGGGTCAAGCAGGCGGCGCGCGACGCCCTGGAGACCTACGGGACCGGCGTCACCGGGTCGCGCCTGCTGAACGGGACGACGCCCTTGCACGTCGAGCTGGAGCGAGAGCTGGCGGACTGGATGGGAGCCGAGGACGCGATTGTCTACACCACCGGTTACCAGTCAAATCTCGGCTGCATCGGGACGATCCTCGAGCCGGGCGACACCGTGATCTGCGACTCCGGCGACCATGCCTCGATTCTCGACGGCTGCCGCCTCTCGGGGGCCAAGCTGCGCCCCTTCCGCCACAACCGGATGGACAAGCTGGAGCGGATGCTCGAGCGGGCCGGGGAGGACGGTGGCGGTGTGCTGGTCGTCGTCGACGGCGTCTTCTCCATGGAGGGCGACGTCTGCGACCTGCCACGGATCGTCGAGCTCTGCAAGGCCCACGGCGCGCGGCTGATGGTCGATGAGGCGCATGGGGCGGGGGTGCTGGGGGCGCGGGGCGCGGGAGCATGTGAGCTGTTCGGGTTGGAGGCCGAGGTCGACCTGCGGATGGGAACCTTCTCCAAGAGCCTCGCCTCATGCGGTGGCTTCGTCGCCGGGCCCACCGAGGTGATCGAGTACCTACGCATCGCCTCGCGCTCCTTCATCTTCAGTGCCTCGGCGGTACCGGCCGCCCTCGGTGCTGCGCTGGCCGCGCTGCGGGTGATCCGCTCCGACGGGCCGCGGCTATTCGAGGCGCTGCTGGCCAACGCCGAATACCTGCGCGAGGGCCTGCGCCACCTGGGGCTCAGGGTGATCGAGCCGGGCATCCTCCCCGACGGCACCGTCGCCACCACCCCCGTCGTCCCGGTGATGGTCGGCGACGACTGGCAGGCGGTGCTCCTCTGGAAGGCCCTGTATGACGCCGGCGTCTACACCAACGTCGCGATCCATCCGGCGGTCCCGCCGGGCGGCGCGTTGCTGCGGACCAGCCTGATGGCGACCCACGAGCGCGAGCACCTCGATGGCGCCCTTGGCACCATCGCCCGGGTCATCGGGGA
>DATLSM010000072.1:0-38350 GCA_035534175.1 Solirubrobacterales bacterium | reverse complement strand
GTCCCACGCCGCCCAGGCCGGGGCAACGAAGCTCCGCTTCGCGGCCTTCAGGGCGACCGGCGCCCTGCAGCCCGGCGATGCCGGCACCGCCGGCGCCCTGGCGGGGACGGGGCAGAAGATCGCCGCGATCTGCACCGCCGGCGCCGCCACCACGGCAACCTGCCTGGCCACCGGGATCATCGGGCCGGGGATCGGGATCTCAGCCCCGCCACCCTCCTCCGGGCATCTTTCGCCGCCGCCGAAGGTAAAGGCGGCCCCCGCCTCGGCTTCGATCCCATCGCCGGCCGTCGAAGCGCCGGCGTCCGCCCCCACAGCTGAACCGAAGTCCACTCCCGAACCTTCTTCCGGTCAGGGCTCCCAATCAAGCCCCCAGCCCCAGACCGCCCCACCGCCGAGCGAAACTCCGACGCAGCGCGAGCAGACGCAATTTGGCTTCGAAGGCAGCGCGTCGTCTGAATCCGCTTCGAGTTCGGCTCCCCCTCCGCCTTCCACTCCGCCGACCTCTTCGTCGCACTCGGCCTCATCCAGTTCAAGTGGCGGTGGCAAGGGCGGCACCGAGTCCTTCGGCTTTCACGGTTGAACAGAGGTGCGTTCCGCTTTCTCCAGAGTCCTCCTGTTCGCCGCTAAAGGGTGTGTTTGTGCGCCTCCGCGCGGCTATATAGAAGCACCAGGAGTCGCTCCTCCAGTTTTTTCGATACCGGCCGCGGGCCGCCGAGGGCGGCCAAATTGATTTCGGTCGGGCCCGAGATAAATCCGAATAGATCCATAAAGAGACGTACCTGTTTGACCTGTTGGGGCACATAGGCCGCCAGTTCGACAGGAGCAGCGCGGCCGGCGATAATCGTCGCAGCGATGCGGTACTCGTAACCTCCCTCGATTCCCGGCAATGGATCTGGGAGCCTAAACATTTTTCTTGAGGCATATTCAGCTCGTCCCGCTTGCATTTCGTCGACTTCTGAATGAAGGAAGCGCGAGGAGCAGGTGAGAAAGCGGCGGCTCCGGATAACAGCGTTGTGCCGGACCGTGAGTGCGACGCTCGGCAGTACTTCGACGGCGGAGTAGATCCGCTGGAACTCACCCGGAATGTTCCAACCGAGGGTGGCCGATTCGCGGTTGATGATGTGACGATTCAGACGACGCCAGTTGCCCCCACTACCGAAGCAAGTTTCTTGGCTTCGGGTGGGATCCGGTTCCGTCCTTTCTCTTTCTGCACTGAACACGCTACCGAGGGGAATATCGCCGGCGCGCAGATTGACCGCGCGAGCGAACGCGGTGGCCTCCGCCTTTGTAATCGGAGTCCTCGCGCTGGCCGATCTGCTGCTGATGGAAGGGCTCGCAATTCCGCATCCGCACATGGCCCCGCTTACCGCAGCAAGGGCAAGGCAGGCTGCAACCGGTCGCAGGAGCCGCGCGTTCATGGGATCGGCATCGGCAATCCGCTGGAATGGCCTTTAGCTTCGCCCGCGGCCCGGATTGATTGCTTCGCGCCGTCGCTAGGGGGTATCGAATCCCGCTTCTCCCTCGTCTCACCGCCGAAGGAAACGGACGATGGGACGAAAGCAAAACGACGTTTTTGTGCTCGGCGACGAGTCGCTCGCCGCCGAGCCAATCGCAACGCGGGAGCCCGATCCCCCGGCGCTCATGGATGCGCAGGTGCCGAGTGGCGAATCCTCCTCGCCGCCGGCACCGGCGCGCTCCCCTGAGCAGCTCGGTTGCTCCGGAGCGAGTGTCACTCGCCGACTGGCGGCTCTCGGCCTCGGGGCCGCGGCCGCCGCGACGCTCGGTGCGCTGGAGCTCTCCGGCGCCGGGCCGGGGTACCCCCAACGCGATCAGACGTCATCGCGCCCGCCGCTGGCCGCAAGTTCAGCCGCAAGCGCCCCGGCGCCGAATGCCCAACCGGCGCCAGCCCGTCCCCTCGCTCCGACGCCAAGGCCGAGCCCCCGTCACGGCGACGTGATGCGGCGATCGCGGCACCTCCACCACGGCGAGCCCAAGCGCGAACCCCGCCCACAGCCGGCGCCAGTCAGCTCGCCCGTGGAAGCCTCGACCCCGCCTCCGATTGCGGTGGCGAGCCCGGCCCCGGTCCCCCGGCACCCGAGCCCGCCGCCACCTTCGGGTGGCGGCGGCTCGGTCAGCGGGGAGTTCGGCTTCGAGCGCTGATGGCGGGCAGGGTCTCAGCCGACGCCGGTGAGCTCTCGGGGCGTGTGCAGCACGGCTGGCAGAGCCTGCGCCGAGCGCGCTACACCGCACTTGGCCCGCGCTACCTGGCAACGGTGATCCTCTTTGGCTTCTTCGCGCTCGGGGTGCGGACGGCGTTCTTCCCCGATACCCAGACTGCGCCTGCGGTTCGGGTAAGCCACGGTGCCGACGCGCCCAGCGAGGACTTCGCTCTGCAGTTCGCGCGCGGCTACCTCAGCTATAACGCCCGGCGCCCCGCCGAGCGCATCCGGGCGCTGGCGCCCTTCAGCTCCGACCAGCTCGCCACAGGCGCCGGCTTCACCCCCGCCGCCGGCGCCCAGCGGGTGCTCTGGGCCGAGGTCGCCTCCGATCAGCGGGCGCTGGCCGGTGGTCGAGTGATCACCGTCGCGGCTCAGGTCTCCAGCCAGCGCCTGCCGCTATATCTGGCGGTGAGCGTCCGCCACGACCCCGGGCGGCCGTTGGAACTGATCGGCTACCCCTCCTTGGTCGGCGCCCCCGCGGTCAATCCGCGGGTAACGCCACCCGCGCGTAGCGCGGTCACCGAACCCGCGGTGCTGCAGGTGATCGACCGCGTCCTGCGCAACTACCTCGCCGGCGCGGCGACGAACCTGAAGGCCGACCTGACCGCGAACGCCGCGGTCACCTTGCCGACGCTGCGCCTCAGCGTGCAGAGCGTCGACCAGGTGCTCTGGGTCGGTGCCCCCGGCTCGGGCGCGGTGCTGGCGACTGTGACCGCCACCGACCGGCGCGGCAACGCCTACACGCTCACCTACGAACTGGGGATCGCTTACCGCGAGCGCCCCTACATCGACTTCATCGAGGTCGTCCCGACCGAGAGCTGACCCCCAGACAAACCGAGAGAGAGGTAGAAAGATGAAACTGAAGATCGCAACAGGGCTGGCGACCAGCGCCCTGATCCTGAGTGCCTCGGCAATGGCGCCAGGCCCCGCCTCGCCGAGCTTCGCGGGGCTCGGCGCTCCGTCAAGTGGCGAAGCGGCGGTGAGCAAGTCACTGAGTGCTGCCGGTGGTGGCGGCGGTAACGTCGCCGGCGCCGGTAACCGGCTCAGCAGCCTCTTGACCGGCTGGGCGGTGCCGGTCCTGATCGTGCTCGGCGGCTGCCTTTTGATCGGGGCCCTGCTCTCGCGCAACATCGGCGCCAGCGTCGGCATCGTGGTCGTCACTCTGATCGGGCTGATCTTCCTGCTGGCGCCCTCCTCGATCGAATCGCTCGCCAAGCAGATCGCCAGCACCGTCCTCTGAGGCCGACGATGCCCGAACCGTCATCGCGCAAGGTGGTGCGCTCCTATCGGCTGGTTTTCCGCCGGCGCTGGCGCATCTTCCGCATCCAGAACTGGCGCATCCCGCTGCCCGGCGGCCTGGAGCTGCGCCTGATCGGCTACTGGCTCGCGACCCTGGCCGCGACCGCGATGCTCGGTCGCCTACCGCTGGCGGGAGCCCCGATCGCCGCCGCGCCGCCTTCCCTGCGTCTGCTCGTGTTGCCGATCGCGGTCGCCTGGGCGCTCTCCCGCTGGGAGGTCGACGGGCGCTCGCCACACCGGGCGCTGGCGGGCCTTTGCGCCTGGTGGCTGCGCCCCCGCGTCCTCGCCGCCGGGCGGCGCTGCCCGCCGCCCGGCAGCGAGTTCGCGCCGGTGGACCAGCTGGCGCTGGCGCCCGACCTCGGCGCCAGCACCTACCCCCGCGGAGCCCTTGCGGGGCCGGCGAGGCTCCTGCTGCGCTACCCCGTACGGGTTGCCCTTGAGGGCGTCCAAAAGGGAGCGGGTGAGGCTCCGAGCGAGCGGTTGGCGGCAGCTCGGCGCTGGCTCATCAGCCCGGCGGGTGGTCCTCCCCTGCACCGAGGTAAGACGCTGGAGGTGCCGGCCGGGCGCACCGTCGTCTTTGAGCCGAGGGTTCATCAGGAGGCAGAGTGAGGCCGCCGCACTACTTCTTCTGGGCCAACCTGGTGCTCCGCACCCCGACCGACGCCTGGGCGGTCTATGAGCTCGAGGGCCAGAGCTATCCCGGGCTCTCCGACCAGCGCAAGGTCGAGGTAGGCGAGCGCCTGGAGGCGCTCGCCTACACCCTGGAGTCCGATTTCCAGGTCTTGCGCATCGCCCGCGCCTTCGACGCCGCGGCCTACGAGCGCCACGCTCTGTCCACTCTGGACCCTCACCACGGCAAGCGTGAGCGCTTCGAATGCCACCTCGCCGAACACCGCTCCGAGTTCGAGCGCCGCGGCGCCCTGCGTCCCGAGATCTACCTTGCCGTCCGCCTTGGCGCGCCCGGCGGCGGGGCGCTGGGCGGGCTGCTCGACGGAGCGGCGGCGCTTTGGCGGATGCTGGGCGAGCGCGTCGGCTTCGAGGAGGCCCGTGGGGTCGGCCAAGAGCAGCTGGTCGCGCTGCGCTCGGCCGAGGAGGCGATCTTCGAGCGGGTGCTCGGCTACCTGGAGTGCTCGCGGGTGGGACCGCGGCGGCTCGCCGCCCTGATCCGCCGCGCCTACACCCGCGGCCTCGGCGAGCCCGATGCCGACGAGAACTTCGCGCCGCAGGCACTTCACTTCCTCGACCCCGGCGGCGAGGAGCGCTTCGTCCCCTACGGCTATGACCTCCTGCGCCTGCACGAGAGCCGGGTCACGATCGAGCGCCGCTCGCTGGTGATCGACTCCGAGCGCGGCCGCGCCCACCAGGCCCAGCTGGTGCTGGGCGCGATGCCCGAGGAGGCGCTGGTGCCCGGTCCCAGCGCCGAGCTGATGTTCACTCCACTTGAGCTTGGCTTCGCCGTCGACGCGACGCTCTCGGTCTCCTTCCTCGCCAACCGCGACGCCCGCCGCCAGGTGGCGAAGCGCAAAGTCGACGCCGACCAGATCGCCCGCGAGGAATCGGCGGGCGATCACGGCCCCTCGGTGGAGGGCGCCGAGCGCCCCCACCTGGCCCGCGAGCTGGAGGCGGTGCTTGGTGGCGGCGATCGTCCGCCGCTGCTGCGCTCCTCCCTCTTGCTCTCGGTCGCCGGGCGCGACGAAGAGCAGCTGGAGGAGCGGGTGGCGCGATTGCGCGAGTCCTACGGGCGGGTGCAGCTTCATCGCCCCAGCGGCGAGCAGCACCGCCTCTTTCTTGCCTCTCTGCCGGCGGCGACCTTCCCCCTGCCCGAGTACAGCGAGCACCTGCTCCCCGACCAGGTGGGGGCGATGGTGCCGCACGCGATCAGCCACGCCGGCTCGCGGATCGGCCCCTACATCGGCCACACCCTGAGCGGCTCGAGGGCGCCGGTTCAGTTCGACCTCGCCGAGGCCTGCCAGCAGAGCCGCCCGCCGACCTGCCTGCTCGCCGGCAGCCTCGGCTCGGGCAAGACGATCGCCCTGGAGCTGCTTGCCTGGCAGGCCTTCCTCCAGGGCTCGGGTCCGATCGTCGACATCGACCCCAAGGGCGATCACCGCCTCGAGGCGCTGCCCGGCGTCGCCGAGGCGATCGAGACGATCGAGCTCTCCGGCGAGGATCGCTACCGAGGCCTGCTTGACCCGATGCGGGTCGGAGCGCAGGAGACCCGCGAGGACCTCGCCTACAACTTCTTGGTCTCTATCCTGCCGGCGCCGGTAAAGCCCGAGTGGCAGACGCAGCTGCGTTTGGCGATCTCCGAAGCTGCGGCCGCCGGCGCGCAGAGCTGCGGGGAGGTGCTGGAGCGGATGAGCGCCTCGGGCAGCGCGGAGGCGGGCGAGGCGGCGCGGGCGATCGAGGTGCACGGCCGCGGGGGGCTGGCAAAGCTCGGTCTCGGCCGCGGCGGTGAGCAGATCGCCGCCGTCGGCGAGGCCGCCGTCATCTCGCTGCGGATCCGCAACCTCACCCTGCCGCTGGCCGGCACCGCCCGCTCAGAGCTCCTGGAGGAGGAGCGCACCAGCCTCGCCGTTCTGCGCCTGCTCGCCGCCTACGCACTGCGCCTTTGCGCCACCAACACCGGGCGGCATTCGGTGCTGGCGATGGATGAGGCCTGGGCGCTGATGTCCGACACCCAGGGGCGAGCGCTTCTGGAGCGGATCAGCCGCCTTGGGCGCAGCCAGAACATCACCCCGATCCTGGCGACTCAGATGCTCGGTGACGCGGAGGAGCTGGAGCCGCTGGTCGGTGCGCTCTTTGCCTTCGGCGTGGAGACCGAGGCCGAGGCGCGCAAGGCGCTGGCCCTGCTGCGCCTCGACCCCGACGACGAGACCCAGGTACAGCGGCTGATCGGCTACCGGTCGGGGCGCTGCTACCTACGCGACTTCGCCGGCCAGGTGGCGCCGGTGCAGGTCGACCCGCCGCGCTGGCTGCTGGGCGAGCTCGATACCACTCCGCGCCGAAAGCGGTCCCAGGTCTCCCGCTCCGCTGCCCCGCCCGACGATCTCCCTGAGGCCGCCGATGCGGTGGCGGGGTAAGAAGCCCTCTCGAGACTTCGTGCGCGCAGCTGATGCTTGCACGCACGCCACGCTTTCTGCTCGCAGTGCAGCTACCTCACAGCTCGGCAGGCGTGACTACGAAGCCGAGTCTGTCAGCACCGTTCCGCAGCTTGACGTCGGTCCTCACCAGCCGGCATTCCAGCATCCGCGCCAGCGCCACGTACTCGGCGTCATAGGTCTTCGCCCATCCGAACTCCTCAGCGATCCTCCACGCGTCCTCGCCCAGATCGACGGGCGCCTCGATTCGGACCGGCATCTCTCTCCTGCGCGCCAGGCCGAGTTCGGCCATCTCGCCGGGGATTTCTCCGCGCCAACGCATCTCGTGAAGCGCCGAGAGCGACTCAGAGCGGATCAGCTGCGGGGCGATGAGGTCCTCTCCCGCAAGCTCGTCGAAGCCGTTAGGAGAGAGGCAGAGGTCCACGTCGGCGCTCGCGTCGATTGCGAGCACGCCGCTCAGTGGCTTTCGCGGGAGCGCCGCACCGCGGCCGCGACGTCGGGCATCGGTTCGCCGTTGGCCATCCGTTCCCAGCCCTCAGGTAGCGGCGCCATCGCGGACTCCGGCTCCTCGACTACCACGATCTGCGCCCTCGCAGCCTCCTCCTCGGACAGGCCTTCGACTCGCTCGCGCAACTTCTCCTTCGCGGTCACGTCCCCAAGCGTAGCGCCCACCTGCGCCACGATTTCCATTGCCGCACGCTGGGCGTCGCTCGCGCTGATCGCGCTCGTGGCGCTATGGCTGGCTGTGCCAGCCATAGCGCGCGGCGCTGTGTCGAAAGTTGGCGGCGGCTCAACCGCCCCCGCCAAGGCCGGCGCCCAGAACAAGGGCGTGGGCCGCAAGAAAGCGGCGGCTGAAGAAGGCGGCTCTTCGACCCAGCTGACCTCCCCCAACCAGGTCGGGGCCGGCACCCTTGCCACCGAACTTGGCGCCACCGGCCAGGTCGACCCCCTCTCGGGGCTTGGCATTCGCAACCCGGTCTGCGACCAGCTCGCCCAGATCCGCTCGCGGGCTACCCGCCTGGCCTGCGAAGCCAGCGGCACCCCTGAAGGCACCTACCCAGCCTCCAACTACGGCTTCGACATCCACATCTCGACCGGAATCACCCATCCGATCGACGACATCATCTACGGCTTTGACACCGTCCTCAACGGGATCTGGCTGGGGTTGCTGTTCGTCCTCAGGCTGATCCTCTCCCTGCTCGGCCTCGCCTTCAGCCTCAACCCGTTTGCCAGCGGTCAGACGATGAGCCAGATCTCCGGCGCGCTCGGTCGGCTGTATGAACGGATCAGCGATCCGTGGCTCTCCACCCTGATCGTCTGCGGCGGAATCTGGTTCGCCTACAAAGGCCTGCTCAAGCGCGAGGTCGCCGCCGGGGTGGGGGGGACTCTGGCGGGGGTCACGTTGCTGATCCTCGGCCTCTGGGTCGTGCACCAGCCGCGCGAATCGGTTGGACAGCTGGCGAGTCTCTCCGACGAAGTCGCGCTGGGGACGATCAGCGCTCCGCAGTCGGGCTCCGTGGCGCGGCCCGTGGGCAGCTACGCGGAAGCGATGTCTGAGACCTGGGCGCGGCTGGTCGAGGTTCCCTTTGCCGGCCTCGACTTCTCCGACGTCAAGTGGGCGCTCGGCCCGCCGCCCGCTGAAGCGGTGCAGAAGGCCAACGAACGCTTCTGCGATGACTTCGGCGCGCTGGCGCTGCTCGCGGTGCTCTCCCACCTCGGCAGCGATCAGGCAAAGGAAGCCTGCGCGAACTTTGCCGCCAAGCGCTACGGGCGCCCCAAGCGGGTGATCGACCTCTACCGGCGCTCCTCGCCGGACAGCTCGGCGCGCGAAGCACTGTGGAGCTATTTCAACGCCAGCTCCACCTACAAGGCCAAAGTTGCCGCCCAGGGCGGCAACGGGGTGCTGACCCGGCTCTCGATGCTGGCGTTGTTCGCGATCGGGTTGCTCGGCGCGATCCTACTTTTGGCCTGGCTTGCGATCCGCCTCTTCACCCAGGCGGCGATCGCTTTCGTCTTGCTCCTTGCCGCGCCCTTCGCCTTGTTTTTGCCGATGCTCGGCGACAGCGGCCGCCGCGCATTCAAGACCTGGGGCCTGACCCTGCTCGGGGCGATCGTCGCCAAGGTGATCTACGCCGCCTTCCTCTCGATCGTCTTGCTCGGGATCTCGATCCTCGGGGCGGTCAACGGGCCGGCGGGCAGCGCCACCGGCTTTCTCCTCTCGGTCGCCTTCACCTGGGCGGTCTTCTTAAAGCGCGCCGAGCTGGTCGGCTGGCTCAGTGTCGGCGAGTCAGAGCGCTTGGGGGGGATCGGCCTCGGTGGAGTCGCCGCTCTGAAGATCGGCGGCCGGGTGGCCAGCGTCCCGGGTGGGGCGCTGCGCGGCGTCGCCAGCCGTGCGCTCGATTTGAAGCGATCCCGCGCATTGCTGGGCGCGGATGCGACGCGAGCGACGGCGAAAAGCTCCCTTCAGGACTCCGCCCGCGCCCTCGCCGAGCAGCGCTACCGCGAGGCGCGCGAGACGGTTGACGCCGCCGAGTCCGCTCCGGCGCCGAACAAGCGCGGCGCAAAACGCCCGGCCGTGGCTAATCACGCACCGCAGCGCGGTGACGCTGTGGCCTCCAAGGCGGAGGCCGAAGGCCCCGCGGCGAAGACTCCGAGCCCCGAGTGCTACCGGCGGGCGAAGGAACTGCTGGCCCAGGTCGACCGAAACCAAGGCCGCCTCGGAGAGCGCTGGTCCGGTCGCGACCTGAAGCGCTTCGAAGCAGAGGACCGTGAGCTGCTGAGGAGCTCGCGCGATCCCGCCGACCACGCCCACCGGGCTGGCTATGAGCGCACCCAGTTCGAAGCGCTGCAGGGCCCCGAGCGCGAACGCGCCGAGCAGGAGATCGAGAAGGTGAGAAAGCGCGACTCCCAGCGCCTGGCGGTCGCCTCCGAGGTGCCCGGGCGTATCGTCGGTCGCGGTCGGCAGGGGGCCGAGCGAGTGCGCCAGGGGGCCGAAGAGCTGGGCGGCGCCACCGCCCGCCGCGAGCAGTTGCGACGGCTGCGCCGGGAGCGGCGCAGCCGCGATCACCTTGCGCCGCGGCGCAACCTGAGCCGGGGAGGATAGGTGTCCTCGGGAGCTCAGCGCCTGCGTGAGGCTCTCTTCTGCGCCGCCTGCGCGGCTCTGCTCACAGCGGCGATCGGATTCGCGGGTGGCTCATCCGCGAACGTTCCGCCGCCGCACGAGCTGGGAGCGGCGCCCGCTGTTCCGCCCGCGCCTCAGTCGCTGCGAAGCGACAGCGCGGCGGGCCTGCGCGCCACCCTCGATCGCGCAGCCCGCCGCTTTCTTAATGCCTTCTTTCGTTATGAGGTGGGTGAGTTGGTTCCGGCCGTGCGGCGCGCGCTGCGCGCCGAGGCCACCTCCGGTTTCGCCGCCAAGCTGCTCGGCGACCCTCCCCACCGCCCGGCGGGCAACCCGGCGGCGGCGCTGCCGGGGCGGCTGGAGATATCGGTCGCCTCGATCGAGCCGCCGCGGGCGCTGATCAGTGGCTCCGCGAGCCGGGGAGGCGCTACTGAGCAGTTCTCCTTCCTATTCGAGGTCCGTCACGGAGTCTGGCTGGCGAGCGGTCCGGGCGAATGAGGGGCGAGCCGGCCGCCAAGCGCCGCTCGGCCGAGCGCGAGGCGCTCGGCGTTGCGGCGCGGGCGCTCGTCCGCGGGTTGGGATGGAAGATCGCCGCCGCCGGATCGGTGGTGCTGCTCTGCCTACTCTGCTTTGCCGGGCTGTTTTTCGCCGTTTCACCGAGCCCGGCGAGCGGTGAATGCAGCCTCAGCGGGGCCTCGGGACAGGGGATCCCGGCCGGCTACGTTCCCTGGCTGCGCAGGGCAGCGGTCAAATACAAGCTCGGCCCGCAGGGCTTCTCGATCGTGGCCGCGATCCACAAGGTCGAGTCTGACTTCGGCCGCTCGCCATTGCCCGGTGTGCATTCGGGGACCAACTCGGCCGGGGCCGCCGGTCCCGGGCAGTTTCTCTTCTCTACCTGGGCAACCTATGGCGTGGACGCCAACGGCGACGGGCGCAAAGACATCTACAGCATCCCCGACTCGATCTTTGCCACCGCCAACTACCTGCACGCATCGGGCGCGCCCGGTGACTGGAGGGCGGCGATTTTCGCCTACAACCACGCCGAGTGGTATGTGGAAGCGGTTTTGGAAACCGCCGCCAGTTTCGGTGCCGGGATGCACGAAATCTGCGCCGGTGCCGCAGAAGGTCTCGGCGAACTGCCGGCCGGACGGTTGGCGAAGGTCGATTACGTCGCCAAGTGGATCGAATCCCAGCGCATCCACTACTGCTGGGGCGGCGGCCACGGACCCCAGCCCGGTCCCTCTCCTGGGAGCGGTGAATTCTGCGGACCCGGCGTACGAGGTCTCGACTGTTCCGGCGCGGTTCGCTGGCTGCTGGTCCTCTCCGGTTACCCCGACCCCGGCGGCCTCGTCTCCAACGAACTCGGCGCCCACTATCCCTCGGGCCGCGGCGCTCATGTGACGATCTGGTCCAACGTCGACCATGTCTTCCTCGAAATCAACGGTCGCGATTGGGGCACCGCGGATGCCAACTTCGATCACGGCCCCGGCTACGGCGCGCAGCCGACGTCGGGGTTCGTGCCGAGCCACCCGCAGGGGCTGTGAGGAATCTCCTTTACACCTAACTAGGTGTACCCTCTTGTGTATGCGGACCAACATCGAGATCGACGACGAAGTGATGCGCGAGGCACAGCGTCTGATCGGCGCCCAGACCAAGCGCGAAACGGTCGACACGGCGCTGCGCGAGTTGGTCGCCCGTCATCACCGCATCGGCGTGCTAGACCTGCGCGGCAAGGTGCGTTGGGAGGGCGACCTTGACCAGAGCCGCGCTGGACGCTAGGTCGCCCACTCTGTGATCGTTGTCGACACCAGCGTCTGGATCGACGTGCTCAACGACGTCCCGGCACCGCAGGCACAGCGCTGTGTTGCTCTGATCGAAGCCGGCGAGCCGGTAGCGCTCACCGACGTCATCTTCACCGAGGTCCTCCGGGGCCTTCGCTCCGAGCGCGAGGCGCGCCAGGTGGAGCGCCACCTGCGGGCCTTCCCGATCCTGCGTCTCGATGGGCTCAAGGACTTCGCCCTCGCGGCCGAGCTCTACCGCTCGGCGCGGCGGGCCGGGGTCACGGTCCGCAAGATGCTTGACTGCTTGATCGCCGTGCCGTGCGTGCGAACCGGCGCTCCGCTGTTGCACGCCGACGCCGATTTCGATCGCCTCGCCAGCTGCACGCCTTTGCGACTGTGGACGGAGAGCTGATCGACGGAGGAACTTGGATCGAGGACGCGCGTTGACTCGCGAGCTCATTCAACCGCCAGCTCCCGCAGCCTCGCCCGCCCCTCGGCCAGGCAACGGTTCACCTTGGTCTGGCGTCAATTGTTCGGGCCGATTGCCGTCGGCGTCCCGGCCTTGGGGAAGGGCGACTACAGAGGCTGATCGTCGAGGGCGACAGCCCCGGGGCGTCCTCGCTCAGCAGGCGGCGCCCCAGCGCTTGGGGTCGAGGGTCGCCCAGCTCCAGCCCCTGGAGACGGGTTTGACGCTCAACACAGCTTTACGGTCTTGAGCGTAGGGGCGTTGTTGATGGGTGATCACAGCCGGGTGGCTTTGGATCGAAGCGTCAGTGGGCCGTGCGGCGCTGGTGGAATCCGTCGACCGACTCGCTGAGGAGCGCCCGCCAGGCATCGTTGCGCGGCGCGACGTCCCACTCGGCGATAAGATGCCAGATCACGGACTCCAGGGGAACGCGACTGGCGGGGATGTGCAGCGGCGCGATTGGTTTGCCGTTGGTGAAGGCGCCATTGACGTGCACATGGGCCAGCGGGTAGGGGTAGTCGGGGCGCGGGGGATCTCGGAAGTACTCCCAGCGCAAGATCCAGGAGGCCGAGGTCAGATCGCCTTGCAGGCGGTAGGCGTAGGACTCGGTTTGGCAGTGGCCGTCATGGACGACGATGGTGTGACGCACGAACAGCTGAAACGGAGAGCCGAGCAGCTCCAGAGGAGCCCGGCGGCCGTCGATGAGCCTGGTGACCTCGAAGGCCCGCTCGTCGTCGGGCAGGGCGAGCAGCGAGAGGCGCGCGTCGGAGACCGTCGCATTTAGGACGGCGTTGAGATGGTCGACGAAGGCTTGCGCCGCGCTACGCGGCGTGCCCGTTCTGGCCAATGCGAAGCAGTCCGACTAGCTCGCTCACGGCAGGATCGGCCTCGTCGAGCTTCCCGGCAAGGTAGGCACGGCGAAACCCCTGGACTGAGAGGCCCGCGGCATGGCGCACCTCGCGCTCCAGATAGGCGGCGTACTCCTTGGCCGTCATCTCGACGACAGGGGTGCCGCTCGATGTCTCGCTCACGACCATGGTCAAAGCATGGTAGCCGCACCCGACGGATGGCGGGCTGGTCAGGCGCCAACCGCCTTACGCAGCGCCGCCCGCCCCTCGGCCAGGCAGCGGTTCACCTTGGTCTGGCGTCAATTGTTTGGCCCGATCCCAGTGGCCGACGGCCGGTGACGAAGGGCAGGGTGCCAGTTTGCGCATCCGGTCTTGCTCACGTACAATGTACGGAACATGGAGCCGATTACAGGCCCGAAGATCCGCCGGATCGAAGTCCGGCTCAGCGACGAGGAGCGCACGCTCGACGCCGCCGCGGCCTCGGCACTGGGCGAGAGCTTGAGCGACTTCTTCCGCCGCGCCGCCCAGGAGCGGGCGCAGGAGGTGCTCGCCGATCGGCAGGGGATTGCTCTCGGCGAGCAGGAGGCGGCGCGCTTCCTCGACGCGCTCGAGCGGCCCGACGAGGGCACGATTGCTCGACTCGAAGAGCTCCGCCGCCGCGCGTGAGCGCGAAGGCTGGCCTCACCGAACGCTACGACCCGACGCGTCACGATGTGGCGGGCTTTGTATCTGGCAGCGAGCCGCTCGACCGTTGGCTTGTCCGTTACGCCAGCCAGGGCGAGCGACGCCACGCCAGGCGCACCTTCGTCGCGACCGGCCCCGGTGGCGCGGTTTGCGGCTACTACACGCTGCTTGCCGGCCAGGTGGAGCACGAGGAGGCGACCGAAGCTGTTCGCAAGGGCCTCTCGCGGCACTTCCCGATCCCGGTGGCGATCCTCGCCCGTCTTGCCGTCGAGGGTCGCAGCCAGGGAGAGAGGCTCGGCGCGCGCTTGCTCTACGACGCCTTGGAGCGGGTATGTCGAGCCGCCCAGGAGGTCGCCGTGCGGGCGGTCGTCGTGCACGCGATCGATGATGGAGCGGTGGGCTTTTACGAGCGCTTCGGCTTCCGCGGCCTCAGCACGGCGCCGCGGACGCTGATGGTGACGCTGGCCGAGCTGCGCGCCGCCGGCTACGGGCCGTAGTTCAGTTCTGCTCAGAAAGCCGCTATCACCGAGGGTTCACCGACGTTCTGCTGCTGCCCAGCCTGATCCGTGAGGCAACCGGCGCAAAGCGGTTGGAGTATCAGGTAGTGCCGCGATTCGCTAACGCACCGCCGAAGAGATCTTGAATTTCGATCTGATCGCACCTCGACTCGTTTGCGTCGCCGACGGGGACGAAGGGGGCGAAGCTCACGCCGCGAACCTGGCCAAGAACGGCATCACCGAGGACCACGTCGTCTTTCTCGGCGGAGATTAAAAGAGCGGTATCTCGCTCGAGGACCTGATTGCCGAAGACGTCATACTTACCGCCCTAAACCGTCAACTCGACGACCATGACTTGGAGTATCCACCCAGCGCGCTGTCCGAGACCGGCCGAAGTAAGGCGATGTTCGTGTGCCCAGAGTTCGGAGGTGGTGCCATCGAGTGACCTGATCTGAACATAAGCTCGCATCGGCCCGCCGGTGAAAGTCCGGTCCCGGTAAGTACCAGGACGCCGGGGGGAAAGGGGCAAGGGGAACTCGTTTTGGCCCCTAAAGCGGTCGCAGGGCTGCCGACGAACCCGGTCAGGCCCTCCGCAGTAGCTTGTCCTCACCGGCCCCGTCTTCCCCGCCCCGCTCCCGCCGACCCGCGCCGGCTCCGCCGCCGCCCGGTCCGCGGGCCGCGCTGCGCGAAATCCCACAGAACCAAGCGAAACCCAGCAGAACCCCGCGAAACCCAACACCAGCGCTCTACCGAACCCACCCAAACCCCCGCCGTCTGCCCTTCGCGCGAGCGGCGAGGATGCCGAATCTGCGCCGCCCTGTCTCACCCCGCCAGGTCTCTGACCTTGCCTGGCAAACCCCCCACGATCCCCTGACCGAGCCCCTGACCGGGGTTTGGCTGATCGGGCGGGAATCCGCTGGGGTTAGCTCGAGCTGGTTCGGGTTTGCGCGGGTTGGCGGGGTTCAGCGTGGGTTTGACGAAGGAGCCGCGCAGGCACCCCTCCGGGCCAGCCCCTGCGCCCGGTCCAGGCACGGGGATGGGTGGATGGGTTTGGAACAAAGTGGGGCGGATTCCCCCGCCGCCCTCGCCCCGCCAGGTCCTCCAGGGCCCTGCCCGGGCCGAGCGCGGGCTTGCCTGGCCCACGCTCACGTAACCCGGCCAAACCCTGCCTAAACCCCGGCCAACCCGGCGGCTCCGTCTGTTGTAAACCCTTCCTCGCCCCGCCAGGTCTCCGACCTGACCGACCGCACCGCGCCGCGCCGCGCCCAAAGGCAGGGCCCTGGCCATGGGTGGGGTCGGGAAGGCCCGGCAGGGTCCGGCAGGCCGCGGCGGGGTGAGGGGGGTGGAAGGTAGAGGAGGGGAGCGTGTCCCGCACTCGGACCAGCCCGCCACAGCTATGCGATCTTGACTTTCGCCGTCCGTCCAAGAAGAAAAAAAAGAAGCCGGAGCAAAGCCCGACGTGGCTGGGAGGCCGGCCTATTGCGCAAAGCGGGGCGACCAGCGGGAATCAAGTCGGATGCTGCTTGTCGTCCGAGGCGGGCCCGGAGAGGCGCGGCTGGTGCGGCCCAACCGACCCTGACTTCGGTCCTGGTGCCGCTCGACAGTCTCGACCGGCTGGTCGGTGGCCGCCGCGGGCTGGTCCAGCAGGGTGAAAGAATGTCGGTTTGAATCCAATCGCCCTTGAGCCCCCGTCGCGATCCGGCTCGGCTCCGCGGGTGCGGGTGCGGGTGCGGGACGATCTGTCACGCCGGGCGGTAGATGAGGCGGGCCCGGGCTGCCACCCTCCATGAACGCCGTACTGCGCAGCGCTCGGCGCGTGGCGCGCTCGCACTGTGTGTTAGGTCTGCGCCACCACGGGTCGGTGCCGCGCTGTGCTTTCCACATCGCCACGATGCGGCGGTCCGCTCGAAGTTCGACGACGCAGTTTCCCACGTAACAGAATCTATACTGATCCTTTGTGATCACGGCTAAAGTACGGTATTTTGGAGTGCTTTCGATGGGCACTGATATTGAACTGAGCATCGCCCCAGTTGCTGTGCTTGGCGCTAGGTGGGAGGATGCCGTCGTCGTTCCAACAGGTACCGTTACCGTTGGCACTTTGAGGGAACCTGGGGTGCGGTTGGCACCCTGACAGGGACCTGAGGTGTAGCTGGAGCTGAGGGTGCAGCAGGTGGCGCAACCGGGGTAGGCCTCACAGCACGATCGCGCCGGCAACGAGCTCGTCAAGCTGGTGGGCATGCAGCATGTCACCGCCGGTGACCATCGGCGCGACGCTCCGCGCCGATGGGGGTTGCCGGGAAGACCTATCTAAGCGACCTCGCGAGCCGCGATCTCGACGTCCTGCGTGGCGAGCCAACTCGCAAATTCTTGTGGCGGCAGAGGTCGACTCAGGTGAAAGCCCTGGGCTACGTTGCAGCCGAGCTCCGTGAGCTCGCTCATCGTGTGCTCATCCTCGACACCCTCGGCCACAACCTGAAGGCTGAGGTTGTGAGCGAGCTCGATCGTCGAGCGCACGATGAAGGCGTCACCCTTGTTCGTAGCCATAGTGGCGACAAATGTCCTATCGATCTTCAGCTCATCGACCGGCAGCTCCTTCAGGTAGGCGAGCGACGAGTAGCCGGTACCGAAATCATCGATCGAGAGGGCGATCCCCATCGTGTGCAATCGCCTTAGCACCTCCATCGCCCTTGCGGGATCGACCATGATCGTGCTCTCGGTAATCTCGAGCTCGAGCAACCCGGGTTGGACCCCCCATTTCGCGAGAAGGCGAGAGACATCCTCGGGCAGATCCGGGTCGAGCAGGTTACGCGCTGACAGGTTCACCGCAACCTTCAGATCGTGACCCGAATCGCGCCATTCGCGGCACTGAGCGAGCGCGGCGTTCAGGACAAAGCGGCTCAACGGCCTGATCAGTCCCGTGCGCTCGGCCATCGGGACGAACTCGTCGGGCGGGATCAGGCCGCGCGTCGGGTGCTGCCAGCGAATGAGGGCCTCGGCCCCAATCACTTTGCCGCTTTTCAGATCCAGCTTGGGTTGGTAGTGGAGGAGTACCTGGTTCTCGTCGAGTGCTTTTCGCAGCTCGCTGACCATCGCGAGTCGAACGGGGTTATAGGGGTCGTGCTCGGCCGAGTAAACCTCATAGCCGCTGTGCGTACGCTTTGCCTCATACATTGCCACATCGGCGTGCTGGAGCAACATGTTTACGTCCTCACCGTGCTGTGGGTAAACGGCTATGCCGACGCTTGCGTCGATCTGGACGGGTAGCTCATCTACCATAAAGACCTGCTCCAAGCTCGCTCGGATCTTCTCCGCTACTTGGGTCGCGCCGGTATTACTGCCAACGCTCGGGAGCAAGGCCCCAAACTCGTCTCCGCCGAGGCGGGCGATCGTGTCGCTTTCGCGCAGAGCACCCTTCATGCGCAGGCCTACCTCCTTTAGCAGCAAGTCGCCCTTTTGATGGCCGAGCGTGTCATTGACCTCCTTAAAGCGGTCAAGGTCGATCAGGAGCACCGCGCCGAGTAGTCGCTCGCGGCGCGACTGGCTCAGTGCTTGCTCTATCCGGTCATTGAACAGGACACGATTGGGCAGGTCCGTCAGGGAATCGTGGAGGGCTTGGTGTCGGTTCTCGCCCGCCTGCCGCCGAAGCCGCCGGGAGGCCGCGGCGACGATCCGATAGAGCACTGCGTAGAGCACGGCAAGGCCACCGAAGAGGATCAGATACAGCTTATCCGTGTCACTACTTATCGCTGCAGCGATCGGGCCATAAGGAAGATAGAGCTCGAACGCGCCGACCGGCGCCACACTGCCTTTGAACTTCAGCGGCACATAGACCTGGAGGAGCTTCCCAAGGCCATGCTCTCCAACATTCTCCAATTCGGTCGCGTTCGATACCTCCGAAGAGACATGGCCGCTGAGGGCCGACTTGAGCCCGGCATCGGGAGGGAACGTGCGGTTGACGATGCTGCGGTCATCCGAGTAGATGACCGTGTCATTGCGGTTCCAGACCTTGATGCGGGTGACCTTCGCACCGATCCCGCGGTGGACCGTTTGGTCGAGAGCCGCAAGCTGCTGATTGCTGAGGCCTTCCGCCACCTCGCTTGGCGTCAGTTGCGGTTTGATGGCGGACCTCGCAATGAGTTCCGCTGATCCTCGCGCGTTCGCGAGGCTGCGGGCCGTGACTTGGCTCTTCAAGGTGTGAGCGAGGACCAGACCGAGCGCGACAATGGGGATCAGGCTCAAGAGGCTGAAGCGTCCTAGGAGACCGAGTCTTGGCAAGCGGTTGCGCATAACAGTCGATATCGACTTTGTGCGTCCAACCCTTTAGTCCAGGGCGCCCCGAAAGCGAGCTTCAGGGTACTGAGCGTCGCCGATGATCTTGAGCGGCTCATGGGGGCGCCGCCTGAATACTCGTCACTCTTGGCGCGCCTTAATTTAAGCTTAGGTTGGGAGTGCGAGTACCGGTCTGATCGCATTCGATGCTCCCCCGTCGGTGGATTCTTCGAGTCGATCTCATCGTTGGCAAGAAGTCCCTCGCCCGTCGTTCATCGCGTGGCGCCAACCGACTTGCGCCGCCGTGTCCGCGCCGAGGGCGTCGGATGATCCGGCGCCTTGAGCAGCTCCCGAGCCAACCGCTCCGCGTTCGGCCCGGCCGCTTCCCGCAAGGCGGGCGAGTGCCGTCCCAGATCCCGCGCCAATCCGGCCCCCAGTCTGCAGACGCCCTGGCGTGTCTCGACAACTTCACCGCGGCTGAACTCGCGATCCCGCAGCATCTCGAGGGCGATCCGATCCGCGACGGGCCGCACCGGCTCATCTTCCGATCACGACGCCTCTACCCCTGCCAGCGCCCGAAACGTCTCCCAGTAACGGGGGTGCGGCACGCGCCGTCCCCCTTGCCCCTTTCCCACCAGGACGCCGGGTGGCAGGCTGGCGACGTCGGGGGGAAACGCTCGGCGCCGAAGCTCAGCGTCGAATGCCTCTCTGGAGGAAGCAACCGGCCGGTCCGTAACGTCAAGTGAATCCTGCCGCCCCGTGACGCTAGCTCCGTCAGGGGACAAGGGGGAGCCGAGCCCGGGAACTCGCGCTGCCCGAGACCGGCCGAAGTAAAGCGATCAAAGGACTGGTTTACCGAAAATCAAGACGAGGACGGCATTCCCCTTCGCCTCGACAAGGCCGCCCTCGCGCAGAGCGTGCTGGAAATGCGCCGCAAACGTTCGCTACTTGCCTCTTCTCACAAGTCCGGTCTGGTTGAACTCGACATGAGGATCCGCGAGATTCTCGATACGCCTGTTGGCTTAGTCGACGATAGCTGACCGACCCCTGCTGCGCTTGTGACTCGTTGACGCGCACGGGCTGTAGACGGGCCGGCTCACCTTATTGGGCTCGGCCTTGCCCTACGGGTCGCCCTCTTGGTGACTGCGGCGCGGCTTCAGAGCTGCATGTGAGGGCTGGACCAGCCGCTGACGAAGTCCATCACGTCAAGCACGACATCCTCCTCGGCCTTGCGGTCGCTGCCTCGCAGCTCGATCCGCAGCGACTCAAGCTGGCCGAGAACCTCTGATCGCGAGACGCCATTCTCCAACTCGGAGCGAACCAGATCGCGGATCTCCATCACTGGCCGCGAGGAATCCAGCGCCTGGCGAAATGCCAAGAAGATGTCCTCATTGATTGCCATCAGTAGCCAATGGTAGGCCTTCGAGGACGCGGATCGAGAAACCGCCGCAAACGCCAGCAACGCTGCCGCAGGTAACTCATTTGGGGCCCTCGACCAGATTCCACCTGGGCCGCGTCTCAGCCAGCGCGGCCTGATACTCGGCGAACGTCATCGGGCTGGTGGGCTCGATGAAGCCATGGACATGCGGCCGATCGGGATCGGGGCGGTAGACCAGCCAGACGCCAAGCTCAGAGCTCGAGATTGCCCAAACTGGATCGAGGCCAGTTCCGCTCCACTCCGGAGGCCTGCGGTGACGGGGGAGATTCTCGGCAGAGTCGGGCTGACCGACATGCCTCCCGAGACTGGCTGCACCAGTATGCCTTCCGGTGACTCAATGTCGATCCCTTGTCGGGCTCCGACCGGCGTGCCGATTGGCCAACGACAGGGCTGCCGTCGACATGCGCCTGCATGCCGCGAAAGAGAAGCTGCTTGCTGTCCTCAATCTCTCCGATCAGGTCGCGGAGGCTATATAGGACTCGACACTCAGAAGGAGCGCCCTAGCGTAAAGCTCAAGAAAGAGCTGCCCCGAGCTGACGCAGAGCGGCACGCCCCTCTGCGATGCACCGGTCCACCTTTCTGTGAGTCCAGCCGGTGATCTCGCCCACCTCGCGGTAACTGTAGCCGGCGCGATTAGGTCTATCGCGCGGCGCTCCGCGGGCTTCAGCGCCGCCAGGTGCTCGCGTGCCCCGATCAGGTGCCTCGGCTGGCTCGATCGTCTCCTCCGGGCCGGCGGTGGATGAGGGAATCGACTCGGGCAAGAAGGCCGGCGCGTTGAACTCGGGGAGCCCCCCTGCCCGACGCGAGATAGGAAACAGCTCGGCCCTGAACCACCCAAGCTCTCTCCCACTTCACCCCGCCGTGGAACGGCGCCCTGGCTTGGCGGGGGCCGAAAAAGGTCAGGTCCTTCCGACAAATGGGCGGGAGAGGCCATCCAAAGCTGCACCCTGACCCAGATCTGCGTTTGCCAAGGCCCTGCTCGACAGTCTCCTTTGCCCAGCGCTGGCCCCTACGCCGGGATGGGCGACCTAACGGCGGCTCGGCATCGGGGATAGCATCAGCAGCATGGAGGAGGGGTCCGCCGCCGAGCGGGAGAAGCTCACGTTGTGGCAGCGCATAGGGCTTCGCAAGCTGCGGAGGGATGCCGGGCGCAGCGGCGCCGAACCGCTCCAGCCCGAGGATTGGAGCGCCTACTACGAGATGGAAAACTCCATGATGATGCATGCGTTGCGGAGGTTCTGGCGCGCCCTGCCAAGCAGTCCACGTTGCGGCCGCTGCGGCGCTCCGTTTGCTGGATTCGGCCGCTTCCTGGTAGGGCCGCTCGGCTACAAGCCCTCGCGCAAGAACCCGACCGTCTGTGCGGCCTGTGTCGAGACGTCGCCCCCCGGTGGGATGACCATGCGGGCCGGAATCCTCTTTGCCGACATCCGCGGCTTCACCTCGCAAAGCGAGTCCAGCGACCCTGAGGAGATGTCGCGGCTCCTACGCCGCTTTTACCGCTGCGCCGAGGACGTGCTGTTCCCCGACGCGATCATCGACAAGCTGATCGGCGACGAGGTGATGGCGCTCTACCTTCCGGACGTCCTGCGGAACGTCGAGCAGGACGATGTCTCGGCGCTAATGCTCGACCATGCCCGTGGGCTGCTGCAGGCGGTCGGCTACGGCAGCGAGGCCGGACCCTTCGTCGAGATGGGCGTTGGGATGGACGTCGGCGAGGCGTTCGTCGGCAACATCGGCGAACGCGCCCTGTATGACTTCACCGCGGTCGGCGACGTAGTCAACACCGCCTCCCGCCTGCAGGGCCAGGCGGCGGGTGGCGAGATCATCCTCTCCGAGAGAGTCGCGGCGGGCCTGCCGGAGCCGGTCGGCAGCCGCGAGGAGCTGGCCCTGAAGGGGAAGAGCGAGCGTCAGGTCGCCTACAGGGTGGCTGCCTGAGGCTCACCAATGACCCTTCGGAGCGCTCGCCGCGATGCGGCTCGAAGGGGGCGCCGGGGTGGCCACATTACGGGCGAAGCTAGGGGCTTCTGTCGAACCTCGTAGCTGTTTTACAAGCGCCGAAGGCGCGTCATTTGATCGGCTGTCGAAGATCTGCGGAAATGTGACCGGATCAAGCGCACACTTCATCGCACGCTCGATCGAAGAGATGCAGGGAAACGGGGAGGCGATCGACTGGTGGGAGCGCGATAACCCTGAGCGGCGCCGCTGAAGCGCTCAGGCAAGCTAGGCGGCCATCGCCGACCGAAGTGCCGCTCGCCCCTCGGCGGCGCTGCGGTTCACTTTCGCGTAAGACCACCCGGTCAGCTCGCAGATCTCGCGGTAGGTGTAGCCGAGGGCGAGCAGCGAGAGCGCTCGCCGCCGGTCCCGCTCGCTGAGCAGGCGTGGCTTTGGCCATCCGGGACCGGCGAGGGGCTTGCGCTGCTCTGCAAGCGCGGTGAGCGTGGCCCCGTGCCAGCGGCTTGACGCCGGGCATGCGTCTCGCCAAGTTTGGCACGCAAGCGTGCCTTGGCTCGCCTATGCATGCCCAGGCAGAGTCAAGCTCAGTCACGAGTACATCGCGCCGCCGCTACCGCGACCCCAATTCACAGGAGCGTTCGGCGCTGCGCCTGCTCTCCGAGCAGGCGGCGATTCCGCTCGACCAGCTCGCCCGGTTCGTCAACGGCTCGCTCGGTGACACCGTAGCTCTGATCCAGGGCCTCGAAGCAGCCGGCTGCGTCCAGCACCGGCGCTTCCTGATTCGCGACCACCCCTGGTTTTGGCCAAGCAACCGCGGGGCGCGTCTCGCTGCCACCGGATTTGGCTACAAGCCTCCCGACGTGGCAATGCTCGCCCATCGCCGGGCTGTGAATGAGATCCGTCTCTACCTTGCCGAGCGGGCGCCGCAGGGTCGCTGGATCTGCGAACGGACGGTCTACCGACAGCGCGACCCCGAAGACCACCTGCCCGACGCCGTCTTTGAGATCGAAGGAGAGCGCCACGCGATCGAGGCAGAGCTATCGATCAAACACAACGACGAGATTCGCCGCATAGTCGCCGAACACAGCAACCGCTATGACGCGGTGCTCTACTTCTGCGGTCCGCGCCCTTACCGCCTGTTGAAACGCGTCCAGGCCGAGGACCGCTGGCCGAAGCTGATCGTCCGCCGGGTTCCCCAGGGGGAGCCATGCTGAGGCGGCGCAGGAGCTGCTCTACGGCGAGCGTTAACCCTGTCGCTCCGGAGGGAGCCGTTCTCGGCCGTCGCCTTGCCGGAGAGCGGGCGCTGCCGATGAGCGGGCCGAATCTGGTCTGGTCCTTCGAGCAGATGCGCCGCCACGCTGTGATTCTCGGTGCCAGCGGCTCCGGCAAGACCGAGACCTCGATGCGACTCGCCCACGAGCTCGCCGCCAAGAGCAAGGCGCAGGTCTTCTACCTCGACGCCAAGGGCGAGCGCGCTAGCGCAGAGCGCTTTGTCGCGCTGATGCACGCCGCCGGCCGCAGCGCTCGGGTCTTCCCTAACCAACCCTTCGACGCCTGGCGCGGCGATTGGCGCGGCATCGCCAACCGTTTGCTGGAGGTGGTGCCGTTCGCCACCGAGGGACCCGCGGCCTACTACCGCGACGTCGCCAAGACGGCTCTGCAACTTGCTTGCAATCATCCCGACGGCCCGCCTCGATGCAGCTCTGAGCTGCTGGCCCGCCTCGACTACGAGCTGCTGCTGAACGCCCACGGACCGAGCAGCGCGGTGCTCTCCTTGCCGCGCAACAGGGTTAGCCAGGTCCGCCTGCGTTATGAGGCCTTCTTCGGCCAGCTCGGCTGCGCCTTGGATGGCGATTGGTCCTGGGAGGACGCCGATGCCGCCTACTTGCTGCTCAACTCGGTGGCGCTTGGCGAGGACACGGCCAGCGCAGCCTGCATGCTCTTTGCCGACTTTGCCCACTACTTCACCCAGCGCAAGCCGCGGGAGCGCTTTTGCCTGCTGATCGCTGACGAGTTCTCCGCCATCGCCACGTCCTCAGACGTGGCGATGAAGGTGGAGCAGGCGCGCAGCTTCAACGCCGGCCTGGTGCTGGTCCCGCAGACGCCGTCCGGAATGGGACCGCTCGTCCAGCGCGACCGCATCCTCGGCTCGGTGGAGACGGTGATCGTCCATGCCCTCAATGAGCCGAGTGCCCTTGCGGAGCTGGGTGGGATGAAGCGGGTGATCGAACTCACCCATTCCTACGAGGACGGCGTCTATGCCCGCCAGGGTCACGCCCGTCAAGAGCGACAGCTGAAGATCGATCCCGACGAGATCCGCCGGTTGTCCACTGGAACGGCCTGGGTGATTCGCCGCGGCCACGTCGCCAAAGTCGCGATCGAGCGGGCACCAAGCATAGGCGGAATTCTTCTGCCCGAGTCGGCGCCACTCGACCGCCCGCTCGAGCCGGTTGAGGTCGCCCTGCCGAAGGAGATCTCCTACCTCGACGAGGAGGAGTGAGGATGGCCGTTGAGATCGAGGAACCGAAGTCCCGTGTTTGGGGCAGCAGCTCCTCCCGTGGGAGAAGACGACGCACTTTGCCTGTTCCTGAATCTTGGGAGCTCGAGCTGCTGCGGTTACTTTCAGAACAGCAGGCGATCCCCTTTGACCAATTGGCCCGCTTCCTCGATTGCGAGCAAGAGCAGGCGGTGAGGGTTGCCAAGCACCTGACCAAATTTGGCTATGGCGACTACGGTCGTTTTCTCACCGACGAGCCACACTGGGTCTGGCCGACATGGCGCGGAATGCGACTGTCCGGAATGGGATTTAGGGCAGACCCTCCCAGGGTCGGAGCGATGGCCCGGATGCGCGCCGTCAACGAGGTTCGCCTCCACATCTCCAGGCGCGCTCCCGGGGCAGGCTGGATCTGCAGTCGCAGTGTTGTCCGTGAACAGGGTGTGAGGGGCTACCGGCCCAACGCCGTGGTCGAGATCGGCACCGAGCGCCACGCGCTCCTCGTGCGGTTGCGGGTCGCCGATCAACAGCGCACGATCTCGATCCTCGAGACCCACATGGCTCGTTACGACGCTGTGATCGCATTCGCCAACCCCAGACCCCGCGCCTTGCTGGAGCGGCTCAAGGCAGAACACCACTGGCCGAAGCTGGTGATCCGCCCGATCCCAAGGCCGAGTTAGCAGCAAGGCTCATTTCAGAGCCAAAGACCCTCGCGGGTACGTTTTCTCTGCCCGGCAGCTCAGTTTGGACCCTGGGCAACGGAAAGAGGAGATTTGACACCGCCGCCGACACCGATTCGGTCTGGCACGTCGCGTTCCGCCCGACCGGGTAGGGAGATCGCGCCCGGTCCCGGCACCGATCTCAGGGACGACGTCGCCGGGCTTCAGGTTGAGTGCGGAGACCGCCTTGCGCCGGGGGCGCGGAAAGATCAGGTAAAGGGGCTCAAGCGTACTGTAGAGGTGGTGGCCCGCAACCCTGAAATCGGTCCACCTGATCAACCCCGCATGAGAGTTCTTCCCGCCCGCGACAACGGGCAAAAGGAGGACTCACTGAAGAGGCGAAAGCACACCCTCGAACGGTTTAAGATGAGGCCCCATTTGTGGCCCCATTCCGAGCAAAACTAAGGTAACATCATGGCACCGGCTATGGCACTAGAAAGCCACATAGACTTCAGAAAACCATGCGGGGAGCGGCTCATAACCCGAAGGTCGCAGGTTCGAATCCTGCCCCCGCTATAGGAAAAGTCCCCGCTAGCGGGGACTTTTTCGTGTTTGAGACCCGACCGCGATCTGGCGGCGGGTACTAAGTGGGTACTAAGTTCGACGCTAGTGGCGCGTTCGCTCGCTCAGGTCTGGCGAATGCATTGGCCTCCAAAACCGGCGATTCCAGGTTCGAGTCCTGGCTGCCCCGCTCGATTCGCTTGGCTCTACGGGCCGCATTCCCATTCCCCTCCCGGAATGAGTCCCCGTCAGCCGGTGGTCTCCGGCCAGCGCCTCGTTCGGGCGCTGGAGGCGGGCAGTTGGCACGTTGCGCGGCAGCGTGGGAGTCACGTCCGGCTCTGCGTGACGCTGATCTCGGACCCGAGGATCTGCGTCGCCTCTTGGATCCGTTAGTCGGAGATATTCGAGGTTGTCCTTGGGCTATCGACCGCTCCCGGTAGCCTCGAACCGTGGAGATCCGAGCGCGAGTGCTGGAGCATTTGGGGACGCCCCAGGCTGAGTCGCGCTTCGGCCGTGCCTACCTCGCTCAAGAGATCGCGACGGTGGCCAACTGCCGTCCGCATCAAGTCTGGGAAGCGCTCTGGGGTCTAGTCGGAGACGGTCTCATCTATCTCGACCCGGCCGGACAGGGACCAGATAACTGGCAGTGGCGGTTGAGCGCGACGGGCATTCAGGCGATCAGCGGTGGTAGCTGGGAGCCGCGCGATCCCGAGGGGTACTTGGGTCGGCTCCGCGAGCATTCGCCCGAGGTTGACCCAGTCGCGATCAACTACATCAGCGAAGCGTTGAGCGCGTTCAACGCACGCTGCTATCTGGCGACCTCCGTGATGCTTGGTGTCGCCTCCGAGCGAGTCATCGACGGACTTATGCGAGCCTTGGTGAATAGCAAGGGGGACTCCGCGAAACGCCTCAGAGCTGCGCTCGAGAATCCGCGAACTTCGCAGCTCTCTCGCTTCACGGAGATGCGCAAACAACTAGACCCGATTCGCGCAGAACTTCCAGACGGCCTCGCAGACACCCTCACGTTGGATGCTCTAGCGGATCTGCTGAGGCTGACCCGGAACGAGGCCGGTCACCCCACCGGAGTCGAAGTCGATGAGGACACGGCCTACACCCACCTTCAGATGGCCGCCAGATATGTCCAGAAGATGACCGACCTCCAAGCCTTTTTTCAGAGACCAGCGGCTCCTAGGACCTAGGCACAGCCCGAACCAGGGACATGCGCGGATCGCTTCATTCCCCTCTGCATTCCCCTGGAGCTACCGTCGACCAAGATTTAGCTCTGTAGGCGGCCTGAGGGAGCGCCCAACTGGCTAAGGCACCGGCCGCCAAAACCGGCGCTTGGCGCAGTCCCCTTGAAGCCAAGCCAGCTGCCGCTTTTCCAACCCGTGCTCGTGGATCCTTCAATCCAGGCAGCTCCATCAGACGTCGCCACGCCAGGTGAGGGGAGGTGGTTGTCCCAGGTTGGCGCTTTTAGACTTGCACCATGAGCGCGGACTCTTCCTCTCTCCTCACGGACCTGCAAACACCCGATGAGATGGCGCTTGTCTTCAACCCGATCGGCTTTGGCGGTCGAATGGAGCCCGCGGAAGCCGCCCGCTTCCAGCAGAGCGCGATCGCCAGCGCCGTCCCGGTTGACGCCGTGCCAGACCAGATCAGGCAGAATTTCGAACGCGCCCGCCGACTGCACCTATATGGGGTGTTGGAGTATGAGTTTTTTACCGCGGCCTCCGATTATGCGCTACTCGTTTTGGAGAGTGCTCTGCGGGTCCGTTTCCTCTCCCACTACGACAACGAGATACCAGTCAGTCGCAGGGGCCAGGGGGAGGCCCTTAACGCAGAGAGCTTCGACGACGTGCGCCGAGCGCCGCGCTCCCTGCAGCTACGCGGAAGCGAAGGGACCTATCCTCTTCCGCTCGGTGCGCGGGCACTGTTGGGGTGGGCTCGCCGAGAGCGGCTGCTGCCCGGAAGCGAGACCCGGCGGGTTGATCACGCGCTCGGTCAACTGCGCAACTACGCCGCCCACCCGGAGGGGCGGACCGTCCTTGGTCCTCCGGACTCCGCGCGAACCTTGCGAGACGTTGCAGAAGTCGTCAACGCCCTCTGGGGCCATCGCGTCCCGGGCGGCCGACTCTTTCCGGCTCCCGTTGCGCGAATGCCGCGAGTTGCATCGATCGCGACGGACGGAATCGGCGCCGCCGAAATGGGTCTTCATCACGTCCCGGATCTCGACCCCCGCGAGCGGGAATCGGATTTCGCCGTCTTCCTGGCAGCAGAAGACGAGAAGCTCACGGAGCGCGATGGCGACAGCTGGGTCTTCACCCACCGCCAGGGTCTGCAGAGGACTGTCTATCCCTGCGAGCAGCTGTGGGCTGGCACCTACATGGACCTCGTCGCGGCTCTCGAGGCCGGCGCCTTCTCCGACTGCGCCGACACGATCGAGCATCTTGACCGTCTCTTCTTTGTTCGCGTCGAAGGCGAGCAGATCGACGAGCCGCGAAGCACCGCCGATCTGCTCGCCTTCGACCCATCTCGTGCCGGGCGATGGCACGCTGTCACCGCCGATAGCCCGTACCAAGCCTTCTCTCATGTGAAAAACCACGGCAAGGGGAAGCTGAGAGAAGAGAGTGGTAGCTGCCCTGAGTGCTTCGTTCGAACCCGGGGAGTATTCGGCGACTCCAGCGGGGCAATTGCGCTGGCTCGCAGCTACGGCGCCATCGACTGAGCGGCCGGCCGCTGCGGTGTGGCGGCACCGGTGGTACCTATCGGGCCGGCCGCAAACAATCCACTTTCGAAGCGGCCGGTCCCGCGGGTAGGATGACTGCGGTGAGGCACCCGAGAACCGGCACCCGCACGAGGATCACCCCGGTCGACTAGGGCGACCGGGTGGCCACAAAGTGTCAGAGGACATCGAACTCTCGATGAGCGTTCCGCTGGATTCCGACGGCTTCCTGCGCCGCGAGTGTCCCACCTGTGAGCGCGAGTTCAAGTGGAAGCAGGCCCAGGATGACGACGAGACGACTCCGGCCCCCGAGGGTGGCTATTTTTTCTGCCCGTACTGCATCGTTCAGGCGCCACCCGGCTCCTGGTGGACGCAGACACAGATCGATGCGGCACAGGCCACGGCCTTCAGACAGGTCGTGAAACCCGAGCTCGACAAGCTCAGTGATTCAGCTGGGAGCTCCGGCTTCTTCGAGGTCGAGGTCTCGGATCCCGAGCCCGAGCGCCCGCAAGCCCTCGAGGAAGCCGATGACATGCGCTTGGTCACCTTCGGCTGCCATCCCGAGGAGCCGGTCAAAGTGCTCGACGACTGGGAGCGGCCAATCCACTGCTTGATCTGTGGCGAGAGCGCCACGCCAGACCCTGAAGAGAGATAATGGCCGACGTCAGGCAGCTCGGGCCCTGGCGCCTCACCGGCGAACTGGGCCGCGGTGGCAACGGCACCGTTTGGCGCGCCGAGCACGTCGACTCCGGTCAGGTGGCTGCGCTCAAGGAGGTCAATACCCGCAGGGCCGACCGCGAGCCCTACCGTCGCTTCGTGACCGAGATCGAGACCTTGCGAGCACTCGGCGAGTTCCCCGGTGTCTTGACACTGCTCGACGCTCATGTCCCCGCCGAGCCGGAGGCCAAGGACCGGCCGTGGTTTGTGATGCCGATCGCCGCGCCGCTCTTCGAGGCTCTGGCAGAGGCAGACTACTCCAGCTTGGTTGGGTCCCTTGCCGCGATTGCCGAGACCCTGGCCGCCCTCAAAGCCGAGCACGGCATCGCCCACCGTGACGTCAAGCCAGCCAACCTCTATGACCTCGACGGCGCCGCCCTGATCGGAGATTTCGGGCTGGTCGCCCTGCCAGACCCAAGCGGCCTGACGCGAGCTGGCAAGCCACTCGGTCCCGCCAACTTCATCCCCTTCGAGATGCTGAACGATGCCGGCTCGGCGGATCCGTTCCCCGCCGACGTCTATTCGCTGGCCAAGTCCTTCTGGGTGCTCGCCGCCGGCGTCGCTTACCCTCCGCCCGGCCACCAGCCTGCAGATGCGGCCCCCTATCGGATCGCAGATTTCCGTCCCCATCCCCAGGCCACTCGACTGGACGAGCTCGTCGACCGCGCGACCCGGCTCAACCCAACACAGCGCCAGAGCGCCGCCGAGCTCGCCGCCGAGCTGCGTGAGTGGCTCGAGTTGCCGGTCACCCAGGCCGATTTCGATCTCTCGGCGGCTTCGAGTGCTGTCCGGGAGGCGCTGGCCCCTGAGATCGACGACACCGACCGCGTTGAGAGCTGGAAGGAGGAGACATATAAGGCGGCTCGGCGTCTGGAGGAGCTGGTTCGACCGCTCAACGACGCAATGAAGGAGGCAGACCCTCGAGCCGAGGTCGGCGTCAACGACGAACTCGTCGGCAACATGCTGCGCACCCTGGAGCACCTGGGCTCAGCCGAGGTCCTCTTCCATTTCGCGAGGGCGACCAAGATCACCGCTGGGGCCCCTCCGATCCACGAGGTCCTTCGCATGGGCCGCGGTGTGGAGTTGGTCGAGGAGGGTCAGCTGGTCATCCGCACCATGATCGACCTTGGCCTCGACGGGGTGATGCAGAGCGACATGCACTGGACGAGCGAGGAGAGGGTCGTGCCCGTCGGCTCGGTTCGCCAGGAGGGGGCACTGCAGGAAGCGATCGCTGAGCTGGGTGGGAAGCTGGGTGAGGCGCTACAAATCCTCGCCGCGAAAGCTCCCGACTCGGCCTGACCGCCCTGTGCAAAGGTTCCTTTCTGAGCGGACCAGTTTCATGAAGACCGTAATCTGCTCCTGATCGAGCAGGCTCTCCGTCAGACCTGTCCTGGCTCACACCCTCTCTTCGGCCTCGATTGCGCCGCCGATTGCGTCGGGCTGGCTGCTCAAGCGGATAGCTTCTGCTCGAATCAATGTCACTTCTTGAAGAATTATCTGCGCAGCAGCGCCTACGGGGCGTGATTCCCGGCGAAGCGGTCGAGGTCGTCTCGGTGGTTATGCATGGCTCTGACGCCGCACAGCTTGTCTTTCGTAAGCCCGACGGCTCGCTTGGCGAGCGCGTGCTCAATCGTGCCCAGGAGAGCGAGCTCAGCCTCGTGGAGAAAGAGGCTCGGCCCTTCGATGCGAACGCCACCGACTTCAAGCTCGTCGCCGAGGCCCAACGCATCAAGCTCGCCGGCCTCTTCGATCCGATGCTCGCCGTCACCACGAGCGACATCCAGCCGCTGCCGCATCAGCTCAGGGCCGTATACGGCGAGTTGCTTCCCCGAACGCCGCTGCGCTTCCTGCTGGCCGACGACCCCGGCGCCGGCAAGACGATCATGGCCGGCCTCTACATCAAGGAGTTGATGCTCCGCGAGGATGTTCGGCGCTGCCTCGTCGTTGCGCCAGGCGGGCTCGTCGAGCAATGGCAGGACGAGCTGTTCCTCAAGTTCGGCCTGCGCTTTGAGCTGTTCAGCGCCGACCTGGCCGAGAGTGCCTTCGGGGCCTCAGCGTTCGAGGAGCGACCCTTTCTGATCGCGCGGATGGACCAGCTCGCTCGCAACGAGGATCTCATCGCCGACTTGGAGCAGACCCAGTGGGATCTCGTCGTCGTCGACGAGGCACATCGGATGGGCGCGCACTACTTCTCCGGCAAGCTCGAAAAGACCAAACGGTTCCTGCTCGGTGAGGCGCTCGGCCGCATAGCGCGGCACCTACTGCTGATGACGGCGACGCCGCACTCGGGCAAGGAGGACGACTTCCAGCTCTTCTTGACGCTGTTGGATCGCGACCGTTTCGAGGGTAAGCACGTCGAGGGCGTTCACCGTTCCGACACCACCGGAATCATGCGCCGCATGGTCAAGGAGGACCTCCTGACCTTCGAGGGCAAGCCCTTGTTTCCCGAGCGGATCGCCGAGACGGTCCCCTACGAGCTGACCGAGGACGAGCGCGAGCTCTACGAGGAGGTGACTGCCTACGTCCGGGAGGGGATGAACCGCGCCGCAAAACTCGAGGGCAAGCGCAAGAACACAGTCGGCTTCGCGCTCACGGTCCTCCAGCGCCGGCTTGCCTCCAGTCCCGAAGCGATCCTCCGCTCGTTGGTTCGGCGCGCCGAGCGGCTCGAGCGCCGCAAGCAGCAGCTGATCAACGGGGAAGGTGTCGCCGATCCACTCGATGAGTTCAACCTCGACCCGTCTGAGATCGAGGAAGACGAGTTCTCCGCCGGAGAAGTCGAGGAGATCGAGGAGGAACTCGTCGATGCCGCCACTGCGGCGCGCACCGTCGAGGAGCTCGACATCGAGCTCGCCGACCTCGCCCGGTTGATCGAGCAGGCCAAGCTCGTGCGGGCGGCGGAGACCGACCGCAAGTGGTCAGAGCTGCGCACGATCATCGAGGGCGAGACGCTGGCACCGGCGGATGGAGAGCCGCCGCGCAAGCTGATCATCTTCACCGAGCACCGCGATACGCTCGAGTATCTCGTCCAGCGGATTCGCACACTGATCGGCCGCCCGGTCGCTGTCGGCACGATCCACGGCGGCGTGAGCCGCAGCGAGCGCCGTCGCGTCACCGAGGAGTTCACACACAACAAGGATTGTCAGATCCTTGTTGCGACCGACGCCGCGGGCGAAGGGCTCAACCTTCAGGCCGCGCACCTCATGGTCAATTACGACCTGCCCTGGAACCCGAACCGGATCGAGCAGCGATTCGGTCGCATCCACCGCATCGGACAGACAGAGGTCTGCCGACTCTGGAACCTTGTCGCCAGCGATACGCGCGAGGGCGACGTCTTCCTGCGCTTGCTCGCGAAGATTGAGGAGCAGCGCAAAGCTTACGGAGGGAAAGTCTTCGATGTCCTTGGCGCCGCTTTCGAGGAGACGCCGCTCCGAGATTTGCTGCTGGAAGCGATCCGATATGGAGAGCAGCCCGAGGTCCGAGCCCGAATGCAGCAGGTCATCGACGAGCGCGTCTCCGAGGGCATCACCGAGTTGCTGAACGAGAACGCTCTGGCAAGCGGCGGGCTCCTCGAGACCGACATCGCCGAGCTTCGCGCACAGATGGACGAGGCGCGTGCCCGTCGCCTGCAGCCCTACTACGTTGAACGCGCCTTCCGGGAGGCCTTCGCCCGTCTCGGTGGCCGAATGTCTAAGCGCGAGCGGGGGCGCTTCGAGATCACCAACGTTCCCGCCCGGCTGCGCCAGTCTCGCCACCGTCCTGTAGCCACCCGTTACGAGCGCGTCACGTTCGAGACCGACGAGGTGGGCGACAGGCAGCCGGCGGAGCTATTGGCTCCCGGACACTCGCTGCACGACGTCGTCATGGAGCAGACGGTCGAGCAGCTGGGGCCTGTGCTCGAGCGCGGCGCCGTTCTCGTCTCTGGAAACATCGACACGCCGAGGCTTCTGGTCGGCGTGATCGAACAAATAAGTGACGCGACGGACGAAGTCATTGCCCGTCGCTTCGGCTATGCCTACGTCGACCAGGACGGCTCGGTCACCTCGGCAGGTCCGGCGCCGTATCTGGATTGCGTTGCCGCCCCACCAGCGCCCGCCGTTGAGCAAGCCCGCGAGCTCACCTGGCTCTCGGGCGCAGAGGACATCGCGATGAGCTGGCTGATCGCCAACCGGCTGCCCGGATACGTCGACGAGGTTCAGCCGCGCCGCGCGGCCGAGCTGGCCCGCGTCCGCGAGCAGGTGACCTTGCGCCTCGAGCATGAGGTCAACCGTCTGATCGCAGATTCAACCGTCGCGTCCGAAAAGGAAAAACGTGGCGACAAGGTCCGCGAGAGCCACACCAGCCTGATGCAAAAGGCGGGTGAGATTGAGGCTCGGCTGCAGGCGCGGCTCGCGCTGCTCGATCGCCAGGACCGAATGTCGGCGAAGGCGCCACGGGTCGTTACCGCTGCGCTAGTGCTGCCCCTCGCTGCGCTAGAGGCGACTGAAGAGACCGAGGAGACGGCGCCATTGCACGCGATTGAGACCAAAGAGGTCGAGCGCCGGGGTGTTGACCTCGTGCTCGCTACCGAGCCGGCTCTCGGCCGCGAGCCTGAAGAGCAACCGTTCAATAACCCGGGGTTCGACGTCCTCTCCGAAGTTCCCGACGGTGATCCGATCCGCATCGAGGTCAAGGCCCGCATCGCCGGAGCCGAGGACTTCTTCATCACCCACAACGAGGTAATGACGGCGATGAACGCCGCCCCGCGCTACCGGCTCGCGATGGTTCGCATCGACTCGCGCGGCGCTGAGCATGACGAGGTTCGATACCTGGAGGATCCCTTCGCCGGCTACGCGTCCGGCGGCTTCGACGCCACCGGGATCCGCGGCGACTGGGAGAAGATGTGGGCGAAGGGCAAGGAGCCGTTCTGATGAAGCGCAAGCTGATCGAGGTTGCGCTGCCGCTGGAGACAATCAACCGGGAATCGGCGCGCGAGAAGTCGATCCGCCATGGCCATCCGTCAACGCTCCATCTCTGGTGGGCCCGACGTCCACTAGCCGCGGCACGGGCGGTTCTGTTTGCGCAGCTGGTCGACGATCCCTCTTCGCAACATGATCAGTTTCCGACCGAGGAGGACCAGCAGGTCGAGCGGGAGCGGTTGCACGGAATCATCGAGCGTCTGGTCGTCTGGGAGAACATCAATGACAAGCGGCTGCTCGCCGAAGCCCACGAGGAGATCCTCAAGTCGACCGGCGGCAATCCGCCGCCGATCCTCGACCCGTTCGCTGGAGGCGGCACGATCCCGCTCGAGGCCCAACGGCTGGGCCTCGAAGCCCACGCATCGGATCTCAACCCAGTGGCGGTCCTGATCAACAAAGCGCTAATCGAAATCCCACCGAAGTTCGCCGACCGGCCGCCGGTATTCCCAGGACTTGCCGAGTCCGAGATGACGGCCTGGAATGGCGTCGAGGGGCTGGCAGCCGATATCCGGGCCTATGGCGAATGGTTGTTGGACGAGGCTGAGAAGCGGATCGGCGAGCACTATCCGCTGGCGACACTTCCTGATGGCAATCAGGCGAGGGTTATCGCTTGGATCTGGGCGCGGACGATCACTTGCCCGAATCCCGCCTGCGGGATCGAGATGCCGCTCGTTCGGTCCTGGTGGCTTGGAAAGAAGAAGGGCAAAGAGGCATTTGTGATCCCGCGCGTTGTTGTAGATGCCGAACATCCGAGCGGCAAACACGTCCAGTTCGCGGTTGGTAGTGGTGCGGCGGAGGCGCCGACCAAAGATGATGATGGAACGATGTCGGGTCGGCGAGGTGCGAAATGCGTTTCGTGCGGCAGCCTGGCGACTATGGGCCATATCCGCGAGGAGGGATGTGCGGGAAGGCTAGGACAAGTTTTGATGTCCGTGGTCAGCGAAGGGCAGAAGCGCAGGACCTATCTACCACCGACAGCCGAGCATGTTGTCGCTGCCCAGGTTGATGAGCCGACAGAGTCCGTGGTCGGTGACATTGCGACCAACCCCCGCTGGTTCTCGCCGCCCGCCTACGGTCTGACTAAGTTTGCAGACCTTTTCACCAGCCGCCAACTCCTCGCACTCACCACGTTTAGCGACCTGGTCGTCGAGGCACGCGAGCAAGCACTCCAAGACGCCCGTGCCGCAGGCAATTGCAGTGGAGACAGACTTGCAGCCGGGGGCACTGAGGCTGAGGCTTATGCCGACGCAGTAGCTACCTACCTTGGACTGGGCGTGTCCCGTGTTACCGACCTCTCAAATTCCTGTGCAACTTGGTCTAGCTCACGGGACCAGACCCGGAGCCTTTTTGCCCGGCAGGCCATACCAATGTCATGGGACTTTGTAGAGGTTTCGCCTTTCGCGGAGGCGTCTGGGAATGTCGTGATTGCAATGGAATCCATTTCAAGGGCGCTCATGAATGGGCCAAGGGCTACTGCTGTCGCTTCAGTTCGGCAGGTCGACGCCGTGGACCATGTCGACGGGGGCCTTGTCATCTCGACCGACCCTCCTTACTACGACAACATCGGGTACTCGGATCTTTCGGATTTCTTCTACATATGGCTTCGGCGGTCGCTTCGCGAAATCCACCCAGAACTCCTGAGTACGATGCTCGTTCCGAAGGCAGAGGAGCTGGTCGCCAACCCCTACCGTCACCACGGGAAGGACGGGGCCAAACGGTTCTTCGAGGACGGTTTTCGCAAAGTATTCGCACGCGCTCGCGAGAATGCACTCGACGACTACCCGATCACTGTGTACTACGCGTTCAAGCAGTCCGACTCGGGCGAGGATGGCGATGCTTCGACTGGATGGGAGACGCTTCTTGACGGGATGATTCGCTCGGGATGGGCCATTACCGCGACGTGGCCGATGCGGAGTGAGCGCGGAGGTCGAATGATCAGCATTGGCACCAACGCCCTTGCCTCATCCATCATCCTCGCACTGCGGCCACGTCCCGACGATGCCGCCACCACCGACCGGCGGGGCCTAATCGCCGCGCTGCAGAATGAGCTTCCAGATGCACTCCGCGAGCTCCAACAGGGCCGGATCGCTCCCGTTGATCTGCCACAGGCGGCGATTGGACCCGGTATGTCTGTCTTTTCGCGCTATGCGTCCGTGATCGAGTCCGACGGATCCCCGATGTCCGTGCGGTCGGCATTGGCGCGCATTAACGAGATTCTCGACCAGGTGCTCAACGAGCAGGAGGGCGACTTTGATGCACCCACCCGCTTTGCAATCGCTTGGTACCGGCAGCACGGCTTCGGAACCGGCAAGTTCGGCGATGCAAACAACATCGCGAACGCTCGAAACACGACGGTGGAGGCGATGGACCGCGGCGGCATCCTCACGAGCGCAGCTGGCAAAGTGACCCTGCTTTCGCCAAGTGCATTGCCTGTCGACTACGACCCGGCCGCAGACGAGGAGATTAGTGCCTGGGAGGTTCTCCACCACATGATCGCTGCACTGGAGCGTGGTGGAATCGCAGGGGCAGCGCAGCTTCTGGCCGCGACGGGGTCGCGCACCGACACGCCGGTCGACGCAGACCTCGTCAAGGAGTTGGCGTTCCTCCTGTTCTCATTCGCCGAGAAAAGCGGTTGGACGCAGGATGCACTCGCTTTCAACGCTCTGGCTACGTCTTGGCCGGAGATCATCGATGCGACCCGAGACGGGGGCGGTCGTCAGGTCGAACAGGCCAGTTTCGACCTAGAGGAAGACTGAGCGATGAAGGAGGGAAGGAATGGCCAAATCTGATTCGAACCGCGACCGGATCGGCAAGATGTTCGAGCTGCTTGCACCTCCGCTCGACCAGTTCATCACCCGCGTAGTAGAGCCCGAGCTCGATCAAGGAGTCGAGTGGTCCCAGCTAGTTGCGCTCAAGGATTCGAAAAAGAAAGGCTCTGCCGAAAAGGAGTACGAGCGCAGCGACCCGCAGGTGCAATTGCGGATGCTGACCGAGAATGTCCCGCATCAAGTCAAACCGGGCTGGTACCCGTTCGACGGTCAGCTCAGCCCGACCCAGCGGTCCTTTGCCAGCGAGCTGCGGGATGCCCGCAACGACTGGGCGCACATGAAGTCCTTCAGCGACGATGACGCCTATCGCATTCTCGATACCGCAGAGCGTTTCCTCGGTGGCATCGGGGCCGTCGAGCCTGCGGACGAGGTCCGCCGACTCCGACTCGAGTTGCGCCGTGTTGCTTCTGACAAAGACGATCGACGGGCGCTTAAGTCGGCCGCGGTGATGCCCGAGTCCGAGGGCCTGGCCCCCTGGCGCGACGTCCTCGCACCCCACGACGACGTCGCGACCGGCAACTTCCAGGCCGCGGAGTTCGCCGCCGACCTCTACAAAGTCTCGGTCTCAAGCGACGACGCGGGCGGCGACTACGCCGATCCTGTCGCGTTCTTCTCCCGTACTTACCTGACCGAGGGGCTGCGCGACCTGATCGACCGTGCGGTACGGCGGCTCTCAGGTGACGACAACGCCTCGCCGGTGATCAACCTGCAAACGAACTTCGGTGGCGGTAAGACCCACTCGATGCTGGCACTTTGGCATCTCGCAGCCGGACTGCCGGCGGCAGAGTTCGGGCAAGACCTCCAGGATCTTCTCGAGAAGAGTGGCTACGGGAGGCTCCCCAAGGTCAGCCGCGTAGCCCTGGTCGGTAACCACATCTCGCCGTCGGGGTCGACCAAGTCCGACGGTACCACGGTTAACACGCTCTGGGGCGAGCTCGCCTGGCAGCTCGGCGGCAGGCAGGCGTTCGCGCGCCTCGCGGCCGACGACGAGCGGGCCACAAGCCCGGGCGACGTGCTGCGCGAGCTGTTCAACGAGTACGGTCCCTGCCTGATTCTGATCGACGAGTGGGTTGCCTACGCGCGCCAGCTCCACGACCAGAGCGACTTGCCGGCGGGCGGCTTTGAGACACAGTTCAGCTTCGCCCAGGTGCTCACCGAGTCGGCCAAGCTCGCGAACAACTGTCTGCTCGTGATCAGCCTGCCGGCCTCGGACGCTGCCGGTTCGCCGCACGCCCGCGCAGACGACGTCGAGGTCGGCGGCCAGCGGGGGCGCGAGGCGCTTGACCGGCTGCGCAACGTGATCGGGCGTGTCGAGTCCTCCTGGCGGCCGGCAAGCGCCGAGGAGGGGTTCGAGATCGTGCGTCGGCGGCTGTTCGAGCCGCTGACCGACCCAGCCCAGTTCAAGGACCGTGACGTCGTGGCGCGCGCCTTCGCCGACCTCTACCGGACCCAACACCAGGAGTTCCCGCCGGAGTGTCGCGACGCCGAGTACGAGCAGCGCATCAAGGCCGCCTACCCGATCCACCCCGAGATCTTCGACCGGCTCTACACCGACTGGTCCACGCTTGTGAAGTTCCAGCGCACCCGCGGCGTCCTGCGGCTGATGGCCACCGTGATCCACAGCCTCTGGGAGAAGGGCGACCGCAACCCGCTGATCATGCCGGCGAACATCCCAATCGACGACCCGCGGGTGCAGTTCGAGCTGACGCGCTACCTCACCGACAACTGGGTGCCCGTGATC
>DATLSM010000071.1:0-2202 GCA_035534175.1 Solirubrobacterales bacterium | reverse complement strand
CCCGCCCAGCCGCAGATCCGCATCCCGCGCAGGGTGATCAAGGGCGGCTCACACCTCTGCGCGCCGAGCTACTGCCTGCGCTATCGCCCCGCCGCTCGCTCGCCGCAGATGATCGACTCGGCGACCAGCCACCTGGGCTTTCGCTGCGCCGCGCGAGCCTCGGCGGGTCGATGATTCAATCGGCCGCGCTTCAGACTCCCAACGCGGTGTCGATGTAGGGGCCCAGCAGCCTGCCGGCGGCGGTGGCGATCTCCTCCGGCGGGCCGCCGGGGGCGGTGACGTAGCTGATCGCCAGGCGGACCAGTGATTCGGCCAGGAGCCGCGCGTCGGGCTCTCGGGCTCGAGGCCAGCCCTCCTGGATCACCGCGGAGAGGCGGGCGGTGGCCCAGGCGACCACCGGCATACCCTGGGTCGTGACGAAGGGGAGCATGCCTCCGGTGCCGTCGTCGCTGAGCAGGATGCCGATCATGGGGTCATCACCGGCGGTACGGAGGAAGAGCTCAAGCGCCGCACCGACCGCGAGTCGCGGGTCGTCGAGGTGCTCGCGAACCGCTTCCTCGACCGCGTCGAGGAAGCGCTCGCCCTCGTGGATGACGAAGGCCTGTCCGAACACGTCGCGGCTGCCGAACTCCTTGTAGAGGGTCTGCCGGCTGACGCCCGCCGCGCCGGCGATGTCTGACATCGTGATTTCGGCCCAGGGCCGCAGCTCGAGCTGATCGCGGGCGGCGCCGAAAAGCGTCTCGCGCAGCAGGGCTTTTGCCGCTTGCGGGTAGGGGGTGCGCGCGCCTGTCGCCATTGTCGCCATCGTCGCAGCGGGAGCGGTCATTGGCTGACGGGCTCGAAGTCCGCCTTCTCCTGCACGCCGCAATCGGGACAGACCCAATCCTCGGGAATCTCGCTCCAAAGCGTGCCCGGTGGGTAGCCCTCGCGCGGGTGGCCTGCCTCCTCGTCGTAGAGGTACCCACATCCAGGGCAGCACCAGGCACTCATCTGAGCACCCTCACGCTGCGATCCCATGGCGCTCGAGGACTCTCTCGCGCGCGCGAGGCTGGACGTTGGCGCGGGTCACATCGCCCTCGTAGTGGGCGAGCAGCCGCGGGTCCATCACCCGGCGCCAGAGCGGTGGAAAACAGGCGAGCACGATCATTCCGGCATAGCCGGTGGGTAGCTGCGGCGCTTGGTCGACGTGGCGCAGCGCCTGGTAGCGACGGGTCGGATTCGCATGGTGGTCGCTGTGGCGCTGCAGGTGGTAGAGCAGCACGTTGGAGGCAACGTTGTTGCTGTTCCAGCTGTGCTCGGGCCGGCAGCGCTCAAAGCGCCCGTCCTCGCGCCTCTGCCGCAGCAGGCCATAGTGCTCGAGGTAGTTGACGACCTCCAGCAAAGAGAAGCCAATCACGGCCTGGATCAGCAGATAGGGGAGGACGAGGAGGCCGAAGGCGCCGATGAGGACGGCGAAAAGGGCCACGGTCATCGCCCAGGCGCCGAGGATGTCGTTGCGCAGGGACCAGTGCGACTTGCCCATTCGGTCGAGGCGATCGCCCTCCAGCTTCCAACTCGAGCGCACGCTGCCGATCACCGTCCGCGGGAGGAACGACCAGAAGCTCTCCCCCAAGCGCGAGCTGGCGGGATCCTCAGGAGTGGCGACGCGGACGTGGTGGCCGCGATTGTGCTCGATGAAGAAGTGGCCATAACCACTCTGGGCCAGAGCGACCCGGCTCAGCCAGCGCTCGAGGCTCGCGCGCTTGTGGCCCAGCTCGTGCGCCGTGTTGATCGCGATCCCGCCGACCACGCCCATCGTCAGCGCCAAGCCGATGCTGTCGGGAATCGAGAGGCCACCGTGGGCCCACAGCCAGCAGGCGAAGACCAATCCGGCGTACTGGATCGGGATGAAGGCGTAGGTGCACCAGCGGTAGTAGCGATCTTGCTCCAGCCATTTGAGGACGCTATCCGGCGGGTTGCGGGCGTCCATCCCGATCGCGATGTCGAGCAGGGGGAAGAAACCGAAGACGAGCAGCGGACCGAAAAACCAGAAGAAGCCCCATCCGGTTGCCTGCACCGCAGCCCAGGCCAGGAACGGGGCCAACGGCACGATCAGCCCCAGCAGCCAGGCGTAGCGCTTCGGATCGCTCCAGGTGGCGGGATTGAGATCGATCTCCTGGTGGGCGTGAACGTGTGCTGCCTCCACGGCATCCTCCTTGTCAC
>DATLSM010000070.1:0-11389 GCA_035534175.1 Solirubrobacterales bacterium | reverse complement strand
GACCTGAGGATCTGGGCTGGGCTTGGTCGCCTCGGAGAGGACGTTGGCGTCGACGAGGTGCTTCACAGAGTGTCGGTCGCCTCGGAGTCGACCGCGACGAAGTAGCCCTTCTGCGGGCAGGCAAGCAGCCAGTCCACCAGGCCTTCGTTCGGCGCCGGCGCCACCCGCAGCAAGCGGTACTCGTCAACGCCAATGCGCTCGACCTCGAACTCCTGGCCGGGCTCAATACCGTCGCGCTGGCGAAGCTCGGCTGGCAGCACGATCTGGCCCTTGGTCGAGACGGTCGTTTTCATCTAAGTAAGATACCATCTTACAGGCAGGTTTGCACAAGCTTCAAGGCTCCCGCCGACGGCGCAGAGGGTCGAAGTAGTCGCGGGCACCAAGGAGATCGGGCCGACCAATTCATAAGGCTTGAACCACCGCCAATTGCCGGCGCCTTCGCCGCTTGGTTCGGGTATCGGGTTCTGAGCGCGCCTGCCGGCGGCAGCATCGCCCGGTAGCTCAGACAGGGGGCAGGTGAGGGTCGTCCTCCACGTTGGCCATCAAAGCCCGAGCAACCTAAAGATTCAAACCGACCCACTACCCGCCAAACGCCAACGCACGATAATCACGGTTATGTCAACTCGATGCGAAGACCAGGGCGAGAGATACTCTGCGGCGGCTCCATCAGCCGGGTAGCGGCGCCCCCAGGGCGACCAGAACGACCCCCGCGGCGCCGGCAGCGAGCAGAGTGGCGACAACACCGCGTCGCAGCGCCAGCAATGCCACGGCTGCCGCGGCGAGGACCGCCAGCTGCCAGGTCTCGGAGATGGCGCCAGCCAGCGGGACCGCCGAGCCGAGAATCGCGCCGATCGCCGCCGGTCCGGCTCCGCCGAGGAAGGCTCTCGCTCTCTCGTCGGCACGCAGGCGGTCGAAGCGATCCGCGCCCAGCAGGATGAAGGAGAACGAGGGCGCGAAGGCGACCAGGGAGGCCAGCAGCGCGCCCCAAATCCCCGCCGCGGCGTAGCCGACCACGGCGACTGTCTGTGTCACCGGGCCCGGCGTCAGCTGGCCCAGCGCCACCGCGTTGAGGAACTGGCCGGAGCTCATCCAGTGGTAATGGCTCACCGCGTCGGCCTGCATCAGGGGCACGATCACGAAGCCGCCCCCATAGGAAAGGGCGCCGACCTTGAAGGCCACCCAGGCCAGCGCCCCAAGCCCGCCGCTGGCGACGGTCGCCGCGAGCGGTATCGCCCACAGGCCGTAGGTTGACATAACCTCGGGGGGGCGCCGCCGCCCCAGCTCGAAGACCCCACACCCCAGCAACACCAGGACCAGCCAGGGGCCGATCGTCGCAGCGGCAATCAGCCCCAGTGCGCCGTAGGCGGCCCAGCGCATCGGGTGGGTGAGGCGAGCGAGCGCCCAGCTCGCCGGGACAAGGCCGAGCCCGGCTCTGATCGCGACGGCCGCGACGGCCGCCCCCGCTCCAGCCCCGGCGCCGCGCACCCACAGTGGGGGCGTTCCGTCGAGAAAGAGGAGGGCGAGCAGGATGATGGCGGCGAGACCCGGGAGGATGAACGCGGCACCGCCGAGCAGGGCGCCGCGAACGCCCCGCAGACGCCAGGCGCAGAAGATTGCCAACTGGGTCGATCCCGGGCCCGGCAGCAGGTTGGTGGCTGCGATCGCGTCCTCGAACTGCTCGCCGCTCAGCCAGTTACGCCGCGTCACGCAGAGGTCGCGGAACAGGGCGACGTGGGCCGGCGGGCCGCCGAAGCCAATCGCTCCGATGCGCCCCCACTGCCTGAGGATCTCCCCCAGGTCCGGCGCGCCGCGACTCGCCGGGGGATTCGACGATTCGGCCCCCACCAACCGCAGGCTACTCAGCCGATCCGTCGCGCTAGGCTTCTCCCGCCGCAGGGCGGGATCGGCGCCTCGGTCGGCCGGTGTCGCTTCAACCCGAAGGAGTCTGCATGCCTCTCACCCGCTCCGGGTGGGCATTGGTGCTTGCCGCAATTGCGCTGCTGATCGGCGCAGTGCCAGCCTCGGCTCACCAGGGCAACCCGCTCTTTCGTTCGGTGATCGATCGAATCTCGCCACCGGTGCCGGGGCTGGAAATCAGGGTGCTCGACTACGACAACGAGTTCGAACTCGACAACAAGACCGGCAAGACGGTCGTCATCTACGGCTACAGCGACGACCAGTACACGCGCCTGCTGCCCAACGGCACGGTGCAGCAGAATCGGCTCTCGCCGGCCACCTACCTGAACGAGGACCGCTACGGCAACGTTCCGGTCCCCTCCTACGCCAATCCCAAAGCGCCACCCAAGTGGCAGGCGATCGACAAGACCGGTGTGTTCGTCTGGCACGACCACCGGATGCATTGGCTGAGCTACGAAATTCCGCCCCAGGTCAAGAACGCAAGCCACAAAGCGAAGATCTTCAACTACACGATCCCGATGCGGGTGGGCGGAGCGCCGGTCAAGCTGCTGGGGACGCTCTACTGGGTCGGTAGCCCCGCGGGCTTTTCGACGGTGGCGCTGATCGCGCTGATCCTCGTCGCGCTGGGGGCCCTCGTCACGGTCCTCCTCGTGCGCCGCCGCCGCGCCGCCGCGGCCGATCCCCTCCACTCCGAAGGGGAAGCCTGGTGAAGCGCCCGCGCGGCGCCGGGCTCCTCGATTGCCTGGGCCTCTGCGGCGCCCTCCTGGTCGCCTGGGCGGCTTTCCCCGCGGCCGCCTCGGCCCACGGCATCGTCGGGCGAACCGACCTGCCGATCCCCGAGTGGCTGTTCGCCTGGGCGGCGGCGTTCGCCCTGATCGCCTCCTTCGTCGCCCTGGCGATCCTCTGGCCTAGGCCGCGCCTGCAACAGCACGCGACGCACCGCATGTTCACCTTCCCGGCCTGGATCGAACCGCTGGCCGGGGCGGTTGGCGTAGCGCTCTTCGTCCTCGTCGTGTATTCCGGCGTGGTCGGTGCCCAGGTGCCGACCGCGAACCTGGCTCCCACCTTCGTCTTCGCCCTCTTTTGGGTCGGCTTCCCGGTGGCCAGCGTCCTCTTCGGCGATGTCTTCCGGCCGCTCAACCCATGGCGGGCCCTCGCCCGGGCGATCGGCTGGGCTCTGCACCGGATCAGCGGTGGCCGCGCCCGGCCGCTGCTGCGCTACCCGGAGTGGCTCGGCGTCTGGCCCGCGGTGGCGACCCTGATCGGGTTCGCCTGGCTGGAGCTGGTCTACGTCGACCGCGACTACCCCAGGACCCTGGTCCTGATCGCCTGCGCCTATGGCGGATTCCAGCTGATCGCCATGGCCACCTTCGGGGTCGAGCGCTGGACCGAACGGGCCGACGGTTTCAGCGTCTACTTTCGCCTGATGTCGCGGCTCTCGATCGTCGAGGTCCAGGACCGCACGGTCTGCAGACGACCACCCCTCTCCGGCCTGCCCGGCCTGGAACTCCTCCCGGGCACCGTCGCCCTGCTCTGCACGATCATCGGCACGACGACCTTTGACGGCGCGTCCAACGGGGTGCTCTGGATCAACACGGCGCCCAGCCTGATCGAATTCTTCAACCATCTCGGCTTCAGCGTCACCGTCGCCAGCGAGCTGGCTGGGAGCGTCGGCCTGGCGGTCTGCGTGCTCGCCATCGTCTCCTTCTACTGGCTCGGTATCTGGGGTATCCGCTCGGTCAGCGACCAGTTCGAGGTCGAGGACCTCGCCCGCCGCTTCGCCCACACCCTGGCCCCGATTGCCTTCGCCTACATCCTCGCCCACTACTTCTCTTTGCTCGTCTACCAGGGCCAGGCGGTCGTCTACCTGATCTCGGACCCGCTCGGCAACGGCGCCAACTACCTTGGTACCAGCGGCTTCCAGATCGACTACGCGATCGTCACCGCGACGGTGATCTGGTACGTGCAGGTCGTGGCGCTGATCACCGGCCACGTCAGCGGCCTGACCCTGGCTCACGACCGCGCCCTGTCGATCTACCGCAACCCCCGCGAGGCGGTGCGCTCGCAGTACTGGATGCTGGTGATCATGGTCGGCTTCACCTGCCTCGGCCTCTGGCTGCTCTCGGCGGTGGCGGTGTGAGGGTGGCGCCCCTCCTCCCCACCGCGCTGGCGGCGCTGCTGCTCGCGGGCTGCGCGCAGACCACCGAACCGACCCCCGGGCACCGGATCGGTCGCTTCCTCGACGCCACTCAGATACCGGCGGCGATCTCCGCTCGCCCGGCCCCGCCGATCCGCCTGGGGGAAGCCAGCGGTGCGCATCTCGACACCGCCGCCTGGAGGGGGCGCCCCTACGCCGTGGTCTTCGTCTACGCGAATTGCGGCCCGCTGTGTCAGCTGATCGCCGAAGAGCTGCGCGAATCCCTGGCCGCCCTCGGGACGCAGGCGCGGCACGTGGCCGTGGTCAGCGTCAGCGTCGATCCGCGCGAGGACACCCCGGCGGCCGTGCGCGCCTTCCTCCTGCGCCATCGCGAGCCCCCCAACTTCCACTACGTGATCGGCAGCGAGTCCCAGCTGCAGCCGATCTGGAGCCACTACGAAGCCAGCCCCCTGATCCCCGACAATCCGCAGACGGCGCGCCTCGGGTATATCTGGCTGGTGGACGGCCGCGGCCGGGTGCGGGTTCACTTCGACGCCAGCAGCCCGTTCAAGCCCGACGACCTTGCCCAGGACTTTCGCGTCCTCCTGCGCCAGCGTTGACCCGCCGCCTGAGGGGGGTCGATTCAGTCGGCCCTGGGTCCACCCCGGGCCGCTCGGCCTGGCTTGGCCCTTGAGGCGCCGGCAGGGGTAGACTCCGGGGCCTTGGTAGTCCTCGCCTGCCTGAGACATTGGTACACCTCGGCGATCTTCTTCGCGCCGGTTCTCCTGCTCGGCGGCTGGGTGTGGCTCAACGGCAGGCGTGATCGCAAGCGCGACTCGGGCGGCGGCGGCGCCCCCGCGGGGCCCTAGACCCCACCGGCGGATTGCTCTCCCTCGGCGGAGTGGCTCTCCTGGCTCTCACCCGGCCCGGAACGCTCTCCCACTACAGCGTCGCCCAGGGCGTGACGCTTCCCCTCCTCGCCCTCGCCTACTGGCTGCCCTATCGCCAGCGGACCAGAACCCTTGCCAGCGAGGGGCGCTCGGTGGCGGGCTGGCGCCGGGCCTGCTTCGCGGCGGGACTGGTGGTCTGCGCGATCGCGCTCAGCGCGCCGATCGGCGGTCTCAGCGACGAACTGTTGACCGCGCACATGATCGAGCATCTGCTGCTGGGCGACATCGGCGCGCTGCTTTTGGTCCTCGGCCTCACGGTCCCGATGCTGGCGCCGCTGCTGCGGATCAAGGCAATTGATCGCCTGCGTGTGCTGACCCACCCGCTTGTCGCCCTGCCGGTCTGGGCGATCAACTTCTACCTCTGGCACATTCCCTTCCTCTACGAAGCGGCGCTTCGCAACGATCTGATCCATGGGCTGGAGCACGCGACCTTCATCGCCTTCGGCATGGCGATGTGGATGGCCCTGCTCGGACCGTTCCCGCGGCCGGCCTGGTTCGGCAACGGGGCGAAACTCATATACATCGTCATCGTCCGCCTGGTGGGAACCGTGCTGGGAAACATCTTCATGTGGAGCGGGACGGTCTTCTACCCCTACTACATCGCCGGCGATGCGCGCTTCCACATCTCACCCCTGGGGGATCAGAGCATGGCGGGCGCGGTGATGATGGTCGAGGAGAGCCTGCTCACGATCGGCATGCTCGCCTGGCTCTTCATCAAGGCCGCCAAGGAAGGCGAAGAGCGCCAGAGCCTGATGGACTTCGCCTACGAAAACAAGCTCGAGCTGACCGAGGCGCGCGCCACGCGGGCGGTGGCCGCCGGACGCGGCGCCGAACTGCGTGAGCGCCTTGCCCGCATGGCCAGCGCCCCGGCGGGTAGGGCGCGAGCCGGGCACAATTCCGGGGAAGGAGCGCACCCGTGACCCCCGACGACGAGCCGAAGACCAAGCACCCGCCCGCCAGGCGGCGAAGGTCAAGGGGGGTTCCGCTCTCCATCCTCCTGCCGCTGGTGGCACTCGTTGCGATCGTCGGCAGCATGACCCTGCTGATCGTCAGCAGCCGCTCGGCCCAGTCGCTGCCGGGGAACGTGCAGAGCAAGGCGGTGACCGGTTTCGACGGACAGGTTTTGGAACCGATCAAACCGGCGCCGTCGTTCGCAGGGCTGCGCAACTACTTCGGCGAACCGGTCAGCCTCACCGCCTACCGGGGAAAGGCCGTGCTGGTCACCTTCCTCTACACGCACTGCCCCGACATCTGCCCGCTGATCACCAGCCAGCTGCACAACACCCTGGAAAAGCTCGGCCCCCAACGGGCCAGGCAGGTGCAGATCGTCGCCGTCTCCGTCGACCCGAAGGGCGACACCCCGCAGACCGTCGCCGCCTTCCTCAAGGCGCACGCGATGACCGGGCGGATGAAGTTCCTGACCGGCAGCGTCGGCGAACTGGCGCCGGTCTGGAAAAGCTGGAATGTCGGCACCACCCGCGACGCCGGCAATCCTGACCTGATCGCCCACACGGCTCTCGTCTACGGGGTGAGCGCCAGCGGCAAGCTGATGACCATCTACTCCAACGACTTCGGGCCCAGCGAAATCATCCACGATCTGCCGAAGCTCCTGCAGGGCTGATCCCGCGGGAGCTTCGGCGACCGCGTTTTTCGCCTAGCTGGCCTTCTTGATCGCCGCTTCGATCGCTTCGGCCGAGCCCGGAGTGCCCAGAGTGTTCAGCCCGTGGCTCTTGGGGCCGGTGACCGCGAAGGAGGGCGTACCGGTGAAGCCGAGGTTTTCCGCCTCGGCGGTCGTGGCTGACACTTTGTCCGTCAGGGCCTTGCTTTTGCGGTCCGTGTTCCACTGGGCCAGGTTCTTGATCCCAGCGGCTTTGGCGATCGTGGTCAGGAACGCTTCGGTCGCATACCCCGAGGCCTCCGCACCCTGGTTGCGATAGAAGATGTCGATGTAGTTCCAGCCACGCCCCTGTTTACCCGCAGCGAGCGCGGCCGCCCCGGCTGGCTTGGACTGCGGGCCGATGATCGTGAAGTTACGGAATTCGATCTTGGCCTTGCCTTCGCGGATCTGGCCTTCGATGATCTGCGGCAGCACCTGTTCGGAATAGGCTTTGCAGACCGGGCACTGGAGGTCTCCGTACTCGTACACGGTGACCTTGGCCTTCGGGTTCCCGAGCGTCGTGCCGCTTTGCGGGATGCCGCCCACCATCTTGTCCACGAGACCGACGTCGACGACTTCGCCGCTGCCGCCGGAGTTCTGGTTGCCGCTGACGACGATCAGCACCGCGACGACGACGACCGCCAGAAATACCGCCCCGCTGCCGAGCTGGACTAGGCGCCGACGGCGCGCGTTGGCCTGAGTCTCGGCCTGCTCGCGTTCGAGACGGTGGGCACGAAGTCGCTCTCTCTCCTGCTCCCGCTTATTGCTCATGCATCCTCCGGTTGAGTTGGAATTGGCGCCCGCCCGCTGCCTGGGGCATCGTCTTCGGTCCCTCCGTAGGCGACGAGGCGGGTGGCGTTGAGGGCGAAGAGAGTCGTCATCACGACGGCGCTCCCCACGCACCACTGGCAGATCGCATGGATCCTGAACAGCTCGAGATAGGTCAGGTAGACGCTGAAGCTGAAGCCGAACAGGGCGAAGATGAAGCCGGAAAAGCGGCCGGCGTCGCCTTGCACGAACGCGGTTCCGAGCAGCAGCACATATCCGAGAATCCCGAACACGGCGACGTTGACCCCGACAATATGCGAGTAGGAGCTGCTGGCGACCGTCTGGCATCCCCCTCCCCCGGCGAGGCATGCCGGTGCCCCCCCGCTGGAGTCGGCGATCGTGATGTAGGTGGCGACGCCGATCCCGATTGCGGCAATCGCGGCAATCGCCCGGCGCAGGGTGAACTCGGTTGGGGGCTTCATAGACATCGAAAGGTACGGGACCGGGCGATGGCTCGCTGCGCTACCAGGCCTCCCGGGCCGGTTCGCCACCCCGCCGGGCGCCGTCGGTGGGTCTGCGACGCCGACGCGAGAGTAACACCAGGGCGGTGCCGGCGATCAAGAACACAGCCACGGCAGCGATCAGCCGGTCGGTCGATGGACCCGGGATCCCAACCCAGAACAGGGTGCCCTCGATCGCGCCCCGGCGGCCGTTGATCTGGACCGGAATGCGGTAGTTGAGGACCTTCGTCCTGCGGCCTTCGTCGCTGACCTGGGGCGGGAGTCCGGCTGGCATCCAGTGGGTGCGGTGGTCGATCCAGGTGAAGGTGCCCGAATGGCCGACGGTGCTCCAGCGCGGGGGCGCCAGGGCGTTGGCGAAGGCCGGCACGTCCACGGCGGCAAGGAGGTTGCGGTTCAGGTAGGTCGCCGGCGAGCGCACGTTCACCTGCACGATCCCGCTTCTGAGGATGCGCGCATACGGCTCATGCTCATAGCCGTAGAGCGTCACCGCGTTGCCGTGGCGGTCGCGCAGCCGCATCCGATTGCCGTGTTCGAGGACCCGGAAGCCGACTCCGGAGACCCGCGGGGTCACCCGCCGGATCACCGAGCTGTAGTCGGGGTTGCCCCCCTTCGCCAGGGCCGGGGGAGCCGCGAACAAAAGCGCCGCCAGCGCCAGCGTCGCCGCCAGCCTGGCCTGCCTCCCGTTGGCCCGTGCCTTCCTCGCCATCGATCGGCGGACGCTAGTCAAAGCGCTCCGCGACCTCGGACTGCGCGCAGAAGGCGGCGATCTCGCGCGAGAGCCCGCCGCCCTGCCAGGCGAGGGGCGACTCCCCCTCGGACTCGGCGATCAGCCGGGCCCGGGGCAGCCGCTCAGCGTAGGCAGCGGCCACCGCATAGGGGTGACCGGGGTCGGCGGCGTCGTGGCTGGCGATGACCAGGGCCGGCAGGTCGAGCCCCTCAAGTGAGCGCATCGACTCAAAGGGCGCTGAGCGCGGCACCTGGCGCAGGGCATCGACCAGCGCCCCGAGGTTGCGATGAAGCCGCATCCGGGCGCGGGTGAAGCGCAGCACGGTCTCGCGCCAGGCCGGATCGATCCCTTGCTCCCGCTCGATGTAGTCGACGAAGCCCTCGATTCCCCCCTCCTTGAGCGAGTCGGCGAGCCCGTCCCAGTAAGCGAGCGCGTCGGCCTCAATCGCGCCCGCGTAGACGGGGCCGATCACGACCAGGCCCGCCACCCGCTCGGGGTGGCGCAGGGCGTAGGCCAGCGCCGTGTGGGACCCCATCGAGTGACCGACCAAGGCAAACCGCCCCTCCCCGACCGTGCTCGCCACCACGGCCTCGAGGTCGCCGACCATCTCCGGGTATCCATAACCCTGGCCCTCCGGCGCGGGGTCAGAATCGCCATGCCCGCGTGCGTCGTAGGCCACGACCGCGTGGCCGGCGCGCTCCAGCGCCCGCGAGCCGTGGAGGACGTAGCGCCTGGTCGCCGTGATCCCGTGGCAGAGGACGACGGGCGCCCCCTCCCCCACCCTCTCGCCGCGGATCTCGGGGCTCTCACCGACGGCAAAGGGGGTCGGCTCGCCCGCCGCCGGCATCAGGACAGCGAGGCGAGAGCGCTTTCCAGATCGTCGACGGTCTCGAAGCTGAGGCCGACCAGCGTCACCTTGCGGTGGCGGACGATCCCCTCCTCGTCGACGATGAAGATCGCCCGGCGCACCATCGGCCCGGCCAGGACCCCGTAGGCGCGTGCAACCCGGCGGTCCTCGTCGGCCAGCAACGGCACGTTGAGGCGCTTCTCCTCGGTGAAGCGCTCGTGCGAATCGACGGACTGGGGAGAGATCCCGAGCACCTGGGCGCCAAGCTTGTCCAGCCGCTCGCTCTCGTCTCGGTAGGAGCAGAACTGCTTGGTGCAGACCGCGGTGAAATCGCCCGGATAGAAGGCCAGGATCACCTTGCGTCCGCGGTAGTCGGCGAGCCGGTAGGTCTTGGCCCCGGTTCCGGGCAGTTCAATATCGGGTGCTCGGTCTCCGAGGTCGACCTTGGCCATGCCTAGCCCTTTTCGATCGTCATCTTTTCGATCAGGATCGTCTGTTTGGGTGTTCCAGCTTCTCCAGTGCTGACTGGCACTTCGCCGATCCGAGCGACCACTTCCAAGCCCTTGCTGACCTTTCCGACCAGGGCGTATTCGGGCGGCAGGCCGGCCCCTTTTGAGCCGGTAACGACGAAGAACTGGCTGCCGGAGGCACCCGGCGGCTGGCTCGAACTCTTGGCCATCGCCACCGTCCCCGGGGAGTAGGCGAGGTGCGCCGGGGGCTTCTCGACCACCGTGTAACCGGGACCGCCGGCGCCGGTTCCGAGTGGATCGCCGCCCTGGATCACGAATTCTTTCAATATCCGATGGAAGGTGAGGTCGTTGTAGAGGCCCTGCCTGGCGAGGTAGGCAAAGGAGTTGGTCGTCTTGGGCGCCAGCTTCGTGCTCAGCGCAATGTCGAAAGTCCCGCAGCTGGTCTTCACCACTGCGGTCAACTTTTCGCCCGGCTTCACCGTCTGCTTGGGCGCCTTCAGGCTCACCTGCTTGGGCTGCGGCGCTTCCACCTGCTTGCAGCCGGCGACGCTGGCCGTGTTCGTGCCACCGCTGTTGCGGCCGATCAGGATCGCCGCCACGATCGCGGCGGCGACCAGGGCGAAGACGGCGAGAATGACCAGGCGGCGATCGAAGCTCTGCTCCTCCATCGGCGCGGAAGACTAGATGATCGCAACCCAGCCGCGCCCACTTGCGATCATCGAGGCCTGTCCACGCCCCCTCTCACGCCGCTGGCTGCCGCCGCATTGCGGGTCCCTCGCTCCCCCGAGCGAGCCCTGGTCATAGGTTGTGGAGAGGGCGAAGCGGTGCTCTTCCTCGCCCGAGAGTTCCCCCGAACCCGGCTGCGCGGCGTCGACCCCTCGGAGGCAGCTGTCCGGGCCGCTACCGCCAGAGTCGGGCTCGATCCCGAGGGTCGCATCGCCTTCAAGGTCGGTAGGGCGGCGTCTCTCCCCTACCCCGACGATCTGTTCGACCTGGTCGCCCAGCTCGACGCGCGCCCCTCGATTGGCGAGATAGCCCGCGTGCTGCGCCCGGGCGGGCACCTGATCCTCGCTCGCTCGGCCCCCCCGGGCGGGCTCTTTGCCCAGAGCCCAGCGCGCCTGCGGCGGCGGCTTGAGCGCCACGGAATCGATCAGGTCGACGCCGCCACGGCGGGCGACGGCAACTTTTTGGTCGGGCGCCTTCGCGACGGCGACCCCCGGGGCGGCACCCACCTAGGCTGCCAGCATCGATGATGGCGATCGACGGTATGCCCCTGGCGCTGCTGGTCAACCCCTCCTCGGCCGGGGGTGGGACGCTGAAGTTGCTGCCCAGGGTGGAGGCCGCACTGGACGCGCGCAGGATCGAGTTCAGGGCGCAGCTGACGCGCGGCCTCGA
>DATLSM010000069.1:0-6521 GCA_035534175.1 Solirubrobacterales bacterium | reverse complement strand
CCCGTGGGGAGCCTCACCAGCCAGCACCAGAGCCGCTTTTTTCACCCCCCGTGGTGATTTCATCGCCATCGCAGCCGTTTTGACTGGGGAGGTGCCCTCAATCGTCCTGCGCAGATCCCGTTACCGACCCAGGCTCCTAGGTGCGGGCCGCAAGCCGATGGAAGTAAATGGCCGCGTGAGTCGGCTCGACGAAGTGCCCGTCGCGACGCAGGAGGCCGGCAGCGACGAGGGTTCCAACCGCTCGGATCACCGCGTCGCGATGGGCGCGGTCCTCCGGGTCGGCGGCGAGGATGCGAGTCAGCTCGCCCTGGCTGAAGCGGGTTGGGTGATGGGAGAGAACGAAGGTGAGCACGGAGCGCTGGTGGATCGCGTCCTCGACGCCCACGGACAGAGGATCGTCGCGCCGGTGAGGGTTCTGAGTCAAGTGCTCAACCTCCTGTGTCGGCCCCGGCGTGGGTGCGCGGCGGGGACGCTTTCTCCTCCCCTTCGATGAGAGCGGCGGCGGGCAAGTTCGCCCCCCCAAGAAGTCGCAGCTCCAGCGCCGCATAAGGAGCGCTCAGCGTGCGATTGGCGACGGTTGCCACCTCACTACACTCGCCGCGATGCTCGACCTGGACGCCTATCTGGAGCGGATCGGACTGGACGGGCGCCCGAGCATCGCGCAGCTGCACAGGGCGCACCTGACCTCGATCCCCTTCGAGAACCTCGATCCCCACCAGGGCCTACCGGTATCGCTGGAGGTGGAGGACCTCGAGCGCAAGCTCGTCACCGAACGTCGCGGCGGCTACTGCTTCGAGCAGAACTTGCTGCTGAAGGCAGCCCTCGAGGCGCTCGGCATGGAGGTGGATATGTTCCTGGCACGCATGCGCCTGGGCGCAAAGCCGGGCGTGGTGCGGCCTCGCAGTCACCTACTCCTGCGCGTCAGCGAGAACGGCGAAAGCTGGCACGCCGATGTGGGGTTTGCCCGTGGCATCCTAGAGCCGATCCCATTCGGGCCGGGCCCCAGGCAGGAGCAGTCGGGCTGGAGCTTTCGCGTCGTCGAGGACGGCTCCGAGCTCGTCCTCCAGAAGCTGACGGGGGACGAATGGGCCGATGTTTACGGCTTTGTCCCGCAGCCGGTTCCGCTCACTGATGTCGAGACCAGCAACTGGTGGACCTCCACGCATCCTCGCTCGCTGTTCGTCACAGGCCTGATCGTGGGCGTTCGTGGCGAGGACGGCACGGGCACCTTGTTGTGCGACTGGAGCGAGCTATCCCTCAGCGAGGAAACGCCGGTGGGCACGAGCGTGACGCCGCTTGAGCGAGAGGCCATATCGGAGCTGCTTGCTACGCGATTCTCGCTTCCGAGTTTCGCGCTCGGCGCCGATGAGCGCCTTGTCCGGGTAGAGGCTGCGCCATAGATCGACAGGTGCGCATGGAGGCCGGGAAGCGCCTGTATTGCGCGGAGCTGCTGGCGTTCATCTCCCCGACCTCCTTCGGGGAGTACAGCTGGTCAGGAACCTGCGGCCTGGGCCGCTGAGCAAACCTCTCTGCTCGGCCCTTCAAGAGAGCGAGGGACACGGCGATCAAGCGTCCCGCCAACTGCGCACGCGAACGATCGTGGTGCGCAGATGATCGATCATGCCCTGCACGGCTGCGACGCGTGTCGTGTAGGGCCCATCATCGCCACTGAAGGTGTTGACCTTCCAGATGTCGGCTTTGTGTTCAATGAACCAGCCGAGCGGCCTGCCGTTCGCAGTGGGGGTCCAAGTCTTTGCCATCTCCGGTTCCTTCCTGGTGGATTGGTTCTGAATCGCTAAAGAGCTTCGACCGCGATCAGCTCGCCGGTCTTGGTCCGCTCCGCCGCTCGCCTGACGTAGGGGAGCGCATGTGGTGCGCAGAGGTAGCGGACGGCGCCGTCCTTGCGGTCGAGCATCGCCCCGCGCCAACTGCGCAGCAGCGCGTCGAGGCGGCTGGCACCCTTGGGAGTGAGCTCGATCTCGATCGCCTCGAGCGGTTCGCCGAGGAGGATCAGGTCGGGTCGGTGGAAGTGGCCGGCGCGGCCCTCGGCGAAGAAGACCCGCTCGCCCTCGGCGCGCTCGCGGGCGAAGATCTCGGGCTCTGAGAGTAGGGCGGAGAAGCGGGGACCGGAAGCTCGCCGCGAGAGACAGCTCGCAGGCCCTCGCGGGTGCAGAGGAGAAGTCGGCCGCTGTCGCCGACGCCGGGCAGCACCTCCAGCAGGCCGGCCTCACGCAGGCGCCGCTCCCGGGCCAAGGTCACCGCCCTCCGGGTCCCCGCCCACAGCGCCACCAGCTGCCTTGGAATCACCCCGAAACGCGCCACCAGCTCCAAGACCTGAAGATCCCGCCCGCTTATCCGATCTGTCCGCTTTCCACCTGGCATCTCCCCTACAAGACGTAAACCGGTCCCAAATAGACCCACCCGCCACTTCCGTCTCCCCCACCCCACCCGACCCCGCAGCCGACCACACGCACTTACATCGTGAGGGTGTGTGGTCGGCTGCGGGGAGAGGGCTCAAACCGCGCTCTACGGGGAAGTGGCTGGAGCTGGGTTGTCTGAACCCTTGTAGGGGTTCTTGTCTGGCCCCGAAGGGGCCACAGCACAGCCACATGGATTGGCGCGGACGCGGAGGGCGACCTACCGCGGTCCAGTTGCCGAGGACGAGCCCGGTGAGGCCCGGGAGCAGGTCTTCGAGGCGAGCCTCGCGGGCGACGACGCGCCGGAGGGCTGCCCTCACCGACCTACCTGCAATGAGAAACTGTCGGTCACCGGCTCGCCCTCGTTGTCCCCCGGCACCAGCCGCGTGGTGTTTGGTGGTTGACGCATTCATCGCGGCGCCAAAGTGCCGCAGACCTACTGACAAAAGGCCCGGGCGCCAGGAATCTCAGCCCGCCGCGGAAGGCGGCACTCCCCGTTCCGATGTCCGCAATCTGACATCAGCGAAGATCTCGACGACTCGACTACGTCGATCGGCTGTAAAACCTCCGTTCGATGAGCCTTGACCTAACGCTCGAATGGGGCACCGTGACCTCGCTCACGCTGCCCCTGCTGATCGGCATCGCCTATTTCGTGCGTGTCGGGGAGCTGCGCGAGCAGGGCCGCCAGCCATCCACCCTGCGCCAGGCGAGCTTCGCCAGCGGCCTGGCGCTGATTGTGGTTGCGACGGTTGGCCCGATCGACTCGTTGGCCGACAACTTCGTCTTCGGCCACATGATCCAGCACACGATCCTCTTCGATCAGGCCGCCCTGCTGTTGGCGATTGGCCTCACTGGCCCGGTCCTGATCCCGATCCTGACGAAGCCCGGGGTCAGGTACCTCCAGGTGCTGCTGCACCCGGTCCTCGCCGTGGCCATCTGGCTGGCGGTGATGTATGGCTGGCATCTGCCGCCCGCCTACCAGCTCGCGGCCGAACACGAGGGGGTTCACCTCTGCGAGCACGCCTGCTTCATCGGCGCCGGGATGATCATGTGGTTGGCGCTTCTGGGACCGTTCCCGAAGCCGGAATGGTTCGGCAACGGCGCCAAAGCGATCTACGTCGCGATCATCCATTTCTCAACGATGGGCCTCGCCAACATCCTGATGTGGTCGGGCACCGTGATCTACCCGTTCTACATCGCCAGCGACCACGCTCACGGGATCGGACCGCTCACCGATCAGAGCCTCGCCGGCGTGGTGCTGATGGTCCAGAGCGGGATGGTGATGCTCGGCGTCTTCTTCTGGCTGGTGCTGCGCTGGGCGCGGGAGGACACCGAACGCCAGGAGCTGCTCGACCTCGCCCAGGAGCGCGGGGTCGAGCTGGACGCGCGGCGGGCCGGACGCGCGGTTGCCTCCGGGCGGGCCGGGGAACTGCGCAACCGACTGCTCTCCGATGGGGGAGAGTCGTGAGCGCGGAGCCGCTGCGAACGGGCCGATGAGGCACACGCCGAAGATCGTCCTGTGGTTCGGGGTGCTGGTCTTGGTGGGCGCCGCGGTGGGCGCGGGGGCGATCCTCGCGCACTCCTCGAGCTCTTCGGGTTCCTCAGCGTCGAGCTCGGCAGAGGTGGCCACCAACAACGGCTCCTCTGGGACCGCGATCGACTTGCCGGTGCCGAGACACTTCCTCCACCTCCCGCTCACCAATCAGCACGGCCAGCGAGTCGACCTGGCTTCATGGTCGGGCAAGACCGTGCTGCTGGTCCCGTTCCTGACCCTGTGCAGTGACATCTGCCCGCTGACGACCGGGAACCTGGTGCAGCTCCAGCGCTCCCTACGCGCCGATCGCGCGGCCTCCCGCGTGCAGATCGTCGAGCTAACTGTGGATCCCCATCGCGACCTCCCGACGCGGCTCGCGGCCTACGCGCGGCTGACCAGCGCCAGCTGGCAACTTGTCACCGAGACGCCGACCGATCTTGCCGCGCTGGCCAAATTCTTCGGCTTCACCTACGAAAAAGTGCCGGAGGACAAGCCTCCGTCAATCGACTGGTGGACCGGCAAGCCGCTCACCTACGACATCGATCACTCCGACAACTACTTCGTCATCGACCCGGCCGGAAACGAGCGCGTCGTCCAGGATGCAGCGCCGGATTTCCGTGGGTACCTCAACCCCAGGATCCACCATTTCCTGAGCGGCCTGGGCCGGCGCCACCTCAGGTATCCACCGCAGCCTGATTGGACGCCACGGGACGCACTCCGAGCGCTCGGGCTCGTGCTTAACCGAAGCCTTCCCGTCAACCTCTCCGGCTAGGGAGGCCGACATCGGGCTTCCAGATACGCTCGGCCATGGTGAGCCGGGAAGCCTGGTCGGCGCCATACCGTCGACCCAGGAATCCGATGCCACTCCTCGCAGTCGCAATTTTTGCTTTCTCGGTCCTCATCACCCTCGGAGCCGCGGGTTTCTTTGCCGACCGATTGGACCACCTTGCCCCCCGCTTTGGCCTGCCCGAGGCGCTCGTCGGTTTACTCACAGCCCTCGCCGCCGATGCTCCGGAGATCTCCTCGGCGCTGATCGCACTCGCAAGGGGGGCAAAGAGCGTCAGCCTCGGCGTCGTGTTGGGCTCAAACGCCTTCAACCTGGCGGCGATGATCGGCGTAAGCGCGGTCGTGGCAGGCTCGGTGCGAATCGAGCCGCGCTCGCTTGGCATCGAGGGCGCCGTGGGCCTTACCGGTGTTCTACTTGCCTCCGGGGTAGTCATCGGGGCGATTGCGCCTGGACTTGCACTCCTCGCCTTCGCCGTGGTCTTGGTCCCCTACCTGATCTTGCTCGCACGCCGCGCGCCGGCGCCGAGAGCCCGCGCGGAGCGCTCACATCGACTGAGCGAGACGCCGAGTTGGCGGCTAGCCTCGACCATCCTCCTCGCCATCGCACTGATCGTTGCCGGCAGCGAGGGAATGGTGCGCTCGGCGCTTACGCTGGCCGGTGAATGGCATCTATCAGCTGCCCTCGTCGGGGTACTGATCCTGGCGGTACTGACCAGCCTTCCCAACGCGTTCACAGCCGTGCGCCTGGGAAGCCACCGCCGGGGCGCCGCCCTGGTTAGCGAGACGCTGAACAGCAACACGATCAACCTGCTCGGCGGAGTGATGGTGCCGGCGCTGATCGTCGGCCTCGCACCCGCAACGGGGCTGGCGAAGTTTGACCTTGGCTGGTTAATCTTGATGACCGTAGTGACGGTCCTTCTGCTCGCCCGGCGCCGCGGTGCCAGATGCGCCGGCGGTGTCTTGCTGATCGTGCTGTATGTCATGTTCGTGGTCGTGCAGGTCGCGCACGGCGGTTAATCAAACTCGCCGACAGCTCTGTCGCTGCCCGCATACGATCGGTTGATGCGCGCCCTTGTAAGTCGGCCCCCGAACCACTCAAGTCGTTCTGTCGACATTGGGCTCGATGAGCGCCAGGTCGGGCTTTTGCCGTCCCGCGCTTAGGACGCCCGCGCAAGCGCCCCTCGCGCTATGCGACGCCTGCGGGCTCCTCGGGTACCGGGCCGACCTTCTTCAGCATCTGCTCATCCGTCAAATAGGCACGCGCCTCGATGATCCGGCGCTCCTTGGACAGCCGAGTGAGCATCGCGGAGGGAAAGACGACCTCCCCATCGATCAGCGCCTCGGAGAGGACATGGAACCGAATCTTCTCTAGCGCTCTCACCTCGTGTACCCGAGCCTGATGGTTGATCCCGGCTCTGCCGAATTTTTCCCGATCCAGTGCCGTAGCCCGAAGTGCCCATGGTGGATTCAAGCGGTCCTCGCAACGCCTGATCGAGGAGGGTTGCGATGGGAAGACCGAAGGGACGGGCGTCGAGGCATACGGGGCGATCGGCGGGCCATCCGTCGGTGGGACGTCGAGTGCATCGTCGACGGTTCTGGGCTGCCATCGCGCTCGGGCTCTCCAGCGAAGCCGCCGGCGCCGTGGCCGGCGTGCCGCCCTCGGTTGGCAGCCGGTGGTTCCGGGAGGGTGGCGGCATGCCGAGCGCCCCGCAGGCCCAGCTCTCGGGCCGATACCTCTCGCTCACCGAGCGGGAGGAGATCGCGGTCCTGCGCGCCGGTGGTTG
>DATLSM010000068.1:0-51595 GCA_035534175.1 Solirubrobacterales bacterium | reverse complement strand
ATCAACCTCGTTGAGCGCTGGTTCGCCGAGCTGACCGCCCGCAAGCTAGGCCGGGGTACCCACCGCTCGGTCGCCGAGCTGAACGCCGACATCGAGGACTGGGTGGAGCACTGGAACGAGGATCCGAAGCCCTACGTCTGGGTCAAGAGCGCCGATGAGATCCTTGACTCCCTCGCCAGGTACTGCAACACAATTAATGCGTCAGGACACTAGGACGGAGCGCTCAATCCGTTTCCCGAGACGGCTCTCGACTCCAAGGCGCTCAATCTATCTCCACGTCAAAGTCCCAGGAGACGATCGGGCGCCATCCACCGGGGGCCCAGGTCAAGCCCCCGTTGCCGGTCGGCAGCACGGCGTGCACCCTCACCGACAGGGTCCGAGCGGGCAGGATCTGCCGCGGTGGCCTACCGCCAGCGAGGGTCGTCAGGCGAGGATGGCGAAGGTGGCCGAGGTCATCGACAAAGGCAAAGGCCCTTGGATCTAGCGGCACCACGCCCGATGCGGCGGCGAAGGTGACGACGAATGTGCAGGGGCTCCTGGCGGGCACCGGGAACCGGCCGTCCTCGGGCACACTTGGCCCGACGGCGGTGGCGAGCACTCGCCCGCGGGCCAGATGAACCGAGACGGATTCACCCTGCACCGCCAGCGCCGGGTGGGCGCGACTTGCCCTGAGGGTCTGGCCCACAGGGGTCCTGGCCTTCGGCAGCCAGCCCGGGAGGCCGCCAAAGCTGACCGCCGATCGGCCTCTGGCCGCCGAGGCGCTGTTTCCCCCCAGCAGGATCGCCGCCAACCCGCCGCCCAGCAGCAGGACCAGGACGACGCCGGCGACGCCGGCGGTGAGACCCGGCCGGGCGAGGACCCGACCCCTGGGTCTGCCAGCTGGGGTCGAGGGTGCAGCCCCGGCGGTGCCCGCCACCGCCCGTGCTCGCCGCCCGCTACCCATCCGCGCCTCTGCCGGCGATCAGCTCAGTGGCCCCGATGTCCGTGGGGGCCGTTCGGATCGGTGAATACGTCCCGGCCGAACGGAGCGAGACCGGGCTGGGCCGCGTAACCGATGTGCCCCCCACCGTCCAGGCTGGGAGATGAGTGGGCGACGTCGAACAGGTCCTCCATCGTGCGCAGCCAGCTGTAGTGGTTGTAGTAGCGGGTGCTCACCGTCCCCGGCCTGATGTAGGGGCTGATCAGCACGCTGCCCGTATCGCCGCCCCCGGCGGTCGGATCGGTGGCGTCATAGAGGGGATCGGTTGCCGGGGTCCGCGCTCCGAGCACGACGCCGCTGACCGCAGCCGTCGTTTCCAGCTGGTGGCCGGAGGAATCAAGGAGCGTGAATGACCCGGTGTCAACGAAACCGCCGCTTTGGTTCGGAGCGGTTGCGGTGACCGGGGTGTCGGTGACCTGGCCGACGAAGGCTCCCGCCGGGATGCCAGCACCGCTCACCGGGCGCCCTTCGTCGGTTGCGACGATCGAGTTGTCGTCGATGGTCGCGCTTTGCGCGGGGGCCGTCGCAGCGGCGTCGGTCCGCGCACCCGGGACATTGCTGCCACCGCCAAGGATGCAGGTTCCCGTTGGCTGCGGGGGAACCGTCTGGGCGACGCAGCCGCTCGGGCGGTCGATGTAGGCGTTGTCGCCGGGCCCGGGATAGAGCTCTTCACCCTGCCCGTTCTTGGCGAGCGGGGTGTTCGGCCCGGTCGGCTCATAGTGCATCTGATGACCGAAAAGCGTCTCGCCGGCCGAGTCGTCCTCCACCGATGTGGCGGCGTCGGGAGGCACGATGGTCGAGTTGGCGAAGCTGTTGCCGCTGTAGGTGAAGGGCGGGAATCCCTCGTCAAACGTTACGTCGATCAGACCGCCTTCCTTAAAGGCCGGTGATTCCTCAATCTCAGGAATGACGTGTTCGAGGAAGCGATCGGCCGCATAAAGTCCGCCGGTGTAGTTCACCGGTTCTTTCGCCGTGTTGGGATCCGTGAACCCGCCCGAGAGGTTATTGCCGTGACACACAGCGTCGTGACCGTCGCTGCAGTTGTTCGGCGAGATCCAGCTGAAGGCCGGAGTCGTCGCCGCACTCTGCAGGTCGTGGTAGAGGCCGTTGGTGGAGGAGAAGAGGTTGGCGATATGTTCGCTGTTGCACTCACCTGACTGCAGAAGCGATTCAAACCAGGGGAACGGGAAGTGCTTCGGCACGTACTGGTCGGTCGCGTTGGCACTCCCGGGGTTGGGCTGCGCGGTGGCACCCGTCGCGCCAGGCGTGGCGTAGGGAGCGCCGCAGTACTGCGTGCCGGCGTCGTGAATTGACCCACTGGCGTCGGGGTTACCGAGGTCCTGCGCGTATCCCTTCCAACTCAGATCGGCCGCATCGAGCTGGTTGAAGATCGTCGGGACGTTTGCCGGATACACGCAGCCATTGGAGCCCGCCGCCGCGTTGGGGCCCTGGGCGGAGGACATCTGACCATAGTTTTTGTTGGTGTTAAGCGAGCCCGAGGTGTCGACGCTGCCGGAGAACTTGTCGTAGTAGGGACAATCCGCCTGAGTGTCGGGCTGCGTGGCCTGCCCGCTGACCATCGAGATGTAGTTATCCAGGCTGAAGTGCCCGGTGCCGTAATAGTTCTTGAGCAGCGCTCCCTGAGAGGGCAGCGTCTGCCACAGGTAGGTGTTCTTATTCAAACCGGTGAAGAACGCGTCGTAGGACTTGTTCTCCAAGATGATCAGCCAGACGTATTTGATCTTTCCCGGTTGAATTCCGAGACCGTCCTGGCTCCGCGGCTGCGAGGACGCGCTCGCCGCGACGATCGGCGTGGCTGCCACCGCCGCGGCCACGGCCACAGCGGCGGTCAGAAGAACGCCGCGACGCCAACGCTGCGTGGGCGAGGCCTTCGCCGACTTCAGCTGACGAACAAGGTGTGCGATACGACCGGGGGAATTGGCGCTCCTCACAAGCCCATCTCCTTTTGCGGACATCGAGTTCGAGGAACCGATCCTCGCCAGTGGCTGGGTTGGGGAAGTTGCCGACCTGTGATACAGGCGTAATCAACTTGAGAAGACGTCCGTGCGGCGCCTACCAACCCGTCCGGCGGAAATAGCCGATCACCCTGGCGCTCGAGGTAGGTTCTCTGGTGGTGGGTTCCAAAGACAGAACTCCCGGACCGCAAAGCGGCCGACAAGCCACCGACCGGACAATGAATTCGGTCGAGCTACGCGAACGCTGCCTCTCGTTTGCTGGCGCCGAGGAGACGTTTCCGTTCGGTCCCAAGACCTCGGTATTCAAGGTCGGCGGCAAGATGTTCGCCCTCTCCCAACTCGACGCGGTGTCGTTGCGGGTCAGCCTCAAGTGCGAGCCCCGACTCGCCGAGGCGCTGCGCGGGGCGCATGCGGCGGTGATCCCCGGCTACCACCTCAACAAGCGTCACTGGAACACCGTGATCATCGACGGCTCGCTCTCCGAGGGGGCGATCCGCGACATGATCGAGGACTCATACGATCTCATCCTGAGCAAGCTGCCGCGAGCCCAGCAGAAGGCTTTTGGCTGGCGCGGAATCGATTAGTCCCGTCCCCAGAGCGGAGGAGGCGAGCGACAAAATGGCCGCCAGTTGGAACCCTCTCTCTGGTTCCCGGAATCCAGTTGTGGCCTGTATTTGGCTTGCCCACTGGGTTTGAGAGATGCCCCCGCCGGGACTCGAACCCGGGCCGCGCGGCTTAAAAGGCGTTTGGAGCGCCTACTTTTAAGCGTAGCGGTGCCTGATTTGGCATAGCGAAGCGCAGTTTCGATCAGCCTGGAGCTGGTGGCATTGGTGCCCAAAGTGGTGCCCAAATCGCCGCCGCATGAAGGACCCCGATGCAAGAAGGCGATGGCTTGGACTGAACAGTCGAGCGGGGTCCTTCACAAACGGAGGTAGCAAAATGGCAACGGATCTACTGGACGACGGGGCATCGGCCACGAGTCAGCGAGCCGATCGTGCGCTCCTACCCCAACCAGCCGAGGAGGCGAGCAAGGGGTTCTTGCACATTAAGGCCTACAAAGGCAAGCCGTTTTATGAGGCGAGGTGGCGCGATCTGAAGCGCACACAGCGACGGCGCAGGCTCGGAGCCGCCTGGGTGGAACTTGACTCCGCCGGCGAGTGGGTCGCACGGCGAGGGCGAGTTCGCAGGGCGTACCTGGACGAGCGGCGGGCCTACCCCCTGATGGCTGCGGTGATCGAGGATCACGAAGCGAAGCTGAGGCTCGGGGAGCCTTCCCGTCCACAAGCGCTTTTCCCCGAGGTGGTAGAGGCTTGGCTCGTCTACCTGGAGACCGAGAAGCGCGTCAAGCCCTCGACCCTCGTCGGCTACCGGCGACTTCTCGCTCAACCGGAAGGCAGTCCTACTCAGAGACGGGCAAGGATCATGCGCGAGTTCGGTCGGCGCCCGCTCTTCGACATCACCACCACGGAGGCCCGACGGTTCCTGGCGAAGCTGGATCGAGAGGACATCTCGGCGCGGACGGTCAACATCCATCGCCAGGTCCTTCACGCCATCTTCGAGTTCGCCCGACGCGAGGACAGCTTCGGCCTGCCGAGCAACCCCTTCGCCGGTACGGCGAAGCGTCCCGAAGACGGGGCGAAGCCGATCGAGACCTTCGAGCCCAACGAGATCCTTGCCATTGCGGAGGTCGCCCGGGCCGGTCTTCACCGTGGGCGGGGCGGCTACGCGCACTCGAATTATTCGCCTCAGACCACCCGCGAGTGGACCCGAATCAACGAACAGGATGCGGCGCTCTTCACCATCGCCGCCTGTACTGGCCTGCGACTCGGCGAGCTGTTGGCGCTGCGCTGGCGCGACGTCGACCTCAGGGGTGGTGTGGTGATCGTCTCGCGCGCGATCTCGGCCGGCAAGGAGACGAGTACGAAGTCAAGGCGCGCTCGGACGGTGCCGCTCGCCGAGCAGCCGCTCGCGGAGTTCGAGCGACTGAGAGGACGCGATCACTTCAGGGGCCGCGACGACTTCGTCTTCTGCCGCCCGGATGGCGGGCGGCTCGATGGCTCGGGAGTCCGTGACCGCTTCATCCGCACCCAGAAGAAGGCGCAGGTTCGGCTCCGGCGCTTCCACGACCTCAGGCACACCTTCGGAAGCCTGGCAATCCGCCGCTTCGACCTCGTCGCCGTAAAGGAGATGATGGGCCACTCGGCGCTGACCACAACCGAGCGATACCTCCACTCGAAGCCACGGCCCTCGGACGCGGCGAAGCTGACGGCGATCTTCAACGGACACGAGGAGGGTGAGGAGCTGGTGCTAGCCGCCTGAGCTTGACCATCTGGGGTCGAAGAGGCCATCAAGATAACCGTCGAGTAGCTGTTTCGGCGAGTACCAGCGTCGCCCGATCTTGCAGGCGGGGACGATCCCCCGCCGCATGTAGTCGAGGGCGGTCGTGCGCTTGACGCGCAGGATCTGCGCGACATCGGCGGCCGTCAGAAGGTCCTCGCGCGAGAAATGCAGCTGAGTTTCGGTCGCCACGATTCCTCCTCTCACAGCCCCGGCGGGTGGCGCAGCGCAAAGCCGGCCAGGTAGCCGGCGGAGAAGTTGCCCTGGGGAATCCAGCCCGGCCCGCCGCCCGGATTGCTCTCAGAGGTGCCCCAGTAGCGCTCGCTCGGCGGCGTCACCCCGGGCATGAACTCAATGAAGGTGTGGGCTTCGGGGCCATACGGCTTGACGTGGATCGTGACCAGGCGACCGAGGCCGGGATCGCCCCAGCGGACCAGCTCGGTCGTGTCCATCGTGGGGTTGCGAAAGCCGCCGACCTGGAGTAGGTGAGAGACCGCCGAGGAGCAGTCGAAGGGGCCGTTGGCGGGAGTCGGGGAGAAGCCGTGGGAGCCGCCCCAGACGTAGGGCAGGTGCAGGGCGTCGATCCGCGCCGCCTCAGCGACCATCCGCTGCACCGCGGGGCCGGAAGCAGCAGCGGCGCAATCACCAAAGCCGGCGACCTGGACGGTGGTCGCTCCCTGGAATCCCTTGGCGTCGGCGAGAACCTCGGCGACGTACCAAGCCGCGTGGTTGTAGGAGAGGATCGCGGCTTGCCAGCCGCCAGGCGCGCCGGAGGCGCGCAGGTAGCGAGCCGCGGCGAAGATCGCGTCCCAGGGGTCGTTGGGGTTCTTGGACCCGTCGCTGTTTGCATCGACCCCGTAGGTCGCCCAGGTCGAGGGCTCAAACTGCATCCAGCCAATCGCGCCGGCCGAGGAGGGCCCCATGTTGCGGCCGAAGTCGGTCTCGACCTTGTTGATCGCCGCCAGCACCGAGGGCCCCTGAGCGCCGAGGCCGTAGCGCGAGGCCGCCTGCTCATAGATCGGCACCAGGCGGCTCGGCACCTTCGAGTTGAGGCCGCCGATCGCGTTGCCACCGCCGCAGTTGGATGAGGCTCCGAAGATCAGCCCGATCGAGAGGACGAGCGCGATCAGCGCTGCAAGTAGTCCGAGCGGAATCCCGAGCAGGAACTTCGGGGCGCGGGGAACAGACTGTGAGCCGGCCTCCATCGCCTTCCCCTCAGCTCGGCGCCGAGATCGCGACAGCGAGCCAGCGCAAGCCGCGACGTTCGAGGAGGAATCCAACCGAGAAGGGCGTTGAGCGACCGTCGCCGATCGTCACGCGCCCGCGCAGCGCGACCGCGTTCTGCGGTTCGAGTACGACCGAAAGGGCGCGCGGGCGAAGGCCGACCCGGGCCGGCGGTACCCGAACCGCGACGGCTTCGATGCGGCGCTGAAGCTCCAGAGTCGCTTCGGGCAGGCGAGGCACATGAAGGCGATAGACGGAGCGGGCGTAGGCGGCTGCGAAGCGATCGGCGACTCCGGCGGCACGGGGTAGCTGGGCGGCGGGGATCGGGCCAGCGTGAGTGCCGGTGAGCAGGGAGGCCGCTGAGCGGGTCGGATGGGCAGTCGACCCGCATCCGATGAGGATGAGGGCGGGGAGCAAGAGGAGCGAGGCGAGGCGACGGGGTCGGCGCGGCATCGCCCAGGGCACCCCAGGGCGCCACGGAGAAAGGGGAGGACTGTGATCCGCGCGCTGCATCTGGCGAGCGGGTTGTCCAGCGCGGAGCGGCTTTGCACCGGTGCGGGTATCAGGCCGATGCAAACGGGCCTCGCAATGGACATAGGGCTTGAATCCGATGCCCATTGGCGCAAGTCCCTCAACGGTCAGAAAACCTGTTGGAAACCTCGTAGGCTAGGAAGAAGAGCGATGTACAGAAGCGGCAATTGCGTCGATCTGAGTCAGTCTCAGCTCGACGCTGCCCGGCTCGGCTTCACCCAGATGCTGCGACGCAAGCGCTTCTCGGGGCAGTTCATCGCCCGTCATTGCGAAGACCTGCTGGGCACGGCGCAGCTCGAATACGCCCGCAAGGTCGCCGAAGGTGTCGAGATCGAGAACCCCGCCGGCTGGATCATCAACTGCGCCTGGCGACGCACCATGAGCCTTCTGGAAGCGCAGGAGCGCACCCCGCGCCTGGTCTCGACCGAGCGCACCGCGACGCTCACGGACGACCTGAGCCGCAGCGCCGAGGATGCGGCGCTCGATGAGGACCGCGCCCACAAGGTGCAGGCGGCGGTCGAGCAGCTCTCGATTGACCAGCGCAGGTTGATCGAGCTCGCCTATTTCGAGGAGTTGCCGGTGCGCGAGGCCGCGCGGCTGCTCGACTGGCACCCCTCCAAGGCGCAGCGTTGCCATGAATCGGCGCGGCGAAGGCTTCACGAGCTGCTCGGGGTGCAGAGCCTCGACGAGCTGGAGATCGAGGTCGGTCTAGCCGCCTGGCTCAGCCTCGCCGCCGCGCGGACACCAGCCACCCGCGTTTCGCTCGAACAAGTGACGGCCGTGGCCGACGAGCTGCGCGGGGCAGCCTCCGGGCTGGCTGAGCGCGGTCGCGATCTCGCTGCGCGCCTGCTGGCTTCCGGCAGCGGGGAAGGAGTCAGCGCCGCGGCGAGCGGTCCGCTCGGCAAGACGGTGGCCGGCGCCTGCGCGGGAGCGCTTGCCGCCTGCGCGCTGACCGGCGTGATCGGGCCGGGGGTCGACGGGGTCAACTTGGTGGCAGGCGGCGGGCACGCAAAGTCCCCTCGGCGGATTGCAGCGGCACCCGCTCCCCGTCCCTCGGCGAGTGCCAGCGCAGCGTCCAACCCTGCGCCGACGCGAGCCCCCGCCTCCTCGACACACATCGGCGCGCAGCAAGGCGGGGGCGGCTCCCCCGCCGCCACGACGCGCGCCGAGCATCAGGCAAGTTCGCAGTTCGGGGTGGAGTCGGCGGCGCCGGGCGGCAGCTCCGGCTCAGCTTCATCGACCCCCGCGCCCGGAGCAAGTGCGCCGAGCCCCTCGACGCCGACGGCCACCGCGTCGGGGTCGAGCCCAACCAAAGCGGCCAATCAGCAGTTCGGCCTGCCCTGAGCGGGGGAATTGTGATGCAAGCGACTTCCACGATCGTCATCCGAGTAGAGGGCATTTGCCAGGGGCCACGCTCGGCCTTTCACCGGCTAGACCCGAAGGGAGGCAGAAAATAATGACCGCTCTACCCACCGCTGCCCGCGTCCTGCTCACCGCCTTCTTGGCGGCGGCGGTGCTTGTCTTAGCCGTGTTCGCGAGCACCGCCCGCGCCGGCAGCTACATCGTCGCCCAGTGCGCGCCGGGACTCTTCGCCGAAGCCCCGAACGCCGGCTACGGGACGAACAGCTCGCACTTCACCTCAAGCCGCGATTGCAGCCCCGAAGGCCCTGGGATGCAGGTCGGCTACCGCCTCACCGCGGGCGAGACCGGGACCGAGCAGGGCGGTTACGGGGCCTGGGTCTGGGAGGCCCCGCCCGGCACCTACATCACCGGCGGCTCCGCCTACAGCCGGCTCGCCTCCGAAGACGGCATCGCCGGCTACCTCGTCGTCTCGCCAGATTCGGGGGCAAGCCTCGCCACCGAGAGCCAAAACGACAACCAACTGCACCTCTCGGCGATCCCGGCTGGCAATTGGCGCTACTTCGTCGACCGCCTCGAATGTCTCCAGCCCAACAACAACGGACGCTGCGTCGGCAGCGGTTCCGGCGCTCACGCTTACGTCAAGCAGCTGCGCCTTGAGCTCACCGACGTCAGCCAACCGAGCCTCTCCATCGGTGGCTCGATGCTCAGCGGCGCAGAACTACGCGGCCCTCAGACGATCGACGTCGACGCGGCCGATCAGGGGCCGGGCTTGCAGTCGGTGCAGATCGCGGTGAACGGATTGCCGGCCGGGGGAGACAATCTCTCGGGCGACTGCAACCCGCTCCCCGGTGGCCTCAGCTCGCGCCTTGAGCCCTGTCCACAGAGCTTCGTCAAGTCCTACACCTTGGACACGGCGAAGCCGCCCTTCGCCAACGGCCCCAACACGGTCTCGGTCTGCGTCTATGACTACGCTCAGAGCGGCACCCCGAACTCCGCCTGCCAATCGCGCCAGGTCATCACCGAAAACCTCTGCCCCAGCTCACCGGTCGGAGGCGGCGCCAAGGTCAACGCCGGCTTTGCGGCGAACGGCAAGGCCGACCGCACCTTTCCCTACGGCAGCCCTGCCTTGATCCGCGGCCGCGTCCTCGATGCCGGCGGTAACGGCGTTAACGGTGCAACGGTCTGCATCGAGGGCCACACCGAACTCCCCGGCCTTGCCTACCAGCTGCTCGGCACCGCGACCACGAACCAAAACGGCGGCTGGTCCTACAAGCTGGGGCGCGGCGCGTCGCGGGCGATCAGGGTCGCCTACCGCTTCGGAGCCACGCAGACCTCGACCGACCTTAACCTCGCGGTCCGCGCCGAGGCGATCCTAAACCTGAGCAAGAACCTGACCCGTCCCCATCGGCGGGTCTACTTCTCGGGCGCCATTCCCGGCCCGCTGGCCGCCAAGCGGGTGGTGATCGTCTGCGGCACCGTTCCCGGAGCCAACCGTCGCTTCCTCGTCCGCCGCGCCCGCACCAACGCACTGGGGCACTTCCGGGTGGGCTATGCCTTCTCGCCGGTCGCCGGCCCGACCAAATTCGTCTTCTGGGTCGTGGTGCCCACGCAGAACAGCTACCCCTACAGCATCGGGCGCTCTCCCAAACGCTACGTCTGGGTCCGCCCGTAGAACTTCTCAGGTCCGAATCCAAAGGAGAAAGTCGATGAAAGCCAAGCTCCACCGACCGTCCCTGTCAACGGTGATCGCCCTGATCGCCCTTTTTGTATCGCTGGGGGGCACCGCGATCGCCTTCGGCCTCGGCCGCGACAGCGTGCATTCGGAAAACATCGCCCCCGGTGCCGTCAGGGCAAGCGCGCTCGGAAAGTTGAACCTTCGTGTCGGCAAGATCCATGACTTCGATACAACGGCTGGCGACGGTGTCTTCAACGTCGCCAGCGGTCACGCACAGTGCAAGCGCGGCGAACGGCTGATCTCCGGCGGCTTGCGGTTGCGCAAGGTCGGCGGCGTCTTCCCCGGCCAGCACGTCTCGATGGTCGACTCCGGACCGGTGCCGAAGCTCCGCCAGTGGTTCGTGACGCTCAACTCCGACCTCGGCGGAGCGGCCCGCCAGGACTTCGTCGTCTTCGCCTACTGCCTGGCGCGGTAGGCGAAGCCGTCCAGGTGGTTTTTCAAGATTGTCGGGATTTATCAGATACCGATAAAGGCTGATTAGCCTGTTAAGGTCGCAGCGATGCGTCCCCACGACAACCCCTACACGCCCAATGCCGGCGCCCGCCCGCCAGCCCTCGTCGGGCGCGATGAGGAGATGGAGTCCTTCGAGGTCCTCCTCGACCGCCTGCGCCGCGGCCACACCGAGCAGTCGATGTTGATAACCGGGCTTCGCGGCGTCGGCAAGACCGTGCTTCTGACGAGCTTCGAGGAGCGGGCGCGAGAGCGTGGCTGGGCCACGGTCGAGGCGGAGATCACCAAGAACAGCGAGTTTGGGATGCGAATGGGCCAGCTGGTGCGCCGAGCGCTCCTGCAGCTCGCGCCGAGGGCGAGGTGGAAGGAGCGGGCCCGGCGCGCGGCGGCGGTGCTGAAGTCATTCCAGGTGACGGTGGCGCCCGACGGAACGCTGAGCGCCGGGCTCGACGTGGAGGCGGCGGAGGGCCTCGCCGACAGCGGCGAGCTCGACGAGGACCTGACCGACCTCCTGGTCGCGCTGGGAGAGGCCGCCCGCGAGCAGGAAAGCGGCGTGGTCTTCCTCATCGACGAGGTGCATTTCCTCACCACGCGCGAGCTGGAGGCGTTGATCGCAGCGCTCCACAAGACGGTGCAGCGCCAGCTGCCGATCACGCTGGTCGGAGCCGGCCTGCCTCAGCTGCCGCGCCTCGCTGGCGAGGCGAAGTCCTACGCCGAGCGGCTGTTCAAGTTCCCACGGATCGGTCGGCTCTCGGCCAGCGAGGCCGAGCAGGCGCTGGTCGACCCCGCCGAGCAGCTCGACGTCACCTACGAGAGGCAGGCGGTCGCAGCGGTGATCGACTACACCGAGGGATACCCCTACTTCCTGCAGGAGTACGGCAACGTGCTTTGGAACCTGACGGAGACCTCGCCGATCACCGCGGCAGATGCAGAGGATGCGCGCGAGGCGGTGGAGGCAAAGCTCGACAGCGGCTTCTTCCGCGTGCGCGCCGAGCGCACCACCGAGCTGGAGCTGCGCTACATGCGCGCGATGGCCGAGCTCGGGCCAGAGCCCCAACAGGCCAAGGACGTGGCGGCTCTGCTGGACCGGTCATCCGTGCAGTTGGGCCCGACCCGATCGCGCCTGATCGAGAAGGGACTGCTCTTCACCCCCGGTCACGGGCTGGCGGCGTTCACCGTGCCGCAGTTCGACCGCTTCATGCGGCGCACCTACTCGCTGTAGGGCCTGCACTCGCAGATCGCCGCCGCTGGCGGATCGACCCGCCGGGCTCACGGCCCGCTCAACGCCAAACCGATGCACGGGGGCTCCGCGCTGGACAACCACGGCGCACGCCCTCGACCGCAAAGGAGCCCAGCCGTGGCACTCGCGACCTTCGTCAAGCTCCAGCTTCTCCTAGTCGGCGCCGTCAGCGTCAAACCCAACCCGACCGCCCTGCCCGGCCTCCCGGCGCTGGAAAAGCTGATCGACGGCCTCGCAGCGGTGGCGCTCCTCGCCTGCGTCGCGGGGGTGCTGATCGGCGCTGCGCAATGGGCGCTCGGCAGCCGCTCCAACAACTACTCCCACGCCTCCGATGGGCGCTCGAAGGTGATGTATGGGCTTTTGGGGGCGTTCGTGATCGGCGCCGCAGCGGCGATCATCAACTTCTTCTACAGCTCAGGACAGGCGGTCAAATGAAGGGCGCGCCCCCGGACCGCTCCGCGCCCTCAAAGGGACAGCGCTCGGTTCTCACCGTCGGCGTCTCCATGCTCGCCGCCCTGGCGCTTGGCCTCCTGCTCGGCAGGGCCACCGCCCCCTCCACCGAGCTCCGCGCCGCGCTACCCGCAAATGCAGGCGCGGCGCGGACGCAGGCCGGCGTCCCTATGGCATTCCCCCACACCCCTGCCGGCGCCGCGGAGGCGGTCGCCTCCTACCAGCGCGCCTTCGCGACCCCGGCGATCCTGCGAGCGGGCGTGCTGCGCGCGCGGATCGAAGCCGTCGCGGCACCCGACTACGTAAGGACGATGCTCGCCGCCAACACCCCCGGCGAGCAGCGGATCGCCGCCGGGCCGATCGGCCAGGGCGCCCGCGCCGGGTTGCAGACGATCTATGCGGCGGTGCCGATCGGCTACCGGATCGAGTCCTACTCCCGCGCCCGCGCCCGCGTCCTCACCTGGGGCTTCACCCTGCTCGGCAACGCCTCCGCGGTCGAACCGGCGGCCTACTTCGGCCTCACCCACACGGAGCTGATCTGGACCCAGGGCGAGTGGAAGATCGCCGAAACGCGCGCCGGCTTCGGCCCGACCCCGAAGCTGGCAACGCCACCGGGGCCGCTCGGCGGCTACGGCGTGATCGGCCTTGCCAGGGGGCTGCGGAGCTATGAGCTTGCCCCGTAGAGCGCTCGCCGCCGTCTTCCTCGCCGGGTTGTTGGCGGGACTGGTCGTGCTCGCCCAGCCCTCTCCTCCGCCCGCGCGGGCCAACATCGCCTGCGAAGTCGCCAGTGGGCCGGCCCACGCGATCACCGGCGGGATCGGCGCGATCACCGGCGGGGCGATCGGCGGCGGCAACCCGGTCGGTGATGCCTGCAACTCGCTCACCGACGGCGTGGTGGGCGCGGTCACCTCGCCGATCACAAACGCGCTGAAGGGGATCGGCAGCGGGATCTTCAGCCAGATCACCAGCTGGGTGAGCGAAGGCGCCATCTGGCTGATCGGGCAGGTGGTCTCGGCGATCGAGCAGACGACGACGCCCCAGCTCACCACCGCCGGCTTTCTCTCCGAGTACGGGCGGATGGCGGAGGTCGCCGTCTTCCTCGCCGCCGCGATGCTGCTGTTCGCGGTGCTGGAGGGAGTGGCGCAGGGCAACTCCGGGCTGCTGGTACGGGTCGTCCTCGTCAACCTGCCGCTCGCCTTCCTCGCCACCAGCGTCGCCTACATCGTGGTGCAGCTGCTCCTGATCGCAACCGACGGGCTCTGCCACGCGATCGCCGTAGCGACCGCACACAACAGCCAGCGCTTCTTTCACGCGGCGATCGGCGATCTCGGCAAGGCCGGCGGCACCGCAGGGAAGGCGATCGGGGGTGAAGGCGGCGCCAATCCGGCAGGCGGTGCGACAGGACAGCTTGCAGGCGCGACCGCGGTGCCGCTCTTCGTCACCTTCCTGGCGGCAATCATCGGCGCCTTCGCCGCCTTCTTCGTCTGGATCGAGCTGCTGATGCGTGACGCGGCGGTCTACGTGGTCGCCCTCTTCATGCCCCTGGCGCTGGCCGCCTCGATCTGGCCGCGCTGGTCGGGCGCCCTGCGCCGCAGCGGCGAGCTGCTCGTCGTCGTGATCGCCTCGAAGTTCGTGATCGTCTCGATCATCAGCCTCGCCGCCGGACTGATCGCCGAAAACGACGGCCAGGTCGAGCACATCCTCGCCGCCTCTGCGCTGATGCTCCTCGCCTGCTTCGCGCCCTTCGTCCTGTTCAAGCTCGTCCCCTTCGCCGAGGGCGCGATGGCCGCCGCCTACGGGCGCCGCTCGGCGGCGGGCGGGGCGATGAGCGGGATGCAGATCGCCGGCGAGTCGCAGATCCTGCGAAACATGGCCCGCTCCAACTGGGGCGGCTCCTCCACGGCGCAGGGCGGCGGTGCCCAGAGCGGCGGCGCTCCCGGTCCGGAGCCCGGCAAAGGTGGCGGCGGGCGTGGTCCCGGCGCCGGCAAACCGGGCGGCGGCGGAGGCCGGGCCGCAGCGGGGAGCGAGGCCGGGGCAGCCGGGGCGCTCGCCGCGGCTCCTGTGGCCATAGCGGCGGCGGCGACCCGCGGGGCGCGGGGTGCCGCTCGGCGCCTGGAGCAGAGCGGCACCGCCCAGGCGGCAGGCGACGCCGCCAGTGCCCAGCCGAGGCCGAGCGAGGACTCCGGCGCGGCGGGCGGCGTCGAGGCGCCCGTCGGCGAGCAGCCACCGCGCCCAGCACCTGAGCTGCCGGCCAAGCGCGAGGAGAAGAAGGCCAAATGAGTCGGCGCCGCTACCGCTTCGGCCCGCTGGAGCAGAGCACGGTCCTCGGCCCGCTGCGGGTGGGGCAGGTCGTGATCGTCGCGGCGGCGGCGGTGTTCGGCCTTGGCTCGCTGTATGTGCTGCGGAGCTTCTTCGGATTGCTGGTCGCCCTCGCGGCCCTCTGCGCCGCAGGGGCGGTGATCTTCGTGCCGCTGGAGGGGCGCACCGCCGAGGAATGGGCGCCGGTTGCGTTGCGCTGGGCGCTGCGGGGGCGCCGAGCGAAGGCCGGCTATCGCTCGAGGACGCCCAGCGGCGGAGCGCGGGTCACAGCAGACGGTGAGGTGGCCTACGAGCCCTCGCTGCCAGCCGAGCTGGCCGACCTCGATCTGCTCTCGGTCCCCTACGGCTCCGAGACGGTCGGGGTGATCCGCGACCGCCGCGCCGGCACCTACACCGCGGCGATCGCGGTGCGGGCCGGGGCCTTCGCGTTGCGCGATCCCGCCGAGCAGGAGCGGGCGCTCGATGCCTGGGGCGCGGTGCTGGCGAGCTGCGCTCGCGACGGCAGCCCGGTGAGGCGGTTGCAGTGGGTCGAGCGCACCCAGCCGGGCCAGGGCGATGAGCTGGCCTCCCACCTTCAGGCCGAGCGCGACCGCGACGTGCCGCTGGACTCAAACCTGGTCCGCTCCTACATCGAGCTGGTCGAGTCCGCCGCGCCCCAGACCCAGGAGCACGAGATCCTGATCGCGGTGCAGATTGACCAGCGCCGCGGCGCGCGGGAGCTGAAGCGCCTCGGCGGCGGCGATCGGGGAGCCTGCGAGCTGCTGCTGCGCGAGACCGAGAGCCTCGCTGAGCGCCTCGCGGCCGCCGAGGTGAGCGTCTTCGGGGTGCTCCGCCCGCGCCAGTACGCGGAGGTGATCCGCGACGCCTTCGACCCCTACGGGCGCCAGGGTCGCGCCCGCGCCGCCCTGGGAGATCCCGCCCGCGAGGGCGTCGACCCGGCGCTGATCGGGCCGCTCGCCGATCAGGAGAGCTGGTCCTCATACCGCACCGACTCCGCCTTTCACGCCACCTACTGGATCTCGGCCTGGCCTCGCTCAGATGTCGGCCCCGCCTTCCTCGCGCCGCTTCTGATGCAGAGCGCGGCGCTGCGCACCGTCTCGGTGACGATCGAGCCGATCCCCTACTCGGTGGCGATGCGAAAGGCCGAGGTCGCCCAGACCGCAGAGGTGGCCGAAGAGATCGCGCGCGAGCGCCAGGGCTTCATGACCACGGCGCGGATTCGCCGCCGCCAGCAGGCCACCTCGCGCCGCGAGGAGGAGCTGGCGGACGGCCACGCCGAGATGCGCCACGCGGGATTCGTCACCGTCTCCGCCGCGACCGCGCCTGAGTTGGAGCGAAGCGCCGGCGACGTCGAGCACGCCGCCCAGCTCGCCCGGCTCGAGCTGCAACCCCTCTACGGCGAGCAGGACGCCGGCTTCGCCTTCACCCTGCCGCTGGGACGGGGGCTTCGGTGAGGCGCGCCCGCCGCGCGGAGCGCTCGGGGCACTCGGCCACCACCGCGCACTTCCAGGCCGCCTACCCCTTCCTCGCCGAGGGTGGTCTCGGCGCCCCCGGCACCTACATCGGCCGCGACGCCTACGGCGGCGCCTGGCTCTATGACCCCTGGGCGCTGTATGAGCGCGGGGTATTGCCGGGGCAGAACATGCTGGTGCTGGGCAGGATCGCCCTGCGCAAGTCGACCTTCGTCAAGACCTACATCTTCCGCCAGCGGGTCTTCGGCCGCCAGGCCTGGGTGCTCGACCCCAAGGGCGAGTACGCGCCGCTGGCCCGGGCGTTCGGGCTCTCGCCGATCGCGCTTCAACCGGGAGGCGAGGTGCGCCTCAACCCGATCACCCGCCGTGGCGGCAGCGCGGCGCAGCTGCGACTGCTGCGCTCGGTCGCCCAGGCGGCGCTTCGACGTGAGCTGGCGCCGGAGGAGGACGCCGGGTTGAGGGTGGCGCTCGATCTGGTGAACGAGGAGTGCGAGGCGGGTGAGCCGACCCTGCCGATGGTCGTCGAGGCGCTGCTTCATCCCCGCCAGGCGATGATCGAGGGGGTCTCGGCCCCCACGCGCGAGGAGTTCGCCGAGGCCAACCGGCAGACCGCATTGGCGCTGCAACGGCTCTGCGAGGGCGATCTGCGCGGCATGTTCGACGGCTCGACGACCGAAGGCCTCGACCTCGATGCGCCGCTCGTCGTCTTGGACCTGAGCGCGGTGCAGGACTCCGCTGCGCTGGGGATCCTGATGACCTGCGCCGCGGCCTGGCAGCAGGCGATCCTGCTGGAGCGAAAGCGCTCTGCGGAGTCCGAGGGCCGTCCCGGCGCGAAGGTGATCTCGGTACTCGATGAGGGCTGGCGGGTGACAAGCCACATCGGCGTCGCCGAATGGCTTCAGCAGAACTTCAAGCTCTGCCGCTCGCTCGGTGTCCAGAACATCATCGTCGTTCACCGGCTCACCGATCTCGGCGCCTCCGGCGCGGCCGGATCGCGTGAGGCAAAGCTCGCCGAGGGGCTGATCGCCGATGCCGACACCAAGGTGATCTACGGCCAGGCCCCCGACCAGATCGAGGCGCTCCGCGGCCAGCTCGGGCTCAGCTCGACCGAGGCCGAGCTGGTGCCGACGCTGCGACCCGGAGAGGCGCTCTGGCAGGTGGGATGGCGCTCCTTCCTCGTCCAACACCGAGTCTCCTCGTTCGAGCGCGGGCTGATCGACACCGACGCGCGGATGGTCGAGAAGTCCAACAGGTTCCCGGCTTCTGAGGCCGAAACCGCCGGAACCGGAGGGTAGACGCCGATGCGGACCCTACAAGCCGTCACGGGTTTGCGGAAGCGGAGCGCTTGGCCTCTCCAGCTCGGGGTGGTTGAGGACGGTGGCGTAGCGCAGCGCGCCCTCGACGCTGAGGCCGAAGAGGTCACAGATGCGTCGGATGTCGCCGCCGGCGACGTGGATCTCTTGCAGGATGCGGTCTTCGCGCAGGGCCTGGGGTCTGAGATCGGTTCGCCTCCAGGGGAACTGGCGGCCGACCGGGACGAGGCGGGGCGCGCTGCGCCTGCTGATGAACAGGTGGGGGTTGACGGTGCCCGGCCAGGTTCGGGCCCGGTGATCGAGCCAGGCGCTCAGGCGGACGAGCACCGGGGCGGCCAGCGGGATCTCGCGGCCCTCGAGAGTGAGCCGTCCGTCGACGATGTCGGTGAGGGTCAGCTCGCGGAGTTGTCTCGAGGTCAGCGCGTGGAAGGCGACGAGGGCGACGGCCAGGGCGATCGCGGGGTCGGGCGAGCCCAGCGTCTGGCGGATCGCCTCGGTGTCCAGGGGCAGCGGCACCGAGGAGTTGACCGGGGTGGCGGGCATGCCGCGGGTCGGGTCGGCGAAGATCAGCTTGCGCCCCCTCACCACCCCGAAGAGGGAGCGCAGCCCGAACTCGGCGAAGTTGCGCCTTGCTCCGCTCGCCGGCAGCGCGGCGCGAAGCTGCTCGGGGGTGATCTCGGCGAGCGAACGGTGGCCCGCGTCAGCCCAAGCTTGCAAGATCGGCGCGACTCCCATGATCTGCAGGCGGATGGTCTGGGGATCTCGGGAGCGCTGCCGGGGCGGTTTGGCGCTTCCCTTGAGCATGATCTCGAGCCAGGTCTCCAGCTGCGCCTTCATCGGGGCGGGCAGGCCGTCGACCCTGCCGGCGAAGTAGCGCTCGATCGGCGCAATGCGATCATCGAGGAGCAGTCCCGCGGCGGCGAGGACCTCCAGGGTGGAACTAATGTTGCCGCCGTAGCGCGGCAGCTGCAGCACGTCGGAGGCGTTGATCTTCGCGCCAGGGGTGTCCTGGAGAACCCCCAGCAGCCGGAGGGAGCGAAAGACGTCGTTTCGCTGCCGGCTGCTCCACCCGTGCCGGGCAGCGTGGTCGCGCACGACGTCTCGGCAGTAGCCGATCAGCTCGCCCTCGGCGGCGAGCGCACGTTGCCTGATCAGCTCCGGGTCGGGGTCTGCCTCGAGCAGCGCCAGCTGTCGCCAGCCCAGCGGCGTGAACCCACTCGCCCGGCCGGGTTCGGACTTCAGGCGCGGGGTGCGGGGACGCTGGAAGCGCATGTTGGCGAGGAACAGTTGCTGCCCGAAGCGGTTGGCAGCGGCGAGGTCGAGCGCGCGGCCGGGCTCCTGGAGGATGCGGGCCTGCTCGAGGCAAAGGCGGCAGGCGCCGAGCTCGCCGATCCTCGTCTCCCGGCCGCAGTGAAGGCACTCGCCGAGCGGGTAGTGGGTGCGCCACCAGCGACAGCTCCAGCACAGCCAGCCATAGGTCCGCTGCACGCCCCAGGCCAGGCAGCCTCGACACGAACCCGGATACAGCGGCCCGCCGGGGTGGCAGCGCTCGCACAGCCCGTCGCTGAAATACGCGCTCGACCCGCAACTGCTACACGGCGGCGGGCGAAACGGCCCGCCGGGCAGGCACTCATAGCAGTAGTCCACGCGCGGCTTTGCCCACGCGACCCGGTTGACCTGGCAGGCGATGCAGCGTGGCGGCGGGCGCCTCGGCCCCCTCAAAGAGGCGGCTCGGACTTCGGCTTGCCGAAGCGCGGCCTCACCGGTGGCGGCGCAGCGTCGCCGTTCCCCGCCTCCTCGCGGCGAGGCCGGCGGGCAGCCACCTTCTCGGGCTCGGGGACCAAAAGTGCAGCGGGGTCGCAGTCCAGCACCGCACAGATCACGTCCAGGTCATCGAGCCTGATCGTGGTCGGGTGTCCCGTCCACAACGCCGACATCTTCCCGGCGCTGATCTCAAGCCCCGCCTCGGCAAACAGCCGGCGCATTTCGGTTGACTTCCAGATCCCGCGCTCAGCGGCCTGCAACCGCAGGTTCCAGCGCATCGCTTCCCCTCCTTTCCGAAAAGCGGTCCTCCAGACGGCGGTTGGCGCTCATCCAAGCCTGCTCGACGTGATCGCTGCGGACGTGGATATAGCCCGAGGTGGTCGAGAGCCACTGGTGCCCCAGCAGCTCCTGCAGCGCCTTCAGGTCCATCCCCGCCCCATACAGCGACGAGGCGCAGTAGTGGCGCAGCACGTGTGGGCTGAGGCGCCCCGACCAGGCCGGCAACCAGCTCGCCGTCTGCGCACCGAGCCCCTGCCGCAAGGCGTTCACGCCGACCCGCCGGCATCTGTCGAGGTCCGGGTCGCGGCGCTCGCTGGGCAGCATCGGCGCGTCGGGATCCGACCAGTCATCGCCGAAGCGGTGGCGGACCTCGGCCAGCCACCAGTCGATCAGCCGCTCGGCGCCGTTGATCGCCGGGACCAGGCGCGCCTTCGGGCCGCGGCCCCGGCTGCCCTTGCCATGGCGAACGTGCAGCTTGCCGAACTCGCCCAGGTCGGGCCGCCAGTCGCGGATGTCGAGCATCACCGTCTCGTTTACCCGCAGCCCGAGCCGGCGCCACAGCGAGGCGGCGAAGTAGTCACGGGCGGTGGGCAGGTACTTCCTCGCCTCCGGCACCGCAGTTCGCCAACTGGCGAACAGCTCCTCGACCTCGGCGTCGGAGGGCGGCACCCGAACCTTGCCCAGCGAGGCACCCGACTGGCGGTTGAACTCGTCGATCGGCTGCTCCACCACGAACCCAGTCAAGGCGTGGATGTCGCCCTGATAGCGGCCGATGGCGAACTCGTAGAACAGCGCCACTGTGCCCGCCTTGCCGGCGCGGGTGCTGACGCTGCGCCCCGCCCGCCGCTGCTCGGCGAGAAAGCGATCCGCGTCATCGCACGAGGCCGACCACAACGGCCCCCGCAGCGAACGCGCGAACTCGACGATCACCGCGCGCGTGTTGCTCACATGCCCGTCGCTAAGCCCCGCGGCCGCCATCGCCAGGGCGTACTGGTCGACGATCTCCTGCTCGAAGTCCTCGACGTCGGTAGCCGATCGCAGCGCCCGCGGCGAGCCGAGGTTCCGCACGACCGCCAAGCTCATCGGCGGTCCGCTTCATCTACGCAGCTCATTTCTCGAACATACCGACTGATCTTCAGGAATTTCGAGATTGGATCAACAAACTGCCCACTATGCGGCAGGGAGATCGAGTCGCCGCTTGAGATCGCCATCCCGCTGCACTACGCCTCGCCCTTCGGGCTCGGCTTCGTGCAGCGGGACACGCCTTCCCATGGATGGGCCGGTTCTCCAGAAAGAGCGGGACGGCTTCCCAGGAGCAGGCTCGACACGGGCTCTGAGGCAGCAGAACCCCGCAGCGAACCTGTGGCCATAGAGATTCACGCAGAGAGGGCGCCGCGCGAAGGGATGCCTACATGAGTCCCGAGCGAGGCGGCGTCTACTGGGCTCTCGCCGCCCTTGCCGGCGCCCTGCTTGGGCTGATCTGGCTGACCGGCGCGCTCTCAGGCGCATTCTTCGGGGCGGGCTGGACGCCGATTCCGGCGAGCGAGCTGCTCATCACCGCCCTGCGCCTCCCCTCCCACCTCGGCGAGCCGCGGGCCGCCTGGCCGCGCGGTTCGCGATCGGCGCTGCCGGGGGCGGTCGGCTTCTATCTGAGCGCCGCCCTGATTCTCGCTGTGTTCATCGGCCTTGCCCTGGCGCTCCGGCGCGCCGCGGAGCTAATCGGCGTTCCGCACCTACGCAGCGATCGGCGTCGGCCGCCAAGCGCCCGCTGGGCGAGCGGGCGCGAGCTGCGGGCGCTGCGCGTCCCATTCCCACAGCCAGGCCGCCTCACCGTGGGGCGAGCAGGGCGAAGCCTGCTCGCCGCGCAGGAGCGCCAGTCGGTGATCGTCGTCGCGCCGTCGCAGAGCGGCAAGACCAGCGGCCTGGCGATCCCGGCGCTGTTGGAGTGGCAGGGGCCGGCGCTGGCGACCTCGACCAAGAGCGATCTCCTGGGTGACACCGTCGCGCGACGCGAGCAGCTCGGCGAGGTGATGATCTTCGACCCCGCGCGGGTCAGCGGGATGGAACCGTCGCGGGCGACCCCGCTCCAAGGTTGCACGAGCTGGCGCGGGGCGATGCGGGTCGCGCACTGGCTCACCGCCGCCGCACGTACCGGCAACGGTGGCGGCCTCGGCGACGCCGATTTCTGGTACTCGACGGCCGAGAAGCTGCTGGCGCCGCTGCTCTTCGCCGCCGCCACGAGCGGGCGCACGATGGCGGCAGTGATCGGTTGGCTCGACGAGGGGCCTGAGGCCAGCGCAGTCGAGGTCGAGACGCTGCTGGGCGAAGCCGGGGAGCCAGCGGCAAAGCGGGCCTGGCAGGCCACCCAGAACCGTGAGGAGCGCCAGCGCTCCTCCGTCTACACCACCGCCGAGATCGCCGTCGCCGCCTTCTCAGACCCCCGTGTGATCGAGGAGACCGCCGGCGCGGACTACACCCCCGCGGCGCTCCTTGACGGCGGAATGAACACGCTTTACATGTGCGCCCCCAGCCACGAGCAGGAGCGGCTTCGCACCCTCTTCTCGACGATGGTGCAGGAGCTGGTCGCGGTCGCCTATGAGAGCGCCGCGGCAACTGGGAAGCCGATCGACCCGCCACTTCTCCTGGTCTTGGACGAGGCGGCCAACATCGCCCCGATCCCCAACCTCGATGAGATCGCCTCAAGCGGCGCCGGGCAGGGTGTGCAATTGCTCTCGGTCTTCCAGGACCTGGCGCAAATCAGGGCGCGCTACGGCGAGCGCGCCTCGACGATCGTCAACAACCACCGCGCCAAGGTCTTCGGCACCGGGATCTCCGACCCCGAGACGCTCAACTACGTCTCCCGCGTGGTCGGAGCGGGCGAGTTCGAACAGCTCTCCCGCACCGCCGGCGAGCAGGGTCGGCGCACGATGACCGAAGGTGACACCTACCGAGACCTCGCTCCCGCCAACGTCGTGCGCGAGGCTGATCCGGGCAGCGGCATCCTGGTCTACGGGCACCTGCCACCGGCGAAGATCCGGCTGCGAACCTGGTTCGAAGAGAGGGCGCTCAATGAGCTGAGGCAGGCATCCGCCGGCACGTCGCGAGCATGGGAGATGTAGGTGTGAGGCCCGGCCGAAGCCCAGCGACCCCTGGTGAGCCCGCGGCTGCCCCGCCGAGCGATGAGACGGCGCCGGGAGATCGGCCCACGGAGACGATGAGCGCCTGGCCCTGCCGGGGTGAGGACACGGTGGCGCTGCGCGGGTCAGCTGAGCGGGCGGAGGCCCGTGAGCGCGCCGAGCGCCTGCGGGTCATCCTCGCCAAACGGCGGCGGGGTCTACTGTGACTCCCCCTCCCAGGTAATCCGCGGTTAGCCTTGTGGTCGTGAGGATCGGTCGAGGTCGGCGACTGCGAGGGCAATCCACTCCAGCTCGCCGTTGATGAGCGGCACCTCCTAGGAGTAGCGGGCCGCCCAGACCCAGCGCTCCCAGCTGTTAAAGCCGCCGTGCCGAGATGCGCTGATCCGCTCCTCTCGGGTCATCCGCGAGAGCACCGAGAGGAAGCCCTCGACGATGCGATCGGCCTCCCGAACTCCGCGACCTGCGAGCACCTCGTAGGTGAGCGGCTGCTCGCGGTGCTCGACCTCCTCGATGATCTTGTCCAAGGTCTGCTGGCTCATTTGAGCCTCCTTTGCTCTGGGCGGTGTGATGCAGTTGCGGGCCTGAGCAATCACAAGCGGCGGCTTGTCGCAGAGCGTCAATGGCTGCGGCCCCGGCCACCGCAACCGGCAGTCGCTTCGGTCGGGCGCCATCAAAGAGACTCGCGACGAGCATCAGGGCGAAGGCGGCTCCGGCGTACTGGTAGCGGCTGTCGGTCGCTTCCTGCCCACGACGTTGTTGAGCGCCAGCAGGAGCCAGTAGGTCAGGGCGAGCGCCGCCACCGGCCAAAAGCGCGACGAGAGGCGCGCGCCGCGGATCTGACGAACCACGAGCGCGACGACGAGGGCGAGGACGATCAGAATGCTCTAGATCGGGTCGAGCCCGGCTTCCGGGTTCGGGCCGCGGCCGAGCGCGCCGGTCGTCGGGTCGGGGTTGAGACCGAGGGCGCCGCCGACGTTCGCCGCGATTGATTCGGCGACGTACTTAGGCGCATTCAGGGCGTTCGCGAGCGAAATGTGCGATTCGGCTTCGTGCCCCCAGCCCACTTACCAGGCGCCGAGCAGCAGCACTGGGACCGCGGCGACATAGGCACGGCTCAGCCAGCGCTCCCGTGGGCTGAGCGCGAGGGCGATGGCGCCGCCGACCAGGAACAGGATGCCGAGATCGGAGAACCCGGCCGACAGGGTCAGGAAGAGGCAGGCCGTGATGTCGCCGCGCCAGTCGCCGCGTTCCATCGACAGCAGCGCCGCCAGGCCGAAGAAGACGGAGCCAACGAAGCCGATCTCGAACGGCCACAGCAACACTTCCCAGGCGGGGCCAAGGAAGGGAACCAAGGTGACGGCGAAGAGAGCGAGCCAATCTCCGACCCGCCGCCGCACATAGACGAACAGGAGGGCGCGCTGCCGAGCAGGCCGATCACGGAGAGTACGTATTCCGGCCGCGCGCTCGTCATCCCGAAGACCCGCAATATGAGTTGCTCGATCAACACCGGGAAGACCGCGATGTGCTCGTTGTGGGGCAAGAGCACCGTGTCGACCGTGGGGTCCCTGCGGTCCATCAGGAACGCCCAGGTGCCCTGATAGAAGGTCATGCTCCGGGTGAGGGCTAGGGTTAGGCCCCCGGCAATGGCGAGTGTGGCGAGCAGCAGCAGGACTGGGACAGGCAGCCCCAAGAGCCGCTGCCGCCCGCTCAACGTCTCCCCCGCCTCTCGCATTGACAGCAATTAACTCGGCTCGTTTGGACGGAGTTGCGCGAAGCGACCCCTCATGGATCTTCGCGCAACGGCATCGAGGGACAGCTTGGTCGCCGATTGAATAATCGCACAATCGTCGGGATCGACGCGAAAGCTCTCGTCCCGTGGTAGTGGGCCGTCTGGTCGCGACGCTCCAGGGGAACGCATGGCGGTCAACGAACGGACAAAACCAGCTCGCGTCCTCCGCGGTCGAGGTCGGGCCCCAAATCGGCCCCGCCACCCGGGCCTCGGGCCAGCCAACGGAAGGCCCGGCGGCGGCGGGCGGGGCGATGAGCGAGGCCGACGCGCTGCATAGCCAGCGCGGAGGCGATAGCGCAGGCGCCAAGAGCGAGGGACGCGAGCCGGTGTGCGGCGATTGGCACCGAATGAAGATCGGCCCACCATCAATTGACTGCGAACCGAGTGGGTAGAGAATCGGACGCGGGGAAGGGCCGCGATCCCGCGCACTGATGCGGGATCGTCGCACGGGCAATTTGCCAGCTGGGATCTGGGCGACTGGCAAGGTCGGAGAGATCAGGGCGGCGCGGATCGTGCCAACCCATCTCCGCCGTGGCCTCGCTATTGCTGTGCCCAGCGTGTCCTCGACGGCGGCAAGGTAGCCCCCGCTTTGTGCGGCTTCGGATGGAATCAATGGGCGAATGCTCCATAGCCGCTGGATTAGCTCCGCTCGCGAGGAGAAGTCAAGCCGCGGCAGCGCCGCTCACGCAATCGCCGGGAAGCCTCGCTATCCGTACGCATCGCTATAAGGCGGCGAGCATCGGATCGTGTCCCCAGGAGCCCAGGTCTCGACCCACGGGGTATCCAGTTCGCCGCGCGACTTCGACAACCGCTCGCCGAGCTGCCCTTGAACCGCTTCTCGACCGAGGCGGATCCCCTATCTGGCCCGTGACGAGGCGAGCACGTCCTGCCCGCAGCTCGGTGCGCCTAGGCGCACAAGGGACGCTTTCGCTCTCGCAAACGGATTGTCTCTGCCGAAGAGCTGGGCGGGGTTTGCCTTCGCTCCCGCTAGCGTTTGCCGCCATCGCAGAAGCGCCGTGCGTACTCGCTCGCGCTCAGCACGCGGGGCACGGAGCGCCTCTATCGTTTCTACCTGAAGGAGGACGCTGGGTATGACGATGCTCTGGGCGATCTGGACCTTCTGTTCGGCCGAGAAGTCGCTGGTGTGCGTAACATGGGCTCTTCGCTCGAACGTCCTCAGAACGGCTTGCTGCCGATAGTTGCCCTTCGTGCAGATGCGCTCGAGCGTTGCGCTGAATTCTGCTCGTTCGTCTCGATGCGAAACACCGCCGCAGCCGACAAAGATGGCGACGGCACCCAGGGCAGTAACAGCACAGCGGCGCCGGCCAGTGGCCTGCCAGCCAGAGCTATCCCTAATGTCGTCTTGCCTCAAGGACGACCGTGCGGCTAACTGCTTTGCCGCGCAGGATCGATGCAGTCGCCAGCACCGATAGCCGGCGATGCGACGCGAACAATGCGAGAACCTTGTGGCTCAGCGGCACGGAGATGTCCTTATGCTGCCTCCCCCGTATGTTGAATTTCGCGTGAGCTATGACGGTGCCGGTCGCCCGCCCTTCGTGCTTGGGAGCGCCGGAACGCCTGTGCAAGCGAACTACTCCGCGGCATGCGCTCTCAGCTAGACAGGCCAACCTGAGATGCGCCCGGCTCCGGCTGACGGTAGCCCGCGGTTCGGTGATTTCCATTTCAGCGCTCAATGCCGCCGGCGCGATGCGAGCGATTCGATTAGCCCAGGGCTCCGTGAACCAGATAATGCCTTCCGCACCAGTCGTGATGCCACCTGCCAGAGGGCCTTCCCCTAGGAAGTCCTGGACCGGGCCAGCTTCGTCGGCGAGGTCGACGATTCTGCCACTCGGTGACACTCGACCCACTACCGGTGCTCCCGGCAGCGGACGAATCCCGCCTTCCTGCGCCCCAAAGAACCACACGTTGCCGTCGGGTCCTGCCGTTACCGCACTTGCGGCCACGCGAGGTGTGCCGGCGAGCGCGTAAGAGGACACCTGACCCTGTGGTGTCATGGAGCCGATTTTGGAGCCGTCGGTGAACCAGAGGTTGCCTTCAGGCCCAGCTGCGATAGTCCCCTTCCCGGCGGATGATGGGAATTCCGTGATCTGCCCGGCGGGCGTGATTCGACCAATGACGCCGAACTCCATGAACCACACGTCTCCGCTGGGTCCAGCGGCGACCCCTGAGGGCTGCGTATCGCGGCGCGGCGGCGGCAGTTTGAGCGGGAATTCGGTGATTTCACCGCTCGGAGTGATCCTCCCTATCTTTCCGCGCCGTTCTTCGGCTGTCGGTTCTTCGGGTTCCCGATACGCATGTTCGTGCCGTGGCTCGGTGAACCACAGATTGCCATCGGGGCCGGCAACGATCAGCTGCGGTTCGTTTTCTTGTCCGAGCTTGACCTGAAATTCGGTGATCTGGCCGCTGGGGGTGATGCGACCAATCATTTGGCGGTGGGGCACCGTGAACCAAAGATCGCCTTCTGGGCCTGTCGTGATGCCGACAGGGCCGGCGGTCAAGCGGCCTGGTTCGAGAGCTGGAAGCGGAAATTCGGTGACCTGCCCGCCTGGCGTGATCCGCCCGATCTTTTCCGTGCCCCACTCGGTAAACCAGAGGTCGCCTTCGTGGCCGAGTGTGATGCCTTGGGGATCGCTGCGTTCAACGGGGAGCGGAAAATCCGTGATCGCTCCCGTCGCGAGCGCCCCCTCAGGGCTGGCCAAACCGAGGCAGACAAAGAGCAGGCCGAGCACAAAAGCGCTAGTTCCCGACCGACGATCGGCCATCGTCAGACCCCCTTTAATTTAATCGCATTGAGCCTACGGACCCATGCACAGCCTAAGGCGGATCGGCGAGATCGGCAAATGCCGATGGCCTTCTTGGCGGCGCACCAAAGCCCCGGACCTAGCCGAGGACGCCACCGTCGGCGTAGCGCAGGCATCCTTGCGCTGCCACTCACCAGCTGGACATGAGATGTTCCGCTTGACACGCCCGCCTCTGCTCACATAATATCGGATTAGTCAAGACCTCTGTATCGGCGGATAGCAGGCCCAGCCCACATAAGCGAATAGAGGAGGAGCGGATCGATATGGCCGCAGCGGGCCGCGGTGCGCGAGGACCACGAGTTTTCGATGCCAAAGCTCGACCTCTGCGGCCAGCGCCTCTGCTCGTCCTCACGGGCCTTATCGCTGCCGTCGCACTCTACTGCGTCGATGTGTCGACGGCGTCGGCGCTTAGCTACGGACTGATGTGGTCTGAGACCCCTACGGCCGAAAAAAGCGAAGGGGGCAACGGCCACGCGGGTGCCGAAATGGAAATGGTCAACCGCTCGGGCTCGTCCATGTTTCGGATGAACATCGCAGAAGAACCGAAGCAAGACGAAGCAGCCTTCCGGGCTGCGGCCGAACACCACATCACGATCGTGCCTGTCCTCTACCAGGGCTCGGTCGGCTACCGCTCCAAATCCTACGAAGAAGGCAAATGGTACGCACGATGGGAAGCGTACGTGAAGGAAACGGTCCACCTGTACGGCTATAACGGGAGCTTCTGGAAAACAGAACGCGAAAACCACGGGCTCGAAGAACGGCCGGTAACGGCGTGGGAGGTATGGAACGAGCCCAACCTGGACATAAACAGCCCAGCACACCTACCTGACCCCCCGGTCTATGGCGAACTCCTGGTCAACACCAAGAGCTACATAGATGCCGCTGAGAACGAAAACGCTACCGGGCATGAACCGGAAATCCTCTTCGGCGGTCTGTTCGCCGAAGCGAACTCGGAAGCGATGTCCGCCAAAGAATTCCTAATCGACGTCTTCTATTACTACCCGGAAATCGCCTCCGACTTCAACGGCCTCTCGTTCCATCCCTACGCCTTCCGCCATGAAGCGGGAGAAGCAATCGAACGGATCTCAGCCCGCGTCGAGGGACATATCACCGAAGTACGCGAAACTCTGAGCTCCCTGAAAAACGCCGGCTCGAAGCCAATTTGGATCACCGAGCTCGGATGGCCATACAAGACGCCGAAAGAAATCGAAATTCTCCCGCCAGAACAGCAGTTGCTCTACTTCAACGAATATGAACAAGAGCTCCTGCTGCTTGAGACATTCAAATGGGTCAAGGAAAACGCTGTTGGCAAGAACATTGCCACTTTGTTCTGGTACAACAACCATAACATCACGCCGCCCATCTCGCCGGAATGGGCCTCGTTCTGCGGATTGAAGGAAAACTACAGCGAACTCGAAAACGGTCAACAGCAGGGGCTGTTCCGAACCGGGACTTGGGCGGGCTTCAAGGAAATCACCGAAAAGACTGAAACCTGGCCGAAAGCACCCTCGGTCGAAACAACCGCGGAGAAAAACGGCTCGCGGACGGTGACGCTCAAGGGAACCGTCAACCCCTACGGTCTTCCGACATCGTACTGGTTCGAATGGGGGACAAAAGAAACAGAACTCACGCACACCGCTCCGACTCCAAAGCGGGGGTACGCAGGCTGGAAAGAAGGTGCGACCGCCGTGAGCGCCACCATCGAAGTCACGCCTGTTACGACCTACTATTACCGCCTCCGCGCTCAAAACGAAGATGCTCAGCCAGCGGGCGAAGGCGGGCCGGTCCTATCCTTCACCTCTCTGCCAGATCCGCCGGTAGTGACGCTGGAAGAACCGCTTGTCGTAGCGGGCAAGATCACGTTGCACGGGACGGTGACGCCCGAGCAGAAGCCGGCGACATATCGCTTCGAATGGGGTACGACAAAATCCTACGGGAGCAAAGCAGAAGGCGAACTCCCCTCCGGCACGAGCCCGGATCCCGTTAAAACGGAAATCACGAGCTTCAAAGCCAACACGCTCTACTACTACAGGCTGGTGGCGGAAAACGGAGCCGAATCCCCTGGCGAACAAACGGGCACGTTCACCTCGAAAGCTGCAGTTCCTATCGTCACCACAGAAGGTGCAACGGAAGTCGTCGAACGGGAAGCAACCCTGAACGGCACGGTCAACCCGGAAGGCGCCGTAACCAAATACTACTTTGAATACGGCACGACGGAATCCTATGGCTCGAAATCCGCCACCGGGGAATTGCCCTCCGGCACGACTCCGCAATCGATTCACACGACAATCAGCGGGCTAAACGGCGAAACCACCTATCACTACCGTCTTGTAGCCGAAAATGAAGCTGGTCAGACTAAAGGCAAAGAAGACAAGACCTTCAAAACGACCAACGGCAAGGCGATAGTCACGACCGAAGGCGGGACGTTTACCCCGTCGCTCGAACCGACGGTTGAAGGGACGCTAAAGGGGAAGGTCGATCCCGATGCAAATGCGACCACCTATTACTTCGAATACGGGCTGACCACCTCCTATGGCTCCAAAGCGCCGGTTCCCTCCGGCGAAGCCGGCTCCGGCAAGCTCTCGAAATCCGTGGAAGCCAAAATTAGCGGCCTCAGGCACAGGACCACCTACTACTATCGCCTCGTGGCTGAAAACGCCAAAGGAACCACCGATGGTGCACAGGAAACTCTGTCGACCAAGCAGATCCCCGAATGGGCGATCGAATCCCCGGTCAACCCGCTGCTCGGCAAGCCGGCCAAGCTCGCAGCGGTCTCTTGCACTTCCTCAACAGAATGCATGGCTGTCGGCGAAGCTCAGAACAGCTCCGGCGTCTACCAGAGCCTCGCCGAGCACTGGAAGAAGAGCAGTGGCTGGGAAGTCAAGACCATGGAATCGGGGTCGTCTACGGTTAGTCTTGACGGAATTGCCTGCAATAGCGCGACCGGCACGTGCGAGGCGGTTGGCTACTACTTCAACGGATCTGTCAACGAGCCTTTGGTCGAGTATTGGAACGGATCGACATGGAAACCGCAGGAATCGTCGGGCCAGGGCCTCGGCGGTGCGCTCACGGGCGTCTCCTGCACTTCTGCAAGCGAATGCACTGCAGTTGGGTACTACAAGTCGAGCCTCAGTGAAACCAAGACCCTGGCCCTGCGCTGGAACGGATCAAAATGGGAAAAACAGACCACGCCGAGCGGGATGGGGGCGACGGTGACCAAGCTGACGGACGTTTCCTGCGAGAACTATCTGCTCCTCGGGGTGCTCCACAAGGAATGTATCGCGAGCGGCTATCTGGAAGTGCCCGCCTTGAGCATCGACGAAGCGGTCGCCGAGCGCTGGAACGGGACCGAATGGACGCTCAAGACCATCCCCAAACCCGAAGAAGGCGCGAAAGCGAGCTACCTCCTGGGCGTCTCCTGCGCCACCTCGACCGAATGCGAGGCAGTGGGCTATTACAAGAACAGCTCAAGCGTCAACATCGCCATGGCCGAGAAGTGGAGCGGCTACTACGGCACCAGCTGGTCGGCGCAAAGCGCACGCAATAGGGAAGGCGCGAAGCTGACGAAGCTGGCTGGCGTCTCGTGCTTACAGGTCGAAAAACTCGAATGTGAGGCCGTTGGGGAATTCGAGACTAGCCTCGAAAAGCACCGCACTCTCACCGAGAAGTCAAACGGTACTTCCTGGGAAATCCAGTACACGCCTAATGCGAACGAAGAAGAAGGGCCGAGCTACCTCGGTGGCGTGTCCTGCACCGGCGGGTCCGCCTGCACGAGCGTCGGATATTCCGAAAAATCGAGCGTGGCGGTGACCCTGGCTGAGCGATTTGAATGAGCAAAGCAGGTTCTTCCGAGCCATCATTGGCGGACGAGATGCGACGCGTGGCTTTAGGGTTTGAGGTCCGATCTACAAATACTAGTCGGAAGAAGTGAGGGGCCGCGAGCCGGAAATGTGCGGGAGCTGAGGGTGCGCACGCGAGCGATGTTGGTTGTGAGCCGTGCTGGGCAGATAACGGCGATTGCCCTCGGCTTCGTGTGGGTTTCGCTTGTGGCGAGCGCAAGCGCGGCACCTACGTGGCTTTCGCCCGTCGGTCTCTCCGCTGCGGGGCAGAACGCCGGCTATTCCCAAGTTGCTGTCGACGCCAATGGTGACGCGGTCGCAGTATGGCGACGTTCCAACGGCACAAACGAACTGATTGAAGCAGCGAGCAGGCAGGCGGAGGGGACCTGGCAGGCGCCAGTTCAGCTCTCGGCGACGGGCCAGAACGCCTACGGTCCCCAGGTCGCGATCGATGCTCAGGGCGATGCCGTTGCTGTCTGGGGTCGATCCAACGGTGCCCTTACGATCATCCAGGCGTCGAGCAAGCCGGCCGGCGGCGCCTGGGAAACGCCGGTCGACCTCTCAGTGCCGGGCGAGGAAGCGATTGACCCTCAGGTCGCGGTCGATCCCCAGGGCGAAGCGGTCGCGGTCTGGGAGCGCTCAAACGGAGAAAACGAAATTGTCCAGGCAGCCAGCAGGCCGGCTGGAGGCGCCTGGCAGACCCCCGTTGACCTTTCCGTCACGGGCGAGAATGGGGTATTCCCTCAGGTCGCGGTCGATCCCCAGGGCGAAGCGGTCGCGGTCTGGGAGCGCTCCAACGGCACTACTAGCAGGTTCATCGAAGCGGCAAGCAGGCCCCCGGGCGGCACCTGGCAGGTGCCGGTTCACATCTCGGCAGCGGGTGAGAAGGCGTACGGTCCCCAAGTTGCGCTCGACGCCCAGGGCGACGCGGTCGCGGTCTGGCAGCGCTACAACGGCACCGACTACGTCGTTCAGGCGGCGGGCGGAGCGGCGGGCGGAGCTTGGGAAGCGCCGGTCGACCTCTCGGCCGCGGGTGAGGAAACCGTCGCCCAGCAGGTCGCGATCGATACCAAAGGCGACGCGGTCGCGGTCTGGCAGCACTACAACGGCACCAACTGGCTGATCGCCGCCGCGAGTCGGCTGGCGGGCGGCGCCTGGCAGCCGCCGGTCGACCTCTCGGCCACGGGCGAAAACGCCTATAGTCCCCAGGTCGCCATCGACCCCGAGGGCGCCGCCGTGGCGGTGTGGAATCAAAGCGCGGTACAGGCGGCGAGCGGAACGGTTGGCGGCGGCTGGCAGGCGCCGGTTGACATCTCGAACAACGGCCAGAACGCCCAGGTCGCGGTTGACCCCCAAGGCAACGCGACGGCGGTCTGGGAAGCTTCCAACGGCGCCAACTCGATCGTCCATGCGGCGGGCTATGACGCCGCCGGGCCGCTCCTGCGCTCGCTTTCTATGCCAACCACGGGCATCGCCGGCCAGCCGCTCTCCTTCTCGGTCTCGCCGTTTGACGTCTGGTCAGCCCTCGGCGAAACCAGCTGGAGCTTCGGCGATGGCGGCGGGGCTCGCGGCACGAGCGCAACCCATACCTACGCAAGCGCGGGCACCTACGCGGTGACGCTGACGAGCGCCGATGCGATCGGCAACACCACAAGCGCCAACGGCACGGTGACCGTCAGCGCCCCACCCGGTTCGCCCAGCGAACCAGCCAGTCCACCCGGCCAAGAAGGATCCCAGGGCAGTGCCCACGGTGCCCGAGTCGGCCTGGTGAAGAGGGGCAAGGCGCTTCTCAAGCTGACCTGCACCAACGCTGGATCCTGCCAGGGAGTGGCGCAGTTGATCGTGCCCAGGAGGTCGAAGGGCCTCCTAGTGGGCAGGGCGCCCTTCGGTATCCCCGCAGGCAAGCTCCGGGTCGTGCCCATCAAGCTGAGCAAGAACGGCGACGCGCTCGTTCGCGGGGCCGGCCGACGCGGCTTAACGGTGAGGCTCAGCGGACCAGGCGTGACTAGCCGCACGGTGGTATTGAAGAAGGTGTAGCCCCGAGTGGCCTATGCGGCGAAGAAAGGCGAGGACCAGCTACCTAATGCGTGGGGGCGTCCATTGCCACAGTGATCCGGAAGGCCGCCTTCTGCGCCGCTGAACGCCGCAATGAGAATGGCTGGGTCCCCTCGCGGCAAGTGAGGTCGCCCCAACGGCTTCAAGGGGCGGCTTCACAAAGCAATGCCGCGCCTTTCAAGCCGACTCTGGGCGCTTCCCGTGCTACGGGCGAACGACTTTGCGATCGCTGGTCGTGCCTCTCAAGGCGACTGTGTGCTTGATACTGTCGGTGCCCGTTGATCTTCTATGACCGCCTAGCCCTCGAACAACGAGTCCCCGAGCCGTCCCCGGCCCTCTTTTGACCAAGGGGGGCGCGGCGGCTCGCCTCGTCCGTGCTGGGGTAAAGGGGCATCGAATCGAGGCTGGGCTGCGTCCGTCTTAGGTGGCCCTATCGGGATAGTAGTGCTTTGTCGGGTTGTCCAGAAATGCCCGTTTCGGGGGTGGCACGACGCTGAGGGCGAGATTCCTGCATCGGCTTGGTAGAGCCAGATGCCAGACCCGGAAACGGAACCCGACAAAGCACTAATAGGTCCTTAGATCCTTAAGTCAACGGTGTCGGGTTTAGGGACGGTGCGGCTCAACCGGCTTCGAGCGTAACCGCGGCGCCACAGGAGAGGTGGAACTCAAGCCATCTCGCTCCATCTACGACGCTGCCGCCGATGAACACCTCCAGATCGGCAGGGTCGAGGAAAAGCCCACCGCCACCAGCAATAACGAGACGCACCGCCGTGTCATCGGGCGGCAAGGTCTGAACGCATTCAAGCTCTCCTTCAAATCCGCAGCCGAAGAAGTGCCCGTAGTGGTTGAGGATCACCTTGATCTCTGAACCGATCATCCCTTGCAGCCGCAGCAAGGCGTCGGTGAACTCGATCGGGCGCAGAACCTCCATAGGGGTCAAAGACGCGAAGCTCACGATCTCTCCCCCCCATCCAGCATCTGTCTGACCCGGGCGCGTCCCTCGCTAAGACAGCGATTCACCTTCGTATGGCTATGCCGATGTCTGCATAGTTTCACCTATGCCGACCTCTGCGTTATGCCGACTTCGACCCGAATGGTGGCTTTTCAAACGGAGACAGCGCCTTTGAGGTCGGCATAATCCGGCGCCGCTGAAGACGCTGGAAGCTCCTCCTCCACCAACCAGAGGAGGAGTTCTCATGGTCGATTCATCGCGGGTCCGGATGACCGGGCCGCTCGTGCCCTTCAAGGCCGGCTTCGCCGAAGAGCTTCGGCGACTCGGCTACACCCCCGCTCGGCGGAGACGCACCTGCGGCTGGCTGCCCACCTGAGCCGTTGGCTGACAACACAGGACCTGAACGCCGACGAGATCTTGCCGGCGACGGCGCAAAGGTTCTTGGGCGATCGCCGCGCCGCCGGCTACACACACCACCTCTCGGCCCGGAGCCTTGTCCCGCTGCTCGCCTATCTGCGGCGTCTCGGTGTCGTGCCGGGCGCCCCGCCTGCACCGCCGCCGGCGGGGCCGCTGGAGGAGCTGGCAGACCGCTACCGGCTCTACCTGATCCGCGAGCGGGGGTTCAAAGAGAAGACCGCTCGGCAATACGTGGATGCGATTCGCCCTTTCCTGCGCGAAAGGGCCGGCCCGGAGGGAGTGGACCTCGTCCGGCTGAGCGCTGCCGATGTCAGCGCGTTTGCGCTGGCCTGCGCCCGCCAACAGACCCCGGGCACGGCCAAGCACACGGTGGGAGTCTTTCGCTCACTGCTTGGCTTCCTGCACCGCGAAGGCCTGATCGAGCGATCGCTGATCGGGGCCGTTCCCAAGGTTGCGAGCTGGCGAGGGGCGGGGCTGCCGAAGGGCCTTGAGCCCGCCGATCTGAAAAGGCTCCTTGCCTCCTGCGATCGCAGCGCCGCGAACGGGCGCCGTGACTTCGCGATTCTGATGCTGCTCAGCCGCCTTGGCCTGAGGGCCGGCGAGGTGGCCGGTCTCTCGCTGGCCGACATCGAGTGGCGGGCCGGGGAGATCGTCGTGCGCGGCAAGGGCCGGCGCGCCGAGCGCTTGCCGCTGACCGCCGACGTCGGCGAGGCGATCGCCGCCTACCTGCGCGAGGGCCGCCCGACCAACGGGGAGGGGCGGACAGTGTTCGTGCTGGCCGCGGCCCCTTACCGCGCCCTCAGCCGCACTGGCGTCAGCCGCGTGGTGGCCTCCGCTGCGCGGCGAGCTGGCCTCGGAACGTTCTACGCCCATCGCCTCCGCCACACCGCGGCAACCGAGGCGCTGCGCGGCGGGGCCTCGCTGCCCGAGGTGGGGCAGCTGCTGCGCCACCACCAGCTGCAGACGACGGCTATCTACGCCAAGGTCGACCGCGCCTCGCTGCGTGTCATCGCCCGCTCCTGGCCGGGAGCCGGTCGATGAGCCCGCTGCGCTCGGCGCTTGCCGACTACCTGACCGTGCGCCGCGCCCTCGGCTACAAGCTGGAGAAGGCCGAGTGGTTGCTCAGCGGCTTCCTCGCCTACTTGGAGGAGCGCGACGCGAAGACGATCACGATCGAGCATGCGCTGGCCTGGGCGACGCTGCCGGGTGGCGCCCCAAACTGGCACTGCGCGCGGCTCTCGGTCCTGCGGCGCTTTGCCGCCTACATGAAGACGATCTACCCGGCCTGCGAGGTGCCGGGCGCCGGGCTGCTGCGTGCCCGCCGCTCTCGCATGACCCCCTACATCTACTCGGAGTCCGAGATCGCCGCCCTGATCGAGGCAGCTGCAACGTTGCGCGGCGCGCACCGGGTCGCCACCTACCGCACGCTGATCGGCCTCCTGGCGACGACCGGAATGCGGATCGGAGAGGCGATCCGGCTTGAGCGCTCAGACCTCGACCTCACACCCGGGGCGATCACCGTCCGCGAGACCAAGTTCGCCAAGTCGCGCGAACTGCCGCTTCACGAAAGCACGGCAGCGGCACTGCGCCGATACCTGCGACGAGCAGACCGGCCAGCCTCGCCGGGGGACCCTGACGCAGTGTTCGTCTCCACCGCCGGCACTCGACTGAGATACGGATCCGCTCAGGCGACCTTTGCCCGGCTGCTCGCTCACGTCGGCTTCGAGCCGCGTTCGGCCCGCTGCCGGCCGAGATTGCACGACCTGCGCCACACCTTCGCGGTCCGCACGATGCTCGACGCCTACCGCGAAGACGGGGAGGTTGAGGTGCGCTTGGCGGCGCTCTCGACCTACCTCGGGCATGTCAGCCCCACCAGCACGTACTGGTACCTCTCGGCCGCCCCGGAGCTGATGGAGCTGGCCGCCTGTCGTCTTGAGCGCTACCTCGGTGATCGCTCATGAGCGCCCTCTCCCCGACTCTTCAGGCGTTCCTATCCGAACATCCAGACTATGTGGAGCTGGATAGGAAAACGCCGCAAAGAGGGCTGTTGACCGCGATCGGATCTACATAGGTTCCGCTTCGGTGCCGAGGTTTCGGTCGAGATGTGGTCCGCCGAGACCGAGAAGGAGGAGGGCAATCGATGAGTGATCCGTCGCGGACGGCGGTGCTCGGTCCGCTTGAGCCGTTCGCTGACGGGTTCGTCGTCGAGTTATCCACTCTGGGCTACACGGCTGGGTCGGCGGTCCAGCAGATGTGCCTGATGGCGCACTTGAGCAGGTGGCTGGAGGCTGAGGGACTTCCGGCTTCGGAGCTGTCGCCGATGGTGGTTGAGCGGTTCTGTTACGCGCGTCGCGCGGCCGGCTACAGGAGCCTGCTGTCACCCCGGGCGCTGGAATCGTTGCTGGCCTATCTCCGGCGGCTGGATACCGTCCCGGCGGCGATCACGTCGGTGCCGGGCGGGGCGGTGGAGAAGATTCTGTCCCGCTTCCGGCGGTATCTCGAGGTCGAGCGGGGCTTGGTGGCGGGATCTTCGCGTGTCTATGTCCATTGGGTCCGGCCGTTCTTGGAGGGCATGGCGGATGAGGAGGGGCTTGACCTGGCCCGGGTGGACGCGGCGGGGGTGCGCCGGTTCGTGGTCGGGTTCTGTGCGGGGCGCTCGCGCCGGACGACAGAGGTGCTGGTCGCCGCGTTGCGGGCGTTGCTGCGCTTCCTCTACTTCGAGGGCGAGCTGTCCCGGCTGCTGGTCGACGCGGTGCCGTCGGTCGCGGCGTGGCGATTGTCGGAGTTGCCGCGGCGGCTTGAGCGCGAGCAGGTGCAGAGGCTTCTCGGTGCGTGTGATCGGGAGACCGCGCAGGGGCGTCGCGATTTCGCGATCGTGACCGTGCTGGTGCGGCTGGGGTTACGAGCCTGCGCGGTCGCCGCGCTATCGATGGATGACATCGATTGGCGGGCGGGCGAGTTCACGGCGGTCGGGAAGGGCGGCAGGGCTGAGCGGCTGCCGCTGCCGGTCGACGTCGGCGAGGCGATCGTCGCCTACCTGCGTGATGGGCGGCCACGCCGCACGCTGGACGGAGCGGTGTTCGTGCGGATGCTGGCGCCGTATCGCGCGTTGAGCAGCGATGGCGTCTCGATGGTCGTCACTTCGGCGGCGCGGCGGGCTGGGCTGGGCCAGGTCGGGGCGCATCGGCTGCGTCACACTGCTGCGTCGGAGATGTTGCGTGCGGGCGCGGGGCTACCGGAGATCGGGCAGGTCCTCGGGCACCGCGCAGCGACGACAACGGCGATCTACGCGAAGGTTGATCGCGACGGGCTGCGGCAGATCGCCCGGCCGTGGCCCGGGAGGTCGTTGGGATGAGCTCGCTGCGCGCCGAGCTCGTGGAGTATCTGGCGGTCCGGCGGGCGCTGGGCTACAAGCTCGACACCGCGGAGCGGCTGCTCGGCCGGTTCATCGATTATCTCGAAGCTCGCGGCGAGCAACGGATCACGATCGAGCGCGCCCTCTCCTGGGCGATCCTGCCGGGCGGGCACCCGGGCTATCACGCGCATCGACTGCAGACAGTGCGCCGGTTCGCCCGCTACCTGCACGCCGCCGACTCGGAGGTGGAGGTCCCGCCGGCCGGGTTGTTGACCGGCCGGTCGCAGCGAGCGACCCCGTACCTCTACACCGACGAGCAGATCTCCGCGCTGATCGCGGCCGCCAAGATGTTGGGCACTGCGCACCGGACGGCGACGTTCCAGGTCCTGATTGGCGTGCTGGCTGTCACCGGAATGCGACTCGGCGAGGCGATCGGCCTGGATCGCGACGATCTCGATAGCAGGTACGGCGTGCTGACAGTGCACGGCAAGTACGGCAAGGCCCGCGAGCTGCCGCTTCACCCGACCGCAGTCGACGCGGTGTGTCGTTACCTGCGTCGCCGCGACCGGCCGCCGTCACCGCCGGACGAGCGCGCGCTGTTGGTCTCCGAGGCGGGCACCAGGTTGCTTGCGTCCAACGTCCAGCACACGTTTGGGCGGATGCGAGCCCGCGCCGGGATCGCGCCGCGCTCGGCGGCGTGCCGCCCGAGGCTGCATGACGTCCGCCACTCCTTTGCTGTTCGGACGCTGCTCGACGCGTATCGCGACGAAGTTGATGTTGGCGCCAGGCTCGCGTCGCTGTCCACCTATCTCGGGCACCTGGAGCCCTCGATGACGTATTGGTACCTGGACGCCGCGCCGGAGCTGATGGGGCTCGCTGCGGAGCGCCTGGAGCGATCGATCGGGCGCGCGTCATGATCACGCTCGCCACCGTCATCCAGTCGTTCTTTACGGACCGTCTCGTCCGCGAGCGGGACGCCAGCCCGCATACGATCGCCTCCTACCGCGACACGATCCGGCTGTTGCTTGTGTTCGCCAGCAAGCGCACCGGCAAGCAGCCGACCAGGCTCACGCTCGAGGATCTCGACGCCACCCTGATCAGCGCGTTCCTGGATCATCTCCAACGCGAGCGTGGCTGCAGTGCCCGCACCCGCAACCTGCGGCTGACCGCGATCCGCTCCCTGTTTCGCTACTGCGCGCTGCGCCACCCCGAGCACGCCGCGCTGATCGAGCGGGTGCTCGCGATCCCGCCAAAGCTCCACGACCGTGCGCTGGTCACATTCCTCACCGAACCAGAGCTTGACGCGCTCCTCGACGCCCCCGATCGCTCAACCTGGACCGGCCGCCGTGACCACGCGCTGCTGCTGCTTGGCGCGCAGACAGGGCTGCGTGCCTCCGAGCTGATCGCGCTCACCCCCACCGACATCCAGCCCGGCACCGGCGCGCACGTGACCACGCTCGGCAAGGGGCGGAAGCGGAGGATCACCCCGCTCACCAAGGAAACGATCGTCGTGCTCGACGCCTGGATTACCGAGCGCGCCGGCACCGACACCACGCCGCTGTTCCCGACCCGCACTGGCCGACAGCTCACACGCGACGCGCTCGCACGCCGGCTCACCAAGTACTCAACCAGGGCCGCCGAGCGCTGCCCTTCGCTGCACGAGAAGAACGTAACCCCACACGTGCTCAGGCACACTGCCGCGATGCGGCTGCTGCACGCCGGCATCGACACCTCGGTCATCGCCTTGTGGCTGGGCCACGAGCAGATCGAAACGACCCAGGGCTATCTGCACGCCGACCTTGCGATCAAGGAACAGGCACTCGCCAAGACCAAACCGCTCGATAGCGCCCCTGGCCGCTACCGGCCACCCGACGCCCTCCTCAACTTCCTCGAAGGACTCGGATGACGAATGCTATGCAGACCAGATCGTCCGATCCCCGGCTCACATCCGGGAACGTCGAACCGAACTCCACATAGTCTGGATGTTCGGATAGGAACGCCTATCTGGACTTCCAGATAGGCGTTCTTCACCGAGCGGCTGATCGGTCAGCGCCAGGTCAGCCCCAACACGATCGTCGCCTACCGCGACACGCTGCGCCTCCTGCTCGGCTTCGCGGTGAAGCGGACGGGCAAGCAGCCCAGCGAGCTGGAGGTCTGCGACCTCGATGCGCCGCTGATCGGGGCATTCCTCGATCACCTCGAAGCCGAGCGCGGCAACGGGGTGCGCACCCGCAACGCGCGACTGACGGCGATCCGGTCGCTGTTTCACTTCGCGGCACTGCGCCACCCCGAGCACGCTCAATCGATTGAGCGGGTGCTGGCGATCCCGCCGAAGCGCTTTCAACGAAACCTCGTCACCTTCCTCAACGAGGAGGAGGCGCAGGCGCTGCTCGCTGCCCCGGACCGTTCGAGCTGGACGGGTCGCCGGGACCGGGCGATGCTGATGCTCGCCGCCCAGACTGGACTTCGGGCATCAGAGCTGACCGGGCTCACCTGCGCTGACGTCCACCTCGGCAGAGGTCCGCACGTCAGCTGCCTGGGCAAGGGTCGAAAGCAGCGGATCACGCCGCTGACCAGCGCCACGGTTGGGGTGCTCGGCGTCTGGCTCAAGGAGCGCGGGCACCGAGCCGCCGAGCCGCTCTTCCCGGCTCGGAGCGGCCGTCGGCTCAGCCGCGATGGCCTGGAACGCCGAATCGCGATCCACACAGCAAGGGCCGCTCGCGATTGCCCATCGCTGGGTGAGAAGAAGGTGTCGGCGCACGCGCTGCGCCACACCGCCGCGATGCGCCTCCTTCAGGCCGGCGTCGACACCTCGGTGATCGCACTCTGGCTCGGCCACGAGCAGGTCGAGACGACACAGATCTACCTGCACGCCAACCTCGCGATCAAGGAACAAGCACTCGCGAAAGCTGCACCGCTGGACGCAAAGCCGGGTCGCTACCGGCCGCCCGACGGGCTCTTGGCCTTCCTGGAGCAGCTGTGATTATGCCGACTTTAGAGGCGCGATCTCCGCCTGCCAAGCGGCTTTGCGGACCGAAGTCGGCATAACGTAGACATCGGCATAGGTCGTGCTCCAGCTGCGCAGCTCGCCGATCTCCGAGTAGCTACACCCGAGGCCGAAGAGGATCAGCGCCGTGCGCTCATCAGACTTCAGTTGCTCGATCGCCTCGATCACGCGCGCGGTCTCCGCGGATCGCTCCGCAAGCTCGACAGGGCCGTCGGCCCCATCGCGGACGAGGACTTTGAGGTCCTCCTCAGCCCACTCGGCTGAAACCTGTGGGTCGACCGCCACACGCTCGCGTCGCTGGCGCGAGATCGCCCAGGCGCAGCGCTTGGCCACCACCAGCATCCAGCGCAGGGCAGCGGTCCCAGCCGGCCCGTCGTAGAACCGAAGGAACTGCACGCAGGCATCACTTAGCGCATCCTCGGCGTCCTCGAGGCGCTGGGAGTGGAAGCGCACCTGGCGCAGCAAGCGGCTGCGCTCGGAGCGAAGCAGCCGATCGAGGATCTGCGCACGGCGCTCGGCCTGATGATTCGGGCTCTGCGATTGGGAGGCCATGCGGCCGCCCCTGCACGCGAAGCGTGCGAGCATGCGGCCCGCTGGCCTCTCGGTCGCCGCCCGAGCGTTGGCTGTGCCTCAGCGCGTGATCGAGGCGGTCCGCTCGGCGCTTCGGGAGCGCTCTATGCCAAGGCCATGCTGGATGCGGGCCAACCGCTGCTCGGCAGCGCGCCGCTCACAGCGCCGGGCCGGGTCGGCGGGGATGGGACCGAGCGGCTTTGCGCTGCGCGAGGCGATCCCGTTGCTGTGGCGGTATGCGTAGATCAGATCGACGCCTTCGTTCCAAAGCGCCGCCTTGGTGGGGTCGGCGGGCCTGGCGCCCAGGGTCGTCTCGATCATCTTGGAGGGCTGGAGTCGCTCGGCGGCCACCTCGCGGCGACGGAGCTGGCGGAGGCGATCCTCGATCAGCGCCAGCTCGGAGCGCTCGGCGGCGGTAAGCACGACCGGGTGGCGCGACTCGATCGAGACTTCGACCGCGAGTCCCTCGCGCTCGCCCTCAAGGCGGTCGAGCTGGCGAGCGGAGAGGCGCTCGGCGCTTTCGATTCGGGCCAGCTCGTCGCGGTCGGGTCGGCTCCCAGCCGCGAGTCCCTCGCGCTTGGCGGACAGCTCGGCGATGTGGGCCTTGCCTGCGGCGATCCGTTGCTCGACGGCATCGAGGCGCTGCTTGCGCGGCGAGGGCTCCGCATGCCTGAGCAGCTTTCGCTCCAGCTCGGAGCGCCGCTTGATCAGCTCTTTGGCCGGCTGGGCGTCGAGGCGCTTGCGGGCGGATAACTCGACCGCGGCGAACTCCCCGGCGACCCGCTCGGCACTGGCGCGCAGCTCGTGGGCGGCGTCCTCGATCTCGCGGGTGCCCGGCCCCAGATCGGGGTCGGTCAGCTCGGAGGCCGCGACGCCGTAGGCGATCGTCGGCCCTCGATTCCGCGAGACCGTCACCACGAACTCCTCCCGAGTCGAACCGGGGTCCAGCAGGACGTAAGCGGCGTCGAAGGTCTTTGACTGCGTCGCGTAGATGGTCATCGCGTAGGCGTGCTGGATCGGCGGCTCTCCCGCCGCGGTGCGCTCTTGGAGGTAGGAGGCATCGAGCGTGACCGTGCGCCCCTCGCCGCCGATCCGCTGCAACTCGACGCTTTGGCGCTCGGCGTCGATCGCGCTGATCTCCCAGCGCTCGCGGTTTGAGACGGTGGGTGTGTTGACGCGAGTCAGCACCCGGTCTCCGACCGAGAAGGGGAGCCCCGCGACCGAAAGCTCACCCTCGGCCAGCGCTCCGTCATTGATCAGGACTTCGCGGGCACGGGCGTTCAGCTCTTCCACGTCGCGGTTTCGCCGCGCGATCATCACCGCGTCCTCACCGGTGGCGTAGCTCCGCTGCCAGTCGAGGACAAGCGCATTTAGCGCCTCGGGCAGGGTGTCGGCGATCACCAGCCGCTCGCGGGAGCGCAGGAGGTCGAGCGCGTCCGATCCGCGGCCTTCGTGAGCGAGCTGCACGATGCGGCGGTCGACCGGGTCGCGCTGTCGGCGGATCTCGGTGAGGACGGCGGGCTCGATCACGTTGGTCAGGTGCCCGTAGAGGCCACCAGGCCCGACCGCTCCGATCTGGCGCGGGTCACCGATGCAGACCAGCTTGCCGCCGCATTGCTCGGCCAGCTCGGCGAGGGCGGCGGCGTGAGGGGTCGATGTGGTGCTCGACTCGTCCATGACGATCACGGCGCCGGGAGCGAGGGAGGTCCCGCTCTCTGCCATCTCGCTGGTGCGGATCAGAAAGGCAGTGATCGAGGTGGCCGGAACTCCCGCGTCGCTCAACTCGCCCGAGGCGCTGCGGGCTGTGGCGACGCCGATCACCGGATGGCCAGCAGCCCGCCATGCCTCCCGGGCGGCGGCGAGGGCGGTGGTCTTGCCGCTTCCCGGCAGTGCCGCCACCGCGACGATGCGCTCGCCGCCGGTGGTGAGGCGGCGGACCATCTCGGCCTGCTCGGCGCTCAGGTAGCTGTGGCGTTGAAGGACTGCGGCGAGCGTCGCCTCGTCGACCACGGCGGCGCCGGCCTTCTGTCCCGCGCGAGCGGTGCCGACGAAGCGCTGCTCCATCTCCCAGAGGCGCGGGGTGGTGTAGTAGGTGGAGGCGATCTGACCGGCGGCGCGGTGGATCTCGATCACCCGCTCGCTCCCCAGCAGACCGTCGACCGCGCGGTCGAGCGCTGCGGCGTCGGCGCCCTCGGGGAGCTGGTTGGCGAGCGCGCAGAGCAGGTCGCGGCGGTCGAAGTGGGAGTGGTGGGCCTCCAGCTCGCCGAGGGCGCGCTCGACCTCGGCGGCGCCGATCGGCCGCGGCTCGCGGCGTACGGCCGAAAGGAGCAGAGTGTCGATCGAGTCCGCTGTCAGGTCGAACTCCGCCGCGCGGGCCTCCCACTCCGAACGTTGGGTGTCGGGGTCGACCTTGTAGTCCTTGGCGTCGCGCGTTCTGTAGGCGGCGACTTCGGCGGCCGCCGCGGATGTGGTGCCGCGCTCGGCCATCGCCTCGACGATCTCCGCCCGGCGCTGGGAGAAGTGCTCGATCACCGGGCGCTCGATGCCGGCCAAGTCGGCGTAGCCGTTATGGATCGCCTGCCACTCGGCCCCCAGCCTGCGGGTCACCTCGGCGCGAAGTGCCGCGTGGTAGACGTGGCCGGCGGCTTTGGCCTCGCGCAGTAGGAACGACTGGCGCTTCGGGTTGGCGAGGCTGAGCCAGCGCCCGTCCGATGCGGCGCGGGTCATGTTCGCGGTGACGAGGTGGGTGTGAAGGGCGGGGTCGCCAGCGCGTGAGGAGCGGTGGCGGAAGGCCATCGAGACGAAGCCGCTCCCCGGCTCGATCACCGCGCCCCCCTTGCCGCGTTGCACGAAGCAGGCGTGGCGCTCCAGGTAGGCGACGCCCTCGCCGACCGCGTAGTCGTGGGCCGCCAGGATCGCGGCGCGCACCTCGGAGGAGCCGACTGCGTAGAGCAGCGAGACCGACTTCGGCGCGGCGAAGCGGATGTCGTAACCGAGGATCGGGTCGAGGCGGCGCTTTCGCCCGTCCGCGTCGACGAAGGTGCGCGGCTCGGGCCTGCTCACCAGCACGTCCCCCGTCACTGGGTTCTTTCCGGCGAGCAGGGCGGTGTAGTGGTCGCGGCTGACTTCCCCCTCAAGGCCCAGCTCGGCGGCCAGCTCGCCCGTCCACTGGCCAGGAGCCTCGCCGGGCTTGGTGTAGTAGTCCTCGCCGCCTTCGGCTACCGCCTCGATCCAGTAGTTGGCATTTCGTCGCCCGATCTTGGTCACTCCCACCATCGCCCCCGTTGTCCACGGCGACGGTCATTTGCATCGGGCGAACCGGAGGGTTCGTAGTGTGTCGTGCTGCGGGGTTGGGGTTATAGGGACGCTTGAGGGGACACCTGATTGGCTGAGATCGAGGCGAACTTCGGGCTTTCGCTGGCTTCAGATCGTTGCCTTGCTGGCTGGCTCTGATCTGGTTCTTGACTTAGGTCTTGAGATGAGTCATTGGGTCTTTGGCCTCCCCTCGGACTCGCATACCGAGCTGTCGAAGGCGCAGCCGCGCCGAGCACAGAGACGGCGCGGCTGCGCGACTCAGAGGCCGAGCTGGTCGAAGCAGAGCGCGGCAGCGTTCGGCACCACGAACTCGCCGTGGCGGTGCAGCAAGCCCGCACCGATGAGCGCACCTACGGCACGCTCGAGTGCGTCGGAGTCCTCGAACTCCCCCCTTGACCCGACGACCTCGCGCGCCAGCTCGGCCAGCGTCAGCTGGACGGGGTGGCGGTCGAGGAGATGGGAGAGGACCGCGCGCTGGATCGCAGCATCGGCGCGGGCGTTGGTGGCGGCGGCATTTGCCGCGCGCTGGGTATCTTCGTCGCGCATGGGAGCTCGTCCTCCTGTGCCGGCCCCGGGGGCGTTTGCGCGCCGCCCGGGGCGTTTTCTTTTCCTTGTTGGAGAAGTGCCGGGCGGGGCGAAGTCGCCCCCTTCGCCCGGCAAGCGCTCAGCGCCGGATGCCCGGCCCGGTGGAATGGAAGCCTCGCCGCAGACTTCCTCGCGCTCCGGAGCTCAATCCAGCCGCTCCGCCGCCCAGGCCGCCGCTGCCGTTAGGACCTCGCCGTGGCAGGGCTCCGGCGCGCACCAGCAGCCGAACGTCTTGCCGTGAAGCGCCGCCAACTCGGCGAGCTTGATCTGCCCGGACTTGATCTGGGTCCAAAGCCAGGAGCGATAGCGCTCGATCACTTCGGCGCGCTCGCCGTCGGGGCCGATCCGAAACGGGTTGCCCCAGCGCCCCGGCTCGCCCGTGTGCGGGTCTTTGCCGCGGCCGATGTAGATGTCGTAGGAGTCGTGCTTGCAGTGGACGACCGAGGCGGTTGTGGCTGCCTTCTTTGCTCGACTCGGCGTTGGGATCGAGCGGAACTCGCGGCGGCGTGGTTCGCTGGTCGGGAGCTTGCCGAGCAGAGCAGCTTCTCCCCCGCCCTGGATCAACTCGACCTCGTGGGCCTCGGTCGCCACTTCGGGGTAGGTGACGCCGAGACGGCGACGGGTGCGCTGGCGCTGCTTACCCTTCACGCCGACCGAGTCTCCCTCTGCGAGACGAGCGCAACTGATCGCAAGCCCGCCCTTCGCGTAGACCGCTGTTTGGACCGGGTTGCTCGCCGGTCCCCTCTCACTCGCCACCACGAACCGGCAGAGCGGAACCCCGCTCGCGGTGTGGATCAGCTTCGGCGCCTGTGTGACGTTCCCTATCGCATCGACCAGGACCCTCGACTCCGCTGCGCTCATCTGAACCGCTCCTCTCTTTGCCCCGCGGGGCCTCGTGCTCAACTTGCCAGCCCAAAAGCCCGGGACATCCGAACCGCGCACCGAGCGCAGCGAGGGGAAGGGGCGTAGCCCCTTGCGCGGGGCGGTGCCCGGGCTAGGCTGAAAGCAGGTTGAGCACGTCCCTCGCCGTTCGCTCGCCTACCGGCGAGTTCTGGGTCGTGGCGCTCGGCGGCAGGGGTTGAGCAGTCGGCCGCAGGCCAAAAAAAAGGCCCGGCGCCGAAGCGCCGGGCCCACTGCGGAGAGTTGGGCTAGAAGGGAATCTCCTCCTCGCCCTCCTCGGACTCGCCGGCCCCGGCGACCCCGTTCTTCGGCGCGGAGCCGAGGAACTGGACCGTGTTGGCGACGATCTGCACGTACTCGCGGTGACCGCTGTCACCGTCGTGCTCACGCCAGTCGAGGCGACCTTCGACCGCGACCGGGCGGCCCTTGGCCAGGTGCTCGGCGCAGGCCTCGCCCTGGGCGCCCCAGACGGTGACGTTGAAGAAGTTGGGCTTATCGACCCACTCTCCGCTCTTGCCGTCCTTGCGGCGGGCGTTGACCGCTACCCGCAGGCCGCAGACCGAGGTTCCGCCCGGTGTTGAGCGCAACTCGGGGTCGCGGGTCAGGTTGCCGGTGATGACGACGGTGTTGATGTTCTGCACTTCGGGCCTCCTTTGAGAGGTGGTTCGGTTAACGAGCCCAGGTAGGGCGCGCGACCGAGCGCGCGGAGCCGAGCCGAAGGCGAGGGGAGCCCCCACTTGTGGGGGCCAGAGCGCGGGCGGCGTGTGCCAGCCTGGGGTGAGGAGATCGGGCTGCCTCTCTGGAGGTCGAAGCGACACTCGCTCGTCTGATTCACGGTGACTGCCGGCGACCCGGGCTCAAGGCTCACCCCGTGACGATCCGAGTCCCGGCCTACGCGGCAAGGGCCGTCGCAGGGTCGACAGGCTGAGTGGGCGCAGCCTCCTCGTCACCGTCGCGCTTGAGGGAACCCAGCGCCACCTCCTCAAGGCGGGCCGCCAGGCGGTCGATCAGCGCTGCGTAGCGCTCGATCTCACCGCCCTCGCTCCAGCTCGCCAGGTAGGGCACCGAGAAGCCCGCGGTGTCGAGGCCGACCGTGGAGCAGACGGTGTAGGCGACGCACTCCACGACCACCTCCTCCTCGGCGTAGGTGAGCTTCGGGTCCTCTTCCTGACGCTCGCAGCGCACCAGCGCATGGGCCAGCTCGTGGATCTCTGTCGCGATCTGGGCGTTGGGTGAGAACTCCTCTGAGACCGGCTCGACGGTGATCTTGCCGCCTGGGTCACAGAGGCCCTGGGCAGAGCCGGGGATCGGCTCGACCACGACGGGGAAGTCGATCGAGGCCCCGAAGGCGGCGAGCGGCTCGAAGAGGTGGGCGAGGCCCTCGCCCGCGATCGGCTGCAGCGGGGGGTCGAGGTCCAGCGGGCCTCCGGGGAACTCGGGCAGCGGATCGACCTGGGAGCGGTCGAAAACCGCGACGAGCCGGAAGAAGGTGCGCGGCTTTTTCTGCGGATCGGCCCCGGCCTGCCTCCACTCCGCCAGCTTCCTGGGCGAGGGAGCGCAGGGTGCCCAGATGCGGATGCCCCGCTCGCCCTTGCGCACGGCGTAGCCGAGGGCGAGCCAGCGCCGAAAGCCGGCGACGTAGGTGGCTCCGGGGCGCTGGTGGGCGATCAGGAGCTGGTTGTGGAGGCTGTAGGTGTGGAAGCGGTGGCGAACTGAGAGCCAGCGCTGCCAGCCCTCGCTGGAGCGCAGCTGCTCGATCGCGGCTGCCATCAACTCGCGCTCAGCGGCTCGCTTCTGCGCTCGCTCCTCCTCGCTCGGTCTGCGGCGTGAGGAACTCCTTGATGCGGTCATCTCGGCCTCCTTGGCATTGCGCGCGCCCCCGCTGGGCGGGCGATCGCCGACCGAACGCACGGCGAAGCCGTGCCAGGATCGGGAGGGGTCGCCCGCCCCGGCGCCCGCATCTACCGGCCGTGTCTGCCTGGCATTCGGTGCCGTGCAGGCGCGCCTCCAATTCCTCTCAGCGCTCGGCCTGGTGCTTCGAGGCGGGCCCCCGCCCCGACTTCGTCAGAGCCTGATCGAGCGCTTCACAGGTGTCGGCGCCGCTCGGGAATGTCTGCGGATCGGCGTAGAGGAACTCCGCGAGGCAATCCAGGGCCGCCGAGTCGCCCGAGATCTCGGTGCGCAGCTCGCCGAAACAGATGAGGGCCGAGTCTTGATCGAACTCACGGCCGCAGTTCTCGCAGATCAGCTCGTACTCGGCAGCGGAGTTCTGATCAGAGACGTCTTCGCTGGCACAAGACGGGCAAAGCAATGGCCCCGTCCTCACCAGGACGCGCTCGGATTTAGCTGGGGACATGGTCGACTCCTTCGTGTCGTGCCCGCCTCCGATAGGCGGGCGATTGCGACCGAAGCACGGAAAAGCCGTGTCAGGGTCGGGAAGCTCGGCGCGGTGGTCCGAGAGATCCATTCGGCCTTCGGTGTCACCGCCAGGTGGCGGAGGACCCGTAACCGCGCACGTCCTCGCGGCGGTATGCGGCGGCATCGCGCCCGCCCTCTGCCACTGCCCGCCGCACATCGGCGACTTCGCGGCGGCGCTCGCCGCGGCCGCTGCGCTTGCGCTCGAGCAGGCGCTCGATCTCCGCCGAGGCCTGCGCCGAAGTGGAGGGGTAGGCGAATGACTCTCCGCACCCCTGCGCCAGGCTGCGCAGGTAGTTCAGCTGCTTTGGACTCGGTTTCTTGGGGTGCTGCTGGGAATCTGTCATGGCAGCCGAACAGCGGGCCGGGGGAGCCCGGCGCAGCCGGGTGGAGGAGGGCTGCTAGGCGTCCGTCCATGACCGATCCCCGGCAGCAACCACGAGCGCCGATGTGTCGATGAAGCTCGGGCGAACAGCGGCTTGACGGCTCGCAGGAGGAGAACCCGGACCTCGCAGGGCTCCCCTCCGGCGATGCCCTTGACTAACTGCTCTTGCGCCGCTGGCGGCGCGGGCGCACCGACTTGATCTCCGCGGCGAGCAGCTGCTCGACCTCACCTCCCTGCGGGGTGGCCCAGTGGACGCGGCGCGACTGTGCCAGCTCCTGCTCGTCGGCGAGGGTCGCGGCGAGTACCGCGTCGGTGAGCAGCTCGAGCACCTCGTTGGCCGAGCGGGCGTCCTCGATCCGCTTCGCCAGGTAGGAGGCGCACTGCTCGTGGTCGGCGTAGCTGACCCGCTCGCGCAAGGCACCGGATTTCAGCGTCTTGACCTCGACCTCCTGCAACTGGGAGAGGACGAGGCGCAGCCCGCGGGCCGCAAGCCGATCGTTGTCGGTGAGCACGATCGCGGCGAGCGCCTTGGCGCGAGCGAGACTGTGCTGCTTGCGGCTGGCGGCGCTCCGACGCTTCAGCAGGTTGCGGCCGAGCTCTTCGTTGAAGCGCCGCGCCTGTGCGGCCTTCTCCTTGGCCTCGGTCCGCTCTGCCTTGCGGGCCCCCTTGGCCTGCTCGGGGTTGAGGGTCGGATCGCCCCCGTTCTTACCGGGCCACTTGGCCCGCTGCTCGGCCCGCTCGGCGGCCTCCTTTACTACCCGCTCGAGGGCGCGCTCGGCGAGGTCGGCTGCGAACTCGACATCGGTGATGTAGGCGACGATGGAGACCCAGCCGCCGTGATCGACGCGGTGCTCGACCAGGCAGCCGGCGGCGCGTGCGGCGTCGACCTCGGACTCGGCGAGGCGGATCGCCGGGTCCTCGGAGTGCTCGTAGGGCACTGCTGCCAGGTAGCGCTCGGTCAGCGCGCGGCACTTCTCGGAGTCGGCGATCACCGCGCTGAGGCGAAGCGAGCCTGGGTCGATCATCGTCGGGGGCTTCTCGAACCGCGCTTCCGCCACGGTGACCAGGACCTCGTCGAAGTGCTCGGCGAGGTCGCGGCCGCTGAACTTGCCGCGCGCCACCAGCTCACAGGCGCACTCGGCGATCCGTGGTGAGACCTTGGCTACCTTGCGCAGCTCGCGCTCGGCCTCGACCGGGACGTGCCCGGCAGCGATATGGTGCTGGACGCCCTCGGGAAGCGCCAGCAGGCGGAGGTGCTGGCTGACCCAGGCGACCGACATCTCGACCTTCTCGGCGATCTGTTTGTGCGTGGTCAGGTTCTCGACCTCGGCCAGGGCCGCCAAGCCCTTCGCGGTGTCGATCGGGTCGAGATCCTCGCGGATCAGGTTCTCGGCCAGGGCGGCGGCGCGGGCGCCGGGGCCTTCGCGGATCAGGACAGGGACCTGCTCGATCCCGGCTCGCTTGGCGGCGATCAGGCGCCGCTCGCCGGCGATCACGGTGTAGGTGCCGTTGTCTGCTGGTTGGACGGCGAGGGGTTGGACGATGCCTGTCTCGCGCAGGCTCGACTCAAGCCTTGCGAGGGCATCCTCGTCGAAGCGAGTGCGGGGGTTGAAGCCCTCCTCGACGGCGATCTTCTCGATGTCGAGGACTGCTGTTGCCGGCTGGCTCATGGAGTACTCCTTTCCTTGCTCTCGCCCGATGCGAGAGCCGCTGCCCCGGAAGCGCACGCGTAGCGTGCGAAAATCCGGGGTGGCGGCGAAGCGACGGCGAAGAGGCATATTGGCCCTCGCGATCGGCCCGGCTCACTCCTCCTGCGGGGCAACTGCGAAGGTCCGCTCAAGCCCCTCGCGGCTCATCGGGACCATATGCGCGTGATCACGCGTACCACCCATTCCATCAGGAGCACCGCCGCTCGCAGATCGTCGCGGCCATGCCTAGGGCTTTGGCGACCGACTGCATTACCAATGGGTAGCACGTGGCTACGCGTGCCACAGCACGCGCCAGCACGCCGCGCAGCACGCCACGTGCGGAAACGCTGTGCGCAGACCCGACGGGCACGGCGTGGGAGACGGGCGGATTACGGCATGTGACTACGCGCGTGCGTGTGTGTGCGCGTGAGCGCTGGGGACCTGGGCGGAAAGTGGCGGGTCTGTGGAGGGGGGGTCCTATCTGTGCTGATCTATAGGTAATGCCCGCGCTTGGCCACTTTGCCGCATATGCCTACGTCGCACCTGCCCTGCTGGCGATCTACCGCCTCCCGGCTTTCGGTCGGTCGATCCTCGCGTTTCTGCGCGACCTCGATGCCTACCGCACGGAACGGCCTAAGCACTGATGACCGGACGGCGCCTATCCTTCAAAGGACTTGCTGATCATCTTTCCGTACTTGAAGCAGAATTGCCATTCGTGCTGCGTCTCCGCGACGGGGTAGTCGTAGCAATTTTCCGGGTTCTGTCGGTACTCTTCTTGGATGAGGGCGGGGGCGTTCGGTGAGGGCGCGAAGCTTCCGCTCCCTGACTTGCCACCAAGCCGCCGAAACACAGACGTGGGCGTCTCACCTCCGTGGATGGCAGCCGCCTGAGCCATGCTGATATTGGATCCCCCCATTCATCTCTAGAGCCGAC
>DATLSM010000067.1:0-23705 GCA_035534175.1 Solirubrobacterales bacterium | reverse complement strand
TCGCACCCTGCGCGGGCTGCGGGCTCGCATCGCCAGCCGCTTCCTGGCCCTTGCCGCCGCCGTCGCGCTCAACCACCAGCTCGGGCGGGCGTCACGGGCCTTGGTCGACTACGTGGCCTAACCGTGGAACTATTCATCTAGGTAGGGGAGGCACTCGTCGCGCTCCGCCGGGTCCGGCCTGTTGGCGGGCGGCGCGCATCGCACGACAGCCGTCACGTAGGCATCGCGCAGGCGCAGCTGGTCTCCGCGCCGCTCGGAGCTCGGGCGGTTGGCGTACCCGGCTCGGTGTAGGGCGGCGTAGAGCCATTCGCCGGAGCGGTCGCCGGTGAACATGCGGCCCGTGCGGTTGGCGCCGTGGGCGGCCGGCGCGAGCCCGACGATCGCCACCCGAGCGCCCGGGTCGCCGAATCCCTCCAGCGGCCGGGCCCAATAGCTCTCACTGCGGAAGCGCCGGGGTGGGTCGGCGGCGCAGGCCTCTCGCCAGGCGACCAGCCGCGGGCAGCGGCGGCAGGCGTGGACCTCGGCCGCGAGCTCAGCCAACGCGCGCTCCTGGCCTGAACTCATAGGCTTCGCCGCCTCTCCATGACAGGGAACCGAATCACGTTCTTCCTCGTGGCGGCAGCGACCCTTGCGCTCGCCGGTTGCGGCGGCGGGGGCGGCGTGGACACGACTCGCCAGGGGGAAAGGGAAGCGGCTGTCGCTTTTGTCGACACCGCTTTCGCGCGCGAAATGGCGACAGTTGACGCCTACGACCGTGTCCTCTCGCTGCAAGAGAGGACGGACGCCCCCATGTTGCGCCTGTTCCGCGCCCAAGACCAGGAACACCTGGACGCATTGCTGAAGGCGATCCGCGGCCTCGGCGGGCGGGTCGACCCGGTAAAGGTGGCCGGCGAAAGGAGGGCCCTCGACTACAAGGGCCTCAAAAGCCGCGCCGACTCCCTGGCCCTCGCATATGAACGGGAAGGCCGGGGGGTGGCCGGTGACCTCGACGAGGTTTCACAGCTGACTATCTCCTGGCCGCGGTCGGTGCTCGCCTCGATCGCGACCAACCAGGCACAGCACCTGGTGCTGCTGCGTCGCGCGCTCGGCGCGGGTCCGCTCGCCACTATTCCAGCTCCCTTTGAGACTGGCGCCACGCCCGCGCCGTAGGCGATGATGCGCGCATGACCGCACCCCTCTATGCGATTGGGCGCTTCTGCTCGCGCCACCACTGGCCCGTCATCGGCCTCTGGGTCGCCGCGGCGATCGCCCTGCTGGCGGTCGGCCAGGCGTCGGGCAGCAAGACGAGCGAAAACCTGACCCTTCCGGGCACCGATTCGACCAAGGCGACCGAACTGTTGGAAGACAACCTGCCCGAACAGGCCTACGGCAGCAACCCGCTGGTGCAGTGAGCGGGATGTTCCCGCTGAACCTCCCCAACGCGCTGACCCTGCTGCGGATCCTCGCGGTGCCGGTGGTGGTCGTGGCGCTGCTGGGAGAGACGCCGAACGGTGACGCGCTCGCGGCGGCGGTCTTCGCGCTCGCGGCGGCGACCGACGGCCTCGACGGCTACTTCGCCCGCTCCCGCGACGCCGTCACCACCTTCGGCAAGCTGATGGACCCGCTGGCCGACAAGTTGCTGATCGTCGCCGCGCTGGTCTCGCTCGTCTCCCTGCACCGGCTGGAACCTTGGGTGGCGATGGTGATCATCGCCCGCGAGATCGCGGTCACCGGCTTGCGTGCGATTGCCGCCGAGCGCGACGTCGTGATCGCAGCCAGCTGGCTCGGCAAGGTGAAGACGGTGCTCCAGATCGCCGCCGTCATCGCCCTGATCGCCGAGAACCCGGCGCCGCTGTGGGTCGACCTGCTCCTCTACGCTGCGGTCGCCGCGACCGTGATCAGCGGGGCCGACTACTTCTTCGGCCTGCGTCGAAGGTTGGAAGAGCCCAAGCCAAACCCCCCAATGGCCAAGGTCGCGGGCCGCAGCCAGGGGCGGGACTGACCTGCCCCTCAGCTGGCGCCGTTCGCAGTCCGGTTGTTGCCGCTGTCGGCTGCGGGCTGCTCGAGCCATCTGCGCATCGTCAGGTGGTGGCGCTGGTGGTCGCCGCACGCCAGCTCCTCTCGCAGATCGCCGAGCAAGCCATAGCGCTCGGCGACGACGTTGTGGCGGTGGATCGTCTCCATGTTCTCCTGCCGGGCCATGACGAACGCCTCGTCCGGCATGGCGGGGTAGCCCTCGACAACCTGGCGCACCATCTCCCGCACGCAGTCCTCGACAAAGCGCGGTTGAGAGTGGGCCTTGGTGACGACGGCGAGCTCATCCGGACGCTTCATCAGCTCATAGATCTCCGAGCTCATCGAGCTCTCGACGATCCGCAGCAGCTCGGGCGCGTCGACCCAGGCTTCACCGCCCTCAGGGCAGCCTAGGTACAGCGTGCCGAGGCCGCGTTGGTTGTGGGTGGCTATCGGCACCGCCTCGATCGCCCGCTCGACCTCCTCCGCGTTGAAACCCTGCTCGGCGAGTCGCTGCCGGGCCAGCCCGGCGACCATCTCCTGCGCGCAGGGGCAGGCGGTCATCCCCTGAGCCTGGACGCCGGTGAGCGTCCGCGTCCCCTGCTCGGAGGAGACCGCCGTCCCGTAGAGGACGTAGATCTCCTGCGTGCGCTGCCCGGTTGCCGGGGTGGAGACGGTCTCGGGGTAGCGGGCAGTGACCGACACCTCGGCGCGCAACCCCCCCTGGCGCTCACGCACCCGCTCGGCGATGTGGGCGGCGAGGACCTCGGCTCGGAAGGCCTCGCTCAGCACCACCTCGTCGATCGCCTCGCCGACGATCTCCTCGAAGCGCGACATGTGGACGCCTGCCTGGCGTGGGTTGAGGTCGACAAAGCACTCGAAGCCGGCGTAGAAGAGGCTCTCGCCGCCGTTGGCGTTTACCCGGATCACCTTCTCGACCCCGGTTACGCCGACCCGCGAGAGGCTGACCTGAGTTGCGGGAATCGAGGCCTGCACGTCGGGCGGTGCTGGTGTGGTGCTCGGCTGAGTGGCCATCACTTATGAAGGGTAAGCAACAGCACAGCCCAGCGTCTCCCCGGGTCGAACGCGGAGACTCGCCGCCTATACTTGCCGCGGCCGGAGCATCAGGGCCGGCTCCCCGGGAATGGGGGAGATGGGTTTCACCGGAGGCAGTAGAGATCGAACCGATAGGGACGGTCCCTCAGGGGCTGGATCAAGATTCGGCAGAGCAGCCCTTTGCGGACTCAGAAGAGCTTCGCGGGCTGATCGCCCTCGGGCGAGAGCGCGGCTACCTGACCCTCGAGCAGATAGCGAGCACCCTGGAGGAGGTCGAGGTGACCAAGGAGCAGGTCACCACCCTTCATGCCCACCTGGTCGACCATGGGGTCGACGTGATCGCCGAGGACGGTGTCAGCGCGTACAAGGAGCAGCGTGGGGGGGAGGCGAGCAACGGCCAGCCAAAGAAACCGGAGCTGGACCTGACGGTGGAGCCCAGCCTGGACTCGCTGCGCCTCTACCTGCGCTCGATCGGCCAGGTCGACCTGCTGAGCGCCGCCCAGGAGATCGAACTGGCGAAACGGATCGAGCGGGGCGACATGCTGGCCAAGCGACAGATGGTGGAGGCGAACCTACGCCTCGTCGTCTCGATCGCCAAAGGCTATCTGGGACGGGGACTTAGCTTCCTCGACCTGATCCAGGAGGGCTCGCTGGGGCTGATCCGCGCCGTGGAGAAGTTCGACTACCGCCGCGGCTACAAGTTCTCCACCTATGCGACCTGGTGGATTCGCCAGGCCGTGACTCGCTCGATCGCCGACAAGGCGAGGACGATCCGTATCCCCGTCCACATGGTGGAGAAGCTGAACCGGGTCGCCCACGTCGAACGGCAGCTGGTGCAGAAGCTGGGGCGGGAGCCCGAGCCCGCCGAGATCGCCGAGGAGTTGCGCTGGCCGGTGCGCGACGTGCGAGACATCCTGCGGGTGGCGCAGCTTCCGGTCTCCTTGGAGAAACCGGTCGGTGACGAGGACGAATCCGAGTTGGGCGACTTCGTCGCCGACGACGCGGCCGCGGAGCCCTTCGAGGAAGCGAGCGAGCATCTGCAGAAGGAAGGGGTGCGCAAGGCGCTGGACGCTTTGCCCGAGCGCGAGCGCCAGGTGATCGAGCTGCGTTATGGCCTCTCCGGCCTGGAGCCGCTGACCCTCGAGGAGGTGGGTCGCACCTTCGGCGTGACCCGCGAGCGCATCCGCCAGATCGAGAACAACACCTTGAAGAAGCTGAAGCGTCTTCCGGAGGCGCAGATGCTGCGCGAAGCGGGCTGAGCTCCTACCCTTAGAATCGCCGGCGTAGGCTCGGGGGAGTGTCCGAGTGGTTAAAGGAGACGGGCTGTAAACCCGTTGGCTCTGCCTACGCAGGTTCGAATCCTGCCTCCCCCATGCGCGTGCGCCCCCCTGGGTCGCGCCATTGCGAACCGACGAGCTTCGCGCTTACGATTGATTGATGGGCAAGCTGGCTGACACCCGGGCAAAGCCGCCCGAGGGCAAGATGACGATCGGGGAGCTGGCGCGGCGGACGGGGATGACGGTGCGCAACATCCGCGCCCACCAGACGCGCGGTTTGCTGCCGCCGCCAGAGGTGCAGGGTCGCACCGGCTATTACGGCGAGGAGCATGTCGCCCGCGTCGCCCTCACCCGCGAGATGCAGGCCGATGGCCTCAACCTGGAGGCGATTCGTCGCCTGCTGGAGGGTGTCGACGGCAGTGGCAATGAGATTCTCGACTTCACCCGCGAGTTGCGCGTCCCCTTCGAGGACGAGACACCGGAAATCGTCGAGGCGGAAGAGCTAGCGAGGGGCTGGGGGGGCGTTGGACGGCCCGAGCTCGGTCTGATTAGGCGGGCGGAGAAGCTCGGCATCCTGCGCGAGCTGCCGGATGAGCGCGTCGAGGTGATCAGCCCACGCCTGCAGCGAGCCGGCGCGGAGCTGGTCGAGCTTGGGGTCAGCCCCGATGCGGCGCTCGCCACAGCGGAGAAGCTGCGCCGCCATGCCGAGGGCGCGGCCCGTGTCTTCGTCGACCTCTTCGTCAAGGAGATCTGGGAGCCGTTCGAGGCGGCCGGCCGCCTCGAACAGGACTGGCCGAAGGTCCGCGAGGCGCTGGACCGGATGCGTCCGCTTGCCTCCAGCGCCCTGCTGGCGATCTTCCAGCTGACGATGAGTGAGGCGACAGAGAAAGCGAGCGAACGCACGCTCCAGGTCGCCGCCGGCAAGTCGCCGAAGCGCAAGAAGCGCCGCCGGCGCTGAGCGCCGCCTGAGAGATTGCGGAATTTGCGCGCTTCCCGCGCGCGGGCGCGCCGGGCGCGCCGCGTAGTCTCCAGCAGATGAGCGAGGCGGCGACAGCGAGCGAGAGCGAGGTCGCCGCAGCGGGGGGTATGGCGGCGCTTGGCGTTATGCCCTCCCAGGAGCTGAGCCGCGCGATCGAGGCGCAGTGGGTCAGCTCCGGTGACTACCGGATCCTCCCCGAGGCTATCCAGCCGGCGAGCATCGACCTGCGTCTCGGCGACTTCGCCTGGGCCCTGCGCTGCTCCTTTCTTCCAGACGTGGACTCTACGGTCGAAGAGAAGATCGAGGGGCTCGCCTTCCAGAGGATCGACCTTCGCGATGGCGCGGTCCTGGAGCGAGACCGTCCCTACCTGGTGCCGTTGATCGAGGAGCTGGCGCTGCCCGACGACGTGAGGGCCAAGGCCAATCCCAAGAGCTCGACCGGTCGCCTCGACGTCTTCACCCGCCTGATCACCGATCGGCATCACCGCTTCGACCAGATCCGCCCGGGGTACCGCGGCAAGCTCTATCTGGAGATCGTGCCGCGATCCTTCGCGATCCAGGTCAAAACCGGGCTCTCGCTCAACCAGGTGCGCCTCGCCCGCGGTGACGTCCGCCTGGGGGACGAGGACATCCGTCGCCTTCAGGTCGAGTTCCCCCTGCTCTATCTCGATTCCCACGCCCTGCGCGAGTCCGAGCTGGCCCTCGCTGACGGCCTCTTCCTCAGCGTCGACCTCTCCGGGCCGGGAGACCGGGTCGTCGGCTACCGGGCAAAGAAGAACAGCCTCCCGGTCGATCTCTCCCGCATCCGCGCCTACCGCTGGACCGATTACTGGGACCCGGTCTTCCCCGAGCCGGGCGGGCGGATCGTGCTGGAGCCGGAGATCTTCTACCTACTGCTCTCCGCCGAGGGCGTCTGCATTCCCCCTCAAATCGCCGCCGAGATGATGGCCTATGACCCGACCGCGGGCGAGCTGCGCACGCACTATGCCGGCTTCTTCGATCCCGGCTTCGGCTACGACCCGGCCGGCGACCGCCACGGCAGCCGCGCTGCGCTGGAGGTGCGCGCCCGCGACGTCCCCTTCATGATCGAGCACCGCCAGCCGGTCTGCAAGCTCGGGCTGGAGCGGATGTCCGCCCCCGCCGAGCGCATCTACGGCCAGGCACTAGGGTCCAGCTACCAGGGCCAGGTGACGATGCTCAGCAAGCACTTCGAGGAGCAGACGGCGGGCGGCCAGCCAGCCGCCGCCGAGCGCCCCGAGCCGGCTGCGCCCTAGCTCACCCTCTGGAAGCCCTGACGCTCACAGGGTCGTCCTGGGGTAAGCCCGGGTGGCGGCGATGACCATCGCCACGAAGAAGCCGACGACGACGAGGAAGTCGATCCAAAGGAGCCCACCCCCTCCCACTCCGACCAGCATCTGCCGCAGCCCCTGCACCTCGTAGGTGAGCGGATTGAGGAGCGCCACCGCGCGCAGTCATCCTGGCAGGAGCAACCAGCGCACGGCCGCCGTCGGGGCGTAGCAGAGTCGTGATCACGCGCAGCGTGGGGGTCTTGCCGGCGCCGTTGGGACCGAGCCGAGCAGCCCGAACACCTCACCGCGACCGACCGAGAAGGAGACTCCGTCCACCGCGCACAGGTCACCGAAGGCGACGACGAGGTCCTCCACCTCGCCGGTGGGGACCCTGAGCTCCGGTGCCGTCATCGGACTGGTGGCGAAGGTGGCGGATCGCTCACCGTCCGACCCCGCCAGCGGTCCTCTCCTGCCCTGCCAGTTCCCGCAGCCGCCCCCGTACGCGCTTGCGCTTTGTCACCAGCTCCGCCTCCAGTTTGGTGATCTCGTCGCGGCGTCGGCGGACCAGCTCAAGCTGGCGGGATATGTGGCCGAGCGACTCGTCAAGGATCTGGCGGCGGCGGACGGGGTCATCCACGCCGCTCTGCCACTCGCGGCGCAGGGCGGCGCGGGCGTCCTCGGCCTCGATCAGCTCCCTCAGCTCCTCCAGCGAGACCCCCAGGAGTTCCTTCAGGCGCAGCAGGTCGGTGAGGCGCCCGACGTCGGCCTCGGCGTAGGTGCGGTGGGCGCCGGGCTCCCGGCCGCTGGGGACCGGCAGCAGGCCGATCTCCTCGTAGTAGCGGATCGTGCGCGGCGTGGTGCCCGCCAGCTTGGCGACGTCGCCGATCCGCAGCTCCCTTCCCCTGGCCGGGGGCCTGGCGCTCATGGGAGTGCCTCGACCTCCTCACGCACCGCCCTCTTGGCTCGGCGCGGTTGCTCTTCCCCGTCCTCCGCCGCGGCGGGGACATGGCTCGGTCGCAGCAGGGAGACGCCGGCGCCGATGACCGAGGTGGCCGCCAGCACCCACAGCGCCGTGTGCATGTTCTGGATGAAGGGCGCGAGCTGAGCGTTGGAGAGCCCCGAGGCCAGGCCAGAGAAGATCTTGAACAGGACCGGTTTCGGCACGGCGGCGGTGACGATAGCCAGGACGAAGGCAATCGAGATCACCGCGCCGGTGTTCTGAAGCATCGTCCTCGCCCCGGCGGCGATGCCACGGCGGTGGACGGACACCGTCCCCATCATTGCCGCCGTGTTGGGCGAGTTGAACATCCCCGACCCGATTCCGACCAGGGCCAGCCAGAGCATGCCCTGCCAGTAGGGGCTGTGAGCCTGAAGGGTGGTCATCAGCGCCAGCGCCACGGCAGTGACGAGCATTCCGAGCGCCGCCAGCATGCGTGATCCGTGGCGATCGGCGTAGATGCCGGCGAGGGGGGAGGCGACGAGCATCCCCAGTGCCATCGGGGCGAGCTTGATCCCGGCGGTGATCGGGTCATCTCCCTGGGCGCCCTGGTAGTAGAAGACGAAGAGGAAGAGCAGGGCGAAGCGGGAGAGGCCGTTGATGAAGGCGGCGCCGGTGGCGGCTGCGAACATCCGGTTGCGAAAGATGTCGAGGTCAAGCATCGGCGAGCGGCCACGGTGCTCGATCAGGACGAAGAGCGGCAGCAGGATCGCGGCGAGGAGGAGGCTGCCGATGACCAGCGCGTTGTCCCAGCCGGAGAGGCCACCGCGCGAGATCCCGTAGACCAGACCGGTCAGCCCGATGACAAAGCTGAGGGTGCCGAGGAGGTCGAAGCCGCGCTCGGCATCACGACCGGCGAGCTCGCGCAGGACCAGGGCGGACCACAGGGCTCCGGCCAGTGCCAGCGGCACGTTGAACCAGAAGACCCAGTGCCAGGAGATCGAGACGAGTGCGCCACCGAGCACCGGCCCGAGCACCAGCCCGATCGCGGCGACCATCGTGTTGGTTCCCATCGCCAGGCCGAGCTGCTCCCTTGGGAAAGCGTCGGTGACCATCGCTGGGCCGTTGGCGAAGATGAAGGCACCGCCGATTCCCTGCAGGATGCGCCAGAGGATCAGCTGCGTGCCGTTGGCAGAGAAGCCGGCGCCGAGCGAGGCGGCGGCGAAGATGACGAAGGCGGCGACGAAGGCCTGCTTGCGGCCGAAGAGGTCGGAGAGGCGACCGGCGGTGAGGACCAGCACGGTCGAAGCGATCATGTAGGCGAGAATCACCCAGACCAGTTCCAGCAGGTTGGTGCCGAGCGCCCGCTCGAGGTCCGGCAGTGCGATGATCAGCGTCCCCGAGTTCGTTGCCACCAGGAGCATCCCCAGGCTGGTGCAGGAGAGCGCCCACCACTTGTAGTGCTCATGATCGGCGGCGACCCCGGGACCGGAACGGAATCTCTTTCTTACGTTCACGTTAGGTAGGATAGCATTCGACCCAGCGCTCATCCACCCGCATATCTGCTGGGAGAAGGCGCGAGCCGAAGCTAAGATCGACCCAATGGCCGAGCGGATTTGGCATGTATACCTCTCCGGCGAGATCCACTCCGATTGGCGCCAGAGCATCGAGGAAGGGGCGCGGGGGGCTGGATTGCCGGTAGCTTTCCCGGCCCCGGTCACCGATCATGCTGCCTCCGACGACGCGGGCACTGGCACTCTGGGGGAGGAGCGCGAGCCCTTCTGGCGCGACCACATGGGAGCGGGCGTCAACGCGATCCGCACCCAGACGCTGATCCGCGCCGCCGACGTCGTCGTCGTTCGGTTCGACGACAAATACCGCCAATGGAACGCGGCCTTCGACGCCGGCTACGCAGCCGCCCTGGGCAAACCGCTCATCACCCTCCACGGTTCCGAGTTTGACCACGCTCTGAAGGAGGTCGACCGCGCCGCTCAGGCAACGGCCCGTACCGCGGAGCAGGTGGTCGCCGTTCTCCACTACGTGATCACCGGCAAGTTGAGGTAGACCGTCCGACTCGGATGCGAACGTTTGTTCGTATGCGCTGGGACGAGCAGAAGGTCGGAAGGGACATGCGGTTGCCAGGAGTGGGCGACGGGACTGTGGTGCGGACCTTCGACGCCCCGCAAGCTATGGGCATCAACTTCCACGAGGTGCGGGCCAAGTCGGCACTGAACCGGGTAGCCGGCGGGCGCTACGGGTTCGGGTGGACGATCAATCCCTATCGAGGTTGCACCCATGCCTGCGTGTTTTGCTTTGCTCGAAGGTCCCACACCTATCTCGACCTCGACGCGGGACGGGACTTCGAGCGGGAGATCGTAGTCAAGGTGAACCTGCCCGAGGTGCTGCGAGCGGAGCTGGCCCGGCCGAGCTGGAGGGGTGAGCTGGTCGCGCTTGGGACCAACACCGACCCCTACCAGTGGGTCGAGAGTCGCTACCGCATGATGCCGGAGATCCTGGCTGCGCTTGAGCAGGCGGACACCCCCGTCTCGGTGTTGACCAAGTCGCCGTTGGCGTTGCGAGACATCGACATCTACGAGCAGATGGCGAAGCGGCTGCCGGTCTCGGTCAACCTCTCCGTCCCGACGCTCGACGAGAAGGCCTGGCGGGCGACCGAGCCGCACACGCCCAGCCCCGGGGCCCGCCTCGACGCGGTCGCCGAGCTGCGCCGCCGCGGCATCGACTCCGGCGTGCTGATAGCGCCGTTGATGCCCGGCATCAATGACACCCCCGAGCAGGTGCAACCAATCATCGAGCGTGCCCGTGAGGCGGGCGCGACCTTCCTCGGCGGCGTCGCCCTACACCTCCGCGGGGAGGTTCGCGACGTCTTTTTTGCCTGGCTCCAGGCCAAACGCCCCGACCTGATCCCTCGCTACGAGCAGCTCTACCCCATCGGCCGGGCCTATATGCGGACCCCAGATCGCAACCGCCTCAGCGGCGTAGTCAGGGGCTGGGGTCGTCCCCGCGACGGTGGGAGGGGAGCCCAGAACGCCACTCCGGAGGATGGGGCGGCGGATGTGGGGGTCGGGGACGCCTCGGCCCGCAGTGCCTCACCCGCGACAGGCCCCGCCGGCCGCCGGCATCAATCCCGACTGTTCTGACTAACCCTCGTCCAGATCCTCGAACCGGCACTCCTCCGGCGCCTTGTCGTCCCGGAATCGGTGGAACCGTGCCCCGTGGCGAATCCGTCCCGCGGCGGCGTGGTCGTACCCGACCTCGATCACCAGCTCCGGCCGCAGCGCCACCCACTCGAGATCGCGCCCGCCGGTCCAGCGGCTCGGCTCGGCGCCACCCCGCTCGCCCGTCTCCAGCGGCGCGAGCATCGCCCGCATGCCCCGTTTGGCCGCGGAGCTGAAGCCGGAGATGTGACCGACCGACCGCAGCTCGCCGCCGTCGTAGAGGCCGAGGATCAGAGAGCCGACCGTGTTCTCCTCTTTGCCGGGTCGCCAGCCCATCACCACGCACTCGATCGTCCGCTCGCGCTTCACCTTGGCCATGCCCTGGCGTTTGCCCGGCAGGTAGGGGGCGTCGAGCTGCTTGGCCATCGTGCCCTCGGTGGTGCGCAGCCACACCTGGGCCCGCTTGGGGTCGCGGGTCTGCGGCGAAAGCTCCAGCCCGGTTCGCTCGGCCAGGGCTTCAAGCCGGGCGCGACGCTCCGCCAGCGGTCGCTCCAGCAGCGGCTCGTCCCCATCGGCGAGCAGGTCGAAGACGACGCAGGAGGCAGGGAGCTCCTTCGCCAGCAGATTGATCCGCGACTCGGCCGGGTGGATGCGGCTCTGCAGGGCGTCGAACTCGAGCTCGCCCTCGGCGTCGCGGATCACCAGCTCGCCGTCGAGGACGTATCGCCCGGGGGTGAATCTCAGCTCGGGGAAGTAGCGGGACAGTGCTTTGCCGCCGCGCGACTGGATGTAGGAGTCCTCGCCGTCGACGAAGACGATCGCCCGGAAGCCGTCGAGCTTCTGCTCATAGGCCCACTCCTCCCCGAGCGGCAGCTCCTTGCGCGCCAGCGCCAGCTGCGGTTTCAGCGGGGGGGCGAGGGGCAGGGTCACAGGCCTAAGTCTGGCCGAACCGGAGGCGACGGACCAGTTCGTGACCTATGGGCCGCTCGGCGGGGATTTGGTCCGACGGGCCCTGCTCTCGCGCGGGTCGGGGATCGGCACCGCCGAGAGCAGCTTCTTGGTGTAGGGGTCGACCGGGCGCTCGCAGACCTGGTCGGCGCTGCCCTCCTCGACGATCTTGCCGTCGTGCATAACCGCGATCCGGTCCGACACATGGCGAACAACGCCGATGTCGTGGGCGACGAAGAGGTAGGTGAGCCCGAGTTCATCCTGGAGGTCATTGAGCAGGTTGACGATCTGGGCCTGGATCGAGACGTCGAGCGCCGAGACCGGCTCGTCGGCGATCACAAGCTTGGGCGCCAGCGACAGCGCCCGCGCGATCCCGATCCTCTGACGCTGCCCGCCGGAGAACTCATGCGGGAAGCGGTTGTAGTGCTCGGCCGAGAGCCCGACCCGCTCCAGCAGTTCCTGGACCCTGCGCCGCAGCTCCGAGCCGGAGGCGACACGCTGACGTCTCAGCGGGTCGCCGACGATCTGGCCGATCCGTTTGCGCGGGTTCAGCGAGGCATAGGGGTCTTGGAAGATCATCTGCATCTGGCGGCGCAGAGGCCGCATCTGGCGGCGCGAGAGTCCGGCGATCTCGCGGCCCTCGAAGCGGACTGAGCCCGCCGTCGGCGCGATCAGCTGCAGCACCGCCCGGCAGGCGGTCGACTTGCCGCTACCCGACTCGCCGACCAGGCCGAGCGTCTTGCCGCGGGGGATGCTGAAGCTGATTCGGTCGACCGCCCGCACCTGATCGACCTCGCGGTCGATCAGGATTCCCCGCTTGACAGGGAAATACTTGACGAGGTCGGTGACCTCCAGCAGCTGGTCTCCGCTGCTCTTCAAGCTGGTGCCTCCAGGCCGATCTGCCCGGCGACCTGGCGCTTCTCCCTCTTGTGCTCCGGGGTCAGCCAGCAGCGATCGCAGTGTCGGGGCGCCTCGGCAAGGCGGCCCTGTAGGTCCGGCATCTCCGTGCAGCCGTCGAACTCATGCGGGCAGCGGGGACGGAACGAGCAGCCGGCTGGCAGCGCCAGCAGCGAGGGCGGAGCGCCGCTGATCTGCGGCAATCGCTTCAGCCGCGGCCGGTCGAGCCGGGTGAGCGAGCCGAGCAGGCCCCAGGTATATGGGTGCTGGGGGTCGTAGAAGATCTCGTCGAGGGTGCCCTGCTCGACGATCCGCCCCGCGTACATCACCAACACCCGGTTGGCTATTTCGGCGACGACGCCGAGGTCGTGGGTGATCAGGATCGTTGCCAGCTGGTGCTCGCGATTGAGCCGCTCCAGTAGGCCCAGGATCTGCGCCTGGATCGTCACATCGAGCGCGGTCGTAGGCTCGTCGGCGATCAACAGCTCCGGCTCCAGCGCGAGCGCCATCGCGATCATCGCCCGCTGTCGCATCCCGCCTGAGAACTCGTGTGGGTAATCCTCGACGCGGCGCTCGGCGTTGGGGATACCCACGGCGTCGAGGAGCTCGACTGCCTGTCTGAGCGCCTGCCCCCGGCTGACTTTGCCACGGTGAGCGCGGATCGCCTCGGCGATCTGGGCCCCCACTCGGTAGACGGGGTTAAACGAGGTCATCGGGTCCTGGAAGATCATCGCCACCTTGTCGCCTCGCAGCCGCCGCATCTCGGAATCACTGGCCGCTACGAGCTCGACGCCGTCGAGTTCAGCCGTGCCCTCGATGCGGGCATTTTTGGAGCGCGTCAGGCCGATGATCGTCTGGGCTGTGACGCTCTTGCCCGAGCCCGACTCGCCGACGATCGCCAGAACTTCTCCTGCCTGAAGGTCGAAGGACACGCCGTCCACCGCCTGCAGCAGCCCGCCCTCGGTTGCGAAACCAACGCGCAGGCCCTTGACCGAGAGGAGGGGCGGCGTGCTCATCCGGTGGTGTCCCCCAGCCGTACACGCGGATCGAGGTAGGCATAGGCAATGTCGACCGCGGCGTTGACGAAGACGATGAAGAAGGCTCCATATAGGGTGACACCGATGATCGGCGGCAGTTCGAATTTCGCAACGGCTTCAGCTGCGTAGTTGCCGACACCGTTGATGTTGTAGATATGTTCGGTGATGATCGCCGTGCCGGCGATGGTCGCCCCGAAGTCGAGCCCGAACAGAGTTACGATCGGTATCAGCGAGTTGCGCAGGACGTGGCGGGTCATCACCCTGCGCTCGCCCAGTCCCTTTGCCCGGGCGGTCCGCACGTAATCCTCGCTCATCACGTCGAGCATGTTGGAACGCAAGACGCGGCTGTAGAAGCCAACCGAGAGGATGGCCAGCGTTATCCAGGGCAGGATCAGATGACTCAACCACGCCTGCGGGTTTTCGGTCAGCGGCACATACCCCGCGTTGGGGAAGAGTTCGATCTTGTAGGTGAAGAGGTAGATGAGGACGGGGGCAATCAGGAAGACAGGAATCGAGATGCCGGCAACAGAGACGGCGGTCAACAGCTTGTCGAGCAGCCCCCCCGCCTTGATTGCAGACAGGTAGCCGAGCAGAAGGCCAAAGAAGAGCCATATCGCCGCGGCGCCGACACTGAGCGAAACGGTGGCGGGGATGCCGTTGATGATTTCTTCGTCGACCGGAACCCGCGGCTCGTAGGCGGTCAGTTCACCGGTGAAGACCTTCTTCATCATTGTCACATATTGGACCGGAAGCGAATCGTTGAAGCCCCATTCCTTTTCGATGTTCTTGACCAGGAATGGTCGCGCGTTCTTCCCGGCGAGCCGCTGCGCCGGGTTGGAGTTTGGGACCACGTTGAAGATCAGGAAGACGATCAATGAAACTGCGAAGAGGACTGCGACCATTCCCACCAGTCGTCTGGCAATGAATCTCGCCATTCAGACCGCCTCACCCTCTGGCGCGACCATCCCTGCGTGTACCTCCAACCGGACCTTTGCTCGTGGGTCGAGGGCGTCGCGAAGCCCATCCCCGACGATGTTCAGCGAGAGCACCGTCAGAAGGATCATCACCCCTGGGATGATCGCCAGCAGTGGCTGCGTGTTGAGAAGTTCCTCTCCCACCGTGATCATCGTTCCCCAGGAAGAATTCGGCGGCTGAACGCCGGCGCCGAGGAAGGAGAGCCCTGCCTCGAAGAGCATGTTGTTGGCAATGGTCAGGGTGGAGAAGACGATGATCGTCGAGGCCAAGTTGGGAAGGATCTCGCCAAACATCACCCGCAGCGGGCTCGCGCCCTGAGCGATCGCGGCTTCAACGAACTCCTTCTCGCTCAGAGCAAGCACTTCGCCCCTGATCGGACGCGCCACGTAGGGCACCGTGAAGATTGTGATCACCAAGACCGGGATCCAGAGTGAGCCACCGGAAAGTTCGATTGGACCAAGCTTCAGCCCCCCGATTGCCAAGGAGACGCCAAGCGCCAGGCCGACGAGGAAGACCGGCAACGACCAGAGCACGTCGAGAGTTCGGGCAATCACCGTGTCGATCCACCCGCGGAAGTAACCGGCGAGCAGGCCGAGGACGATCCCGACGACCATCGTCACCAGGGCTGAGCCGATTCCGATGAGCAGCGAGGTGCGCCCGCCGTACATCAACCGCACCATCTCATCCCGTCCGAGACGGCTGTCAGCACCGAGGAAAAATTTGCCCCCGGCGCCGAACCACTGCGGCCCGATCGGTTCACCTTCGGGGGTCACGACTTCCCGCTTCTTGCCGTTGACCGTGATCTTCTCCAGGGTGTGGGTCTGGTTGGGGCCGGATTGGGCGACGTGTTCGGCCCAGAGCGGAGCCGCTAGGACGAAAATGACGATCAGGACGAAGACGCCGAGGAAGGCGACCGCGACCCGGTTGCGGAGGAAGCGCCGGTAGGCGAGAAACCAGGGGCCCCGTCCCTCCGACGACACCCCCCGCGGGTCCGGCGGAAACCCGGGGTCGGGAATCCCGGCCGAAAGCTGCGCTTCAGCCTGGGGGTCGAAATCCACGCTCGTGTCGCCCTCGACTCCTGCGGCCTACTTAAATTCGAAGCTGGTCAGGTACTGATTGAAGGTCGGGTTGAAGATCACGCCTTCGAGGTTGATCGCGCTGGATACGAAGGTGTCGAGAGTGCGCGTCCCGTACGGGGCCCAGGGTGCCAGCTTCATGAATTTCTTATCCAGGGCCGCGTAGGCGGTTTTCTGCTTGGGACCGAGCTGTTCCTCGCCGAGCTGGGCGATTTCCTTGTTCAGCGCCGGTTCGTCGATGTTCGCGAAGTTGCCGTTGTTCGTGCGCAGGATGCTTTCCCCGGCCAGCATCGGCTGGAAGAAGTCGTTCGGATGCGGATAGTCCTCGAACCAGTCCGACCAACCCGTGTCCAGTTCCGGCGTCGATTTGTTGCCGATCACGGTGAAGTAGTTATCGGGGTTGATTACTTTCAACTTCGTGTTAAAACCGAGTTCCTTGAGCACGCCTTCGTAGTATTCGCCGGCTTCTTTATTTTCGGTTTCGCTGTCGGTCCAGACCGTGATGCTCGTATGAGAGGGATGCACTTCTTTGATCATCGCCTTGGCCTTGGCGATGTTGTGCGGGTACAGTTCGAATTTCTGGTAGCCGGGCATCCCGGGCGGCAGGATCTGCTGGGTGCCTTTGATCTGGCCGGCGTAGATGCGTTCGAGGGCCGCTGAATCGAGCGCGTAGTTGACCGCTTGGCGTACCTTGAGGTTGTTGAAGGGTGGGATTGTTGTGTTCATCCAGAAGTAATAGGTGCTTATCGTGGACTCGACACGGAACTGACGGCCCTCATATTTGTCTTTCACCTGATGGTAGCTGCCGGGCGGAATCGGATTCTGCATCCAGTCATATTTGCCCTGTTCGACATCGTTGATCTGCGTTTGTTTGTTGCGGACGACAGTTACCTTGGCCTTGTCAACGTGACCGCTTGGGTATTCGGGCATTGCCTTAGCGTTGTCTTTGGCCCAGTAGGGATTGCGTTCATATTCCCAGCCGCGGCCCGGTTGGGACTTGGTGATCATGTACGGGCCGGTGCCGGGCGGAGGGTGGGCCGAGAGATCTTCGTTGGGAGTTCCGGCCGGAACCGGGGCAACGAACATCAGCCCGAGCTCATTGGTGAAGGTACCGCGCGGCTTGGTCAGTGTGATCGCGATTTCTCCGGTCTTGTCATTCGTCTTGATCCCGGGAATTCCGCCCTTCTTCGTCGTGGCAAACTTTTCAGCGCCGACGATTGTGGTGTAGAAGGGCGAGCCGCCGGAGTTGGTTTTGAAGAGGCGTTCGACCGCGTAGGTGAAGTCCGATGCCTTCACCGGCTTGCCGTTGGAGTATTTGAGGCCGGGTCGCAGGAAGAGGGTGTAGGTCTTGGCGCCGTTGCTGATCTTGGGCATTTCTTTTGCCAGACCCGGGACGACTTCGCTGCCTTCCGTTCCTGAGGCGTGCTTGTAGGTCAACAACGGGATGTAGACCTCCCCCATCGCCGTCCAGCCTTCCGCCGTGTAGGAGAGCTGGGGGTCCATGTAGTCGGGGGATGAGCCGTAGGTGATGTTGAGGGTCCCACCTTCCTTGCCTCCTCCTGCGGAGCTCGCGCCTCCGCCGCAGGCGACCAATGCAAGAGATGAGACCGCTGCTAGTCCAATTACGGTCGCCGCTAGCAAGAACTTCTTCAAGGTCAGACCTCCGGATCGAACTGCGTGGGCGCGCGTCCCGCGATCAACTCCACCACAATCTCATCGCTCTCGTCAAGGTCGTCGCGGTTTGCTCTATACAGACGTTCAGACCATTGTCCACCAAGGACCGGCGTCGCCACCGCGACTATCGCGAGGATGCCGATGCCGGCGAGGAGGAAGGTGGTGCGAGGCTGCCCGGCGGTGGCGACCAGCCCGCCAACGACAAAGCCGATTCCGGGCATGGCCGCGCCGATCGACTCAAGCACGCTGATCACCCGTGCCCGCATGCCCTGGACGGTCAGCTCCTGCACCGCGCTGATGACCGCCACCCACTGGACGCCATTGCCGGCTCCGCCTACAACGGAGGCCGCGCAGGCGAGCGTCAGGGTGGGTGCCACGGCAAGTCCCAGGTAGCCGGCCCCCACCGCCGTGGTGCTGAGGAGGAGCAGCAAGGGCAGCGGGGCGCGGCGAACAGCGGCGAAGACGACGCTGCCCACGACCATGCCGACGCCCCAGCTGGCGAGCAGCAGTCCGTACCCCGAGTCGCCGACGCCGAGGGTCTGCTTGGCGTAGATCACCTCGATTGGGATCACCGCGGCGAAGAAGACGAAAGCGGCGCCCTGGGCGATCAGCAGGCGACGCAGTTTTGTTCGCTCGCGGATGTAGGCGAGCCCCGCGCCAACTCGTTCGCGCAGCACCCCGGGTTCAGGCTCGACCTGGGGGAGCGGCCCGGCGGTGAGCAGGATCCAGGCAACCAGGTAGAAGGAGGACGCGTCGAGCAGCAGCGCCGATTGGACGCCGAGTCCGGCAACGACCAGGCCGGCCAGGGCGGGGCCGATCGCGGCGCCCCCCGTGAAGGCGACGTTGAGGATGGCGTTGCCGGCACGCAGTTCGTCTGCCGACTCCAGCAGCGTTCCCACAACGGCGCGGGTCAGGGAGCGGCCGGCCAGGGCAAGGGTTCCGTCGATCGTCGCTAGCGCGATCACTCCGGCGACGGAGAAGTGGGTGGCCAGCAGCGCCAGGCCGCCGAAAGCTGCCGTCTCGCCGCAGTAGATCAGCGGCAGGGCGATCCGCGGCGGCGGCTGCTCGGCACGAGCGACGAGGATTGGAGCGAGCAGGGCGGGGAGGAAGCGGGTTCCAAGGAACAGCCCGGCAGTGGCCAGCGCACTGCCCGTGCGATCGAAGACGAGGATCGAGAGGGCGACGATCCCCATCCAGTCGCCCAGCTCGTTGACCGCGTAGGTCGACGCTAGCCGGCGAAAGAGAGGTCGCCGAAGGGGGTCGCTCAGGCGTTGCCTACGCATAGATGGCGGCCTGACCTACCCGATTTATGCACAAGATTTGCTGCAGATGCACAAGTTTCCGCCAACCTGTGCTACAACCTTGCCAAGGCTGTTGACAAGTTTCAGATCTTAGTGCGCAATCTAAGGGCTTCATCGAAAAAAAGGAGATAGGCACATGGGCTACCGTCACTAAGTCTTCCAGCGAGCGCGACCCAGCGCTCGCCCCAGTTGCATAGGGCGTCCCATTGGGGCGCCCTTGTGCTTTTTCGGGGCAGGGCGCCGCGGCCCTTTGCCGGTCGCGGCTTCCTCGGAGAGCCTTTTGCACGACGCCGATCATCCGGCCACGAGCCGTTGTAGCAGGCGCTAAGGGCGAGTAGTTTCAATGTTCCGCATGGCATTCGCATCGAGGCCCAAAGCCTTGGCGCAGGGAACGGCGGCCAGCCGGGGAATCTCTACGCCACGGCCGGAGGCAGATGCCGGCACAGTCAACCATGGGTAGCAACCGCCCAACCAAGGCAGTGATCGCCGCACAGAGCGCCGCTCTCGCGATGATTGTGGCGGCTGCGGTTTGGCGCGGGCCGACGGCCAACTGGGACCCAGCGCTGTTCGGCATCCTCCTCGGCTTCTCCGTCTTCAGCGACTTGACGGCGATCTCCACCACGTCGAAAGTGAAGATCTCCGGGAGCTTCCTGGCGCTGGTGCTGGCGATGGTCTTCCTTGGCGGGACGCCGGCGGCGGCGATCGGGGTGATGACGATCTTTGTCGGCTGGCTGCGCTGGCGCGACGAGTGGCATTACCTGCTCAATAACGTCCTCACCTACGCGACGTTCCCCCTGGTCACCGGGATCGCCTTCCACTCGGTGGTCTCGGGCCGCGGGGTCACCGACACGCAGCCGATCTTCTACGCGCTGGTCTTCGCCGTCTTCCTGATCGCTCTGGCGATCAACTTCGCGATGATCGCCAGCTACGCCTGCTACCTGGAACGCAGCTCCTTCTTCCAAAAGGTGCGCACCGCCTTGTTCCCGCTGCTGCCGTCCGAGCTGGCGGCGGCGCTGATGACGGTCGGTGTCGCCTACCTCTACGCCCAGGTGGGCCTTGGCGGGGTTGCACTGTTCGGCGTCGTCCTCGTCACCTTCCAGTACCTACTGGGCGCTCTGCTCATCTCCCAGCAGAGAGCCGAGGAGCTGGAGATGCGCAGCAAGCAGCTGGCCAGCTTCCAGGTTGGGATGCTGAGCGCGATGCTGCGCACGCTCGACCTGCGAGATCAGATGACCGCCCGACACAGCGCCGCCGTGGCGCGCTACTCGCGGGCGATCGCGCAGCGGGCCGGCTACTCGCGCCGGGAGGAGGAGCTGGTCCACATCGCCGCGCTGCTGCACGACATCGGCAAGTTCATCCTCCCCGACCGCATCCTCAAGGCCAACGTGCCGCTGACGGACGAGGACTGGATGCTGATCAAGCGCCATCCCCAACAGGGTGCCCGAGTCGTCTCCTCCCTCGACGGCTATGGGCCGGTCGCGGAGGTCATCATCGCCCACCACGAGCGGATCGACGGCAAGGGCTACCCACGCGGCCTTGCCGGCGACGAGATCCCCGAGCTGGCGCGCATCATCTCCGTCGCCGACACCTACGACGTGATGACGGCTCGCGACTCCTACCGCGCGCCGACGTCCTCCCATGACGCGATCCAGGAGCTGCGCCGGGTCGCCGGCGCGCAGCTCGACGCCCGCTTCGTCGAGGTCTTCATCGAGCTCCTCGAGGGTGACGACGTCTCCTTCCAGCACGGAGAGGCTGCCGACTTCGAGAAGGAGCTGGCGCTGGAGGCGAGGATCGCCGAGACCGCGAGTCCGGCCACCGACGCCGGCCGCTTCCAGGTCCCGGCGTAAGCGGCGGCCGGACAGATACGGTTGCGGCGCGATGCGCGCAGTCACCTACCAGGCACCGGGCGAGGTACGGGTTGAAGAGAAGCCCGATCCTGAGGTGGGTGCCCCCGATGAGGCCCTGGTCCAGGTCGAGGCGACTGGCATCTGCGGCTCCGATCTCCACATCTACCACGGTCGGGTGCCGGTCGAGCCGGGCTTCACGATCGGCCACGAGTTCGTCGGCACCGTGCTGGCGGTGGGGGACGAGGTCGAGCGCGTGGCGGCCGGCGACCGCGTCCTCGGTTGCTTCCACACCGCTTGCGGCACCTGCTCGGCCTGCCTGCGCGGCGACTATCACCGTTGCCGGCGTGGACGCACCTTCGGCCATGGCGCAAAGCTCGGCGACCTGCAGGGCGCCCAGGCTGAGAAGCTGCTGGTGCCGCGCGCCGAGCTGACGCTGCGCCGAGTTCCGGACGGGATGTCCGCCGACATCGCCCTGTTCGCCGGAGATGTGATGGGGACCGGCTACCACGCCGTCGCCCATGCGGGGATCCACGCCGGCGATACCGTGGCGGTTCTGGGTCTTGGCCCGGTCGGCCTCTGCGCCGTGCAGGCGGCGCGGGCGGCGGGCGCCGCCGGGGTGTTTGCGATTGACACGGTCGAGCAGCGTCTGGCGATGGCGGCTCAATTCGGCGCCAAGCCGATTCACCTCACCGAGCAGGACCCCAAGCGGGCGGTGCGGTCGGCCACCGACGGCGGCGTCGACATCGTCGTCGACGCGGTCGGCGACCCGGGCCCGTTGGCGATGGCGGTCAGCCTGGCGCGGGATGCCGGCACGGTCTCTGGGATCGGTGCCTACGCCGGCCACGGCGAGGTGCCGCTTGGGCTCGCCTGGCTGAAGGGGCTGACCCTGCGGCTGGGGCTGGCCAACGTGATTGCCCACGTCGACCGGGTGCTGGCCCTGATCGAGGCCGGAGCGCTCGACCCGGCGCCGATCGTCACTCACCACATGACGCTCGACCAGGCGCCCGAAGCTTACGAGCTCTACGACCGGCACGAAGCGCTGAAGATCGTGCTCAATCCCTGAAGGCGTTGAGGCTCTTCTGAGGCCTCGACTTATGTATGAGTGCCCAATGCTCGGACTATCCGACTGACATCGGGCTGCCGATGAAGGTAGGCGACTCCTGTCCCCTACCTCGCGCACCCCTTGAAACCGAGACAACTGCTCACAAACCCACGAGGAGGCCCAGCCCGGCGGGTCGCCATCGCCGCGCTTGCGCTGGCGCTTGCGCTGGCGGCGCCGATCGTCGGCCAAGCCGCCCAATACAACGACTATCGAACGCTGCTTGTCGGCCACGCGGCGGATCTACATGGATTCTCCCCAGTTCAGGAAAGCTCCAAGCCCTCGATCTCTCTGGATGGCGAATACGTCGGATACGTCTCCGGCGGCGGGGCGGGTAGCGCTGTCTACCTCTGGAGTGCCGCCCGCAGCAGCTCCGAGCTGATCTCGCGCTCCTCCAGCGGCGCGCCGGCCAACGGCGAAAGCTTCGAACCGGCGGTCTCCGGCGGCGGCTGGAACGTCGCCTTCGCGTCCAGAGCCAGCAATCTGGGCGGCAAGGGGGGAGAGTCGAACGTCTATCTGCGTCTTTCGCGCAAGGGGGAGACGACCCTGGTGTCCCGTGCCTCCGGTGCGAACGGGGCCAAGGGTAACGGCGACAGCTTCTCGCCGGCGATTTCCTCCGACGGTGAGAAGGTCGTCTTCGCGTCGACGGCGACCAACCTTGCCCCGGGAGCCGCACACGGGGAGACCAATGTCTACCTGCGGGACCTGCGGACCAACAGGACGACGATGATATCGCGCGGGGCCAACGGCGATTCGACCAACCCCCAGATCTCCTCGACGGGCAACGCCGTGGTCTTCGAGAGCACCGCCACCAACCTCAGCCCACTTGCCAACAGCGGCGAACCGCAGATCTATGAGCGCAAGCTCTCCAGCGGCAACACCCTCCTCGTGTCGGTGGCGGAAAGCGGCAGAGTCGCCAACCGCGCGGCGATCAACCCCTCGGTCGACGGTGACGGTGGCCGGGTGGCTTTTGAGAGCACCGCCACCAACCTCAGCAACCTCGCCAACCGGGTGGACAACATCTACGTGCGCGACCTCGGTAACGGTCAGGTTTTCCTTGCCTCCCGCAGCGGAGGTGGAAGCAAAGCGATCGCCAATGGCGACTCCTCGGATGCCGACATCCCCCGCGATGGCCGTTTCGTCTGCTTCCAGAGCGTGGCCACCAACCTCGGCAATCCCTACGACGGCTTCGGCGTCGACCCAAAGGTCAGCAACGTCTACGTTCACGACCTCCTTCATCACGGGACCTTCCTGATCTCCCGCCAGTCGGGCCGCTATTCCTCGGGCGGGAACGGCAACTCCACAAACGTTTCCTGCTCGGCCGGGGCGTCGCTTGCCGCCTACCAGTCGGCCTCAACCAACCTCAACGGTGGCATCCGCGCCGGGGCGGCGGGCGTTTTCCGACGGACGATCTTCGGCGGACGCTGACCCAGGCGCGCGACGGCCGCGCTGGTGTTGGCCAGCATCGCTTCTAGGTCTAGGCTGCGGGGCGCGCCAAGCCTGCGTTCGAGTCAATGCTCACCGTGGGCCTCGGCGGGCATCCGATTGTGGCGCTCACCCCATTCAACGCGCCTCCCTGAGGATCTGGGCCACGACTCGCCGGCTGCTCCAAGCCCCTCGAAGATCGCGGTTACGTCACGCGGGAGCGCCTGGTCGCTTCGGCCAGTCATGTCCGGCGGTGATTACCGCGAGCCTTGCGGAGATATCTTGCCTTGATACAGCCGTCCTTTCCCCCTGCACTTCGGCCGTCGCGCTGCTCTCTTCTGCGTCGGGGTTCCTGCTTGGACGGCCACACTCTGGCTGGTCGAGGAAAAGCAGCCGCCAACAAGCGAACACGGCTCCTACAAATTTTATTGATCTGCGAGCCCTTAGCCCAGCGACGGTCGTCGTGGCGATCGCCCTGATCGTGGCCCTCACCGACAGCGCCTACGCCGCCTTCAATTCCCGCGCAACTCGATCGGCACCCGCCAGCTTCAGGCCAAGTCGGTGACCAACGGCAAGCTGGCCCTCTGCGGCACGGTGGGCTCGGGCAACCTGGAAAAGACGGTCGTCGTCGACGGGGTCGGGCCGCCCTAAGAATTCGACGCCAACGGCGAATCGTCCTACATCTGCGTCTACCCCCTGGTGCGCTAAAGCGCGAGCCCT
>DATLSM010000066.1:0-4804 GCA_035534175.1 Solirubrobacterales bacterium | reverse complement strand
GACCCCGCTCCCCACATCGGCAGCCACGGCGACGCAAGTCACACGGCCCATGTCCACTGAGCGGGCTGGCCAGGCGCCCCAGAGATGAGCGGAGCCCTACGTGTCCTCAGCGCCGCCAAGGTCGGTCAGCAGCCCAACGATGAGGCGCGAGACGATCAGGCCAAAGAGATCGTCCGGAACCGAGTCAGGGTCGAGGACTCGCTCGAAGGCGAGGCCATTGATAAGAGCGCCAATGCCAACCGCGACCTGCTCGACCGGTAGGGGCAAATGGACCCCGGCCGCAGCGGTTTGGCGCTCTATCGCCTCGGCGATGATCTTCACCTCTACTGAGCGTTGCTTGACGAACTCGCCGCGGAGCTTTCGGTTCCGCGCCCCGTAGGCCCAGAACTCGAAGTAAAGGAGCGGCCAGTCGGGATCGTCGCGGATGAAGTCCCCGAAGCGCTCGCTGGCCGCCTGCTCGACACCCTGCGGTGAGTCGAGGGCGTCGAGGACGGCGCGATAATCGACGAGGCGCTTTTCCAGTTCGTGATCGCTCAAGGCGAGGAACAGCTCCTCCTTGCCCTTGAAGTTCGAGTAGACGGCTCCGGTGGTGTAGCCGGCCTCGGCGGCGACTTCCTCGACGCTGGCGCCGTAGTATCCGCGCCGGGCAAAGACCCGGCCGGCGGCCTCGATCAGCTCGGTTCGGGTGCGCTCTTGTCGCTGCTTTCTGGTCTCGGCCTCGCTGCTCATCGCTCTCGATAGGGTAGGCTACTCAGATAATGAGCATTATCGGAATGAGGAGAAGCTGATGGGCATCGCGGTTTGCGCGATCGGACTGGCGGTCTGCGTGGTGTGCATCTTCGGCATGGGCATGATCGGAAAGCTGAGGAGCCGTGTGCACCGCCGATTCGAGGGTCCGAGCTCTTGAGCGAGACAACGGAGAGCCCTCACTCCGCAGAGACCGAGCGCATCCGGCGGATCTATGAGAAGGAAGCGCCGAAGTTCGACCGGACGATGGGCCGTTGGGACCGGATTCTCTTCGCCGGCAACCGGGAGTGGGTCTGCGCGCAGGCCAGCGGCGAGGTGCTGGAGATCGCGATCGGCACCGGCCGCAACCTGTCCTTCTATCCCGACGAGATTCGCCTGACCGGGGTCGAGCTGAGCCCGCCGATGATCGAGATCACGCGCGAGCGAGCCGAGGAGCTCGGCCGCGAGGTCGATCTTCGCCTCGGTGACGCCGAGGCTCTGGAGTTCGCCGATGAGTCCTTCGACACGGTGATCTGCACCTACTCTCTATGCACGATTCCCGACGACCGAGCGGCGGTGCGAGAGGCAAAGCGGGTACTGCGAGGTGGCGGGAAGTTCGTCCTGGCCGAGCACGTGCGGAGCCCGGTTGGGGTTGTGAGAGGCGTCGAGAAGCTAATCGAGCCGCTGGCGGTTCGCTTCGGCGGCGACCACCTGACGCGGGAGCCGCTGGAGCACCTGGAGGCCGAGGGGTTCACAGTCGACCAGGTCAAACGCTCCAAGCTGGGGATCGTCGAGCTGGTCAGTGCTCAGAAGCCAGCGGGATAGGGATACCGACCGTGAAGCCGCTTGTGGGCGCGTTCATAGACACTGCGGGTCTGCTGGTTGTCGGGGTGGCGCTCGCCGAAGGCGATCAGGTTCCAAGAGAGCCCGCCCTCGGAGTTCTGGCTGAGCCGGAAGACGAAGCCGAACGGCGCCGCGGAAGCGCCTTCGGCATCGAGCGGCACGTAGAGCTTGCGACAGCCAGTCAGCATCGTCTGGTCAGAACCCTCCGCCTCACACCGTTTCCAGTTGAGCGGTTCCCTGCCAGCTTCGATTTCCCGGCGGGCGCGTTCGGCTTGAAGACGGCCGGGAGATCTCTCGTTCAGGCGACGCACCTCTTCCTCCCAGACCGGCTCACGGAACTCTACGGAGACCGGCGGCAGCCTCTGTCCTGGCGAAACCACGCGCGCCGGATATGCGCCTGCCGGAATCGTTACCGCAAGGTGGGCGAGGCAGCGCCCGCCGACGCCCTAACCCTCGTCGTCGGTCGGATCTTCAGCGGTCAGCCGCTCGAAATCCTCGGCCGAAGCAGGTTTCGTGCCCCACAACTCGTCAAGCTCGGCCATCGGCCTGATCGCCGGCTCGAGGACAAGATTGCCCTCCCGATCGGGAACAGCCTCGTAGCGACGACCGGCTACTTCGATTATCTCGCCAACCTCAAGGTCAAGCTTCTTCACGGCGGTCGCCATGTTGCTAATGCTAGTGCCTGAGGGTTAGCGCTTCACGTAATCGCCAGGGAGCGCAGATATGAACCCGAACCGGCAGGTTCAAGCAGGCAGGCTGACCTGGCCAGGCGATGCCAAACGCTTCCCACCTACGGCTTCAACGGTGGGCCCGCTTTCTGCCCGGCCCCGGAGGAGCCGCGGCCAGCCTGCCCCGAGGACTGGGGTGCGCTGCGAGTGCGGCCGGGCGCAGTCGAACTGTGGAGAGAAGCCGCGAACCGCATCCATGACCGCCGACTCTTCAAGCGCGATGGCGGGGGGTGGAATCTGCACCTGCCCGCCCCGTAGGCCTCCGAGCGAAGCCCTAGCCGCCCGCATCTGGCGCTTGGCGCCCGCCGCCGCGGGCGGCGAGGAGGGTGGCTACGTCCTCGAGGTCGCGGTCGCGGCCGGACTCTCTCTTTAAACGGATCAGGTCGTCGAAGCCGACGGCACGAATCGAGACGCCCTGCACGACGGCTTCCACGGCGCGAGGGCGCATCTCCTCGTAGGGGCGCCCGCCAGGGATCTCGGCGGGGTCGAAGAGGTCAAGGCCGCCCGCGGCCGTGCGCAGAGTGAAGTTGCCGCCGTTTAAGAGGTCGTCGGGATCACGGAGGTCGACGTCGAGGAGGTCGGCATCGACGCCAAAGAGCCTCGCGTCGAGCTCCTCTAGGGCGCGAGCCAGGCAAGCCATGTTCTCCGCGCTCCACTCGATCAGGATGTCCACGTCACGGGTGTTACGGACATGACCGTGGGCGTTGACCGCGACGCCGCCGATCGTCAGGTACTCGACTTGGTGGCGTTGGAGGGCCTCGAAGATCCGCACCGGGTCCAGCGGACCGCGATCGAGCTCGGAGGGCAGGTCTTCAAGCATGCTCAGCCCTGCCGATCGACGATCGGGCGCAGCTCGGCGCGGGCGAGCCGGTCGCCGAAGCGCATCCACTCGAAGAGGCTCTCCAGGCGCTGGGACGGAGTCAGCTGCGCCTCGGCGGCTAGATGGACGGGGTCAGCCCGGCTGCCGGAGAGCCCGTGCAGCTCAACGCTGGGCTCGTAGCCAAGGGCCCGCAGACAGGTGGCGAAGCGCTCGTAGGATGGCGACTCGTGGCCGTTCTCAATGCGGCTAATCGAGGGCGCGGCGATCCCGGTGCGGATCGCGAGCTGACCCTGGGAGACGCCGGCGCGGAGGCGGGCCTCTCGCAGTACCCGGCCGAGGACGGGCGTGGCGTCACTGGTCATAGCGGATACGTTAACAGCCAACGTCGACGAGGTCTCAAACTTCAGGGCGTGCGACGGCCTCGCTACGGCTCAACCGCCGCTGTTGCTGCTCGGCCCGCACGGGGTCGAGCGGCCGCGGCGCAGTGCCTGCACGGTTACCGAGAGGCCGCTGCTACCTGCGCGACTTCGCCGGCCAGGTCGCCCCGGTGCGAACCGACCCTCAAGCCTGGACTTCTCAACGATCTGAGCGCTACTGGCCGAAGCGCAGCTTGCCCTTCTCGACAGATGCAGCGGTGGGGGTGTGGACCTTCATCGCTCAGACATTGTTGCAGGCGCTTCCTTGGATTCGATGCGGCGGGCGGAGACCTACCCGCCCAGCTTGACGTTGACCTTGGCGCCCGGCGCCAACACCTTGCCCGGCTTTGGGCTCTGCTTGGCGACCTTGGCCGACTTGCTCTTATTTCCCTTGACCTTGCCGAGCTTGCAGTCAGCCTTGGTCAGAGCCTTACCGGCTGCCTTGAGCTTCTTACCCTTCAGCTTGGGGACGACGCAGGCGGCACTCTTGGTGGGCACCGTCGTTGCCGCAGGCGCAATCGTGATCGTCGCCGAGGCACTTGTGGTGTTGCCGAGCACGTCAGCGCTTGTCACCTTCACCGGGTAGCTGCCGGCGGTCGCGTATGTATGGGTAGCGCTGGTAGCCCAGATCCTGCGCCAAGCCCCACCACACAGGCCCGCCTGAGCATCTGAATCCGCCGCCTGAACAGGGAAAATGCGGGTGCCAATGACCGCATTCCCTACTCAGGAGGCTTCACCTTGAAGGTGATTCGAAATGGATCGCTCGAAACGGTAGAAGTGACCGCGGACGGCGAGAAATTGAAACAAGCCGACTGCGCCAGTTGCCGTACACCAGAAGCAACTCGTCCAGGCGCATCGCGGCGAGCTCTCCGCTGGGGTCTGGCGGCATCGTGTCCAAAAGGTGGCGACGGATCCTTCGTTCGAGGCGGTCGATCAGATCGGGCATCTCGGCAATGCTTGCAGAGCGTTTCGACGCAAGCACGGGCAGGTAGCCCAGCTTGGCGACCCTCTCAAGCAGCGCACCGGGGATGCTCTCTCTGTCAAGCGCACCTGGCGTCGCGGCTTTTTTTCGAAGAAATGGGGAGAGATTGGGGCATTAGAATTAGCCGCTGTACTCGATGCGCGGAATGGTGCGCGTGATCACGCAAAGCTCCCCACATCGGATCACAGGAATTCCCCAGGTATGAGACGCACCAGCACCGCCCCCACCGCGTAGCCGAGGCCGTAGGCCGAGGTGGAGCGGTGGGGGCGGGCGGCTCTTTCCGTCGGGG
>DATLSM010000065.1:0-3528 GCA_035534175.1 Solirubrobacterales bacterium | reverse complement strand
ACGTACGCAGCCAGATCGGCGGCCGCCTGGAGCTAGGGGCGCAGCGCGCGCACTGGGCCAGCGAGCCTCTTCCTCCTGGCGGGCGATCTCAGCCTCGCGGCCGCGCCCATCGCGCCAATCTTGGAGCGGCGGGTCGACACGCGCATCCCTTGCGCTCGAACGTCACGTCCGACGACCACAGGGTCAACCGCGAGGGCCCCGATGTCGAGCATCGTGCCGAGGTTCGGCGGCTTCAAGCCAAGATCGGGGAGTTGGTGTCAACGCCGACTGAAAAGTGACCCACCCTAACCCCAGGCCGCCGATTTAATTCTGACCCACCCCGAGCTCTGTAGGGATTGGCGGCAGACTGATTCCCGCCTTCCGCCGCTCGCGGAGGCGGTAGCTGTCGCCACTGATGAGCGCCACATGGGCGTGATGGAGGAGCCGGTCGAGCATCGCCGCCGTCATGGTCGCATCGCCAGCAAAGGCCTGGTCCCACTGGGTCAGCGGCAGATTGCTGGTGATGATCACCGAGCCACGCTCGTAGCGATTGGCGATGACCTGAAAGAAATGGTTGGCCTCTTCGCGGCCGAAGGGCAGGTACCCGATCTCGTCGATGATGAGCAGCTTGGGCATCTGGACCGCTCGCCGTAGCGACTCCTTCAGGCGCCCTTGCCGCTGCGCGGAAGCGAGTTGGAGCATCAGGTCGGCGGCGGAGATGAACCGCGTCTTGATCCCCGCCTGCGTGGCCTTATAGCCCAGCGCGATGGCGAGATGGGTCTTCCCGACGCCCGAGGGTCCCAGGAGCACCACGTTCTCGGCCCGCTCGACGAACGAGAGCGTGGCCAGTTCCATAAGCAGCTGCCTGGGGGCCCCGCTGGCGAAGGCGAAATCGTAGTCGTCGAGCGTCTTGATCGCGGGAAAGCCGGCGATCCGTGTGAGCAAGGTGCTACTCCGTGTCTGGCGAGCCTGCTGCTCGAGCCGCAGCCCCGTCTCGAGGAAGTCGCTGTAGCTGAGCTCCTCCTTGGCCGCGTGTGAGCGAGAAGCGAAATGCCCCCGGGTTCGAGAGTCGAATCGCCCTCACCCTAAGTGACTGATTTGGCGGGCTTTGTCTTGGCTCCCGCTTCTGCGCGTTGCGCGCGGGTCCGGTAGCTCTCCCCGACGATGGGGATGATGTGCGCGTGGTGGACGAGGCGATCGAGAACGGCGGTGGCGAGGATGGGATCGGCGAACATCTCGGCCCATTGCTCAAAGCTTTTGTTGGACGTGATAATGATCGAGCCGCGCTCGTAGCGTTCGGAAACGATCCGAAAGATCTGGTCGGCGGCCAGTTTGTTGAGCGGGGTGAAGCCCAGCTCGTCGAGGACGACGAGATCGGCATCGGCGAACTGAGTGATGAGCCGTTCGATGCTGAGGTCGGCCATCGCGGCGCTCAACCGCGAGGCCAAGTGCTGGATCGTCGTGAAGAGCACGGAGTAGCCACGCATGCAGGCCTTGACGGCGAGCGCGGTGGCAACGTGACTTTTCCCGACGCCGGGCGGCCCGATAAGGAGCACGTTCTCGTGCTTGGCAATGAAGTCGGCGGTGGCCAGCGCCTTGATGAGGAGTGGATCGAGTTTCGGCTGGAACGAGAAGTCGAACTCCTCGAGCGTCTTGACGACGGGGAAGTGGGCGGCGCGCATGCGTTTGTGCAACCCCTTCTCGTCGCGGCTCTGGAGCTCGTCATCGACCAGGTGCTCGAGGAACTCGAGGTAGCCGAGCTTCTCTTGCAGTGCGATCTGATGGTGCGCCTCCACGACGGTGGAGGCATGGGCCAGGCGCAGGCGGCGTAGTTTCTGGGTCAGCATGTCAGCCCTCCGAAGATGGCGGCGTAGGCTTGCAGGGGACGGACGATCTCCAACGCAGGTGGAGCATGAGCTGGTTCGATGCTCAAGTCGTCCAGCGGGAGCTCATAGAGGCGGCGGTCGATGATCTGCTGGAGCGCGAGGAGGGAGTAGTTGCCGAAGTGGGCGGCGCGCCGGCAGGCGAGCTCGACGACGGCGGGATCGTGGCGATCGATGAGCCGCAGCAAGCCGAGCATGAGATCGTGATGGACGTACTCCCGGCTCTGGTTGAGTCCGTGGAGGAACTGCGCTGCCCCAAGGCCGACGGCGCGCACCCGGGCAACGCGTTGGGCGCGGATCTCCTGAGTGGCCAGGCGCTTGTGGGCCGGATAGTGGGCACGATCGGTGCGGGTCTCTCCCCGGCCGCCGCACCGCGGGTGGCGGGCCACTTCGATCAGCTCATCGTAGACGACGATCTGGTCGTCGTCTACGCGCACGACGACCTTCTTGCCGGCCAGGCGATAGGGCACCGAGTAGAAGTTGCGCAGCACCTGCACATGACAGTCGCTGCGCACGCGGTGCTCCGACCAGCGCGCGAGCGGATAGGCTTCGGGAAGCGGGCCGCGGCGTTCGAGCGCGAGCAGGTCGTCGGGAACCTTCCCGGTCTGAGAGTGAGGCCGTGCGTTGACGGCGCGCTGATGGTGGCTGACGGCTTGCCTCAGGTCCTCCAGAGTGGTGAGCTGGCGCCCGCGCAGGAACTGCTTGAGGGTGCCGTTGCCGCGCTCGACGCTCCCTTTGTCGGTAGGCGTGCGCGGCCGCGCCGGCGCGGGAGCCATGCCGTAGTGAGCGCAGAAGGTCGCGAAGTCGCGCTGGTAGGGGCGCAGTCCCATCTGACGGCGCAAGACCGCCGAGGTGAGGTTGTCCGGTACCAGACGCTGGGGAATCGCTTCGCTAGCCTGAATCGCGCGCTGGATGCAGCCCAGGAAGGTGGGCACCGTCTGATCGAGCACCACTTCCAGGTAGCGCCAGCGCGAGTGCGGCCAGATCATCTGGAAACACCACGTTCGCACGCGCCGCCCCTGGTGCTCGACGCGCGAGAGCTCGGTGAAGTCGACCTGGGCCTCCGCCCCGGGGGGATGCTCCAGACGCTCGTAGACCTTGGGATCTCGGTGGCGCAGCTGCCGGACGGCGCGCTTGACGGTATCGTAGCAGCCCGAGAATCCCGCACCCTGCAGCTCCTCGTAGATGCTCCAGGCGGTGCGCCCGGCGGCGGTGAGCTCGGCGAGGCGATCGAGGAAGGGCTCGAGCATTGAGGGCGGAGTCGCCCGCTGGGGAGCCAGCGCGCCGCCATCGATCTTGGCGAGGTGGCGGCGGACGGTCTTGGGACAGACCCCGAGGCGACGGGCGATCTGCCGGGTCGCCATCCCCTGGGCATGCCACAGGCGGATGGTCTCGAAGAGTTCCAAGCGAATCACCTTTCCCTCCGGAGCCGTCGGCCTATGGCGGCTCCGGAGCTTCACGTTCGTGGGAAAGGTGGGGGCAATTTCTTTCTCGCTACCCAGGGGCGCTTCGATTCTCCCTCACACTGGAGGCTGCGGACCTGGAGGTCGTCGTCGATGCCCACCACCACGACATCGGCCGTGATGGCAGGGGACGAGAACTCCTCCTGTTGGAACGGCCCAGCGCTCCAGCGCAGCCCTCCGTCGACGCCCACGTCGTAGAGCTT
>DATLSM010000064.1:0-2411 GCA_035534175.1 Solirubrobacterales bacterium | reverse complement strand
CTCAGCTACCGCTCAAGCGCCGACCGGCGAGCCGCCCTGCCACACTGGCTGGCCTACTACAACGAGCGCCGACGCCATTCAGCTCTCGGCAACCGCCCGCCTATGGCTCGCGTTCGGGACGTCTTGGGGCACGACAGCTAGAGCGCCATTCTCGCGGTGGAAAGCTAAACCGAACGTCCTCCGCTGCCGATGAGCATCGCGGATGGCGTTTACAACCACCCACAGCAACGGAAAAGTCATCTCGCATGATGTCCCGGTCAAGGACCCCGGCGCAAAGCCCGGCCCGGCCCCCGGCAGCCGTTTGGCCGAGGCCTTCGAGGCGGTCGAGCGCTTCCCGGTCCTGATCGAGTCGCGCGAGCGGGTGATCCGCGCCGCGACGGCCGAGACCGCGCGCGTCGGCGAATTGATCGACGCGGTCGAGGGCGATGTCGGCCTGGCGATCTCGGCCCTGCGCTTCGCCAACCGCGCCGGCTTGGTGGCCGGCGGGGTGGTCGGGGTGCCCGACGCGGTCGAGGTCCTCAAGCCATCCGGTCTGCTGGCGATAGCCGGCACCGCGCCGAGCTTCGACTTCTTTGAGTCCAACGGCGGTTGGGAGCTGAAGCCAGAGCGCTTCCGCATCCACGCCCTGGCCACCCAGCGCGCGGCGGAGGAGATCGGCCGGGCGGTGGGCTGGTCGGAGCGAGACGAGCTGGCCGTGGCGGCGCTGATCCACGACATCGGGCGCCTGGTCATCTCGCGCCTGCACCCCGGCTACAAGACCTTCTTCGACGCCCTCTCCCGTACCCCCGAGCAGCGGGTGCGAGAGGAGCGCGAGCAGCTGGGCATCGACCACGCCCTGGTCGGCGGGGTCCTCGCCCGGCGCTGGAACGTCCCGACGCGGCTCGCGGTGGCGATCGAGCGCCACCACTCCGACGACGCTGAGGGGCTGGCGGCGATGATCGCGGCGGCGGACATGGTGGCCCACTACGCCCTGGGCGAGGCCATCTCGCCGGAGCGGCTGCGCAGCGCCGCCGAGCGCTGTGGCCTCGGGGACGACGGCCTGCGTGAGCTGCTCTACGAGCTTCCCTATCGGCGCCAGGAGGCGGGCCGCAGCACCGAGCCCTGCCCTCTCTCGGCGCGTGAGCTTGACGTATTGAGGCACCTCTCGGAGGGCATGGTCTACAAGCAGATCGCCGGCGAGATGCAGCTCTCGGTATCCACGATCCGCACCCACTTGCACAACGTGTACGGCAAGATCGGCGCCGTCGATCGCGCCCAGGCGGTCCTCACCGCAAGAGATTGCGGTTGGATCTAAATCAACCGCCCTCGCCCCGCCTGCCCTCCGGGATGGCGGCAACGCGCCAACAGCCCCCTCGCCGAGAATCACCGTGAGCCCCGCTGTTTGCTCACTCGATCAGTGATTCCCTCAGGGCGATGGCAACCGCGTGGGTGCGGTTGCGGGCTCCGAGGCGGGACATGATGTTCTTGGTGTGAGTCTTGACGGTCTCCTCGCTGAGGTCCAGCTCCCGGGCGGCGATCGTGGTGGACTCGCCGTTGGCAAGACGCTGGAGGATCTGGCGCTGGCGGCGGGTCAGGCGTCCCCGGCTCCCCCTGGGGGGGACGGCCGGGTCGAGGAAGGTCTCCTGCGCCAGGGCCGACTCGACCGCGCGACGCAGCTCCTGGGCTCCGGCGGTGCGGGCCACGTAGGCGATGGCGCCGGCCTGCAGAGCGGCGGTCGCTATGTGGCGCTCGGGGCGATCGCCGTGGGCGACTATGCCGAGGCTCGGCGCGGTTCTGTGTAGGGCGCGGATCGCGTCGTTGCCGCTCAGCGGCGGCTCGCCGCCATTGCTCCAGCGCAGGTCGACGATCGCCACATCGAAGCTGCCGATGTCGCGGATCAGGTCCAGGCCCTCCTCGCGGCTGGCGGACTCCTGCACCTCGAACCCGTCCTCCAGCACTCCGCGCACCCCAAGTCGGACGAGTGGGTGGCCGTCGATCACAAGGCAGTGTGGGCGCTCGCTCAGGACTGCTTCCGATCTTCTCTGGTTCAGCGTCGGCTCCGCTCCGACCGGGAGCCTTCTTCGCCGATCCTAGCCCAGCCGAGTCCGGATCGTACGGTAGAAAGGAAGCGTGATCTCGATCACCTCGAAGTCCCGCTACGCCGTCGTTGCCCTGGCCGAGCTGGCGCGCTCCGGCGAGCGGCCGGTGCCGATCAAAGAGCTCGCCGAGCGCCGCGACATACCGGACCAGTTCCTCGAGCAGCTCTTCTCGACCCTGCGCCGTGCCGGTCTGCTGACCAGTCACCGCGGGATGAAAGGCGGCTACACGCTGGCCTCGCCGGCTGAGGAGATCACCGTGCTGGAGGTGGTTCAGGCGCTCGACGGCAAGATCGGGCAGGAGGCCGACGAGGCTGGCGGCATCTGGGCCGAGGG
>DATLSM010000063.1:0-2078 GCA_035534175.1 Solirubrobacterales bacterium | reverse complement strand
GGGCTGATCGACCACGTCGTCGAAGCCGGGCACCGAGCTGCCGCCCTCGGCCGCGGGCAAGCGCCTCCGTCAGGGGACGCATCGCCGCACGTGGAGCTGACTGAGGCGCCCGACCGGCTGCGGAGCGCCGCCCAGGAGGCGGCGGCGGCGTGGGCGGACGATACCCGCCTAGTGACAACGGCAACCATGCCCTGGGGTGAGCAGTACACGGGGGCCGCCCTCATCGACATGTATCTCCTCGAGTTAGCCGCCCACGCGTGGGACCTGGCCCGGGCCACTGGACAGATAGATCGACTCGCCTCCACCCTCGCCGCGCCAGCACTGAGTGGGGCGTACGCCTTCATCAAGCAGGAGTTCCGGGACATGGTGGGTCCCGGTGCCCCCTTTGGCGCCGAGGTACCGCCACCTCCCGGCGCCAACGACTGGGAGCGCTTCGTGGCGTTTACGGGACGCGACCCGCGAGCGCGGGTCACGCCGAGCAGCTAGCTGTGGAAGGCCGGGCCAGGCGAGTATCCGTCAATGTCTCTTGACGGCTTGGACAGGCCGAGGTCACATGCACTCGGATGCGCACTTCGCCCGCGCCGGGGGGGGTCGACGACCCTGAGAACCTCGGGGCCGCCGAACTCAGTGAGCCCGATTGCCTTCATCAGCCACAGCGCTCTCGGCCGTTAGCTCACTCACCCGACCTTCGCCTGCAGCGCCGCCCGCGCCGAAGCCACGATGTCGTCGCTGGTGTTGGCATGGCCGTCGATGCCCCAGCCGCCCTCAGGCGATTCGGTGATCAGTACCCAGGTGCGATCCGTCAGGCTCGGGTCGCCGGCGGCCGCGACGACGATCTCCGTGAGCTCCTTGACGACACCGAGCTGCTTCTCGCGATCAAGGACGTTGACCGGGGTGAGCACCTGGACGCGGACGTAATCGCTGTCTCCGGCCGCATTCGAGATGGCCTCAGCAGGCAGGTCGTGGATGAACGCGGCGGTGTTCTCGGAGAACAAGGCGAGGTCGGGCACCTTCTCCCAGCGCATGACCGCCCTGGCGAGATCCTGGGCGAGCATGTGCTTGTCCTTGAAGATGCCTTCTGAGGCGAAGACGTCGATCATCGGCATGGGAGACCTCCTTGCGGTCGGGGAACGGCGGGGTAGCGGGATGCGATCTGCCTCGCGAGTCCAATATGACCGGTCATCTTACCAAAACCTGAGATAGTGGGGGAGTGCCGCGAGCCAGCGTAAGGGATCAGCTCATCGAGAGCGCCGTGGACGTGTTCCACACGCGCGGGTTCAACGGTTCCAGCGTCCAGGACATTGTCGAGGCGGCCGGCGTGCCGAAGGGATCCTTCTACAACCACTTTGCGAGCAAGGAGGCGCTGGGGATCGAGGTCGTGCACGCGTACAGCCGCCTCGTCGGCGCCTACGTGGACGAGGTCGGCGCGAGCGACATCTTCTCAGGCGATGGGACTCCACTTGAGCGGATCCGAAGGTATTTCGAGGCGGTCATCGAGCAGAACGTCAGCTGCGGGGTCCGCAAGGGCTGCTTGCTCGGCAACTTCGCGACCGAGCTCGCCCCACACAGCACAGAGATTGCGAGTGCCGTGACCGAAGCCCTCGACAGTTGGAGCGCGGCGGTGACCAAGGCGCTCGTTCAAGCGCAGGAGGCTGGACAGCTCGCGACGAGCGCGGATGTCGTGGCCCTGGGGCGCTATCTCGTCGACGGCTATGAGGGGGCCGCGACGCGCGCGAAGTTGATCGGTGATCGCGCTCCAATGGACGAATTCATTCGGACCACCTTCGATTTCTTGCTCGCTCAGTCCCAGTGATACGAACAGAACGACTTGGGAAACACATTGCCGCCGACTGTGGCTGGGGTGTGGCTGGGGAGAGAGTGTCGTGTTTCACGACATGTTGGCTGGGGTGGCTGGGGAGGGAGTGTCGTGTTTCACGCTTGGATTCAGGGAGTGAGAGCAACACCTTGTGCGAGCAGCGAATGATCACTGCGCGCAGGAGGTGCCATGAGGAGACGGCGGGCATTCACCGAGTCCGAGAAGACTGAAATCTGGGATCGCATTGGGGCCGGTCAGACGC
>DATLSM010000062.1:0-8155 GCA_035534175.1 Solirubrobacterales bacterium | reverse complement strand
CCCACTGGCGGCGACCAAAGTCGGCAAGTCCGGCAAGCTTGCGGCGCAATACCCGCTGCCCTCCGAAGTGATCGCCTACCTGGCCAGCGGCGCCTTTGACCAGATCGACATCTCGCTCACCAAGAACACCGCTCTCGCCGCCGCGCTGGCGGTGGCGAAACAGCGCAAGAGCGCCCCCACCTACACCGGCACCGACGTCCTCCGGGGCACTATCACCGGTCCCTTCGTCAAGAAATAGCCTGCTCTACTCCGGTGGTGCGTATCCGGTTGATTCCGTTTGGTCTCAGGCGGCCTGGCGGGTGATCTGACGGTAGGTAGTGGGCGGGTGGACCGCGCCGAGTCCAAGCAGTGTCTGGAAGGCTGCCATCGGAGTGCCGCGCCGGTTGTGGCGGAAGACGTACTCGTCGAGGTATACGGGCAGGTGCTCGTCGGAGACGCCGCGATGGGTGCCGTGCATCCAGGCCTTGAGGTTCGAGATCGCGCGGTGGGCGCGGGGCAGGAGTTGCTCGCCGGGGGCGGCGGTGCCCTGGGGCCGGCGTCGGTGCTCGTAACCGTGTCCGGGCAAGACGCGATAGGACTGCAGCCCGTCGGTGTGGACGATCGCGCCCGACGCCGTGGTCGCAACGGTGAAGTCACGCAGCGCCGGCCCGGAGGAGTCGGGTAGCACTCCCAGGCGCAGGCGCCCGGAGCCAGCGCCGCGGACCTCGATCGCAACCCCGACGAGCGCCTTCTTGCCGCGCTGGCGGCTGCCCTTGAGGCCCTCCTCGTAGCCTCCGAGCCAGAACTCGTCGATCTCAACCTCGCGTTTCAGGAGCTCACGTTCGGGGGTGACCATCGCCCGGCGCAGCTTCTGCAGGATCAGCCACGCGGTCTCATAGCGCGAGAGGCCGAGCTGACGCTGCAGTTGCTTGGCGGAGATTCCAGGATGGTGCGTCGCGACCAGATAGGCCGCCCAGAACCAGGTCCGCAACGGCGTGTGGGTCCCGTGCATCACCGTCCCGGCCGTAGCGGAGGTTTGCTGGCCGCACTCTTTGCACTGCCACAGCAGCCGACGCTGGTGCATCTTGCCAGCGCGAGCGGAGCCGCATGTTGGGCAGATGAACCCGTCCGGCCAGCGCGAGGCGAACAGGTACTCTCGGCACGCCTCCTCCGTCGCAAACCGCTCTTGGAACTCCAAGATGCTCAGAGGGTATGCGGGCCGCGGCACCCGGCGAAGCTACGAATCGCCTCAGACGGAATCAACCGGATACGCACCACTCATCTAGACCCACACGCCGCCCAGGCTGCCTGACCGAATACGTCGGCGAGCTTCTGAGCCAGAGCACTTAGCTCGAAGTCATCGTCGCGGCCACTAGCCGCTGCCGCCGACTTCGGCTAGATAGATGTAGGCGCTTATATAAGTATCTGATTGAATACAGGCGATGGAAACCGTATTTGAGGTGGTGGCCGAGCCCTCCCGACGAGGGATCCTCGACCTGCTGATCGAAGGATCAAGTTCGGTCGGCGAGATCGCCGACCGAACCGGCCTCAGCCAGCCCAACGTTTCCCGCCACCTGCGGATCCTTCGGCAGGCCAAGATCGTGCGGGCCCGACCGCAGGGCCAGCGTCGCATGTACGAGCTGCGACCGGAGGGGATGCTGGAGCTGTTCGGCTGGATCGCGCCCTATCAACGGCTCTGGCACGGCAGCCTCGACGCGCTCGAACGTCACCTGAACGAGGAGGACTGAGATGCCCACTGCTGCGGACGCAGTTCTGGAGGAACGAGACGGCAGGCCGGCCCTGCGCTTCGAACGGGTATTGCCCCATCCGCCCGAGCGGGTCTGGCGGGCCCTGACCGAGCCGGCGGAGGAGATGGCCTGGCATCCCACCCCCGCCCGCTTTGAGCCCAGGACCGGCGGCCGCGTGGTCTACGTTCCGGGAGGCCATATCGCCGAGCTGCCCGACGGCGAGGTCACGGACTATGACCCGCCGCGTTTGCTCGGCTACACCTGGACCGCCGACGGAGCGGAATTCAACCACCTGCGCTTCGAGATCCGCCCTCACGATGCCGGCTCAGTCCTGATCCTCGTCCACACCTTCGAGGACCGCCTGAAGGCCGCGCGTGACAGCGCCGGCTGGCACGTCTGCCTCGCCAATCTCGCCGAGTCGCTTGGCGGCGCCGACTCAGCGCCCGAGGACGGCCCCCGTTCGTCCGGCCAATGGGCGGAGCTCAACTCCTCCTACCAGCGGAAGTTCGGGATCTCACCCGAGGAGGCGACGCCGCCACCGCGGCGGGACTGAAGGGCCGGCCTCAGGGCGTCTGAGCGAGCGCGCTCGGCGAAAGCCCGTAGTGGAGCGCGGTGTCGGTGAAGAGCGTCTTCAGCAGCATCCGGTTCAGCGGAGTACTCAGCCGACCCGCCGGGGTCGGCTCAAGCGCGATAGTCCAGGTGAACCGGCAGGCGTCCTCCGAGGTCGGCTCGACGAGATAATCCTCGGCCAGGCTGCGGAACAGCGGCGCGGTGGACTGGAGCAGGCAGAAGGAATGGCGGCGCCCCTCCTCCCAGAGGAAGTAGCGCTCTTTGAGCAGATTGGCTCCCCAGAGCGCATTCACCGCCCTCGTTGTACCGACGCCGAAGGGCCGAGGAGACGTCCAGGTGACATCCTGGAGAATCCGGCACCAGGAGAGCGCATCGTCGCCGGTCAGCTCCTCCCAGACCTTCGCCGCAGACAGCCGGACATCGAACTTCGACCGCAGCCGCACTGGCGCCGTCTCGAAGAAGGACTCATCAACCGGCTGACAGGTGAACCATGGTCGCCGCATCTCGCGAGCCTATCGGCATCGCTACCGTATTCCCTTCTCGATCGAGGTCCGAGACCAGGCCTCATCCACCCCACTGATGGCCTCCGAGACCGCAGACCGCACCCACCCTAATCTGACGCTGGCCGTGCTCGCCCTTGGAGGGCTGGCCTACGCGATGCTGAGCTCGCTTGTGGTCCCGGCGCTGCCGACGATGGAGCACGAGCTCCACACCAACGAGACGGGCATCACCTGGCTGCTCACGGGCTACCTGCTCGCCGCCTCGGTCGGAACGGCGATCATCGGCCGGCTTGGCGACATGCACGGCAAGGAGCGGTTGCTGCTCTGGACCCTCGTCGTGCTCGCCTTCGGGACCCTTCTCGCAGCGGTCTCCAGCTCGCTGATCCTGCTGATCGCGGCGCGGGTCCTCCAGGGCGTGGCGGGCGGGATCTTTCCGCTCTCCTTCGGGATCGTCCGCGATGAGTTCCCGCCGGAGAAGGTCGCCGGCGGGATCGGGTTACTTTCGGCGATCCTCGGAGTCGGCGGCGGCGTCGGGATCGTCCTCTCCGGGGTCATCGCCGAGCATCTCGACTACCACTGGCTCTTCTGGATACCGCTGGTTATTGTCGTCATCTCGGCGATCGCCACCTGGCGTCTGGTGCCCGAATCGCCGGTCCGCACCCCGGGCCGCATCAACTGGCTGGCCGCAGCGTTGATGGCACTCGGCATCTCGCTCGCGCTGCTGGCCGTCAGCCAGACGACCGAATGGGGATGGGGGTCGGCGAAGGCAATCGGCCTTTTCGCGGTGGGCTGCGCTTTCATCGCGGCCTGGATAGCGGTGGAGGTGCGAAGCTCGACGCCGCTGGTCGACATGGCGATGATGCGCCTGCGCGGCGTGTGGACCACCAACGCCGCGGCCTTCCTGCTCGGCGCCGGGCTCTATGCCTCCTTCATCGTCTTCCCGCAGTTCGCCCAACTGCCGACGAGCACGGGCTTTGGTTTCGGCGCATCCGTCGTGGTCTCCGGGCTCTACCTGCTGCCGGCCACGATCGGGATGACGATCCTCGGCCTCAGAGCGGGCGCAATCTCCGCCAGGTTCGGTTCCAGGGTCGCCCTGCTGGGCGGGACCCTCTTCTCCACCGCCTCCTTCGCGCTGCTGGCCCTGGCCCACAGTGAACCCTGGCAGTTGCTCCTCGCCGCCGCCCTGCTCGGTGTAGGAATCGGGCTTGCCTTCGCGGCGCTCGGCAACCTGATCGTGCAGGCGGTTCCAAGCCACCAGACCGGCGTCGCCAGCGGTATGAACACCGTGATGCGAACCCTCGGCGGAGCCCTGGGTGGTCAGCTCTCGGCGACCTTCATCGCCTCGAGCACCGCCAAAGGCCTCCCCACGGTCACCGGTTTCACCGAGACCTTCCTGATGGCCACCGGGTTCCTCACCCTGTGCTTCCTCGCCGGCCTCCTGGTGCCCAGCGCGCTCGGCGCCCCGAGGGCCTCCGAGGCTGCGCAGGACACGGCGCTCGATGGCGCACAGGCTTGAGACTTCCTGTGTCAACCCCCCTCGGGTTGAAGCCGTTGCAAGTTGCCGTGTTTTTGACGGGGTCGTAGGAGACCCCGTCATGCCAGCAGCGCCAAAGAACTCGCAGCCATGCGCGCCCCAGAACGCGGATCGCATGAGGGTGCTCGAGGCGAGTCATAAAAAGGGTCGCGGTTGCTCAGCTGAGGACGGCGATCTCGCAGCGAATGCCGGCGGCTCGCTCAAGCCTTCCGTCGGCCGTCACGAGGACCGTACCGAGCGCCTCGGCGAGCGCGACGTAGGAGGCATCGTAGGCGCTGAGGTTGTCGCGCAACTGCCAGACTCGGGCGAGCAGCGGCAAGTGCGGCACCCGCCGCAAGGGAAGGGCAGCGAGGTCGCTGAGCGCCTGTGCGGAGCGACGCTCATCGAGCCTCTTTGCCCTTGACGCGCGGCGCAGGGTCGAGACGACCTCAAGGTCGATCAACTCCGGCGCGACGAGCTGCTCGCCGTGCAGACGCTCGCGGGCACGGGCGCCGTCGGTGTCGTCGTCGGCGAGCGCTGGCGCGAGTACGGATGCGTCAACGACGATCACGCTGCGCGCTGGCGGTCGTCGCGGAGGCTCTCGACAGCGAAGTCAAGGCCAAGCGAGCCGCCAACGCGACCACCAGCTCGGTCTAGAACCTCCTCCAGCGTCTCCGCCTCGGCCTGCCGGGTCAGCTGGGCAAGCAGGTACTCCTGCATCGACTGCCCTGCGGCAGCGGCCCGCTCGCGCAGGACTCGGTGCACATCGGGCGGAACGTTCTTGATCTGGACGCTTGGCATGGCTTGAACCTCCTGGGGGCCAGTTTAGCGCCACTTTGGCGCCACGACAGGAACTTTGGCGTTTGGGCCGGACGGGCAGCTCACGGCCCGGCGAGCGTCAATGCTGGGCCGAAGAACCGTGAGTGGACTTGCCCCACTTGACTCCATGGCCCTAGACCAAGCCGCGCGGTGGAGCCTCGAAGATCCACGGAACGTCTAGGCAACGCTCCAGTATCGGCCGAAACAAGCCCTCATCGGCGACGGTCAAGGGGAACTCACCGAGGGAGGGCAACTCCGGCTCTGAGAGCGCGGAGAGCTCCACGGCAAATGGAGAGACTTCAAGGGCCATGGCGATCTGAGCGGTCCAATCGCCGCGAAGATCGCCCGTGTATCCGGTTGAAGCACCGACCGGATGATGGCGCGAGGCGATCGGTTCAGCCCAGCTCGGTTTCGTTGCAAGTGCCATAGAACGACGCTACCAACCAGCGCCGACAGGCCCACTGACCTGGGTCAGCAAGCGATGTCGCAGCCGGGCTGTCGTTGGATCTTGACCTATGCTGACTTCTATTGACCTCTCGAAAAACCGAAGCCGAGAGGCCCGCAATCCCGCTCCTAGAGCGGGATTGCCACTCCTCAAGCCAACCACGCCAAACGGGGCAGCCAGGACTCGAACCTGGAATCGCCGGTTTTGGAGACCGGCGACCTCGGACGATTCTCGGCCATTTTAGCGCTCTAGCAAGCCAAATCTAGATCGCCAGAATTCTCTAGGGAACGCTCTAGGGAACGAAACCTAAGCGAAAAGTTTTGGGAGGCGAAGTCAGGGAGTGCCGGCCGGGCGATCGCGGACACCGAGGACGGCGCGGACCGTCGCCAGGTAAACGTGAAAAATCCAGTCGAGCCAGACCCCTTTGTCGTAGTCGCGCTTTTGGTTGGGTTTGTTGTGACGGATCGCAAAGCGATTGGCGATCTGGAAGAGGTCGCGCTCGTCTTTGGAGAGCAGCTGCTCGTCGACCTCGGGGCGCAGATGCTCGAGGGCATCGGCGAGCTGCTTGACCGCGGCCCGCTTGTCCTCGAGGGTGGCGCCGCGCCCGAGGAAGAGACTGAGGGCATGCTCAACCGGACCACGGAGCTCGGCCTCGGTGCCGTCAGGCACCGGGTCGCTGTAAAGGGCGCGATGGCCCTCGTCGAGCTCAACCACGTGGCCGATTGGCAGCAGCTCAAGCGGTGGGCTCGCCAGACCGAGGACCGGATTGATCTCCTCACGAAACAGAGCTTGACCGGCGGCCTTATCGAACCCCTCGATATCGGTGCAATCAGGCGGCGCGACCATGATCGGCTCTGCGACGATCTCGGCGTGGATCAGCTCGATCAGATCGAGCAGGAGGTCGAGGTCAGTCGGCATTATCGGCGAGATGAACGGCTCGTCGTTGTTGAGGAGATCGCGACCGAGACCGGAGACGCGTAGGCGGGAGATGAGGTATTCCTCGGCATCGGGGATCGAGGGCGGCTCGGGGTCCTCGGCGAGGCCGCGGTAGGGCTGCAGCGAGCCTTTGAAGAGCCAGCGGAAATCGCGGGCGCGGGCGATTTTCTTCCAGACCAAGCGAGCGAGATCGTCGACGCTGAGCTCGCGAGCGCGGCCGTTTCGTTCTGAGTGCAGCTGGAGTGGCGGCGACATCTTGACCAGATTTTAGGTCGGTTCTAAAAGGCAAACCGCCGAGCGGCGCTCAGGGATAAGCAACGCTCGCAGCTTTCATCGACCTATTCTACCCGCGAACAAGAACCGGATCGGACACATAAAGTGTCTACAATGGACACATGACTGAGCTGAAGCTCTTGGCAAATCAGATCGGTGCGAACGAGCGAACCCTGCGTCGCGCCTTCAACGAAGGAACGCTGCGGGCGGAGCGCCCGACGCCCCGAAAGCTAGTGCTTGGCAGCGATGAGAAGCAGTATCTACGTCGCTCGTGGAAACTTCTCGCGGCGCTGCGTGAAGCGCTGCGAACCGAGCAGAACGTGCGCTTCGCCCTGCTGTTCGGCTCGGCCGCCCGGGGAGACGACGGCGAGGGAAGTGACGTCGACCTGATCGTCGAGCTGCGCGATTCCTCTTTGGTCCGCGTCGTCGATTTGGGGCTGAAGCTCGAAGGAGCGCTGGAGCGCAGAGTGGATGCGTTAACCGTCGAGGAGGCTGAAGCCAGTCCTCTGCTTTTCGCTGAAGCCCTGCGCGAGGGCCGCGTGATCGTCGATCGCGAGGGGCGCTGGGCCGAGATGCAGCCAAAAGCCGAGCAAGTGGCGCGGCGCGCTCGGCGACATGAGCGCGCTCGCGGCCGTCGTGCCTTGGCGGGAGTAGATCGGCTGCTCGCCCGGAGCTGATGGCTAAGAAGAAGACACCGGCGCAGCTGCGCAGTGAAGTGAATGCGCGCCTCGAGGACCTGCCATTGCAGATTGAAGCGCTGCAAAGCGCGATGGAGGAGTTCAGCGGGGACTTCAAGCTGACCGAGTTCAAACTGGCCTTCGAACGGAAATCCGGGATCAAGTCCTACAACAAAGTCCAGGCTGTCGAACGGGCCTTCAGCCGGGTGCAGAACTACGTGGTCGAGCTTGCCGAATACGGCTTGAGATTGGCTGGGTTGGAGCTCGCGAAAACTCACCAGGGCGACGCCGCCCGCGCCTTCGATGCGCTGAAGGCAGCGGGGGTGATCAGCGCCGCACTCTGCAATCGCCTCAAGCGAGCCCAGAAAGCCAGGTCGGCGATCGAGCATGAGTATGTGGCGGTGAAAGCCGGCCGCCTGCACGAAGCGGTCAAGCTGGTCCTACCAGCCGCTCAAGACTTCATCGGGCCCTACAGCGCCTGGATCGCGCCCTATCTGGAATAGCCGGCTTCGCGATTGCAGCCCGCTGGATCGTTTCCGGCGTCGCCGATCAGCGCTAGGCCCATTTTCCGCACCTGAGCAGACCTACCCCACCCGCTCCGGCCAGGGGATCTCGACTTCGAGCAGCTCGAGGATGCGGCGCTGCGTGGCGGTGAGCCGGTCGAGGACGATGCCCTGCGCGGTATAGGTCAGACC
>DATLSM010000061.1:0-15032 GCA_035534175.1 Solirubrobacterales bacterium | reverse complement strand
GCCGTGCCGTTCACTCTGAGGAACCTCAAGGTGGACCTGGAGGACGTTGGGTCCAGGTTCGATGGCCCGCCGGACCTGGAGTTCCGTTTGGCGACCGAGGCGCTCGAGCTCGAGAAATCCGGCCTCAGCTACCAGCGCGTCCCGCCCGGCTATCGCTTTCCGTATGGCCACACGCACAAGAAGCAGGAGGAGGTGTACGTGGTCCTGCGCGGGAGCGGTCAGATGAAGCTCGACGACGAGATCGTCGAGCTCAAGGAATGGGACGCGGTGCGTGTCCCGCCCGGTACGTGGCGAGGCTACGAGGCCGGGCCGGAGGGCCTCGAGATCCTCGTCATCGGCGCGCCCAATCTCGGCGAGGCTCCGCGCGAAGACGTCGATGGCCAGCGCGACTGGTGGGCTGAATAGCGCCAGATAGGTGCACATGAAGCGGGAGGAGGAACTCACTCAGCTGAGGACAGTCCACTCTCCCTTTCTCGCCCCGTAGACCGCCCAGAAGGGCGATGACGGGTTACGGCTCCGGACGAGGAGGAGCAGTAGCGTGAGCGCCACGGGGCGACTCCCAGACACGAACGCCGATGCTTCTGATGCGCATACCAGCGCCACGGATCCGGTTTCTGGTCTGGCGCTCGTATTTCGAGCTCCTCCATCTGTGGCGACTAAGGTGCAGCCTTCCGACCAGCGACGATGGGAGCGGGAAACGATGAATGGCGAGATGGTCGACATCAGTACCCAGGACGGCGTGGCGGACGCCTATCTCTCGCGGCCCGCCGGGCAGGACGGGAATCTCCCGGGTGTGCTGTTCATCATGGACGCCTTCGGCTTGCGCCCCCGGATCGAGGAGATGGTCGACCGCATCACAGCGCGGGGGTTCGTCGTCCTCGCCCCGAATGTTCTCTATCGCGCCGGGCGGGCAGCAAACATGGAGATGCCCGATCTGGAGGACCCCGCACAGCGGGATCCATTCTTCGCGCGGCTGAGGCCTGCCATGGCGGAGCTGACGCCCGAGCGGATTGCCAGCGACGGGGCGGTCTATCTCGACTACCTCGGCGAGCTCGCAAGCCCGCCGTTCGCCATCACGGGCTACTGCCTGGGCGGGCGCATCGGCTGGCGGATCACCGTCGACTACCCGGATCGCGTCGCGGCGCTTGCCGCCTTCCACACCGGGGGACTCGTCAGCGACGACAAGGACAGTCCGCACCTGAGTGCCGGCGAGATCTCCGCCGAGGTGTACCTCGGCTACGCCGACAACGACCCAAGCATGACCCCCCAGCACGTAGCGGCGCTGGAGCAAGCCCTCGAGGAGGCCGGGGTGCGATACCGCTCAGAACTCTACGAGGGGGCCGCCCATGGCTACACGATGAGCGACACCGCCGCCTACGATGAGGCGGCGGCCGAGCGGCACTTCATCGAGCTGTTCGCGCTGCTTGATCGGACGATCGGCGGCTGACGGCGAACCAGCGTTGCAGGCCGAAGCATCTACTCCGCGCGAATCTTCCTGCTGATGCCGTGCGCAGGTTGACAACGATCGACACAAACAGGCGTCCGCCGACTCCACGATGCGATCAGTCGCCAATCAGTCTGTGCGGAGAGCTCTTTTGACCGCGTCCCGAAACGATGTCGGGTCGATCGCGGGGAAGCGGTAGAGCTCGGGCTCGATCGCCTCGAACTGTGCACGGGCCTCTTCCGGGTCGACCAGGTCGCGAGCGATCATCTCTTTCACGTCTTGAAGATCCTGATCGTGGCCCCGCTCGATCTTGGAAAGCGCTTGGGCGATTGGATCGAAGTGGTGAAAGGAGACATTGCCCTCCCGGCGGATCAGCGGGCTTCGTGCCTCCCATCCTGCGGGAAGCGGGATGAAGTCAGAAGGTGCAGCGAGCTCCACATTGAGGTTGAGCTGCTCCTTCAGCCGGGATATCTCGCGCAGGATCTCATCGCGGTCTGGAATTAGCTTGACGTTGACGTCGATGGTGGGCTCTCGCCAGCCGCGGAGAACAGCAGTAGCGCCGCCCGTGAAATAGATCCGAACGTCTACTGGGACCGTCCGGCCCAGTTCACCCATGAAGCGCTCGATGCGGGTCGAGTCGGCAAGGTCGCGCATGCGGCCGCTCGCTCGAAGCTGACGAGCCGGTGGATCAGGGCGTTGTAGGTGGAGTGTGCTGCGTCGCCCTTTTCGCGGACGAGAAGTTGATAGAGCTTGTGCTCGGGGGATGCGATCGGTGCGGAGATGTCGATGCCCACAGAGCGAAGGCGCGGGGCCCCAATAGACACAAGGAGTGCCTCGGCAGATTCCTGTCCGGCGTTTAAGTCTGCGACGCCGCGCCGAACAAGACCTGAACCGGGGAGCGCCGTCATACCGGTGAAGGTCGTCACTCGGATGAGGGTGCGATCCGCGTGCAGGTCTTCGGAGCGCAGGCGGCTTGCCGGCCATTCACGTGCTCGCAGCTTTTGGCGAGCGGTCAACGGGCGCGAGTCCAGTCGCAGCGTCCTGGGTCTTGGCGGAAGGGTCGGCGGCAGGAGTGGCGTTGGCTGCGACGGAGGTACCGGTGGAGCTCAGCCGCTGACCAGGGCGCTAACCGCGCGCGTCTTGGCCACTGCGACGGCGCCGAGGCAGACCATCGCCAGACCGGCGATGAGTGGCAGACCGTCGAGCGCGGCGGTCCCCCAGCGCTCGGTCAGGTACACAGGCTCCAGCACGACCGGCAGGAAGGTCTGGATCGCGAAGGAGACAGGGACGACGAAGGTCGCCGGGCGGCGCTGAAGCGCGGTCATCTCGGTGGTCAGCGCGACCACCCCGGTGAGGGCGGCGACCGCCAGCCACGCTCCGACGAGGACCCAGGCGCCCCCGGCGACCCCGTCGCTGACCAGCTTGGTGGCGATGTTGCTGGCGCCGTAGGCGAGCGCCGAGGCGACGATCACGAAGTTCGCGGAATCGAGGCGGCCGCGCCCCCGCAGCGCGAATGGGGCCAACGAAACGGCGGCCATCGTTCCGATCACCCAGAGCACGGCGATGTTGTTGCTAACAGTCTCGGTCCCTGTCGGCGCCCCCCAGGCGAGCAGCCCGATACCAATGGTGATGCCGACGACGCCGAGGACCTCGGCGGCCCCGACCCGCTCATCCAACATCCTCATGCCGAGATAGAGCATCAGCAGCAGGCCGACGGCAAGCACCGGCTGGACGACGACGAAAGGAGCCAGCGCTAGCGCGGCGACCTGGAGGGCGAAGCCGACGCCGCCCAGCAGGAAGCCGGCGATCCAGCGCCGCCGCCGGGCCAGGTGGGTGAGCAGCGAGAGCCGCAAGCCCTCGGCCGCCGGCTCGCGCTGGGCGTCGGCCGCCTGCAGGACGATGCCGACGTTGAAGGCGACCGAGGCGGCCGCAGCCGCCAGCAGGCCGAGAGCCACCGTGGCGCTCACTCGATCGCCCTGGCCGCGAAGCGCTCGGGCCCGATTCGCACCACGTCCGATGCCAGGCCGGCCAACTCCATCAGCCGGATCAGCGCCGCCGAAGGGTCGAACTCGGCGCGCCCGAGCCCGTGGCGCGCCGAGGCCGGGAAGGCGTGGTGGTTGTTGTGCCAGGCCTCGCCGAAGGTGAACGGTGCGAGCCAGGCGAGGTTGCGGGAATGGTCATTCGTGGCGTACCCGTGGCGGCCGAAGAAATGGCACAGTGAGTTGACGCTGAAAGTGATGTGGTGGAGGAAGAAAATCCTCACCGCGCCCCCCCAGAGCAGGCCCATCAGGCCGCCGAATACGCTGCCGGTGAGCGCGACGCCGAGGCCGAAGGGGGCCTGTTCATGCGAGTGTCGCCACTCCGCAACCGATCCGTCAGCTAGGCCGTAGTCCAGAGTGCGGCATATGGGAGGTGCGCATGGTCGAGGTGCCAAGGAAGTAGACAACCTCGCCGGGGAAAGCGGAACGCTCGGTAACGGGTAGCGCGTCTTTTAGTCCGTCAGGGGCTAGGCGGTTTGGCGGTGAGTTTCCTCTTCCAGGTTTCTGGAAGCTGGCTGATCATGTCCCTCGAGACCTGCGGGTCCCATTCCCTGGCGAACTGACGCGACCGCGGAGGAGGAGGTGTGGCAGGCATTGGCGACGACCCGGTCGGGGAAGTTCGGATTCCGGCGAACCTCGAATTCGATCAGAGCAAGACGACGAAGACGGCCTCGGTTTGTCGCAGTACAGTCGGCGGGGGCGGCATGCAAGGCAGCCTCGCCAGCAAGGTCGCGCCTACAGCTCAGGCAGAAGGTGCCGTTGGAGGAATTGCTCCAAACGCTCGGCCGCTCGGTCGGCTCGCCGTCGATTCGCCCAACGGATACCGCGCACCTATCGCAGGTCCATCGAGCAGAGCGCGAAGTTGCAACGCTCATACGGCGACCCTCGGCTTTTGGCGCCGACGCCGCCGGCTCGAGCGATTTCCTCCGGAGCCGCCGACGGGCTTCCCTCGTTGGCGGTCGGACCCGGAGACATGACCCCCTAGGCCGAGGCTCGACTTAACCTTGCGGAGGTCGTCCTCTTGCTCGGCGAGGACGAAGCTAATTCCGGTTCCCGTTCTCCCGGCTCGGCCAGTGCGGCCGACTCGGTGGACGTAGGACTCGTGATCGTTGGGAAAGTCAAAGTTGATGACATGCGTAATGTCGTCAACGTCGATACCTCGAGCTGCGACATCGGTCGCCACGAGGACGTCGACCTCGCCATTTTCGAATCGGGCGAGGGCGCGCTCACGCTGGCGCTGGCTCTTGTCCCCATGCATGGAGACAGCGTTCACCTTGCGATCGCGAAGACGTTTGACCAGCCTGTCCGCGCCCCGCTTTGTCCGGACAAAGACCAGTGAGCGGCTCGTCTCGGCGTCACGAAGGTGGTCGATCAATCGGTCCAGCTTCGCACCCTGCGAATCGACGCGATGGAAGCGGTGCTCGATATCCGTCCGCTCGCGATCTGGCTCCGCGTGTGTGTGGGAGCGGGCATTGCGGGTGTAAGCGGCCGCGACGTGACCGGCGGTTCCACCGAGTGTCGCCGAGAAGAAGAGTGTCTGCCGGGCCGTGGGCGTCATCGCGACGATCCTGTCCACCGCGGGACGGAAGCCCATGTCAAGCATTCTGTCTGCCTCATCGAGCACGAGGACACGGATGGACTTCAGGCTGACCACACCACGCTCGATCAGGTCCTCCAAACGACCTGGGGTGGCGACCAGGATGTCGGCTTTCCGGGCGGCAGCGATCTGGGGGCCGAAGCCAACCCCGCCATACACTGCGGCGATCCGCAGCTGCCGCGCCCTGGCGACGGACGCGAGCTCATCGACGATCTGGCTCGCCAGCTCCCGGGTCGGAGCGAGGACCAACGCCGCCGGGCGTTGGGCACCCGGTTCGATCAGGTCGACCAAGGGCACGCCGAAGGCCAGGGTCTTGCCCGACCCGGTTGGTGATTGCACGAGCAGGTCACACCCGGCGAGCGCGTCGTGGATGACCAACTCCTGGATTGGAAAGGGATGGGTGATTGAACGCGCATCCAGCGCATCAACCACCGGCTTTGAAGAGCCGAGATCGGCAAACGAAATTATTTCGTGACTCCTTATTGACGACTGATGACTTGGGAGATCCAGAAGCCCCAAGGCGCCAAACGACACACGGAGAAACGGAACCTCTCGGGTGCCAACTAGCGGGACCCGACCGACTTACCGTAGCAGCCTCGGCGGCGAGCACTCTTCGCCGTGTCGCGCTGCAACGGCGCAACGGCGACCTGGCCACCGCAACCGCGGATCGCACCCTGGCTGGTTTAAGCTCGCCTCGGCATGGGGTTGGAGACAGCCAGAGGGTTGCTAGCAGGCGTCGATGGGCCGGGTTTCATCTGATGGCCTCACCCGAGCCAACGCTCACGCCCGGAATCGAGCGCAGCGATGAGTTCACGGTCGAGGGCCAGTTGCTCACCGATGTCGGTGGCACGATTGGCGCCAGTGTCCTCTCGACGCCGGGGATGATTGGAATGATGGAGGCCAGCGCCGCTGCACTGGCCTACGAGCACCTGCCGTCGGGACGAGCAACGGTCGGCTTCGAAGTGTGTGTCAAGCATGTATCGGCGGCGACGCAGGGCGCGATCTGCACGGCTCACGCGTCTCTGCGCGAGGTCGTCGACGGGCGCAAGCTCCGTTTCGACGTCGAGGTGACCGAAGGGGAGCGGACGGTCGGGGTCGGCACCCACGAGCGTCGCGTGATCAAGGTTGAGTAGCTCGGCTCCCTGGCCGGGTCGCCCGGCGGGGGGTTGTGCATTCCGGCGTAGGGTTCGCCGGAGCGCCGACGAACGTTCGTAGCGGAGGTAGACAACGCGAGAGCCGAATGTACGGGCCTCGATCAGCTCCAGGGCGATGCGCTCCTCCAGGGGCGGAAAGTAGCGTGTGCCCCCACCGAGCACAGCCGGACTGATGAAGAGGTGGTACTCGTCGATCAGGTTCTGTGCGATCAGGGCGGAGGCGAGGCAGGCGCCACCGACGGCGAGGTCCTTGACCTGCCGCTCCTTCAGCCGATCAACCTCAACAGCGACATCCTCGGTGGTGAGCCGGGCGTTGCCCTCAACGCCCTCGAGGGTCTTGGAGAACACGATCTTCGGCAGCTGCTTCCAGATTCGCGCGAACTCGAGCTCGTACTCGGAGGCCGACGGGTTTCTCTCCTCCGCGGACTCCCAGTAGACCATCGTCTCGTAAAGCCGCCGCCCGCAGAGGTGCGCGCCCAGCTCACTCGTTTGCCGATTGTGAAACCGGTGCAGCTCTTCATCCGGCGCCGACCAGTCGATCTCCCCGCCGGGCCCGGCGATGAAGCCGTCAAGCGAAACTCCCATCGAGTAGATCACCTTCGGCATCGCGGTTGGCGCGGGTCAGCCAGACTGGTCAGGGATGTCGAGCATGATTGGCAAAATCTTCCGCTTGGGGGCGCTGGCGCTCATCCTATTTGCGCTGGCCGGCTGCGGCGAATCCTCGTCCGCCGGCGGCGAGAGTGCGTCTGGCGCCGCAGCCCCCAGTCGAGGAGTGGAAGAGGCGAAGGCAAAGAGGGAAGCGACCGCACAGCGGGTTCGAGAAAAGAGGGAAGGCGCAGAATCCGAAGTTCAAAGCTATGAAGAAGAAGGGGAATAGCCGGAGATTTCGATGTCCTTTCCGGCCTGGTTCGGGCCGGCTTCGACCCCGGCCGTCGCCGTTTCCTTGCCTTGCCTGATACCCCGTTCGGCCCGCAACTTGCTCTGATTCAGGCTCGGCTGAGACCGTGCGGTGGCGGTGACTTTAGGGTGCTATTGATGCTTCCACAGCCGCATAGCGCCACGTCGATCGCAACAACGGCGATCGTTGCGAGCTCCGTGCCCCCGATTCGATCACCTGCCGAGCACCATTCGTTTCGCAAAGCTCGGCAAAAAAGTTTACTGGACGGATCCACCCACCCTTCACCGAGCGATGACCGTAGCCGGTGGCCCCTGAGCGTGTTCAGGACTTCGGGAACCTTTAGGCGCTGCATAGGCCGGCTAAAGGATGGCGTCCTAACTTCACCTCCATGAGATCAGTCCAGTCATATGAGCGGGTGCTGGGAGCGCTGGTCGCCGAGGCTCGCCTCGGTCGCCTGGCCCGGGTGGCGACGGGCGGCCGCAATGACGCGAGCTGGGGGGAGCGGCGTGCGCCCGGTGGTCGGGCGTGGATCAACGGCAGGGAGGTCGGTTCTCCCAACCCGCGGTTCACCCACCTCGGCGACGACCACGATTAGCCGCCCGCCAGTTCCGGCTACAGAACCTTGCAGTCGCGGGTAAGCGTGGTGGAAATCCGCTGGCCGTTGGCGAAGTAGAAATTACCCTTGGCGAAGTTGAAGAGCACGCCGGGGAAGCCGGCCGGGGCGTCGCAGCTCGCGCTGAACAGGCTTCGCTGCCGGCCTTCGAACTGGTACCGGCGCCCGATCGTGAGGGAAACGTTAGTCACGTAACCAAGGCTCCCGGCGATCGTCGGAATCTTCGCCGAGAGCACAGTTCCGAAGTCGCCGGCGCTTTGGCTGGTGACCTTGAAGGGAAGGACGAGCGTGACCTGCGCCGGCTCGGAAACGTACAGATGGAGGAGGATCTCCGGGCGACCGTCGCTGCGTCCGATGAAGGCCAGCAGCTTGCCGCTGACAGGTACAAGCGGCAGGTTCGGGAAGCTGACGTCTGCGGCGAAGTTGCCACGGCCGACCAGGGCCCGACGGCAGCGGGCCAGGGCCGACTGATTCGTGGTCGATTGAAGCAGCCCGGTCGAACAGATCGGCAGGCCGCGAGCAAAGAGCCTGCCGTGCCGGTTGATCGCGAAGGAGACCTGTTGCAGCGGTGGTGGCCGAGTGCCGTTGGCGGTGGCGATTGAGCCCTGCATCCGCACTGTCACCGGTGCCAGCCGGTCGCGCGGCAGGGTGCTCGGCGAAAATCCGCCACCGAAGGCAACCTGTAGGCCTTCGCTCTGGACGAGTTCGCCCCGGGCGGCCCCGGCGCCGAGCATTGCCGCCAATGCGAGGAAGATCGGGATGGCTAGACGGCGGCGCATGATCTACCGTCGAGTCTACGGCGACCTGGTTGCGCGCCCGGAAATCGAGACCCACCGCAGCCTGCCGTCGGGGCTCTGCTGATTCGATCCGATGCCTGACTATTTCGTCCAGCCTGGAGTCGCGTCGATCGGATATTTGCCAGCTGCCGGGTCTTTGGTCAAGGCCTCGCCCGGCGACCCGGTGGCCGGATGTTCGTTCGAGCCCGATGGCCTCGCTCGGGCTCACCTTCCACCCGGAGGGCCGGCGGCTCGACCGAACGCCGGTGGCGACTCTGGCTGGCGCCGGCGAGGTTCACGTCGGCCTTTTCCTGCTCGGGCTTGCGCGGCTATGGTCCATCCCTACGTGTCAGCCTCGGCCCGGTCTCTGCCGGGCTTTCCAGGACCGTCCCTTCCGGTCCTGGTGAGGCCGGCCGTGGGGGGATGGAGCAGGCATCGGGCGGTCAGCTTCGCCGCGGGCGACGGTCGGCGGCGTGGGCCACCCGTTCGGCGCGCTGGCGCACTTCGGCGGTGGCCTCGCGGGTCGCGGCGAGGGTCTCTTCTCTGGCTGCGGTGACCCCCTGGTTCGGCTTACCGCCGACAATGTCGCGGAATGCGTTCTTGAAGCGCTCTGTGCGGCGATCGGGGGCGAAGCGCTGCTCGGCCTTGGCTTGCTTCGCCGGCCGCCGTTTCGCGTACCACCGCCTCGCCCACGGCGAGCCCGGCTTGCCGATTCGAGCCGCCCCGTAGATCGCGAGCGGGAAGCCGAAGAAGCCAATCGCCCCGTGCAGGATCCTCTGCTTGGCAAAGCAGATGGCGACGATCCCGAAGAGGATGACGGCGGCGGCGATGCTCCCGGCCACCGCGCCTGCCGAGCCGGTGTCGAAGCTGAGCGGGCTGAAGCCGAGGAGCAGCATCAGCATCCCAGCCGCCGCGATCACGGTCGCGTCGATGGAGCTTCGACCCTGCTCTGCCCAGTAGACGTCGTCGAGGTAGACCCAGAGGGCGAACTCGTCGATGGTCAGCCCGCCGCCGACGCCGAAGGTGAAGGCGCAGATCTCGACGTAAGGACTGTGCCCGAGCGCGACGAAGCCAAGCGTGCCGGCGATCATCATCGCGACTATGCCGAAGACCAAGTGGTGCAGATGAACACCGCTGTCGCTGACCACGCTACCCGGCCACCAGGGAACCCTGTCGCTGCGCATCAGCCGCGTGCTCATGCGGATGAAGGCGAAGGAGAGGAGAAACCCAGCCAAAACCAGGAAAAGGCCCTGCTCGTCGTGTTCGACCAGATGGTTCCAGAAATCCGAGAAGATCGAGGCGAAGCTCATGCGCGGGCCGCGGCCGAGTGTAGTCGGGGCGTGACGCCGTCCTTCTCGGCGATCAGGTCGAGGGTGAGGAGCACCGCTGCCACCGCGTAGACGGGGGTCAGCAAGACGTTGGAGAGCGACTCCGCCGCCCAGACCCCCAGCAGTGAATGGCCGAGGTGATGGTGAACCTGGGCGGTGAGCAGGTCGGTGAGCGCGCCGCCGAGAAGCTCGATCGGCCCCAGCACGAGCAGCACGGTCCAAAAGCTGCCGCGCACCAGTTCCCAGCTACGCCGAAACGCCTGGCGCACATTGCCTCCCTCGATCTCGACGACCGGCCCGGCCAGTCCGAGCCAGACGAATGCAGCAACACCGGGGACGAGCAGGAAAATCAGGCCGACCACGACGATCGCTCCATAGAGGAGGTCCACGACGATCAGACTTCGGTAGTTGAGCCGGCGGGCGATTTCGCGCAGGGATGGGGCGCTGCCGTGCGCGGCGTGGGTGAGGAAGGCCGCGACAGTGCCGCTGTAGAAGACCTCCCCGATCAGTCCGGTGAGCGTCAGCGCCAGGACTCCGCAGGCGGCGGCGGCCAATAGCAGGCCGTGGGAGAGGCTGAGGGAGCTGGCTTCGGCATTGAGCGCGATCGCGTCGATCAGGCCCACAGGCACGAAGACGACCGCGGCCAGCAGCAGGAGGGAGGGCGCGTGGCTGACGTAGGTGCGGGCTATCTTGGCGAAGATCGATACCGGCTTGCTCAGCCCAGCCACGCTAGCGGCGGCGCCGACCGGACTTGACCCGGCCCCGCGCCTCCAGCTTGGAGCGCGCGGACTCAGAGGCGGCGACGCGCCGCACGTCGACCAGCTCCGGGACCAGCAGCTCTTCCGCGCAGCGCCGGTGCCAGTGGTGATGGTCGGTTCCGCCGAGCCGGCGCACGAACTGAACCACCGTGTGCTCGGCGCCGATCTCGATCTCGCCGTGGCACCCCGGACAGCGATAGAGCTTCTGGGAGATGCCGCGGATCAGCCAGGCCTCATCGCCCTCATCGTTTCGCCCGCACAAACTCCATCTGATGCTGGGGAGCCCGTCGTGCCGGCCGCTCGGCGCCATCGCTGCGTCCATCCAACCAGATCGGAAGGGAAAGCAGGAGGCCCGGCGAAATGGACCGCCGTGACCAAGACCGCGACGAAGCCCCCCCAGCTCAAAAGTCTTTCCGAGTACATCCAGGAGCGCTTCGACGAGTTCTCGCGCTCGCAGAAGGATGTTGCCCGCTACATCGTCGATCACCTTGACGAGGCGGCCTTCCTCACCGCCGAGGAGCTGGCCCGGAGAGCGAGCACCTCGTCATCGACGGTGGTGCGCTTCTCCCAGGCCCTCGGTTTTGAGGGATACCCTGAGTTACAGCAGGCGGCGATCGAGGAGTATCGCGGCTCGATCGCCGGCGGCACTGGCGGTGGGGCGGGAGCCGCGCTCTTCTCCTTTGACCACTCCGAGCTGGAGGGTTCGCTTGGCGCCGACTACGCCAACCTCGAGGAAACCGCCCGCAACCTCACTCGCGAGCAGGTCGATGCCTCGGTTTCGGCGTTGGCCAATGCCAGTCGCGTGGTCATCGTCGGCGTCGACCAGATGGCTTTCTTCGCCAGCTATCTGCGGCACACGCTGAGCCTGCTCGACATTCGCGCCGAGATCGTCGCCAGCACCGGCGGCGAGTCGTTGCAGCGGCTCGGGCGGATCGACGAGGAAACCCTGGTCATCGTCCTCTCTGCCGGCCGCGCTCATCCGCTCCTGCTGCGGGCGATGAAGTTGGCGCTGCACCGCCGGGCCCGCACCCTCGCGATCTCCGATGCCTCGATGTCCGAGGTCGGAGAGCACGCCGAGATGACCCTCTACTTCTCCTCAAACAGCCCCTCCTTCGCCCGATCCAACACCGCGCTGATGGCGCTCGTCCAGGCGCTGGCGCATGGCCTCTACGCCCGCGATGAGGCAGCGCACAAAGACCGGATTCGGGCCTACAAACTGAAGTAGGAGATCCACGGCCCCCATCACTTCGCTTCACCGCGCGGTGGCGGTGTGCGGCATCGGCGCCGCTCGGGAGGAATCGGATCGTGGCCTTGTTTGATCGGTAGTTCGTAAGATGGGCGGGATGACCGAGCGAGCCACCTTTCGTCTGAAGACCGGTCTGGCCGAGATGCTCAAGGGCGGGGTGATCATGGATGTGGTCACCCCGGAGCAGGCGAAGATCGCCGAGGAGGCGGGCGCCTGTGCGGTTATGGCCCTGGAGCGTGTGCCCGCCGACATCCGGCGCGATGGGGGAGTGGCGCGGATGTCGGACCCGGCAATGATCAAGGGGATCCAGGAGGCGGTGACGATCCCGGTGATGGCCAAGGCGCGGATCGGGCACATTGCCGAGGCCCAGGTCCTGCAGTCGCTGGAGGTCGACTACGTGGACGAGTCTGAGGTGCTGACACCTGCCGATGAGCGAAACCACATCGACAAGCTTGCCTTTGACGTGCCCTTCGTCTGCGGGGCAACCGACCTCGGCGAGGCGCTGCGGCGGATCGGCGAGGGGGCGGCGATGATCCGCTCCAAGGGCGAGGCCGGCACCGGCAACATCGTCGAGGCGGTCCGCCACATGCGGGAGATCACCGCTGGCGTCAGGCGTCTGGCACTGCTGGGCCCGGAGGAGCTCTCGGCAGCGGCCAAGGACCACCGGGCTCCGCTGGAGGTCGTCCACGAGGTGGCGGCGGCCGGCCGCCTGCCGGTGCCGCTGTTCTGCGCCGGCGGCATCGCCACCCCCGCCGACGCGGCGCTGATGATGCAGCTCGGCGCCGAGGGGAACTTCGTCGGCTCGGGGATCTTCAAGAGCTCCGATCCGGCGCGCCGCGCCCGGGCGATCGTCGAGGCGACCACGCACTACAACGACCCGGAGCGGGTCGCCGCGGTCTCCATCGGGCTGGGGGACGCGATGCCCGGGCTGGAGATCGCAGAGCTTGCCGCCGCCAATGCGCTGCTTCAGGATCGCGGTGCCTGAGCTGCGCATAGGCGTCCTCGCCATCCAGGGAGGATTCGAAGCGCACGTGCGGATGCTGCGCGAACTCGGGGGGGATGCGCGGGAGGTGCGTGTGGCGGAGGAGCTTGCCGACCTGGATGGGCTGGTGATCCCCGGCGGGGAGAGCACGACGATCGAGATGGGGATCGAGTCGGGGCAGCTGGAGCCGGCGATCCGCGCCCACCATGCGGCCGGGCGGCCAGTCCTCGGGACCTGCGCCGGGCTGATCGTCTGCGACGACGCGCACCTCGGCCTGATCGACGCCTCCGCCCAGCGCAATGCTTTCGGCCGCCAGTTGCAGAGCTTTGAGGCCGAGCTCGAGCTTGATGGAATCGGTGACGAGCCGCTGCGGGCCGTCTTCATCCGGGCGCCATTGGTGCGGCGCCACGGGCCCGACGTTGAGGTGCTCGCCTCGCTTGCGGGGCACCCGGTCGCGATCCGCGAAGGGACGGTGCTCGCCTGCGCCTTCCACCCCGAGCTGACCGACGATCCGCGCTTGCACGCGCTGTTCATGGCGATGGCGACGAGTGCCCGCCAGCGCGCGGTCAGCGAGCGAGAGTATCGGTGAGGTCGAGCGCGTTTCAGAGCAACGCTCTGCACCGCTCTGAGAGCGCGAGGGAGGAGGAGGCGAGTTGAGGGACCCGAGGGCAGAGGGCCTGGCGAGGATTCTGGTCGGCTACTCGACCGAGGTCTCGGAGGGGGAGATCGTCTCGATCGACGGTGAGAACGCAGCGGCGCCGCTGCTGATCGCGGTCTATGAGGAGGTGCTGAAGGCGGGAGCCCACCCGATCCTCAACGTCTCGCTGGACGGGCAGCTCGCGGCGTATTTCAAGCACGCCAGCGACGCGCAGCTCGGCTGGATCTCACCGGTGGCCGAGTGGATGGTCGACCATGCCGACGTGCGCATCGCGATCGGCGCCAGCACCAACACCCGCGAGCTGTCGGCGGTCCCACCGGAGCGCCAGACGCTGCGCCAGAGCGCCACCGGCGATCTGATGGCGAGGGCGATGGAGAGAAGTGCCAGCGGCGATTTCCGCTGGTGCTACACGCTCTATCCGACCAGCGCCTACGCCTCCGAGGCGGAGATGAGCCTGGCCGACTACGAGAACTTCTACTACGGAGCATGCCTGGTCGCCGATGGTGGCGACCCCTTAACCGCCTGGCAGCGGGCCTCGGCGGAGACCGTAAGGCTGGCCGCGTGGATCGAGGGGCACGAGGAGGTCAGGGTGAGGGCGCCGGGAACCGACATCAGGCTGGGGATCGCGGAGCGAAAGTTCATCCCCTGCGATGGGCGCCACAATATGCCCGACGGCGAGTTCTTCACCGGGCCGGTCGAGGACTCGGTCCAGGGCGAAGTGACATTCCATCTGCCGGCGGTGATCGGCGGGCGCGAGGTCTCGGGGGTGCGGCTGCGCTTCGAGGCCGGCAAGGTCGTCGACGCCAACGCTGAGCGGGGCGAGGAGTTCTTGATCAAGCTGCTGGACACGGACCCCGGCGCCCGCCGCCTGGGCGAGCTTGGAATCGGCACCAACTACGGGATCGACCGCGGCACTCGCGAGGTTCTGCTCGACGAGAAGATCGGCGGCACCGTCCACATGGCGATCGGCCGCAGCTACCCGGAGTCCGGCGGGGTAAACGAGTCCGCCGTCCACACCGACCTGGTCTGCGACCTGCGGCTGGGAGGCAAGCTCGAGGTGGACGGAACGGTGATGCAGGAAGACGGCAGGTTCCTCGTCTGAACACGCCCGTCGCACCGACCACTTGACGGGGCTTCGCGCCGATACTTTGCCGGCGGGCTGATCGCAGTGATCGCCGCCGCCGCAATGTGCAACCGGCGGCCGGGCTATTGACTGGGGAGTGGGGAGCCCGCCAGGACAAAGAACCAGACGGTCAGCGCCAGCGCGGCGAGGAGGACCGAGCCCATCATCACCGCTTCCACGACCGTGGTCGTGTCGATCCGGGGGGAGCTGTCACGCATGCTCTTTAACCAGGAGGGCCGCATCGGGGCCAGGCGGTTGGTGCCGGTGATCCTCACGTAGAGGCCGTTCAGGCGCCCGATCAACCAGGCGACGATCAGCACGGAGACGATGAACCCGACGGCGACGACCGCGTAGGGGCCGCCGCTGGGGAACTGGGTGTGGGAGACCTTGGAGCCGATGTAGATCCAGCTGAGCGG
>DATLSM010000060.1:0-11462 GCA_035534175.1 Solirubrobacterales bacterium | reverse complement strand
CTGCGCCGTTTCGGATGGACCTTCCCGGTTCTCAGCGATCCCGACGGCGTCTATGGCACCCGCTACGGGATCGACGGGCTTCCGAACGCATTCCTGCTCGACTCGCGCGGCCGCATCGTCGGGGTTCTGCGCGGTCCGCAGACCTTGGGGAGCCTGCGCGCCGCTGTCGATCCCTATCTCGGATGAGCGCGCGATTCCCACCCTGGCAGGGCCCGATTTCGGCAGTCCCACCGCGGCAGCCTGGAGGCCGGAAGGGAGAAACTTCTCGCGCCTGTCGATTTCGTCCCACCGTGTTCGTCGCATAGGTAGAGACAGAGCTCGGCGCCGGGCGAGATCGGCCGGCTCAACTCCGAGCCACGAACGAGAGGAGTCAGACGATGCGATTCATGATGATCATGTATCCGGGGCCGATGGAGGAAAAGGACTGGGCGCCCAGCGCCGAGGACGTCGCGGAGATGTCGAAGTACAACGAGGAGCTGACCAAGGCGGGGGTGCTGTTGTCCCTCGACGGCCTGCAGCCCGCCGGCGAGGGTGCCCGAGTCCGCTTCAAGGGCGGCAAGGCCACGGTCACCGACGGGCCGTTCAGCGAGGCGAAGGAGGTCGTCGGCGGCTTTTGGATGATCCAGGCGAAGTCGAAGGAGGAGGCGGTGGAGTGGGCCTCGCGCTGCCCCGCGGGTGAGAACGATTTCATCGAAGTGCGGCGCGTCTATGAGATGGCGGACTTCCCCGAGGAGGTGCGCGAGGCCGCGCAGCTCTCCGAGGCGCCGCCGGAGCAGGCGACCGGGTGAGGGAAGCCGACCGCGCGGTCGAGGCGGTCTGGCGGATCGAGTCCCCCAGGCTGATCGCCGGCCTTGTGCGGATGGTCGGCGATCTCGGCCTTGCCGAGGACCTAGCTCAGGACGCGCTGGTCGTGGCGCTGGAGCGCTGGCCCGAGTCAGGCGTGCCGGACAACCCGGGCGCCTGGCTCATGGCCACGGCCAAGAACCGGGCGATCGACCTGCTGCGCCGAAAGGCCAGGCTGGAGCGAAAGCAGGAGGAGCTGGCGCACGGCGTCAGCCTTCAGATGGCGATGGACGGGGCCGAGCATCAGGCGGCGAGCGACGAGGAGGCCGGCGACGACCTGCTCAGCCTGATCTTCTCCTGCTGCCACCCGCTGCTGTCAACCGAGGCCCGGGTGGCGCTGACGCTGCGTCTGCTCGGGGGCCTGACGACGGAAGAGATCGCCCGCGCCTTCCTCGTTCGCGAGGCGACCGTGGCGCAGCGGATCGTGCGGGCGAAGCGCACGCTCGCCGAGGCCCATGTGCCCTTCGAGGTGCCGAGGGGTGAGGAGCTCAATGCCCGCCTGCCCTCGGTGCTCGAAGTGATCTACCTCGTCTTCAACGAGGGCTACGCGGTGACCGCTGGCGAGGACTGGATGCGGCCGGCCTTGTGCGAGGAGGCTCTGCGCTTGGGCCGCGTCCTCGCCGAGCTGGCACCGCGTGAGGCGGAGGTCCACGGCCTCGTGGCGTTGATGGAGATCCAGGCCTCGCGCGTGGCGGCGAGAATCGGCCCGGCGGGAGAGCCCGTCCTCCTGTTCGACCAGGACCGGGCGCGCTGGGATCGCCTGCTCGTCAGTCGCGGCCTGACGGCATTGGGGCGGGCCGAAGCGCTGGCCGATACTTCCGGCCCCTACACCGCGCAGGCCGCGATCGCGGCCTGCCATGCTCGGGCACAGACCGCGGGAGAGACAGACTGGGTGCGGATCGCAGCCCTCTATGCCGCTCTGGGTCAGCTCACTCCCTCCCCCGTGGTGGAGCTCAACCGCGCAGTCGCGCTGGGGATGGCCTTCGGGCCGGCCGTGGGTCTGGAGTTGGCGGACAGCCTGCTCGAGGAGCGCTCGCTGGAGGGCTACCACCTGCTGCCGAGCGTCAGGGGCGACCTGCTGGAGAAGCTCGGGCGCCTGAAGGAGGCGCGGGAGGAATTTGAGCGGGCGGCATCGCTGGCCCGCAACGCCGCCGAGCGCAGGCTGCTGCTGGCGCGAGCCGCCGCCTGCTCGAGCAGCCCGACCCGTCGAGCCGCGCCAAAGGTTGGGAGCTTGGCGCCGCCGGTCCAATCCGATCCCCCGTGAGGGACCTGGTGAAGGGGCGGATCGTTCGGATCAGCTCCCATGACCCCGGCTGGCAGGGGCGGTTTGAGGCAGAGGCCGAGCGGATCCGCGCGGCGCTGGCTGGTCAGCCGGCGGCAATCGAGCACGTGGGCAGCACTGCGGTCCAAGGTCTCGATGCGAAGCCGACGATCGACATCCTGGTCGGCCTCAGCGCCCTTGAGGCAGGCGAGATCGCCAGGGGGGCAATGGAGCGCCTCGGCTACACCTACCGAGGGGAGGCCGGCGTCCCCGGGCGGATCTTCTGCCGCAAGGGAGTGTCCTTTCCGCGCGACTTCAATGTCCATTGCGTCCAGCGGGGAGGGCCTCTTTGGCGCCAGATGCTCGACTTCCGCGATTACCTGCGCCAGCACCCCGAGACTGCGTTGGAATATGGGGCGCTGAAGACACGGCTGGTCTTGAGCAAGGAGGGCCGGCGGCTGGAGGGCTACGCCGCCGGCAAGGAGACCTTCATCGCCGAGGTGCTGCGCAAGGCCCGCGCGGGCGGCGGGGAGTAGGCGAGGCGGCGATCAGCCGAGTGGGGGGGGGCACTGGGCTCGGCGCTCTGGAGATCCTGGTGGGGTGTGGGAAGATTGGCCGCTTTCGGTATGCCCACCCGCCCTGGCGTCACCCACCTACAGAACAAGATGGCGAGCGTTGCCGTCGCCCTGGTCATGCTGGCGAGCCTCTGCTCATCGGCTGGCTCCACGGCAAGCGTGCTCGCCGCGCCAACCGCGGTTGGCTTGAATGGTCGGTCGGCCCTGGTTGACGTTTCGGTGGCGACCCTCTGGATGCAGCCGAACCGCACGCGGCCGCTCGACCGGCCCTCTCTGGCCAACCCGGTGCAGCTCGGTGCCTGGCTTGGGGCCATGGGCACCGAACAGCGGCGCTGGCTGGTTGGGCGGCTGGTGACCCAGGCCCTCTACGGCCAGGAAGTCGAGGTTCGCGCTCGCCGGGGAGCGTGGGTCGAGGTTTCCCTCACCGGTCAGCCGACCCCGGATCATCTGAGCTACCCGGGCTGGCTTCCCGCCCGCCAGCTGGAGTCGGCTCCGGGCGCTCTGCCAGCGGCGAAGACGACCGCCGGCCGCGTTCGATCCGCGCCGGGCGAAGCGACCTCCTCGCCGCCGACCGCCGTGGTGCTCACTCGAGCGGCCTGGCTCTTCGGCCCCACCCAGAGCGGGGGAGCCGGCCCCCGCCTCCTGCACTTGAGCTTCAACACCAGGTTGCCGGTGCTTGGTCAGAGGGGCGGCTTCACCGTCGTGCAGACACCCACCGGGGCCTCGGCCCTGATTCGCAGCTCAGAGATCGCGGTGCGGGTGCCGTCCACGCCCCCATCCCCTCCCAGTGGCCGCCAGCTGGTGAGCGCCGCCGAGCAGTTCCTGGGCGTGCGCTACCTGTGGGCGGGGACGTCGGCCTTCGGTTATGACTGCTCGGGCCTGACCTACTCCGTCTACGATGCCTTCGGCCTGCTTCTGCCCCGCACCGCCGCTCTTCAGGCGCAGGTCGGCCGGCCCGTCGCCCGGCCGGCGCTCATGCCCGGCGACCTCGTCTTTTTCGCCACCGAACCGCCCTCGCGTGCGGTGACGCACGTCGCCATGTACGTCGGCGGCGGCCGCGTGATCGAGTCCCCGGACTCGGCCGGTGCGGTGCAGGTCGTTCCCCTGGCAGCTTTCGGCGACGAGTACGTGACCGCGCGGCGCTACCTGCCTGGGGGGTAGCGGCGGGAGATGGCCGGCCCGACGTGGGTGATCATCCAGTGTTGTTGGATCGCCTGGGTCGCCTACTGGGTGGCCATGGCCTTCTCCACCAAGCGCACGGTCGAACGAGGAGGCTTCCTTGGATATCGCCTGGCGGCGCTTCTCGTGTTCGCCGGTTGCATCGCCATAGGAAGACTTCTACACCTGTCCTCGCGGATTCAGCTTTGGCATACGACACTGGCCTTGGGAGTTGTGACCGTTTGCATCGTCGTCGCGGGCGCCGCGATCACGATTTGGGCCCGGATCACGCTCGGTCGCAACTGGAGCGGCGAGGTGACGTTCAAGCAGGACCATGAGCTGATCGAGTCCGGTCCATATGCCTTTGCGCGGCACCCGATCTACACCGGCCTGATCATCATGGCGATGGGCACCGCGATCAACTACGGCCGCCCGATCGGCTTTGCGCTGCTTGCCACCCTGTGCGGCGGCGTGTGGTGGAAGGTCCGGCAGGAGGAGCAGATCATGAGCAAACACTTTCCCCACGCCTACGCCAAGTACAGAACGCGCGTCCACGCGATCGTCCCGTTCGTGCTTTAGGGACCGCTGGAACCTGGCCTCCGGCGTGAGCAGAGCGACCTCCCCGTTTCCCTTTCCGTCCGATGCGTTCGTCTTAGGCTCGGGTAGACGGTCCGTCGGCGTGACTTTTGCTACCCGTTCCGAGAGACCGGCGACAGACAAGCAAAGCTGGCTGGGCGGAGGCCGGAGTGACTCTGGTAGGTGAGAGCCAAGCAGCCGCCGCAAGCGCCGCCGCGATCAGCCCAAATACCTTCCGAAGGCGCATCCCCTCCTGGCCTATTGCCGCGCTCACGTTTCGGTCCGAGAGGCTTCCGTCGTAATTGACTCCGCTCAGCCCTTTCAGTCGACCGCTTGCCCGTTGGCGGTGAGCTCCACCTCGATGTTGCCTCTCGTCGCATTTGAATACGGACAGACCTGGTGTGCGAGGTCGACGAGCCGGACAGCTAGATCGGGGTCCGTGATCTGAGGGAGGCTCACGTTGAGTGCCACAGCGAGGCTGAAGCCGCCGTCCCCATCTGGCAGCAAGCTGACCTGGCTATCGATCGAAACGTCTGCCACCTCGGCATGCTCCCGACGACCCACGACGCCCATCGCGCTCTCAAAGCAGGCTGCATAGCCGACCGCGAATAGCTGCTCGGGGTTAGTGCCGCCGCCTTCGCCGCCCAGCTCCTGCGGGCTTCGCAGTTCCACGTCCAGCATGCCGTCGCTGGTCCGGCCGTGACCTTCAGCCCGCCCGCCGGTCACCGTCGCCTCCGCGGTATAGAGCACTTTCGCCATCTTGCCTCCGATCGTCGTGGAGCTCGAGCTATGAGGCTAGCTGCCTGAAGCCGAACTCTGATGAGGTTGGATCAATCGACATGATGATGATGATCGGAGCCAGGCGGTCGACAGGCTCCGGGAACTGACGGGCGAACGGCATCACGATGCCGCCGCCGGGGGAATCGCCGATGAGCGGCGCAGTGGCAATCAGGTGTCAACAGCATGTCGCACAGGGCACCGAGGGAGTAGTCGGGGCCGAGCTGCTGTGGCCGGGGCGGTCAGGGGCGATGACGGCTGGCCGCGGGCCAGCCAACCACAGCTGTCCAGTTCTCGAACCCACCATCCAGGGGTGTGTGTCAACACTTGCGACAGTTTCAGTGGATAAGGCAGAAAGTAAAGCGCTGATCCGGAGCCGGTCGTGGAGGCACACAACTATCGGGTCTTGGCGATCAACATGACTCCTGGCAACTTGGAAGCATGGGCTGGCGAGATACCTGCCGCAAACAGTGTGATCGCTCAGATAGACCCGCCTGGGACGATCCGTGCGCCCGCTGTCGTGATTCAAGGTGACCATGACCAGTTGGTCGCTCCAACCTACGGGCGCCGTCTCGCGGCTGATCTTCCCAACTTGCGGCTTGTGATGGTCCGCGGAGGTCACCTGCAGCCCTACGACCACCCAGCCGTGATCGCCACAGCCGTTCGAAGTGTTGGCGCTGCGTCGGCGAGAAAATCGCAAACGAGTGGCAACCTTCGACCGGGAAAGATGAACGATCGCCGGGACTCTCAGAGATCCCGCTCATAAAAGAGCATCATCGGTCCGTCCGGCCCGCCCTCGCGGTCAGTGAAACCGCAGCTCTCATAGAGTCTCCTCGCGGCAACGTCGGTCTCGCTGGTCCCGAGCTCCATGCGCCTGGCGCCAGCTTGGCGAGCCGTTGTCATCGTCATCTCGAGTAGTGCCCGACCGACCCCCTCTCCGCGGTTGGGCTTTGCGACGAAGAACTCCTCCAGGTAGGCGTCAAGAGCATCGGTCCAAATTGATGGTCGCAGGCGCATCACAGCCAGCCCACACGGCGGCTGCCCCGCAAGCAGGATCGTCACGTCCTCACCCTCCAGCAGAAGCCGAATGCGCCTGGCCAGATTCTCGACGCCGGGGGTCGGAAATGAGAACTCGGTATTGAAGTCGTGCAGAAGACCGGCAGCTGCGTGGGAGTCGGCGAGCGCCGCATGGCGAATGGCAACCACCGGCGAGTGGCCCTTCTTCAACCTACTAACCCTCCTCGATCCCAGCCATCTTTCGCAGCAGCAGCCGCAGGGTCGCCTGCTCGTCTGTCTCCAGGCGCCCGAAGAGCTCGTTCGACGCGGCTAGGGCGGCGATTCGAGCTCGCCCCAAAGCGTCGGTGCCTTTTTTTGTCAGGTGAACGGCATGCTTTCGGCGATCGCTTGGATGGGGGCGACGCTCGGCCAGGCCGAGCTCTTCGAGCTCGTCGATGATCGCAACCATTGAGCTGGGGTCGATCATCGAGCGGTCGCCCAGGTCCTGCTGGGTGCTGCCGGGTTGGAAGTCGATCATCGTAAGCACCCCAAAGTGATGTGGACGCAGTCCAAGAGGCTCAAGCGCCGCGGCGAAGACCTGAGCGATTCGCCGTCCGTTCCAGGACAGAAGAAAGCCGGGGGCGCTGGCAAGCGGCTCCGGCGGAGGTCGATCAAATCGCATGCTGAGGCATCCTACGTCCCTTAGATCATTTGTGCTACAAACAATTCTAGCCGATAACGATCTGCCCCTCCTGGAGGTGTCGCCTTGTCCTCGATCACCCGCTGGGTTCTAGCCCACAAGCGCATCGTCACAGTGTTTTGGATCGTCCTCACGCTGATCGGCATGGCCTCGGCCAACTCGGCGACCAAGGCGATGACGCAGAAATTCTCGGTGCCCGGAAAGGAAGGCTGGGAGACGAACGTCGCGATCAAAGAACACTTCGGCGGCACCGGGGGAGATGCTGCTCCGATCGTCCCGGTAGTGGCGCTTAGAAGCGGCGAGAGCGTCACCTCGCCGGGTATCCCCGCTCAGCTCACCCAGCTCGACTCCCGCTTGCAGCGGGCGCTGCCCGGGGCCCGCATCGCCTCCTTCGCTTCGACCGGCAGTCGTAGCTTTCTCTCAGCCGATGGCCGCACCACGTTCGCAATCGTCTATCCGAGGCCCGAACTGGGGTCCCAGTTCGGCGAGAACCCGGGTGCGGCAAAAGCCGCCGTCGCCGCTGTCCGCGGCTTCACCGTCGGCGGCGCCCCGGTCCGGGTCAGCGGCTACGACGCACTGCAGAACGAAAGCGGGCAGGGCAGTGGCACCGGGGTCCTGCTGGAGGCGATGCTCGGCGGGATCGGCGCGCTGGTCATTCTCGCCTTCGTCTTCGCCTCCTTCCTCGCGGTGATCCCAATCGTGATGGCCATCGTCTCGATCATGACCACCTTCCTCCTGGTCTGGGCCCTCACGACCGTCACCGAAATATCGCCGGTTGTCGAGTTCCTGATCGCCCTGGTCGGGCTCGGCGTGGCGATCGATTACTCGCTTCTCGTCGTCTCCCGCTGGCGCGAGGAGCGCGCTCACGGGCGGAGTGGCGAAGAGGCGGTGCAGCGGGCGATGGAAACCGCTGGGCGTGCCGTCGTCTTCAGCGGCACCACGGTAGCCATCGGTCTGGTGGCAATGATCGCCCTGCCGGTGCCCTTCCTTCGCAGCATCGGCTATGCGGGGATGCTGATCCCGCTGGTCAGCACCCTGGTGGCGATCACCTTGCTGCCGGTGGTCCTGGCAAAGCTCGGCCCGCGCCTCGATTGGCCGCATCGCCGCACGGACGATCGCGCCAGCCGCGCTTGGACCAGGTGGGCCGAGGGGGTGGTGCGCCACCGCTGGTTGGCCACCGGCAGCGCGATCGCGATCCTTGCGGCGCTGGTGATTGCTGCGACCGGCCTCAGCCTGGGTGAAGCCAGTCCCAACTCGATTGCTCGTCACGGCGAAGCCAAGGTCGGTCTGGATGCCCTGGATAACTCGGGGATCGGTCCGGGTTCGATCCTGCCAAATGAGATTCTGAGCAGGGGGCGATCCGCCGATCGCGTCGCGGCCCAGTTGAGTCAGGTTGAAGGTATCCACGGCGCTGTCGCACCAGACTCTCCGCATTGGCGCCGCGAAGGGCTCGCCGATGTGCTCGCCTTCCCGACCGCCGATGTCTCGACCTCGGCAGGCCGCGGAACGCTCGACCGGGTGCGCTCCGCGGCACACGCCGCCGGACCGGAAGTGCGTGTAGGCGGTCTACCGGCGCAAAACGCCGACTTCATCAGCGCCGTATACGGGGGCTTCCCGCTGATGATCGCGCTGATCGCTGGAATCACCTTCATCCTGCTCGCCCGCGCCTTCCGCTCGCTGCTGCTGCCGGCGAAGGCGGTGGTCTTAAACGTGCTCAGCGTGACTGCGGCCTGGGGTGTGCTCGCCGTGGTGTGGCAAAACGGCCACGGCTCGACCCTGTTGTGGGGGATCGAAGCCACCGGCTCGGTGCCCGCCTGGATCCCGCTGATGATCTTTGCCTTCCTCTTCGGCCTCTCGATGGACTACGAGGTCTTCATCCTCTCTCGGATGCGGGAGGAATACGACCGCACGGGCGACACCCGGCAGGCGGTGATCGGTGGAATCGGGCGCACCGGGCGTCTGGTCACGAGCGCTGCGCTGATCCTGTTCCTCTCCTTCGTCTCGCTGGCGTCAGGTCCCGGCACCGATCTAAAGATGTTCGCCACCGGCCTGGCGGCCGGCATCCTCCTCGACGCAACGGTGATTCGCGCGCTCTTGGTGCCGGCGGTCGTCTCCCTGTTTGGACGTTGGAACTGGATCCTGCCGCGGCGCCCGGCCAAGATGCTCAGGGTTGAGCCCTCCCTGCCGCCACGGGCGCTCGCCGCAAGCGAGGAGGCCAGCTAGAGGAGGTCCCAGCCGAAGTAGACCTCCACCCGGCAGATCTTGTCTGCGTCGAAGGTGAGCACCTCGGTGTTGCGAAAGCGCTTCCCATCCGTCTTCGTGGCTTGGTAGGTGACCACCACCTCATCGCCGGACTCGATCAGGCGTGTGAACTCGAAGGCCTCGATCAGCTCGGCGTTTGGCCAGCAGCGCTCGAAGTACCTCGCGCGGTCGATTCCAACGTCGGCGGGGCTGTGGAAGGCGAAGTCCTGGCTAAGAAGTTCCTCGATTGCGCGACGATCGCCGGATACATAGGCTCCGTAGGCATCGCGAGCAAGCTGCAATCGGTCTTGCACAGACATCCGCCTCCTAGCCCTCTCGCCTGGTGCGAGCAGGCTCCCGAGCCGAGTAGATCAATCGGTTGACATTCAGCGCTTGGCCTGGCTGATGTCGACCTTCTTGACGCTGATCGTCGGCGTGAAGCCGGCCGGCGGGCAGCGTTGGGAAAGCTCGGTGATCTTCCCGTGCAGCTTCACCCTGCTGCCCGGTGCCGTCGCCGTCGGATCGACGCCGTGGTGGAACCTCACCTTGGCGGCGGCCAGCGTGAAGAGCTCTTCGCCGGTCATGGCGCGGTGGTTGGCCCGGTTGACATCGACCTCCAACGTGCCGCTGTAGCGGCCATGTTCTTCCGCTGTCAGCGACGCGCTGAGGAGGGTTCCGGATGCGTTGTAGCCCACGCTGTGGGGCAGCGATGCGAGCCCGGTCCAGGCGCGGGCGAGTAATGCGGGGCAGCCTGGGCGGAGACAACGAGAGCCAGCAAGCCAAGCGTGCCGAGCGCGGCGATCCTCTTCATCGGGAGTTCTCCTTCACCATTTGACTGCCGCGACAGACCCCGTCGCGCAAGGGCGGATTCCTTGCCTTCCATTCCCTAAACGGGGGTTGCGCCGAAAGATCAGGGCTTATCGGAGAGCGAAAGTCCGGGGTCTCCCTGCTCCAGCTGATCGGCGTCGAGCACGGCCCAGCCGACCCGCTCCACCAGCTGGCCGGAGAAGTGGGCGGACTCGAGGTCAGAGAGGGCGATTCGCTCCTGGTACACGACTGTGGCCGGGCTCTCCTCTTTGGTGTCGGCCACTACGAGGATCTGGGGCATGGTTGCCTCCTTCGTTGGGAAGGACAGCGTCTCGACCGCAGGTTAGCGAGTCGTCAAAATTTGGTAAAGATCGGTTTAGCTTTGGCTCCCGTGGAAGACCTTGGGTCCCACCCCTCTGCCAGCTGGCGCGCCGCCCACCGCCGCTGGGGGCGGCCACCTCGGGTAGCAGTGGTGTTGTGGTTGGGAAGGTAGGCCCCGGAGCCGCAGCTGAGGCGTCTGGCGCCCTACGGGCTCAGCTCCCCAGGATGGAGGGCCTTTCCTCAGCTGCAGCTCCGGAGCCGGGGGTGGGTGAATATTCGACCGGCGCAGGCGGATGAGTTTTCAACCGGCAGCAAGCTACCTCGGGAATCGGTCTGCGCCGACACCCAGCGGCCGAGCTCGGAATCGAGTTGCCGACACCTGCGCGTGTGTGCTATTACTCAAAATTAAGGACCGCCGGAAGGAGCCGATATGAAACGCAGGATGCAACCCCGACAGTTGAAGACCCTGATCGAGACGGATCACTACAAGCCTGATCCTTCGCTCGTAGCTGAGGCGATGCTGAAGCGGCGAGGGGTGCGCACGTTGCTGGTGGACCGCCCGTCGCCGTTCAGTGCAGCTGGCCGAGCTCATCTGTCTCCGGCGGCTGGCCACCGGGCAGTCTGACCCTTGGCCCCTCGCAAGGGGGCGCATGTTGGCCGAGACCGCGGGCATGGGGTCGCCCGAGAACACGACCTCCAGCAGGGCTTTGGAATCGAGTAGCCAGCTCACCTTTGCCTCGGAAAGGACCATGTAGGCGGGCGGGCGGAGACAAGGGACTCCAGGCAACCCGAGCCGGGTGCAAGGATATGGCTAGCACGGGGATTCCGACGACGCTCTCGGCTCATCTTTTTGGGACACCGGCCCAACCAATCCCTGAGCTGCTGGGGCTGGTCTGGGGCGACTTCGACCTCGCCGTGGGCGAGCTGCACCTCGGCGCCCAGCTCTGCCGTGAACCGCCCCGCGTTTCGCGCTCCCTTTCAGGCACGAGTGCAGCTGTTGATGCCAGAGCGCTACCGTGGGGTCGATGGCGTCTCCCGACCTGTGGCCGTCCGCTTCCTACGAGGGCTGGAACAAGACCTGCGACACGCTTCACGCGCATACCCAGGTGCTGGGGAAGATCGCCGCGAAGCTGGCGCCGCCTGAGCCACAGCTCCAGCACGCGGCGCTGCGGCTGACCGCCCGCGGCTGGGAGACGGCGCCGCTGCC
>DATLSM010000059.1:0-4335 GCA_035534175.1 Solirubrobacterales bacterium | reverse complement strand
GGCCAGGCGGGGGATGCGAGCGAAGTTGGCGACCTCGTCCAACGCGAGCAGGAGACGGGGATTCAAGACGCCGCCCTGAGCACGGGCTCGGAAGGTGGCCAGCCGGAGGATGGTCTGGAGCAGGGCCGAGAAGAGCGGCCGACCGCGTTCCGCCTCCTCGGCCGGCGCCACCAGGTAGAGGGTGCCGCCCGCAGAGAGCAGCTCGCCGGGATTGAACGCCTCAGCGACCTCGGCCCGGGTGGCCTTGGCGACCCGGATATCGAGCCAGAGCGAGAGCGCCGAACGGGCGGTCGACGCGATCGAGCCGGCCTCCCGTTCGGGGGTCTGGGCAAAAGCTGTCAGCAACTCGCCGCCGTCGGTGGATTCCAGCTCGGAGGCGAGACCGACGTAGGCTGTGAGCGGCATTCGGTTGAGCCGCCCGAGGACTCCTCGGAGGTCGCCGCCGCGCGCCCGCTCAGCCAAGAGCAGGCCGGTGATCAGGCTCGATGCCGATACGTACCAGTGGGCAGCGGGACCCTGCTTGCCCTCGGATGTAAAGAGGTCGGCGATCTCCATCGCGACCGCGGTGCTGGTGACCGACGCGACCGGGTTCCAGACCGCCGGCCGGAGCCCGAGCTCGGTGACCCAGGAGGGGTCGTCATCGAGCGGTGCGAAGACCCAGACCGGACCGAGGCGAGCCCGGTAGCCGCCGGTGAGGCGGACCAGCTCCTCCTTGGTTGAGGTGGCGACCACGGCGCCCCGCCAGCCGAGCAGGGTTGGCACCACCACGGTCGAGGTCTTGCCCGAGCGTTGGACCCCGAACGCGAGCACGTTGTCCTCGGCTGGCGCCTGCAGCAGCCGGCCACTGAACCAGCCCAGCACGATGCCGTCGGGACGCATCCGGCCCTCCCAGCTGGGCCAACCGAGGCGGGGGCCATCGAAGAAGGAGGCCCACCGGCTATGGCCGTGGCTCCGAGGCCGCGCGCGCGGCAGCAGCCGCTCGACGTTGAGCGCACCGAACAGGAAGAGAACCAGGAAGGCCAGGAGGAGGGCGTTCATCGCTCCTGCTCCTCTTCGCGCTCGAACCCGGTTTGCGCGCGGGCGGCCAGGCGCTCCGCCTCGCGGTGGTATCTGGCCGCGATCCGGGCCAGGACCCGGGAACGCCGGAGCGAGATTCGCTCTGCATGCTGCCGGCGGACGAAGCGGTGCTTGCGGGCGGCGATCGTCGCCTGCTGGTGTCTTCGGGCGCGGCTCGGAGCGCCAAGCTGCGGTGCCCGGTGCTCCGCAACGGCGGTGCCGGCGGTTGGACCGTCGAGCAGCCGCTCCAGGTGCTCCGCAGCCACCGCGACCGCCCTGGCTCCGCTGGAGATTCTGGCCAGCTCGTGCTGGCGCTGGAACTCGATCTCCCGCTGGAGCGCCGACTTCATTGCCGCGAGTCGGGGTCGCGACACCATCACCGTCTGGTAGCGGCCGGGAGAGATCTCCCGGCGGGCGGCGATGACCAGGTGAATGTGGGGGTGGGCGGTGTTGCGGTGCTCGGCGGCGATCCAGTGCACAGGCGCCTTGGCGTCCTGCTCCAACTGATCGACGACCGCACGGGTGAGCCGCTGAAGGTCCAAGCCCCGCGCGTCCTCAGGGGAGAGGACCAGGCGGTAGACGGCGCGACGGCGGTCGGTTGCCTTGCCGTCTGGGCCCAATTGGGGGGCCTTCGGCATCCCGGCGATCGAGCGCTCGATGAAGGTCGCCAGTCGCCGCCGCTCGGCGTCCCCGGCCTCCCCATCGCGGTCGAAGAGGAGTCCCTTGCTCGCGCTCTGGTCGCGGTGGGCCACATAGCGCAGGAAGCGGTCAGCGTCCTCGGTGCTGAGGGTGCGCTCGGGCTCGGTGTGGTGGTCTCGGTATTGGACGTAGCGCAAGAAGCCGCCGACCGCCCGGCGGACGCCGCCGGCGACACTGACCGGCGTGTAGCGGATGGCGAGGATCGCTCTTGTGCTCCTCATCTTTCTGCTTCCCCACCCAGCTCGGCCCGGGCGATTGACACCCGCTCTAGCCCGCCTGTCCAGGCTTCGGCCGCGAGTCGCGCTGAGCGGGAAGCGCCGTCGGGGACGATGGTCTGGAGCAGCCGGAGCACGTGCTCGGCGGCGACCACGGCGGCCAGCGCGTAAGCCGCCGTCTCCGCGCCCTGCTGGTCGAGCGACGCGAGCGCGAGGGAGCGAACGGTCGCGCTCAGCGTGGCCCCTTGCGCGCGCGACCTCTCCTTGAGCTGCTGGAGCTCGTCGAGCGCGAAGCGGACCTGGACTCGAGCTGAGCCACGGGCGGGTCGGTTGAGCTGTTTGGTAATCACGGCTCCTCTATGCACGGGCCGGAGGAGCCAAAAGGCGTCGTCTGACGTCGGAAGGCGAACTTCCGACGCACTTCCGTCGCCCGGGGGCGATCTCGAATTCAGCGTCGACCGCGTCGGAGATCCGAACCGATGCCTTTTCCGACGCTCAGCCGACGCCTCCTTGAGAGGGTGAGACCACTTCAACCAAGGAGGTGGTCCACTTGGCACAGAGACTCTCGGAGCGGATCAGAGAAGCGTTCGTGGTGGCGGCGCAGAGGCCCTTGTCGCGCCGCAATCGAAGGCGGCGCGCGATGGCCGGCCATCGGAAGGCGCAGGGCCGCGATGCCTACCTGGAGGACTTGATCCGGCGCTACCGAGCGGATCCCGCCACCTGGTCGCCCGTCCTCCTGGAGGCTATTGGCCCGGCAGCGGTCGCCCGGATCGCGCATTTCGTCTCGCCCTCGCCGGTGATCGATGCCGAGGACGTCGCCCAAGAGCTCATCCTTCAGCTGCTGCTGGCGGCGGCGACGATGCCGCTGCCGCATGGTGCACGGTGGGTCGAGCGGCGACTTGTGCTACGGGCGGGGACCGGGGTCTCCCGCTGGCTCCAGCGGGAGGCCAACTACCAGAGGGGGATCGAACCCCGCTCGGAGGTCGATGACGAGGCCGATCAGAGTTGTGACTGATCTCGCCTCCGTCGATATCCTTTGGCCTAGCCTCGCCCGGAGGCCCAATCCGAATGAGGGAGGCGAGGCGATGAGGCCGGCGCAGTGGCTGGCCGAGCTCGGAGTCCCCGGTGGCTGGTGGAGCGTGCTGCTGCTGGCCGGCTACGCCCTGCTCTTCGGAGTCGGCGTCTTCAATCTCGTCGGCGGCGATTCGGGCGGGGTGGTCGCCGTCGTCGCCGCCCTGGCGGGCGCCTTCTTGATCGAGCGCCGGGTGATCCACGTCGCGATCTGGGTAGTCGTCGCCCTTCTCGGCGTCGCCACCGCGCTTGGGGGTCAGAGCCTCGGCTTCCTCCAGGCCCTCGGTGGTCTGGCAGGCGTTGGGCTCGCGCTCGGCCGGCCGTCCATAAACCCAGTCGCGCCGGCGGCGACCGTCGTGAACCCACCTCTCTCGCCAGCAGAGGAGCTCACGGCCAGACTGGTGCCCCAGCTTGCCCCGCCGACTCCGGAAGGTCGGCTCTGCATTCGCACCATCGGCACCCTTCAGATCCTGGATGGAGGCAAGGACCTGGCTCCTCGCCTCCTGCGCAGCCGGGTGAGCGGCTTTCTCTGGCTCTACTTGCTGGTCAGGGCCATCCGCTCGGCCGACGATCGACCGCTGAAGCCCCAGCTCGCAGATGAGATGTCACCCGGGCTATCGGCCAGTGAGCAGGCTCGCCGCTTCCGCAGTCAGCGCCACGAGCTCAAGGGATTGGCGGCACCGCTCTTCAACCTGGTGCGGGATGAGGGTGAATGCATCTGGATCGACCTGAGCGACGTCGACCTGGACGTCGGCCGCCTCCGCCGGCTCCGCGACCGCCTCGGTCCCCGGACCCAGACCCTCGACAACGACTCGGTCAAAGAACTCGAAGCGACCCTGGCCGCGATCCCGATCGGCGCCTTCCTGCCAGCCTGGCACGAGGTCGAGAATCGGGTCACCGGCGGCCGCGGCACCGCCGGCGATCGCGTCAACGAGGTGCGGCTGGAGGTCGAGAACCTGCAGGCAGACCTCATCGCCGCGCTGGCTCGCGCCCACCTCGCGCGAGGCAATCCGGGGCGAGCCATCGAGCCCCTCGACCGAGCACTCCAGGTCTGCACTGACCGCGAGGACCTCGCCCGGATGCTCATCGCCGCCTGCCTGGAAACCGGCCAGCTCGATCGAGCTGAAGCCGTTCGCAAAAAACACCTGAGAGAGGAGGCCTGAGATGGCCGAGCAAAACATCCTTGACCTTCCGACCCCCAAGCGCACCCTGCTCGCACGCCTTGGACTTCGGACCGAGATCTTGGCCATCGTCATCCTCGGCGCCCTCGCCGGCGGCTTCTTCGGCAACCAGT
>DATLSM010000058.1:0-13344 GCA_035534175.1 Solirubrobacterales bacterium | reverse complement strand
CGGCCTGCTTGCTTCGCTCGCCAGCGTCGCGATCTGCACCGCATTGATCTACCCCCTACGCCAGATTACCCCAGCGGTCTCCGACGGAGTCGTCTACATGCTCGGGGTTCTTGTCATCTCCACCTACTACGGGCTCTGGCTTGGCCTCCTCACCTCGGTAGCCAGCACCGCCGCCTTCAACTTCTTCCACGTCCCCCCCACCGGCACATTCAGCGTCGCCAACGGCGAGAACTGGGTCGCGCTCGCGGTCTTCTTCGCGGTCGCAGCGATCGCCAGCTCCTTGGCCGAGCAATCCCGCGGACGAGCGCGGGAGGCGGAGCGGCGGCGGCGGGAGGCGAACCTGGCCGTGCAGGCCGCATTCGCCCTGCTGCTCGATCGCGAGCGCCTACAGGCGGCGACGATCGAGACCGAGGCCCTGCGGCGCGGCGATGAGCTGAAGACGGCGCTGCTGCGCGCGGTCTCTCACGACCTGCGATCGCCGCTGACGGCGATCATCGCCGCCGGCGAGGCACTGACCTCGGCCGGCATCGACCCAGACGACCGCCGAGCCCTGGCCCACGCCGTTACCGACGAGGCGACTCGGCTGTCTGGCCTGGTCGACAAGCTGCTCGACCTCTCGCGGCTGGAGGCCGGTCAGTCGCATCCGCGGCCGGACTGGTGCTCGATCGAGGAGGTGGTCACAACCGCGGTGGAGGATCTGGGGGAGCGCGGCAAGCTGGTCCGCATCTCCCTCGACCCCGACCTTCCCTTTGTCCGTGCCGATTCCGCACAGCTGGAGCGCGCCCTCGTCAACCTGTTGGAGAACGCGATTCGCTTCTCCGCAGGGGAGCGGACCCTGGTCCGCGGCCGCGCGCTTGGGGATCGGGTGGTGCTCCGGGTCGTCGACCGTGGCCCGGGGATCCCCCCCGGCGACCTCGAGCACATCTTCGAGCCCTTCTACCAACGGACCGGCGATCGCCTGCACGAGGGCTCCGGGCTGGGGCTCGCGATCGTCCGCGGCCTGGTGGAAGTCAACGGTGGCCGGGTCTGGGCGGAGTCGGTGCCGAGCCAGGGAACCACCTTCGTGATTGAGCTGCCGTTGGAGCCCGACGCCGAGCGGCCGACAAAGGTTACGCAGGAGGTCGGGTGAGCGGCGCGGGCCGCGGTTCGGTCCTCGTCTGCGACGACGAGCCCCAAATCCTCCGCGCCCTGAAGGTAATCCTGCGCGAGGCCGGCTTCGAGGCGATCGGCGCCGAAACCGCCCGCGAGGCGCTCGATCTTGCAGCCGTCCGGCGCCCCGACGCGGCGATCGTCGACCTCGTCCTTCCCGACGGAGACGGCGTCGAGGTCTGCGCCCAGCTCCGCTCCTGGAGCGAGATGCCAATCCTCGTCCTCTCCGCGGTCGGCGAGGAGGAGCAAAAGGTCAGAGCACTGGAGGCGGGCGCGGACGACTATGTGACCAAGCCGTTCGGACCCCGGGAGCTGGTGGCGCGGCTGCGCGCCGCGATGCGCCGCGCCTCGGGCGGCGAGGAGGAGCCGACCGTCGAGGCGGGAGGCCTGCGGGTGGACCTCGCCGCCCGCTCGGTCTCGCGCGACGGCGAGGAGATCCACCTCACACCCACCGAGTTCGGCCTGCTGCGCACGCTGATCCTCAACCGCGGCAGGCTGATGACCCACCGGGCGCTCCTCACCGCTGTCTGGGGGCCCGCCTACAGCGAGGACACCGCGACCCTGCGCACCCACGTCGCCAATCTGCGCCGCAAGATTGAGCCATCCGAGGGCGAACGGCTGATCCGCACCGACCCCGGCGTCGGCTATAGATTCGCCGCCTAGACGCATGGCGCAGTTGAAGACAAGGGGGCTGCGCAAAACCGTGGGGGTCCCGGGACTCTTCGCGACCGCCTATGGAAACGTCGGCTCCTCGATCTACTACGCCCTCGGCCTGGTCGCGGCCCACGCCCTCGGACTGACTCCGGTTGTCTTCATGTTCGCCGGTGGTCTCTTCGCCCTCACCGCGAAGACCTACGCCGAGGGGGCGGCGATGTTCCCTGAGGCGGGCGGCTCTTCCTCCTTCGCCCGCCACGCCTTCAACGAGGTCGTCTCCTTCATCGCCGGCTGGGGACTCTCGCTCGATTACATCCTCACGATCGCGATCAGCGCCTTCTTCGTCCCCCACTACCTCGGCGCCTTCTTTCCCGCCCTCAGCCACGCGCCCGGCGACGTCATCGGCGGGGTCGTGGTGATCGTCTTCCTCGCATTGATCAACATCCGCGGACTCGGCGAGTCGGCCAAGCTGAACATTGCCCTCGCCGTCCTCGATCTGTTTACCCAGATGGTCCTCATCCTGCTCGGCGCCGTGCTCGTCCTGCACCCTGCCGTGCTGATCAATCAGGTCCACCTCGGCACCGCCCCCAGCCTCTCGCAGCTGATCTTCGCCGTCTCGATCTCGATGCTCGCCTACACCGGGATCGAGACCGTCTCCAATATGGCCGAGGAGGCGCGCGACCCGGGCGAGCAGATACCCAAAGCGGTGAACACGGTCCTGATCGCGGTGCTTGCGATCTACGCCGGGATCTCGATAGTCGCCCTCTCCGCTCTGCCCGTCACCCAAAATGCGGCGGGTCAATACACGACTCAACTGGGGACGACCTACAGCAACGACCCCGTCCTTGGGATCGTCTCCGCGCTCAACCTTCACGGCGCCCTCGCCACCGGAGCGCAGTACTACGTGGGAGCGCTGGCGGCGACGATTCTGCTGATCGCGACCAATGCCGGGATGATCGGGATCTCCCGCCTCTCCTGGTCGCTGGCCGAGCATCGCCAACTACCGGGCATCTTCGCCCGGCTGCATCCCCGCTTCCACACCCCGTGGTTCACGATCCTCTTCTTCTCGGCGATAGCGGCGGCGCTCGTCCTGCCCGGCAACACCGACTTCCTCGGCAATCTCTACAGCTTCGGCGCGATGCTCTCCTTCACCATCGCCCACCTCTCGATCATCGCCTTGAGGCGGAGGCAACCCGACCTCTACCGCCCCTATCGCGCGCCCTGGAACGTGCGTTGGCGCGGCGCCGAAATCCCGCTGACCGCGGTCCTGGGCGCCATAGGGACCGGTGCTGCCTTCATCTCCGTAGTCGTGCTGCACAGCGAGGCGCGGATTATCGGCACCGCCTGGATCGGGCTTGGACTGATCGGCTACCTGCTTTACCGGCGCCACCTGGGGATCGATCCGCGGGCGCTGCAGCGTATGCGGCGAGAGGAGCGACCGCTGGGCTTCCTCGACGTCTCCTACCGCTCCGCTCTGGTGCCGATCTTCGGCACCGACATCGACGCCGACGCGATGCGGCGAGCGGCCTCGGTGGTCGACCCCGACGCCTTCATCGAGGCGCTCTACGTACTCCAGGTCCCGACTGAGCACGAGTTGCCGGAGAGCTTCGAGGACCAGGAGTACGAGGCCCGCTGCGCACTGGACATCGCCCGCCTCCAGGCCCGGGCGCGCGGCCTAAAAGTCCGAGTCAAGCTGATCCGCACCCGCAACCCGGGGCGGGCAATTGTCGAAGAGGCGATCGAACGCGGCTCCGACCTGATTTACATCAGCACCGAGCACGCGCCCAGCAACGAGCGGTTGCTCGGGCCGACGACGCGCTACATCCTCGCCCACCGCCCCTGCCGGGTGATCGTCGAAGGCGGCGATGGCGCCCAGCCGAACGCCTTGGGCCTCAAGCCCCCCGCGGTGGCGGTCCAGCCGGTCTGAGCCAGGATCCTGGCCCCCCGCCGGCTCAGGCGGCCTCGCGCTGGGCCTCGGCGCTCTCGCCGGGCGCCGATGCGGCGCGCTCCTCGTAGGGCCGGCGAGCGTCGTGATCGATTTGGATCATCAGCTTGTCTAGGCCCATCGCGCGGCCGATCCACTCGCTGACCTCCCGCGGCAGCAGCCGCATGACCTTGAACAGGATTCCGTTGAGGCGAGGGACGAAGACGTCAAAGCGCGGCACCTCCAGCGCGTCGACGATCTCGCTCGCCACCTCCTCGGGCTCCACCGGCCTTACCCAGCGCTGTGAGATGCCGCGGGTCAGCTCGGTGTTGACGAGGGTCGGCATCACGCAGGAGATCTCAACGCCACTGCCGCGCAGTTCCGCCCGCACCGCCTCGCTCAGGCCGACGACCCCATGCTTGGTGGCCGAATAGGTGGCGATCCCCGGCACCCCGGCTTTACCCGCCTGCGAGGCGAGGTTGATGATGTGACCCCCACGACGTGGCTGCATCCGCGCGATCGCCAGCTGGGTGCCGGCGATGACCCCGTGGAGGTTGATATCCACCTGACGGGCGATCGATTCCTCGCTCTCCTCGACCAGCGGCACGACCGGCATGATCCCGGCGTTGTTGACCATCACATCCAGGGGCCCGAGACGGCTCTCGACCTCGGTCAGGAAGGAGTCAAAGGAGGAGCGATCGGTGACGTCGAGCGACAGGGCAACAGTGCCGGAGCCCAGCTCGACCGCCGTCCGCTCGGCGAGCGCTAGATCGATGTCACCGATCGCCACGCGGCAGCCCCTGCCGGCGAGCGCCCTGGCGGTCGCCTTCCCGATCCCCCTGGCCCCGCCGGTGATTGCCACAACCTTCCCGTTCAGCGAGCGCCGCTCCTTCGCCATCTGGACCTCCTTCTCCGGCGGCCGCTCAGGCCACGGGCTTGTAGACGGTGACCACGGCGGCTCCGCCGAGGCCGATGTTGTGCTGGAGGGCGACCTTCGCGCCCTCAACCTGTCGCTTGTCCGCCTGGCCGCGCAGCTGCCAGGTCAGCTCCGAGCACTGCGCCAACCCGGTCGCGCCCAGTGGATGGCCCTTGGAGATCAAACCCCCGGAGGGATTGACGACGACCTTGCCGCCATAGGTGGTGGCTTCCTCGTCAACCAACCTATGGGCCTCGCCCTCGGCGGCAAACCCCAGCGCTTCGTAGGTGATCAGCTCATTGGCGCTGAAGCAGTCATGCAGCTCGCAAACGTCAACCTCCTCGGGCGCCACCTGGGCCTCCTGGTAGGCCTCGCGCGCCGCCTGTCTGGACATCTCTGAGCCGACGATTGTCATGCAGTCGGCGCTCTCGTCAAAGGTGGAGCTGAGGTCGGTGACCATCGACTGTCCGACGATCTCGATCGCCTGCTCCCAGAGGCCGTGCTGGTCGACGTAGCGCTCCGAGGCGACGATCGCGCAGGCCGAGCCGTCAGAGGTGGGCGAGCACTGGAGCTTGGTCAGCGGGTCGTGGATCATCTTTGCCGCCTTTATGTCCTCGATCGTGTACTCGTCCTGGAACTGGGCGAAGGGGTTGTTGACCGAGTGCTTGTGGTTCTTCCATCCGATCCAGGCGTAGTGATCGGGGGTCGAGCCGTACTTCTCCATGTGGTCGCGACCGGCGTTGCCGAACATCTGCGGCGCCGGTGGTGAGGCCTCGGGGTCGCGAATCTCGAACATCCGCGTCGCGTGTTTGTCGAGGGCGTTGGTGCGGTCGGTGTACTTGACGCCGAGCGAGCCCGGCTCCATCTTCTCGAAGCCGATCGCGAGGGCGCAGTCGACCAGGCCGCCCTTGACCGCCTGCCGGGCCAGGAACAGCGCCGAGGAACCGGTCGAGCAGTTGTTGTTGACGTTGACCACCGGGATGCCCGTGAGGCCCAGCTGGTAGAGCGCTCTCTGGCCGTAGGTCGAATCGCCGTAGCAGTAGCCGGCGTAGGCCTGCTCGACATCCTCGTAGGGAATGCCGGCGTCGGCAAGGGCCTTCTCCCCCGCCTCTTTGGCCCAGTCAGGGTAGTCGCCCTCCTTGGTCCCGGGCTTCTCGAACTTGGTCATCCCCACCCCGATCACGAACGTGCGGTTGCTCAAATTTGGCTCCTGTGGTCTCCACGCGCGTGCGCGGCAGTTTGGCTGCTTAGCCAGGAATCTACCGGGCCGGGGCCTGCGGCGGGGAGATGGGACCCCCCCACCTCGGCGCTCGTGTTGTAGGCCGTCGAGCCGCGCGACCTGCTCGAGGACCCGCGGCCACTCGTCCCGTCGCCCAGGTCGGAAACCACACCGAGGGGGATCACGCAGTCAACCGAGCCGCAGCTCTCGTCGCTCACACCGAGCTGGTCGAGGTGGGCGCTGACCATCTCGATCAGACCCTGGGTGTGGCAGGGCCCAGCTGGGGTCTTCGTCTGAGGTTGAATATCAGAGCGTTCGGTCCACGCCCGGAGGCCACTCCCGCGCTCCCCACCGATTGCAAAGAAGGGCCGCGCTGGGGGCCCGATCGCGGCCAGCGCGGGTACTCTGAGGCAGCCTTGATTGCAGCGATCAGCACCGACCCGGCGGCAGGCGTGGGGATCTTGGCCGCGCTGGCGGCCGGGGTCGTCTCCTTTCTCTCTCCCTGCGTGCTGCCGCTGGTCCCCGGCTACCTATCGGCGGTGACCGGCGTCTCGGCGGCGGAACTGGACAGCGCCGGATGGCGACGCGTCCTCGGACCCAGCCTCTTTTTCGTGGCCAGCTTCTCGGCGATCTTCATCCTGCTGGGGCTGACCGCGACCGGCCTGGGCATGGCCCTCGAGGAAAACAAGGAACTGCTGACCAAGATCTCCGCTGCTCTGATCGTCGCAATGGGCGTCCTCTTCGTCTCCTCTCTCTTCATCACCAGGCTGAACCGGGAGTGGCACGTCGAGGGGTTGCTCGCGCGGGCGGGCAAGGGGGGCCCGATCGTCGCGGGCGCCGCCTTCGCCATCGCCTGGACTCCCTGCATCGGCCCCACCCTGGGCGCCATCCTCACGGCCGCCTCGCTCTCCGGATCCGCCGGTCGCGGCGCCTTTCTCCTCGCCGTCTACTCGGCTGGGCTGGCAATCCCGTTCCTTCTTACCGCGATCGCCTTTTCCCGCATGACCACCGCTTTCGCCGTGGTCAAGCGCCACTACCAGGCGATAGTCGCCACCGGTGGCCTGATCCTGATCGCCATGGGAGTGCTGATCTGGACCGGCCAGCTGTTCCAACTCAACATCGAGGCCCAAACCTGGCTGTCAAGTGTGGGCCTCAACTTCTGGAACCAGGTCTGAGAGCTGCCCGACCGGCGCTTATCGGACCCCCCGACCGCCTTGGGGGCGAGCGAACGGCACGCTGCGTCTTTGATCTACCTGCCCTGAGCCTTGTCGGGGCCTCAGTTATCGTTGGGGGAGACGGTCACCAGCTCGCGCCCCACAGCCTCGACCTCCTCCTGGCCGCCGCCATCAATTTCGCCGGAGCAGACGATGCGAAAGCGGCCCGTGCCGATCGCCGCGTCGGGGACCAGCGGTAGGCCCCGGACCTGATCCCATCCCAGCCGCTCGACCTCGAACGGATTCATCCGCACTTCGGCGGCGGGGAACGCGCAGTTCGAGTTGTGCTGGTCGATCGCCTTCGCGATCGCCTCGAGGTTCTTCGCCTCGGCCGGAGCCATGCCCGGGAAGTTTAAAGGCCCCACTCTGCCTGCGCACCTCGGAGAGGAGTCAGCCGCCGATTAACTCAGAGTGAGAATCCCACTTTTCCGCCGTTGGGATCTGAGGTGCCCTCGTGAATCAACAGGGTGGAAGGCATCGTTTTCCACCGGTCGGGTGGCGCAATGAATCGCCCCCGGACGCTCGGAGGATGGGGAGACCGATGCCTCTTGACCCCGCCGACTCCGCGCCTAGAGTTCAAAGGAGTGAGGGATTGGCGCCACTGCATCGCACTCGTGGACATGGATGCCTTCTACGCGTCGGTCGAGCTGCGGCGCCGGCCCGAGCTGCGGGGCAAACCCGTCGTCGTCTGCGGCTCAGGGCCGCGGGCGGTGGTGACGACGGCGAGCTATGAGGCTCGGAAGCTGGCCGGGATCCACTCGGCGATGCCAGCCGCGATCGCCCGGCGCAGGCTGCCCGATGCGGTCTACCTGAGGCCCGACTTCGCCGCCTACCGAAAGGCGTCCAGCGAGGTGATGGAGATCCTGCGCCGCAACGCGGAGACCGTGGAGGTAGTCGGACTGGATGAGGCCTACGTCGACCTCACCGACATTTTCTCCCCCAAGTCGACGATGCGCCGCATTGTTACCGAGATCCGCGAGGAAATCGGTCTGACCTGCTCGATCGGCATCTCCGAGAACCGGCTGCTGGCCAAGATCGTGAGCGAGCTGGGCAAGCCCGCCGGGCTCGTCGTACTCTCGCGCGCTGAGGCGATTGACCGATTCGCCGACCACCCCCCCGGCCTGGTCCCTGGGATCGGGCCGAAGACCGCGATCAAGCTGGAACAGATGGGCATAAAGAGCCTGACTGCCCTGCGCACTCAGGAGCCGGCGGCGATGATCGGCGCCTTCGGGCCGCGGATGGGCCGCTGGCTTCTCAGCCGCGCCCGCTTCGAAGACGACACCCAGCTCACCGTCGTGCGCGAGGCGAAGTCGCAATCGGCTGAGACGACCTTCGACGTCGATGTGGGCGACCGAGCCGAGCTGGAGGCCTCGCTGAGCGGCCTCGCCGAGGAGCTGTGCCGGGGCCTGCGCTCCCGTGGCCTGGAGGGGCGAACGATCGGGATCAAGGTGCGGCTAGATGACTGGACCAACGTCACCCGCTCCCAGACTGTGGCGCGGCCAACCGACGACCCCGCCCTCGTCGGTTCGATCGCTCTGGAGCTGCTGCGCGCCTACGACCCGCCCCGCCCGGTGCGGCTCCTCGGAGTGCGCGTGGCCTCCTTCGAGCGAGAGCTCGGCGATGGCGCCGGGGAGCTTGCCCAGGATGACCAGCTTCGGCTGGCCCTCACCGATTGACGCCCCGCGGGGGTCTGCGAAGATGGCCAGGTGGCTAACGATCGGCTGAGCGGGCTCGATTCCTCCTTCCTGCACATGGAGCGTGCCGGAGCGCACATGCACGTCGCCTCGACGATCATCTTCGAGGGGCCGCCGCCCAGCCACCAGGAGTTCCGCGAACACATCGCCTCCCGCCTGCACCTGGTGCCGCGCTTCCGCCAGAAGCTGCGCTTCATCCCCTTCGGCCAGGGCCGGCCAGTCTGGGTCGATGACCCCCACCTCAACCTCGATTACCACGTGCGCCAGACCGCGCTGCCGGCGCCCGGCTCCGAGGAGCAGCTGCGCAACCTGGCGGCGCGGATCTTCTCCCAACAGCTCGATCGCACCAAGCCACTCTGGGAGCTGTGGCAGGTCGAGGGCCTGCGCGACGGGCGCTTTGCCGTCGTCGGCAAGAGCCACCACGCGCTGGTCGACGGCATCTCCGGCGTCGACATCACCACCGTCCTCTATGACCTCGACCGCGATCCGCCAGCCCCGCCGTCGGCGCCCCCCAGGTGGCTTGCCAGGCCCGAACCGACCGATTTGGAATTGCTTGGCGACGCGCTGCGCGAGCGCCTGACCAGCCCCAGGGAGATCGTGCGTGGCGTCCGCGCGGCGCTGCGCGGGCCGCGCCAGATCGCGCGGGGGATCGGCGCGACGGGGAAGATCATCGGCGCCGGGATCGCCGCCCCCGCCACCCCGTTCAACGTTGAGATCGGCCCCCACCGGCGCTTCGCGATCGCCCAGACTGACCTCGCCGGGTTGAAGCGGGTCAAGGACGCCCACGGCGGCACCGTCAACGACGTGATCCTCTCCATCGTCGCCGGCGCACTCGGCAACTATCTGCGCGCCCGCGGCCACGACACCGAGGGCCTGGAGATGCGGGCGATGGTCCCGGTCAGCGTCCGCGCCGACGAGGAGCACGGAGCGCTAGGCAACCGAATCGCGGCGATGATGGCGGCGCTGCCCGTCTGGTGCGAGGACCCCGTCGAGCGGCTGCGCCTGGTCACCGCGACGATGGGCGACCTGAAGGCCTCCGGCCAGGCGATTGGTGCCGAGATCCTGACCAGGATCACCGACTTCGCACCGCCGACGATCGCCGCCCAGGCTGCCCGCCTGCAGCCGGCCCAGCGCTTCTTCAACCTGGTCGTCACCAACGTTCCCGGGCCGCAGCTCCCGCTCTACGTCCTCGGCCGCCAGATGGAGTCGATATTCCCGATGGTGCCGCTGGCCCGCAACCAGGCGCTCTGCGTCGGGATCATGTCCTACAACGGCCAGGTCAACTTTGGCCTGATCGGCGACTATGACGCGATGGCCGACCTCGACAGCTTCGCCCTGGACCTAGAGGAGGCGATCCGCGAGGTGGAGGTGACCGCTGGGCCGAAGCGGCGCGCCCGGTCGAAGGTCCGGCGCGAGGCGGGGGTCGACGGGGCCGTCCTTACCCCCGAGGCCCAGGCCTAGGGCATCGGCGCTGGAGGCTGCCGTCGGGCTCAGACTGCTCCGGCGCTCGACGGCGATACTTCGCCTGTGAGCGCCCCACCCGACGGAGACCCGCCTTGCGTGTAGCCCTCGCCCAGATCAATCCGACCGTTGGCGACATCGAAGGCAACGCGGCGAAGATCTCGGAGTGGATCGAGCGGGCCCGCGCGGCGGGCGCCGAGCTGGCGATCTTCCCGGAGTTGTGCGTGTGTGGCTATCCCGCCGAGGACCTCTATCTGAAGCGTCACTTCGTAGAGGCCAATCGGCGCGCGGTCGAGGACCTGGCCCGTGGAGTGAGGGACCTGACCGTTGTGGTCGGCTTCGCCGAGCCGGCCGGCGGCGGCGGTGACTTCCGCCACGCCCACAACTCGCTCGCCGTCCTCGCCGACGGCGCCGTGTGCGCCGTGTACCGCAAGAACCGTCTCCCCAACTATTCGGTCTTCGACGAGCAGCGCTACTTCTTGCCCGGGAGCGAGCCGGTGACGATCGAGGTCGCCGGTGCGCTGGTGGGCCTGACGATCTGTGAGGACTGCTGGGTCGAGGGGGCGCCCGCCTCGGCCGAGGCGGCGGCGGGCGCCGAGCTGATCACCAACCCCTCCGGCTCGCCCTACCACCGCGGCAAGGGCACCGAGCGGGAAGAGATGTTCGCCAGCCGCGCCCGCACCTACGGCACCTCCTTCGCCTTCTGCAACCTCGTCGGCGGTCAGGACGAGCTTGTATTCGACGGACAGAGCTTCGTGGTCGAGCCGGGTGGCGAGATCCTCGCCCGCGCCGCCCAGTTCGAAGAGGAGCTGCTCCTCTGCGAGCTATCCCCGCCCCCCGGCAGGCCGATTGCTGCAGGAGTGGACCCCATCGCCCCCCTTCCGCGGCGAGTTGCCGAACCGCTGGGGGACCTCGACGAGGTCTACGCGGCGCTGACCCTCGGCCTGCGCGACTACGTCCGCAAGAACGATTTCCGCCATGTCGGCCTCGCTCTCTCCGGCGGAATCGACTCCGCCCTGGTGGCGCTTCTCGCCGCCGACGCGGTTGGTGCTGAGCGGGTCAGCTGCGTGGTGATGCCCTCTCCTCATTCCAGCGCCGAGACGCAGGCCGACGCCCGGACCATCGCTTCAAACCTCGGCTGCGAGTTGATCGAGATACCGATCGCGGCGGTAATGGAGGCCTATGGGGACGCCCTCACCGGCCCCTTTTGGGTGGGGCCGGGAGACGGACAAAAGGAGCCGCCTCCCCGCGACCCGACCCGACCTTCGGAGCCCGACCTCGCCGCCGAGAACATTCAGGCGCGGATCAGAGGAAACCTGATGATGGCGCTCTCCAACAAACTCGGCTGGCTGGTGCTGACCACCGGCAACAAGAGCGAGATGTCGGTCGGCTACGCGACCCTTTACGGCGACATGGCGGGCGGCTTCGCCGTGATCAAGGACGTGCCGAAGACGCTCGTATACGAACTCGTCCGTCGCCGCAACGAGCGCGCCGGCCAGGAGCTCGTCCCCGACTCTGTGCTCGAGCGTAAGCCGTCGGCGGAGCTGCGCCCCGAACAGCTCGATAGCGACTCCCTCCCTCCCTATGAGCTGCTCGATCGCATCCTCGCCGCGTATGTCGAGCGCGATGAGGGGCGGGAGGAGATGACCGCCGCCGGGCTGCCTCCCGACGTGGTCGACGAGGCGGTCCGGATGGTCGATCACGCCGAGTACAAGCGCCGCCAGGCCGCGCCCGGCATCCGCATCACCCCGAAGGCCTTCGGCCGCGACCGCCGCCTCCCGATCACCAATCGATTTGGTGGATAGTCAGGCGTCGGCTGCAAACGGCCTGACCGCAATGGTCATCTGGGCCAGCGCGCAGAGCCTGCCCTCGGCGTCGCTGACCTCGGCATCCCAGACCCAGGTGGTGCGGCCGCGGTGGCGGGCGCGGGCGAGCACCTCGGCGTGGCCCTGTGTGACGGGACGGATGAAGCTGACCGAGATCGACTGACCCAATGCCAGCATCCCATCGCCGCCCACGGCCAGCGCGGTGGCGCGGGAGCAGACGCTCTCGACGAGCGTTGCCATGACGCCGCCGTGCAGGACGCCGACCGGCTGGCGCAGCTCGTCGCGCACCTGCAGGCGCCCGCGGGCGTGGTCGGGGTCGTCGTCAATCCACTCGGTGCCGAGCAGAGCGTCGAAGTGGCGGTGGATCCCCCGCTCATCGCCGGCCATCGGAGGCACCTTAATCGGATCGCTGCACGGAGAGGCCCCCGGTCTGACATAGGCTTCTCCGCTCGTGGCGCTCACCGACGACCAAAGGGCAATGCTCCGGCTACTCGCCCAGCGAGAGCAGGGGTACGAGGACATTGCCGCCCTGATGGGGATCAGTGTCGAGGAAGTGCGCGCCAGGGTAGTCGAAGCGCTGGAAGAGGTCGACAGGTCGGGACAGACGGTCGCCGGCGAGGCTGAGGAAACAGAGGTGGTGGCGGCGGAGCCCGAGGCGGCACCCGAGCCCGAGCCGACGGCGGCGGCGACGGCAAAAGAGCCGACCGCAAAGAAACCCCTCGAGCCAGCCAAGGCCGAGTCGACCCCGGTGTCCAAGCCTCCCCCCTCGAAGCTCTCCAACCCCGCGCCACGCCGGCCCAGCTTCCGCCTGCCTAAGGACCAGCGATTTCTCGCGGCAGGTGTGGGTGGGATCGTCGTTGTCGCCCTGATCCTGGTTCTCGCCGTCTCCGGCGGCGGCTCGTCGCCGTCGAGCTCAACCACGACCTCCACCACAACTCCCTCTGGCAGCACGAATACCTCGGCTTCTCATTCCAAACTGACACAGGCGATCCTTTCTCCTCTCAACGGTGGCAGCGCCAGCGGCCGGGCGCTTTTCGGGCGGATCAAAAAAACCGTCGTACTCCAGGTGGAAGCCAACGGGCTTGAACCCTCGCCCGCAGGTGAGTCCTACACCGTCTGGCTCTACCGCTCGCCGAAGCTCCGAATCCCACTGGCGGCGACCAAAGTCGGCAAGTCCGGCAAGCTTGCGGCGCAATACCCGCTGCCCTCCGAAGTGATCGCCTACCTGGCCAGCGGCGCCTTTGACCAGATCGACATCTCGCTCACCAAGAACACCGCTCTCGCCGC
>DATLSM010000057.1:0-3337 GCA_035534175.1 Solirubrobacterales bacterium | reverse complement strand
GAGCTCTACCAGGCGCTTGCCCTCAGCCAGCTCGCACCCGCACAGGGCGCTTAGGTCATAGGCCCCTGGGCCTCAGATTCCCGCTTGCCATGCGGGATCGCGTGCTCCAGCCGCCGTTTACCCGGAAAGTCCCGCTAGCGGGGTTCTTGGCCGGAGACTTCTCGGGCGATGGCTTCACGCGCGTCCTCGGGCTCCAGCACGACCAGGTCTCCCGCCCCCCGCAAGATCTCCCGCACCAACCACGAGGTGCCCGCGTAGGGAAGCTCGACCACGACTGCGCCGTCGGCCAGCTCCTCCAGCACCGTGCGCTCCTCGCGCAGCCAGCGGGCCCGCTCCGGGGAGACCCAGACGCGGGCGACCTGGGCGGTCGGAACCTCACCGTGGGTCATCCATCCCTCCACCCCGGCCAGCTCCTCCACCTCGGGACGCGGCTCGAATGCCCTGCCGGAGAGCTTGGCCTCCTTGATCCGATCGAGCTTGAAGTGGCGCACGCCCTTCTTGCTCAGGTCATAGCACTCCACGTACCAGCCCTCGCGCCCGTTCTCCAGCCGATAGGGCTCCACCGAGCGGTCGGTGAACTGGTCCTCGTTCTCCTTGTAGTACTTGAGCTCGAGGATCCGGCTCCCGGCGATCGCCTCGTTCACCAGCCGCGCCACCTCGGCGTCCCCACCGCCGCCAGAGGCGATCTCCAGCCCCTCCTCGGAGGGATCGTGACCGAGCGCGGCGACGATTTTCGCCCGGGCGCTCTGCAGACCGCCCTGCGGCAGGTGGTCGCCGAACAGGTCGATCGCCGCGACCAGGGCCTTGGCCTCCAGCGGCAGCAGCCGGGCCGGGCGGGCGAAGTTGTCGCCGTAGGGTTCGGAATCGATCTCGATCTCCTCCCCGAGGAATTCCGCGTAGAGCACGTAGGTGCCGCCGCCGAAGTTGACGACGTTCAGCAGCTCAACGTCCTCGCGCAACTCCTCCTCGGTCAGTTCCAGCCGCCCGCGCAGGTCGGCGACCCCGAGCCGCTCCCCCCTCTTCGCCGCGGCGATCAGCAGGCCGGCGAGGGTGACCAGTCGGGCGAAGCGCTCGGGGCGGATTGCCGCCTCGCCGCGACCGTTGGGGCGCCCGCGGGGGGGAGCCTCGCGCAACGGCCGCTCGACGATCTCCGCCGGCTCGAAGCCGTTGTCGTGGCGTGCGTGGAGCAGCGAGAGCCGCGCCTCGACCTCGGTGCGCAGCTCCTCCGGGGCCATCACCTCGGCGTTCTGGCGCCAGCGCAGCACCCAGGCGATCAGCTCGCGCTCGGAAGCGTAGTCGGTCTCAAAGACCGAGCCCTTGCCCGGGGCCCCGTCGGCCTTCTTCGCCGAGCGCAGCTCGCCGTAGGTGGCGAAATCACGCTCGATCAGCCAGGCGATCCGGTCGCGGACGAAGATCTTCGCCCGCCCCTTGATCTCCCCCAGCTGCCAGTCGGCGCGCTGGCCATAGTCGCGCCGGTCGAAATTCTCTGGCGGAGAGAAATCGTGCTCGGCCTTGGAGGCATACCCGACCTTGCCCTGGATCCGGGAGAGGCGAAACACCCGTACCGCGTCTCGCTCGTGCGAGTGGCCGATCAAGTAGAACTGCCCGCCGCGGAAGACCAGGTGGTAGGGGTCGACCTTGCGCTTGGCTGTCTCCCCCCGCTCCATCGTGTAGTAGGTGAACTCGATCGTCTTGCGGCGGGAGATCGCGGTCTCGATCTTGGACAGTCGCTGGGAGAGGTCGCGACCCCCAGCCGATGCGGTCATCGCCATCTCCACCGGGGCGCGCTCGGCCTCCTTCAGCGGATTGGGATGGCCCCAGGCGACCTGCTGAAGCGCCAGCCGCAGCGGCTCGGCGTAGGCAAAGCCGCCATCGGTGAGCAGCAACAGCGCGGTGCTGAGCGCCGCCAGCTCATCGTCGGAGAACTCGATCGCCTCGAGGTAGAAGTTCTCCGGCGGCAGCGAGTAGAGCTCCGCCTCGAAGAACCCCTCGCCCGGCTTCTCGACCCCGAGCTGGATGCCGAGGCTTTCGAGCTCGGCGCGGTCGGCGTAGAAGCGGCGCGCGAAGGCGTCGTCGTTCATGTCGCTGTAGCCCTCCACCTCGCGCTTGATCTCCAGCGCCGAAACCGGCCTCCCCTGCGCCATCAGAAACGAGATCAAAGAGAGCTGGCGGATCAGCTTCTCGGTGTCCTTCGCCACGGCTCGCAGGATAGTCCGCGGGACTTGGACGCGGTCAAGGGCTCTTCGGCCAAAGCCGCAGGAAGGCCGAATGACAGCCCTGTGGTCGGCTGGGGCGCCGCCTGGCGGCGGCCGGGTCAGGTCAGGCCGCTCGCTGGCCGAAGTAGGCGGAGCCCGAAAGGGCGCGGTCAAAGCCTGACCACGACTCGCCGGCGGGCAGCTCGCGCTCCAGACGATCGAAGCTACCGAGACGGCCGCCGAGGTTGTCGATCATGTGGACCAGGACCGCCTCGCGCGTGGCGGGGACGACGGGGGAGCCGTGCTCCAGGGAGCCATGGTGGCTGAGGATGATGTGCAGCACCGCCTGGGCGAGGCCGGCGTCGAAGCCGGGGATCTCCTCGATCTCGCGTCGCACCAGGTAGTAACCGAGCGGGATCTCCCCCTGCAGGCGCCCGGCATCGGTGAGGTCGATCGCCAGCGGATCATCGTTGTAGGCGACGGTCTTGCCGATGTCGTGCAGCAGAGCGCCACTGACCGCGACGTCGCGGTCGATCCCGGGAAAGAAGGCGGCGGCGGCGCTGACCGCCTGGGCGACGGAAAGCGTGTGCTCGAGCAGGCCATGGCGGTAGGCCTGGTGGTAGATCTTCGCCGCCGGCGCATCGCGGAAGCGCGGCCAGATCGCCGCGCCCTGATCGAAGAAGCGCTCGAGCAGCCCCCGCAACTGGGGGTGCTGGACGGTCCCCAGCAGCGCTCGCAGATCGCTCTCCAGGCGTTCGAAGGAGGCCTCCGACTCAGGGGCCAGGTCGGCGGCGCGGTATTCCTCCGGCGCGGCCTGGCGCAACTCGGCGACCTTGATCTTTGACCCCCACCGCTCGCTCACCTCAAAGACGCCGGTGACGTAGATGGCGGAGGCCGAAGCAGCGAGCGCGAAGCGCGCCTCGGAGTCCTCCCAGGAGACGGCCTCGACCGCGCCGCCGGCATCGCCCAGCACCAGCCGCAGCCAGGCCTCGCCGTTTCGCTTGCGCCGCAGCTCCCGCTCACGCACGGCGAACACGCCCTCGACCCGCTGCCCATCCTGGAGCTCGCGCAGCGGCACCCTCGCCGGGGCCGAGGTGTCGATGAGAGCCTGCTGGGTCATCTCGCCATCCAAGGTAGAGAGG
>DATLSM010000056.1:0-11565 GCA_035534175.1 Solirubrobacterales bacterium | reverse complement strand
CCGGCAGCCTTGAGCTGTTCTCGCTCCGGTAGCGGGTCAAAGCAGCCAGGCTATGCCCCGTCGGGAACGGGCAGCGTGAGGACCTCGAGTCCGTCGATACCACTGAAATCAGCCGGGTTGGCGGTGTAGAGCGGGAGTCCGTTGGCGAGCGCCGTCGCCGCGATCATTGCGTCATAGGCGCGGGCTGTCGTCTTTGGGCCCGAGCGCCGCAGCGAAACGGCGACTACTCCAAAGGCCCTGGCCGCGCCGGAGTCAAATGCAAGCGCTTCAAAGCTCGCCTCTGCCACCTACGGGTTCCCTCGGCGAGCGCTCCTTGCCTCCTCAATCTTGGCAAGCAACGGGCCGGCCGACAACTCGGCAGGGGTAGTAGTCGTGATCAGCGAATCCGGGGAACAAGCTCGGCGGGCGTGTCCGCCAGCGAGATGACCAGACTTGGTGTCGAGGATTCCGCGCCCATGGCGCGTGCTGATCGCAGGGCTCAGGGCCGCGGCTCAAACGCCGCGTCCAGGTCGTTGCGCAACTCACCGTAGTCGAGCCGCGGCACTTGCTTGAACCGGTCGATCAGCTCCTCGCTGGAGAGCACCTGACGGTCCACCTGCGGCAACTCGGCTACCTCCGCCTCCTGAGCGGGTGATCGGGATTCGCTCCCCTCTGAAGCGCGATCGACCACCTCGCCGCGCCGGTTACCGGGGTCTGGGTGGCTGATCTTGGTCACAACCTCAGCCTATCTGTTCGGCCCGATCAGGCTGGGGGTAGATGGCTAGCGCCTTTGAAGCCCGATGATTGCGCATCCGCTCAACGTTTCGGCGAGGTGATCGTCGGAGTCCTCAGGAGGGTTGTAACCCTTGCAAAGCATCGGCATCGAGTCGATCTTTCGCCGCCTGCCATTTAGACTTTGGTCAATGGCCACGCGCGACCGCGTGATCCACATCACTCCTGATGCCTATGACCGCCTTGCTCATGAGGCTGGGCGTCGCGGAGTGCAGCCTGATGCTCTTGCCAATCAGCTGCTCGCAGCAGAGCTTGCGCCGGTGAAGCCCGACTTGGAGGCCATCCTGGGTGATCTGGGCGAGATTCGGAGTCGCGTGCGGGGGGAGCGTCGATGCGGTCGCTGTCGTCCGTGAGGGCCGCGAAGAGCTCGAACGCCGCGGACTTTGACGGTCGTTCTCGACGCGAATATCGTCCTGGCGGTGGTCCTTGACGCCCGACTCCGAGCTCGGCCATCACGCGCCGCATCGCTACCACGCCTGACGGGCGTCTACTGGAATCGAACCGGGTGTAAATAGCAAACTCAGGCTGCGGCGCCGTGCGTACTTGCAGGAGCTGGAAGCTTGGCGAGCAACTCAGCGGGCAGCCGCTTACTTGCCGACCAGACCTCGATCGCGACTACCATATCCGTACCCGAGTCATGGTCGATGAGGCCCCAATCGACCTCCTCGCTAACGACGTCATCGGAGTTTCCGGTAGGAAGCCAGGCTATATCGGCCTCTCGATCGTAGTAGGCGAATCTCGCTGTCATCGGCTCAGGATAGCTCCCGCCACCGTGCCTCGCTAAGAACGAGCCGCTCCCCGCAGCAGCCAAGCGCTGACGATGAGTGCCGCTCCATAGTCGCCCTCGACCGGATGGTCGTAGATGACGGCGAATCTGCCTCCGCCCGACCGCACCCCGTAGACGCGCCAGTCTGCGTCGCCAGCATTGGACTCGCGGACCTCATGCCCCTCACGTACCGCCTCCTCGACCTCGAAGCGGGTCAAGCCTCGTTCTCCAAGGCGAAGCTCGGCGTGGTCGGTCCAGAGGAAGCGCTCGATCTCCACGGCGCGGCAAGCCTATGGCCCAGAGCGACGCTTCTTGCGTTTATGGCGTGCACCCAACCGTGCACCCAACGGGCGAGTTTCGGGGGGAACTGAGGTCACCTTGCCGTGCCTGAGAGCGCCCTGCAGAACCCTCATACTAATCTGCGTCCAAGTTGCAGATCCACTCCCTGTGGGTGAGCGAGCGGATCCTCGCCGGGTCCCCCTCCAGCGCGACGAGGCTCTCGACCAGCGTCTCCTGGACCGCGTCCATGCTCTCGTGGGCGCGGTTGGCGAACCAGCCCTCGCGGATCGCGTCCCATAGCTGCTCGGCCGGGTTGAGCTCGGGACTGTAGGGGGGCAGGGTCAGCACCCGCAGGTTCTCGGGCAGGCGCAGCGCCCCGGCGGTGTGCGAGGCGGCGCCGTCGCAGACCACGACGACCAGCTCGTCGGGATGGCGCTCGCCGAGCAGGGCCGCGAAGTGCTCGAAGCACTCGGTCTGCATGCTCGGCAGGACGAGCGAGTCGAGTATCCCGTCGGCCGGGCAGACCGCGCCGTAGGCGTAGGCGTACTCGCGGACCGTCTGGCAGTCGACGACGGGCCGCATCCCCGCGGGCGCCCACGAGCGCACCGGCCGGTTGATCCGCCCGAACCGCGCCTCGTCCATGAACATCAGGCGCATCTGGCGCTCGTCGGCCCCGCGGGCCTCGGCGACCAGCTGCGGGAGGTTTCCTTGAACGCCTCCTGGCGAGCGGGGTCGGCGTCGGGGTGGCGCGGTCGGGGCACGACCTTGCGCCAGCCGTGGCGGGCGAGCATCCGGTAGATCGTCGAGGAGTCGACCCGCCGGCCGATCCGCTCCGAGAGCGCCTCGATCATCGCCTCGGCGGTGACCAGCTCGCCGTCGCGGGCGGCCCGCTCGAAGCCGGCGACGAACTCCACCTCCTCCCCTTCGGTGAGCACGGCGCTTCGCCGCCCACCCCAGCTCTCGGCCGAGAGCGCATCCTCGCCGCGGGCCAGGAACTCGCGCTTGTGGCGATAGACGGTGTCGACGCTTCGCCCGATCACCTCGGCGACGTCCGGGGCGCTGCGGCCCTTCGCCAAGAGGCGGATGCACATCACCCGCTCGCGCTCGCGCGGCCGCGGTTCGGTGGCGAGCAGCTCGTCCATGCGCACGGCGGTCCCTGGCGGGAAGGGTCGGGCTTGAGGGCCCCGCCGCCTCTTCGGTGCCTCGGTGGTCGGAGGTGATGCTTGGGTTCTCATGACCCCCGGTCTACGACGTGCGGGGGCTAAACCCTTTCAGTTTGTGTGCGTACTGGTATCAGGCGGGCCTTGTGGTGGGGCTTGGCGCAGGATCTGGGCGAGCAGGAGCGCGTGCCTACCGGGACGTCGATCCCGCATCTCATTCGAAGCAGGCGTCAGGCATCCCCGGCACCGACTATGCATCCAGGCTGTCTGTGGGACGCATCGTGCCGCATACACCAAGCGGTTGAGGTGGCGGGCCGATAGCCGCCCGTAGGTCTGACACAATGTCGAAGCGTGCCTACTTCATCCGCGCGACGCAATGGTGACGACTCCGTCATGCGGATCACGCATCTCGGTCTCAGTAACTGGCGAAACTTTCCTCGCGTCGCCGTTGATCTTGCTGGGCGTACGTTCCTCGTAGGACCGAACGCCTCAGGCAAGTCTAATTTTCTTGATGCGATTCGCTTCCTCCACGATCTAGCAGCGGTAGGTGGGGGACTCGAGTACGCGATCAGAAGACGCGGCGGCGTCTCTGCGCTTCGCTCGCTTGCGGCACGACGATACCCGGACGTCAGCTTGCACATCGCCCTAGGCAACGAAACTGACGAGCGCATCTGGGAGTACGAAGTCAGCTTCGCTCAAGACAATCGCCAACGTCCATATCTCAAGAAAGAGGTTGTGCGTCAGCAAGGTAAATCGCGACTGACTCGTCCCAATTCTGACGATCAGAGTGACCCCGCGCGATTGAGTCAGACCTTTCTTGAGCAAGTGAATGTAAACCGGGAGTTCCGAGTAGTCGGGGAATTCCTGCGCGGCGTGCGCTACCTGCACATAGTCCCACAACTGGTGCGCGAACCGGACCGCTCGGTCGGTAAGACCAACGATCCATACGGCGGCGACTTCATCGAGCAGATTGCGAGAACGCCAGAGCGTACACGCAACGCTCGCCTTCGGCGGATTGTCGAAGCGCTGAAGATCGCTGTGCCGCAGCTCGAGACACTTGACCTTGACCAGGACATTAGAGGTGCTTATCACCTTCGCGGCAAGTATGTGCACTGGCGTCCCCAAAGTGCCTGGCAATCTGAGGCCGACTTCTCTGACGGAACCTTGCGCCTACTGGGCCTCCTTTGGGCACTCCTTGAACGTGGAGGTCCCTTGCTGCTGGAGGAGCCCGAGCTCTCGCTACATCCTGCAGTTGTTCGCTACGTGCCACAAATGCTAGCCCGCATGCAATCCAGAGCGGGTCGCCAAGTCCTTGTTAGCACACACTCACCGGAGATGCTCCAGGATGAGGGCATCGGGCTCCACGAGGTTCTACTTCTACTGCCAGAAGACGAGGGCACGGCTGTCACCCCTGCTTCCACCATTTCGGAAGTATCATCGCTCCTCGATGGTGGGCTCAATGTCGCCGACATCGTGATTCCGAGGACACGACCGTTACGTGCGGAGCAACTGTCGTTCTTTCCTACCGAGTAGCTGTCGAAGTGGCCGGGGAACACGTATCCGGTGTGGTTGAGGGCATCGTCGACGAAGCCATCGCGCGTACGCTGTTGGGACACGTCGGTCGCGTAGCGGGGACCATCTACGTCCAAGGCGGTAAGCCCCGCCTTCTCGAAAAACTTGCAGGCTTCAACTCAGCAGCGCGTTTCAGTCCATGGCTCGTCCTCGTTGATCTCAATGGCGTTGCACCATGTGCACCAGAGTTTGTATCCGGAGTGATGCCGAGTCCATCTCCGCAAATGGTCTTTCGTGTTGCGGTCCGCCAAGCCGAGGCGTGGCTTATGGGCGACACGCAGGGGTTGGCCAGCTATCTGCGAGTGAGCCGGGCTCGTGTGCCGGACGACCCCGAGGGCGAGGTTTATGCGAAGCAGACAATGGTAAATATCGCGCGCAACTCACGGAACAGGCACGTTCGAGAGGACATGGTGCCGACGCCAGCGAGTGGGCGCAGGACTGGTCCGAATTATGCCGGACGACTGATTGAGTTCGCGACACAGCACTGGCGTCCAGAGGTTGCTGCGGAGCGCGTTGAGAGCCTGAACCGCTGTTTGCAGCGACTCGAAGTTCCGCGATAGGGAGACTTATGCATTAAGGCATTGCCCGTCGCCGCGGGGTCTCGGAGCGGCGCTCGCCACGACAAGGAGGTGGCATTCCTGCTTCGCGCGACGAGGAGCAGCGCGCGAGTCGGTGGGCCGCTCTCGTATCGGACGGGACAAAGTGGGGGACATGGCGAATCGGCACCTCGCACATCCTCGCGCGGGAGATGTGGGGGGCAGTTACGTCTCGGCATCGCATGCACGGCGTCGCGACACCGTGACGAAATAGGACCAACCTGCCCGGGCTGCTCTGTAGATGCCCCTAGCAAGAGTGCCCGAAGCCGCTACAACAAGAACAGGAGGCGCAAGCGCGCGCCGTGCGATCGATTTGCGATCGGCGCCGCCTGACCCGGGCGGTATTCGGCGGCGTTGACCGGCAACGCGGTCAAGCTCCGTTAGCGCAAAGACACGGCACTCAATCCCGCGTGATACCGCGGATTCCGCGCTGATTAGCGGAGGGGGTGGGATTCGAACCCACGAGACACCCGAAGGCATCTAACTGCTTTCAAGGCCGTCGCATTCAACAATTCAACCGTTCTGCCACCCCTCCGGGGCCTGGTGCCTGATCGATGCTAGACGCAGCGGCGCACGGATTTCGCCCCAGTCGGAGTGATTGGATGGAGCGATGCGTCGATTGCTTGTCCTCGCCTCGGCGATGGTCTTCTTCGATGTTGCCTTCTATTCGGCTATCGCCCCTCTGCTGCCTGGTTACGTCGCGCAGTTCGGCCTCAGCAAGGCAGAAGCCGGGATCCTGTCCGCCGCCTACGCGGCTGGCACGCTGGTAGCGTCGCTGCCGGCCGGGTTGGCGGCCACCCGCTTCGGTCCCCGTCGATGCGTCATCAGCGGGCTGTTGGTGCTCGGGCTCTCCAGCCTCGCCTTCGGCTTCGCCCGCGATGTCGCGCTGCTCGACGCCGCCCGCTTCGTTCAGGGCGTCTCCGGGGCGCTGATTTGGTCCGGGGCCTTGACTTGGCTGATCACCACCGCCCCTGACGAGAAGCGCGGCGCTGTGATCGGGACGGCGTTGGGGACGGCGGTCGCTGGCGCCCTGGTCGGGCCAGCGCTCGGGGCGATCGCGGCTGAAGTCGGCACCGAACCGGTATTCGGGTCGGTTCTCCTTATAACCCTCGTCCTTGCGCTCTTGGCCTCCCGTCAGCCGGACGCCCGCGCCCCCGAGGAGCAGAGCCTGCGCGAGGTGGCGGCGACGATCGTCGGCCGGTCAGTTCTGACCGCCACCGCTTTCGTCGCCATCCCCTCGCTGATGTTCGGTGCGATTGAGGTGCTGGTGCCGTTGAGGATCGCCGCCCTCGGCGGAGGCGATGCCGAGATCGCCGCCGGCTTCATCGTCGGGGCGGCACTCGAGGCGACCTTGGCGCCGATCGCCGGGCGCTACTCCGACCGAGTCGGCAGCCGCTCCCCATACACCATCGGGCTGACGATCTGCGCGGCAGCGATGGCGACGATCGCGATTGGGCAGGCGCTTGGGACGATTCTCGCAGGGCTGATCGCGACCTCCCTCGGCGCCGGAATCTGCTTCACGCCGGCGCTGGCGATGCTCTCCGAGGCAGCCGAGTCCAGCCGCCTGCACCAGGGCTTCGCCGCCGGGCTCTCGAACATGGCTTGGGCGGCTGGCCAGGTGGCGGGGGGTGTCGCGGGTGGAGTCCTGGCGAACGTCGCCGGCTACGCCATCCCGAGCTTTGGCATCGCCGCCCTTCTGCTGGCGACCGTTGCCTATGCCCGCCGAGCCCTCGCCCCGGTCCCAACGCCGGGTGCCGGTGGTTAGGTTGCATGCCATGAGAGATGTTTGGCGCAACTGGACCGGCGACCAGTCCTGCAGGCCGGCTGAGATCGTCCACCCGCGCTCTCGTGATGGGCTGGCCGAGGCCGTGGTGCGGGCGGCCTCGGCGGGGAGGAAGGTGAGCGTCGCCGGCTCCGGGCACTCTTTCACTGATGCGGCGCTGACCGACGGCACGATGATCGGGATCGAGGCGCTGAGCGGCGTGATCGACGCGGACCCGTCTTCAGGCTTGGTCAAGGTCGGGGGCGGGACGGTCCTCGCCGATCTGGGCGAGGAGCTGGACCGGCTGGGCCTGGCGATGGAGAACCTTGGTGACATTGACCGCCAAACGCTGGCCGGCGCGATCTCCACGGGCACCCACGGCACGGGCGCGAAGCTGCGCAACATCTCCGCCCAGGTCGAGGCGGTCGAGCTGGTCCTCGCTGACGGCAGCGTGCGCGAGTTGAGTGAGAAGGCCGAGCCGGAGCTGCTGCGCGCGGCGAGGGTGGGCGTCGGCGCGCTGGGCGCGATCTCGTCGGTGACACTGCGCTGCGTGCCGGCCTTCACACTGCGTAGGGTCGACTCCTCGCGCCCGCTCGGCCAGGTGTTCGACACCTTCCAGGAGCGCGCTGACGCCAACGACCACTACGAGTTTTTCACCTTCCCCTACGCGGACAGTGCGCTGGTCCTGGAGCGCAACCGGACCGCCGCGCCCTCGCGACCACGCGGACGGGTGGGCGCCTACCTCAACGACATCGTGCTGGAGAACTGGGCTCTCGAGGCGCTCTCAGTCACCGGCAGGGCGCTGCCGCGCGCGATCCCGGGGTTGGCGCGCCTCACTGCGCGCCTGGCCACCGGCAGCAGCGCGATCGACCGCAGCCATCGGATCTTTGCCAACGAGCGGCGGGTCCGCTTCACAGAGATGGAGTACGGAGTGCCGCGAGAGCACGGGCCGGAGGCTGCGCGCAGGGCGATCGAGTGGGTGCGCGCCAACCGCTACCCGGTCTTCTTCCCGATTGAGGTTCGGGTCGCCGCGGCCGACGACGCCCCGCTCAGCACGGCATACCACCGTGATACCGCCTACATCGCTGTCCATCAGTACCGCGGCATGGAATGGCGACCCTACTTCGAGGCGGTCGAGGGGATCATGGACTCCTACGGCGGCCGTCCGCACTGGGGCAAGCGCCACTTCCAGACATCCGAGAGCCTTCCCGCCCGTTATCCGGCCTGGGCCGAGTTTAAGGCCGCCCGCGACACTCTCGACCCCGGCCGCACCTTCACCAACGATTACGTGGCGCGAGTCTTGGGCCCCTGACGATCACCTCTCGCCCCGTCGGCCTCGAGCTAGTCAGAGGAAGGCCTTGCTCTCGCCGCGGTATGTCGGCACCTCGTCGACGATCTGGCCCCCCTCGACCAGGTGTAGGGAGTCGAAGCGCTCGCACAGCTCGCCGGCCTTGGCGTGGCGCAGGTAGGCGCGGTCGCCAATCCGCAGCTCCGCCGCCGCGGCGCCGAGTAGCGGGGTCTGGACCTCGCCAGCGCCCTCCTCGGGGTCCAGCCGCAGGCCGGGCGGGAGCCAGGGGGAGGGCAGGCGCGCCGGGTCGCCGCTGCCCGAGGCGAGGTAGCCGCCGCCCAGTGCGGTCGCCACCCCGGGGGTGGGCTTGCGCACGATTGGGAGTGCGAAGCCGGCAGCCGGGGTCAGGGTGAAGCGGGAGTAGTGGTCGAACAGGGCGGGGGCGTAGAAACCGGAGCCCGCGGTGACCTCGGTCACCGAGTCCTCCGTGGCGGTCAGCTCGAGGCTGCCGGTGCCGCCACCATTGACGATCTCCAGGTTGGAGATCTCTCTCACCGCGGCGACGATCGCCGCGCGCCGCTCGGCCAGCTCGGCGGCGGAGCGGCGCTGCATAAAGCCGATCGCCGAGCCGCGCAGCCGCCGCCCCGGCGGTCGGTCGCCTACCCCTGCGATCTGCCCCTCATAGGCCATCAGAGCGACCAGCTCGACCTGGGGCCGGCGCCCGATCTCCTTCGCCAGGGCGACCGCCTGCTCCACCGTGTGGACCGGGGAGCGCTTCGGCCCGACCTTGACTCGCCCGCTCATCGCCCACCAGCCGGCGTCGATGTCGACACACACCCGCACCGGGGCCGCGCCGGCGCCCAGTACCGACTCGATCGCGTCGAGGTGCTGGGCGCAGTCGACCATCACGATAGGCGCCCCGGCCGGGTTGGCGGCCGAGCGCAGCGCCAGCTCCTCAAGCGCGCCACCGTCGGCGGTCGGGTAGGCGAGCAGAAGGTCCTCGAATCCTTGCTCGGCGAGCCATAGGGTCTCCGGCAGGGTGAAGGTGAGCAAGCCGGCGAAGCGCTCGTCGTGGCGCAGGATCCTCTCCAGCAGCGCCCGGCATCTCACTGACTTGCTGGCGACCCGGATCGGCTTGCCCGCCGCCCTGGCCAGCATCGAATCCGCATTGCCCCACATCGCGTCGAGGTCGACGAAGGCGAATGGGGCCTCGAGCGCCTCAAAAATCGCCTCGTACTCTGCGTGGGTCGGCATGCCGGACGAGCCTATCCCGGTTGCTCTTACAATCGGATCGCTTGGAGAGGTGGCCGAGTGGCTGAAGGCACTCGCCTGCTAAGCGAGTAGGGGGCGCAAGCTCTCTCGAGGGTTCGAATCCCTCCCTCTCCGTTGACTCGCCGCACGAAGATCATCGCCACGGTGGGGCCCGCGAGTTGGGACGGCCCTGTGCTGGAGCGACTGATCGACGCCGGCGCCGACGTCCTGCGCCTCAACTTCTCCCACGCCGACCCGGAGCGCCACGCCAGAACCATCGAGGCGATCCGGGCAGCGGCGGAGCTGGTCGGGCGCGAGGTAGCGGTGCTCGGAGACCTACCGGGGCCAAAGCTGCGGGTGGGGGAGCTGCGCGGCGACGTCGCCGAGTTGGAGACGGGCATGCACGTGACCTTGACGCCGAAGGCGGTCGAGGGAGACCGGGAGACGATCCCGGTCTCCTGGTCGGGCGTCACCTCGCTGCGCGAGGACGAGCTGGTCTACCTGGCCGATGGGGCGATCCGGCTGCGCGTGCTCGACCCCGAGTCTGACGGGGTGGAATGCGAGGTCGAGGTGGGGGGGATGCTCTCCTCCCACAAGGGGATGAACGTGCCCGGTGTCGCTGCCGGCCCAAAAGCGGCGACCGATGGCGACCTGGGCTGGGTCGAGTTCTCTGTGCGCAACGGCGTCGATTTGCTCGCGGTCTCCTTCGTTTCCGCCGCCGCCGATCTGGAGCCGGTGGCCGAGCGGCTGCGCTCGCTCGGCTCCAGCATCCCGGTGATTGCCAAGATCGAGAAGCGCGAGGCTGCGGAGAACGCTGAGGAGATCGTCGTGGCGGCGACCGGTGGGATCATGGTCGCCCGCGGGGACCTCGGGATCGAGCTGCCGTTGGCGGAGGTCCCGGTCGTCCAGAAGCGACTTATCCGCCTCGCCGGCAAGCGCTCCAAGCCGGCGATTACGGCAACCCAGATGCTGGCCTCGATGGTGACAGCGCGCCGTCCTACCCGGGCTGAGGTGACCGACGTCGCCAACGCGATCTACGACGGCACCGACGCGGTGATGCTGTCCGAGGAGACGGCGGTCGGCCAACATCCGGACGAGGCGGTGCGGGTGATGGACCAGATCGCGCTGGCCACCGAGCCGGACCTGCGCTACGGCGAGTGGCTGTTCACCCGGACTGACCAAGCGAGGCAGGACGTCGCCGACTCTGTGGCCCAGAGCGCGGTTGGAGCGGTCTATCGCCTTGGGCTGAAGGCACTGGTGGTTCCGACCACGAGCGGCCGCACCGCGCGCCTCGTCTCCGCCCACCGCCCGAACGTGCCGGTGCTGGCGATCTCACCGCGGATCGAGACCGTACGGCGCCTCAACCTGCTCTTTGGGGTGACCGCCGTTTGGAGCGAGTACGAGACCGAGGTGCGCGGCCTGCTTGACGGCTGCGCCGCCCTGGCGGGCCGCCACGGAATTGCCGGGTCCGGCGAGCTGATCGCGATTACTGCCGGCCTTCCCGAGCAGGAGCTCGGCACCAACCTATTCGAGGTCCACCGGGTGCCCTGAGCCTGCTGCCGGGGTCGTGGAGCGCTGAGCTCCCGCGGTCGCGAAGCGGCCAGACTCGGCGCCGAAGCCCGTAGAATCGCCGCCCGGGGCTCCGGTTCCAGCTCGCGCCCGTAGCTCAGTTGGATAGAGCGTCGGTCTACGAAACCGAAGGTCACAGGTTCGAATCCTGTCGGGCGCGCTAAAGAATCACCTGGAAATCGGCAACTTCTGAGACCCTCTCCCGTCTCCTGATTTCGCCCCGTGGTTCCAATGTGGTTCCAATTTTTCTCGGGTGTCGCTTTGGGGAAGCAGATGCACCGAGCCGCCGACAATCAGAAACCCACCATCATGCGCGTCCGACTGAATCCCACATATCGCCCCGATGAGGCCCACGGTTCCCTACAGCACACTCAGTTGCAAGTCCTGAGCTCGACTGCTACGAGCCACCGGCCTAGATGAGTAGTGCCACGGCATCACGCTGTGTAGCAGGCAAGGGATCGGCTGGGACGGCCGAGTCGGTGGTTAAGTGCGATGCCGGCGGCGAGTGCTGCGAAACGGCAGGCAAGGCGCACGCGGAGGTTCTCCAGGGT
>DATLSM010000055.1:0-31393 GCA_035534175.1 Solirubrobacterales bacterium | reverse complement strand
GTTCTCCTCCTTCTTGGACCAGCGGACGAGGATGCCTCGGTTGCGGTTGAACCATGAGTGACAGGCCTCGACGACCCAGCGGTGAGGCCGCCAGTCGGGGTTACGCAGTTTGAGGTCGATCTCCTCGCCGCGGGGGCGGATATGTGGTGTGAATTCGCGTTCGCCGAGCAGCTCGCGAACCTCTTGGTTGTCGTAGGCCTTGTCGAGGCACAGGCCCTGGGGATCGTCCTCGGTGGGCTCGGGGCGCTCGATCGGAACCGAGTCCAGCGTCCCCTTCAGCAGGAGGTGGTCGTTGCGGTTGGCACCGTCGTGGTCGATCCCGATCGGGATTCCGGCAGCCTCGACGAGGAGCGAGCGCTTCGCCCCCCCTTGGCTCTGTCTGTGGGATTGGGCCCTGTCTTCGGCCCGGCGAGCGGGGCCTTGGTCATCGCCCCATCAGCCGCCAGCCAGGACCAGTCGATGCCCACCTGCTCGTCGTAGTCGAGCAGGCCCTGGCGCCAGATCTCATGGAAGACGCCGGCTTGCTCCCACTCCTGGAAGCGGCGGTGGGCGGTGGAGGAGTTACACACACCGGTCACGTCGAGCGCGTTCCACTGCATGCCGGTGCGTAACACCAGCAAGATCGCGTCCATCACCTGGCGCTTGGGTAGCCCACGTTTGTGGGTACCGAGCGGGTGCTCGGGCGGAGGCGGAAGTAGGGGCTCAATCTTCTCCCACAACCAGTCCGGCATTCGCCAGCCATCGTCGCGGTCGACCAGTCCCATCTTCAACCTCCTATGTCCGATCAGTAGATCAGCTCAGGAGTTCGCTGAGACTGGTCGGAGTCCTCCCTATGGGGATAGGCTCTTAGCGCCGCGTCGGCACTACCTGCAGGTGGTCAAGACGGACGCCCGATGCACCTCGTCATTCTCGCCGACGCATCGCGAGAACCCGAGCTCGGCGAGCGCCAGATTCGCGCGCTCGCGCGCGTCGCTTCAGAGCTAGCGAAGCTTCAGGCGCCAGGGGATGCTGAAGCGTGACGACGCGGGACCCGATGCTCGCGACGACGTGAAGCTGGCGAACGCGCTGGGCATCCCTCCGGCAAAACTTTTGGAGGGCATCCCCTGAGTGCCGCGGGTGGCTACGGAGCTATGTCGTAGGGGTATCCGCTGAGCCTGCGATTCCAGTATTACGGAGCGAGAGGATCGCTGCGACCTTTAACGCCCGTCGGAGACCGCAGCCGCTTGGGGCGCGCGTAAAGGCTCCTTTGTCCTTTGCTTGGGCGCTGCCTGCGATCAGCCAGCAAGAGGTGAAGCTGCTGAGTGCATGGCGCTCTCAACCGCGCTCTGAATCTGCGCGGACTGCTCGGGGTCGATAGTCCCCGACTGCATCCCGGCGCCAACAAACGCGGTCGCGCCAGCAGGCTCCGACAGTGGAAGGAGCTTTGTTCCGGTGGCAACGTAGAGGCCTGTCGGCCCGTCGTAGTCGGCGAATTGCAGATTCATTGCTCTTGCAGGATAGGGGATTTAGGTATCGGTTTCCAGGCTGGAGCCCTTAATCGTCTCGGCCACTATGGCGGTAAGGGGATCATAGCTTTGCGATCCGCCGTCTCTCAGAGCCCGACCGAGAGCCCATCTGGTGGCGGGGGTCGGAGGGCCAGCCACCTCTACCAGACCGCACCGCTGGAGCGCATAGCTGAACACTGCCCATGCGGTTCGTCCGTTGCCGTCGAAGAACGGATGGGTGCCGATCACCTTCGCGTAGAGCTTGACGGCAGGCAAGGCGGCATCGCTCACGTTCGGTTTGTCGGGAGCACGGCGAGAATCTAAGGCTTCGAGTTCTCGCTCGAAGCCTTTAAGCGCCCTGCCTAGGTTTGGGAGCACCTGCTTACCTCCCGATCCGCGCCTCTCGATACGCCGTGGCTCCTCACGACTGCCGACAACTATCGGGAAGGTGACCTCATCGCCTTTGCGGGAGCGAAAGCCGAGCGTCTTCTCTCCGAACACTGGCTCGAAGATGCCGCGGTGGATCAGCTCGATGTCCGCCGCCTCCAAGGGTCGGTCGCGGTTGCCCTCAAGGGTCGTCAAGGCCGAGACTCGGCCAAGCTCCGTGGCAATCGCCTTCCACGTCTTCTCGGGTGTGAGGCCCGGTGCCTGGTGGTATTCGGAGCCCGGCTTCTCCGCAAAACCGGCGAAGGTTCGGCGCGCCGCAGAGGCCGCTGGTCCGACTAGCTGACGCTCCTCGGAGTCGAGGTCTGTGAGCTTCCTGGCGAAGCGATTATCCGTCATCGGCTGCGACTCTAAGGTCTCGCCACGGAAGGCCATCTGCTCGCTCTCTTCTCCGCGGTCGAACAGGGACAACGTCCAAGGGAATAAGACGAGGAGGAGACGACGGCTCACCCCGCTATCGCCCGACCTTGCACCTCCCCCACGCCGTTATTTGGCTCTGTAGTGCCTATTTCCGTTTATATGCGGGCGGAGGGACTTGAACCCCCACGGGCCGAAGCCCACCAGGACCTAAACCGCGAGCGTAGCTACGCTCCAGCGGCTCCCTGCGTCCCCCAGCGCTTGGGAATGCGGGATTGCGCCCTGGTCGACCTTCGCCCAAGCGCAGGAAAACGCTCGGCGGCGCTGGCGACTGGCGCACGACTGGCGCACGGGAGTATCGTGCTGCGCGATGACGGTCTGCGTCGCCGCGCTCTGTGGCGAGGGAGAAGATCCGAGAGTGGTAGTCGCGGCGGATCATTTGGTCACGTCCGGCGGCTTCATGGAGTTCGAGCACCCGGGCTCGAAGATCGTCAAGCTTTGCGACCAAGCGTTGGTCATGGTGGCAGGGAACACCAACGACGGAATGCGGCTTGTCAACGAGGCGGCAGCCGACATGAGTGACGAAGAAATCGTGATCTCCGACCTCGCCGAAGATCTCGGTCGGCGCTACGCGGCTGCCCGACTGCGCCGCGCGGAGCAGGGGGTGCTTGTTAGTAGGGGCCTGAACTTCGAAACCTTCTACAAAATGCACGCTCAGCTAAACCCGCAGGTTGTGATGCTGCTCGACAATGCGCTCGGAGAGTGGGCGCTTGGCGTCGAACTTCTGCTTGCCGGGGTAGATGACACGGGTGGCCATATCCACACCAATGCCGACCCCGGCGGTGGCAACCAGGACCACGGTCCGATCGGGTGGGCAGCGATCGGAACCGGCGCCGTCCACGTTCTACAGTCGATGGCCGGATTCGGGCACGGATCGGACGCGAGCTACGGGCAAACCCTTTTTCGGGTCTACGCCTCGAAGGTCCGCGCCGAGGTCGCCCCTGGGGTCGGCCATGAGACCGACGTGGCAGTCATCAGCCGCGAGGGGATCAAGCGCCTCACGGCGAAGGAACTCGAGGACCTCGGCAAGATTTACGATAACTTCGTATCGACCACGGATTCTGAGCTTGCGAAACAGCTTGACGCTTTTGATCCGGAGGGAGACAGCAATGCCTGAGAAGCCCACCGTCGAGCATCCGCCCCCCGAGAAAGAGCAGCGCCTCTCCGGTGAGGAGGCGCTCACACTCGCTCGAATCGAGCGCAAGCTTCTCGCCGTTCAGGGACACGGTAAGGCCACAACTGGCCATCCGAAGAGCGCCTTCACCGAAGGTGTGTCGCAGCCCGCCCCTCTCGCCCGGCTGGCCCGTTAAATACCGGCAGAACTGCGGCCTCGGCCCGAGTCTCGCGCTCGGCGGCCTCGAGATAGGCGTCGACCAGGTCGCGGGCCTGCTCGCGTGAGCCCGGCATCAGGTGGCCGTAGCGGTCGAATGTCATCTGGATCGTGGCATGGCCGAGGAAGGTCTGAATCGCCTTCGCGTTGACCTGGGCATCGATGAGCAGGCTGGCGAAAGTGTGTCGGCACTCGTGGAGCGTGATCGGCGCGAGCAGCGCCGCCTCTCGGTTCTCCTGCTCCGCCTTTTCGCGCTCGCGTTTGGTGATCGCCTTCCAGGCTCGCTCGGCGCGCTCCTTTACGCTCTTGGGCGCAAAGGGAACGTCGGCAGAGCGGCCAAAGACGAGGTCGGCTCCCCCCCGCTCTGTGGCGATCTTCAGAGCGTCCAGGTAGTCGCGTAAAACGGCCAGGATTGGCACGGTGCGAATGCCGGCCTTCGACTTCGGCGCGACCGGCCCCGCCTCCTGGTCCCAGGAGCGCGATACCCGAATCTCAGATCGGCCGAGGTCAACGTCATCCCAGCGCAGTGCTTGGAGCTCACCACGGCGCAGGCCGGCATAGAACGCGGTCGCCCAGAGCGCCCGGTCACGGCTCGGGAGCCCGTCGAGCAACTCCGTGGCCTCAATTGCCGAAGCGATCCGGTCCCGGCGCCCGTTGGCCGCAGGGAGCTCCAGATCGTGAGCCGGATTGACCGGGACCAGCTCACGTCGCACCGCATGGCGGAAGATCGCCTGCAGGGGGTTGAGTGTGTTGCTCACGCTGCTTGCCGATAGGCCAGAGGCGAGCAGCCGGTCGGCAAAGCCTTGGAGGTCAGCCCGGCGCAGCTCGCCCAGACGAACGCTGCCGAATTCCGGCAGCACTCGCAGGCGCAGCGACCGCTCGTACTCGCGCAGCGTCCCGGGCTTGTAGACGCTGCCGGAACGATCGCGCACCGCGCCTTTATGAGCACCCTCGAGCCACAGCCATGCCGCATCGTTCACGCTCAGCCGCGGAGCGGATCGCAGTTTGCCGGCCGCCGCCGCCGTGGTGGCTTCGGCGCGCCAGGCCTTGGCTTCGCCCTCCTTCTCAAAGGTCTTCCGGACCTTGCGGCCCTCACGGGCCAGGAAGACCGAGGCCTCGAACCCCGCTTTGCATCGACAGCGACCGCCGTCGAGAGCTGGGCAATTGACCGAGTGGCGCCGTCTGATTCCGGTCGCCATTAGGCCGCCTCCCCGTTCAGGGCAAGCAGCAGGCGAACTTCTTTGCTCAGCCACGCGGTTTTCGCGCCGTGAGGGTCAAACGCGGCACGGTCGCGCATAGGGTTTCGGTCAGCCATGGGAGTGCACTCTCCTTTGGTCAGGCCCTCGGTTGGCGCGACAACGCCGCCGGGGGCCGCTTTGTTACCGACAGGATAGGGGCTGGCGGGGCCGGCATCAACCCTGGCTCTGTCCGCTCGCGGCTGGCTCTGTCCGCTCGCGGGTTTTGCACGCCTACGAAGCCGATCGAGGTACTGGCGAGGGCTTCGGTAGGGCCCATCCCCTTTTCCGGCCAAGAGACGCCGGACACGGCTCCGTTCGCGCCGGCACTCGGGGCCGCAGACCTCGGCATCGGCGCGGCGACCGGCGAGGCTTTCGTCGCACCACTCGCACCGTCGCTCGTCGCTCATTCGATCGCCTCTATGAGCAGCTCGGCCTCGCGGCCCTCGTCGGCCTCGCGAAGCTGGCGCCACGTCAACTCGACCAGGTGCCTGTTGGCGCAGTTCGGGCACTCGACCATCGCGGAGCGAGGCGGCCGGTTTGAGTCACCGACCAGCGCGCACCGCACCAGTCGGCCGCCGCCGCCGTCACAGCCGTAGAAGCCGATCCGGCCTGTAACACGCATCGGCTCGCGTCGACGGTGCTTCATCGGCACCCCCTTGGCAGCCAGCTCTCGGGGCATCAGGGGCCACCCTCCGGCGGCCGAAGGTGCCAGCCGAGCGTCAGGAAGTCCTCGATCAGGCGGGCCCGCTCGAACTCGTCCTCTACCTTCGCTCCGGCCATGTAGGCGAGCCACCGCTCGAGCGCCAACCACTCGCGCTCAATCACGCCGACCTCAATATCCGCCAGGGCAGTGATGAACTCCCGCCCTTCTTCACCGGCCGGCCCGGCCCTGACCTCGTCGCGGCCCAGCGCCTCGCCCGCGCTTAGCACGAGGATGACCGCGAGCTCCTGGCGGGCCGTAATCATCGTCACACCGGCGCCGCGAGCTTGTCCCGCGCACGCCGGGCCTCATACACCGCGCCCGGCAGGATGTGGCTCCCATCGAGGACGCGCGCGTGCAAGTTTCTGAGCAGCACGCGCAGTGCACGTTGATCACCCTCGGCCTCGGGGCCGCGTGTGGTCACGTGCTCCTCAGCGCAGAGCGCCTCGACCTCGGACCAACCTTGGTCCAACTCCCGGCAGGCTCGCTCGATCACATCGACGAGCGCCTCCAATTTGCCGGGATCATCGGGTGCGGAGTCGTGGGCCTTCACTGCCGCCTCGTGTTCCTTTCGCAGCTTCTCAAGCCGGCCCCACGCGATGATTGTGAGTTTAGGCAGCCAGCCAGTTCGGTCCCATCCCGGCGCGAGCGAGGTCACGAAACCCCCTTAATGCCGAGGACCTCGCGCACGAAAGCAGTGGCCTCGGGCGGATCGGGCTCTCTGAGGTCCACGCGCTGACCGGAAAAAAGCCGCACGATGTCGTTTTCCGTCGGCACGTGGACGGGCGGGTCTGTGAGACCTCCCGCCATCAACGCGATCGCCCGCTCGGTGCCCGCCGGGTTCTTGTCCCATTGGTCGCGCCAGTAGCCGGTTCGCTTCGTCGAGAACTTGCCGGCCTTAACCGCGGCATTGATGGTCTGGTCGCGCTTTATTGTTTGCTCTGTGGTCATGCTGTACCTCTCTTTCGTGGTGTGGTGTTGTTTCAAGGTTGGGATTTCACCAGGCGTCTCGCGACATGTTGAGCAGGTCCCCGGTGTAGGTGAGCCCGGGTCCGAACGCCACTATGGGCACTGCAGCTCGCGACCCCGCGGCGACCGCCATCGCCAAGGCATCGGCGTGATCGGGCGAACTCACGCCGCGGCTCCGAGCGTCGCTCTTTGACTCGATCACGGTGCGTCCGGCCGAGTCGGTGCTCCAGCGGATACCGAGCAGCTCGCCGGCTAGGGCTTCGTCGTCGGGGTCGAGGTCGATGAGCCCCTCGCGCAGCTTCTCCCGCAGCTCCCAGAACGCCTCCGCGCGCCGATTCTTGAAGCGCTCCGGGCGTCGAGCTTTTTCGGCGGCGTTGAAGGCGAGGACGTTGGCGCCTTGCTCCCGCAATCTGTCATACACGCCGCTTCCCAATCCGGTCGCGTCCACCACCGCGAGGGCGCCATCTCGATCGTCGGCGAGCACCCGTATTACCTCGCCGGCCGTGGCCATCGTGTCGGCGGTCTTGCTCTCAAAGACCGTTCGAGCGACGAGCCCGTCAGACCGGACGATGACGGTTGAGTCGCCGCCGCCGCCGCCCCCAACGTCGACGCCGAGGACGACCGGCGCGCCGTCACCGGGATAGAGCTCGGTCTCCTGGGCACCGCGAATCCACTCCGCGCTAATCAACCCGTCGTCATCCTGTGCCGGGAATTGCGCGAGCACGCGGCTCATGAAGGTCGCGGACTCTTCGCCGTAGGTGCTCGCCAGCTCGTCGATCCACTCCTGCGAGGGAAGCGCCTCTAGCAGGCCCGGAGAGACCGCCTCGCCACTGAACCGCGGCGTACTGTAGGCGTCGACCGCGAACGAATGCCAGCCGGAGCCGGGTGCGCAGACCTGGGCGAATCTGCCGGATGCGCGGAGCGGGTTCCCAACCGCCAAAGTGCGCGACGACGCGCCCGTCGTCAGGCTGCCAGCGGCATCCCAGAGCCAGTCGGGGATACCGGATGCCTCGTCGAGGACGACCAGGACGCCGCCCGGTCGGTGGAGGCCCTGGAACGCGGCCATCGCCCGGTCCGGGTCATTGAAATCGCTCGACTTTCGAGCAATCGCGACCGCGACATCGCCGATCCGCCACTCGGTCGCACCTACTTCACCAGGCAGCCCGCCGCGTCGGTGCGCCTCTCTCAACTCTGCCCAGAGGATCGAACGCAACTGCGAGCCGGTGGGGGCCGTCGCAAGCGCGAGCCGTTGACCGGGCGGCCGCTGCATGACCCACCAGGCCATGAGGCGGCTCGCGATCCAGCTCTTGCCGAGGCCGTTGCAGCTCGCCACCGCGACCCGCCGATAATTGACGACGGCCTCGCAGATGCGGCGCTGCGCGGACCAGGGCTGCTCACCGAAATTTTCGAAAATCCAGCGCCCGGGATCCGTAGCCGCCGCGCTCGCTTCTCCCTGCGACGAGAAATCGCGGGGTACCCCACCACCGGGCCAGAGACGGTCGACCAGAGCATCTCCGAGGCCTTCGGTCATGCGGCCAGCTCCCTCGGCGTGAGGTCATTCAGGCCCGCCAAATGCCGCGTCAGGGCCACACGCAGGCCCTCTTTCTGGCGATCGCTCAGGTCGACCTCGGCGAGCGCGGCTCTCAGCGCGCCAGCGATGCGCTCCAAGACCATCGAGTCGAGTGCGAGACGGCGCTCATTGAGGCCCGCGTCGACCCCCAGCTTGCTGATCTTCGCCAAACGATCGACGGCGCCGCTCAGTGCCGAGGCCAGGGGGTGAACGGCAACGGCGCGCTGTCGCGGATCGTCGTCCTCGAGCTCCGCGGTCAGCCTCCTGATCTGTTCCCTCAGGAAGGCCACCTCGCCGCCGACCAAGCGGATCGCCAACTCCAGCCCTTCGCCTGCGTCGAGCGGTGCCTCGACGCCCAGGCGCGCCGCTTCGGCCTTGGCGGCCTCCTTGGCGGCGAACGCTCGGCCGGACGGGGTGCGGCCGAGATGCATCCAGCAGTGGGCGAAGCCCGGGTGATCGGTCCGCAGCCCTGCCGGGTGGCGACACGGGTGACCGGCGCGGGTCTTCGCGCCGCAAAGAGCAACCATCAGGCCGCCATCCGTCCCTGTGCCCCAGGTGAGCTACCTTGCGCGCCACCGGAAACCGCTCTGGAATGCGGGCTCTTTTCGTCATGCGCCAGTCGTGCGCCAGCCAGGACTCGGCTAGCGGAACGATCCAGCCACGCTTCCAACTCGCTTACAGGCACCAGCCGCAAGCGCCCAGAGCGGACGATCCGCAGCTCGCCCAGCACATGGCGCCGGAAGTGATCGGCGCTGACTCCGAGCAGCTCCGCGGCGTCGGTGATCCCGACCGCCAGGGGTCCCGGTGTTGGCAGTGTCGGCGGCTCGCAGGCGGCCAGATGGTCAGCTACGCGGTCTGCGATCTTGTCGGCCACGCGCTCGGTAACGACAGCGAGCAGGGCATCTGCGGTCGTGTCGTTACTCACGTCCGCGCCTCCCTGTGCCGCATGGGCGACTGCGCCTGCATGGGCGCGTCGAAGTGGGCCGATGGCAGCGCGCGGTTGGGCCGGTCCCGGCCGCGAACGTGTCGCCGACCCCGGAAAAGGCACAGCCGGTAACGCTCACGCCGCTACCCCCAGCTTCTCCGCGATGCGCTCGAGGCCGGCTTCCTCCTCGGCCGTTGCCAGACGGCAGTCGTCGACCGGTTTGTGTCCCGTGCCGGAGACACCTTTCTCCCTGACACTCGGTTTCGTTTCTGTCTCCCTTACGGGAGGGACAGAAACTGAAACCGGTGTTTGTGTCCGAGGCGGGACACCTTCTGTACAGCTTTCCGGGACACCTTCCGAGTAGGTGAATGGATCACCTCGTTTACCCGCCCCCTCGCGGTTGATCAGATCCTCTTCGACAAGTTCGCGAAGCGGGCCGCCGAGCTTGCGCTTGTCGATGCCAGTTGCCTCGACCAGGTGCGCCTCAGTCACGGGGTCCGAGCTGACAGCTTGGAGCAGGCGCTCACGGACTCCGAGCGATTCCGAGCCAGCCCGACCCTCGGCCTCTCCCACAACGCGCCAGGAGCCCTCCTCTCGGCGGTAGTCGACGACGAGTACATCGGGAGTCTGGGGCCAGCGAGAAAGCGCCACGAGGCGCCTCTGACTGCGCGGTGCGCCGTCGCCTAGCCGCTCGTACTCGATGACCACGTCGACAGCTCCAGCGAGGGCGCCTGAGCCGCGCACGCCGGTTCCATTCTCGCCGGGCGCCTTGCGCTGATGGTGGATAAGTAGGACCGCGAGGCCCACTCGACAGGCTTGGTCGAGCGCGTCCATGATCTCCTGTGCAGCGCCGGGGTCTTTCTCCTTCTCGGCCTCGAAGCCGGCCCAGAACGCCAGCGAGTCGATCACGAGCAGTCGCGCCCCTATCCGCTTCGCCTCCTCAGTCGCGGCAGCGATCAGCTCCGGCCAGTCCGGCTTAGGCCAGGCCGAATCGCGGTTCAGCACGCGGACCCGCTCAGACGGCATCCCTCGCAGCTTTGGCGCGAGCGTTTGGTCGCCTTCCTCGCTGACCACGACGACGGAGCCTCCCGCGATGCGCCTTCCGAGGAATGAGCCCGCCTCGGCGGCACTGGCCTCGATCAGGGCGACGACGGCCGTTGTCTTGCCGCCCTTCGGCAGCCCGGCGAATATCGCCTTGGTGCCTGGTGCGAGATAGTCCTCCCAGACCCACTCGACGGCGTCAGGCGTCGTCGAGACGAGGTCCTCTGACCAGCGCCACGGAAGAGCGGGCGCCGGTTCGGAGTCGCCGGAACCGCCCTGCACTTCGGCGTCAGGGGGCGGCGAGGGCGGCGAACCGGGATCTCCGTCGAGCAGGCGGGCGAGGTCGGCGTCCAGGTCGGAGAGCGGCATGGAGGTGCTGGCCGGGATCTCCTGGCCGTCCTCGCCGACCTCGACGGCGTCGAGCTTGGCCTTGAGTTCGTTAACGAACTGGTCAACGGTCAACGTGCCGCCGGCTCCGGTTGTCGCGCTAGGCTCCAAAATGCGCGGGGTCTCCTACACCCCGAGCTAAGGGAGAGCCCGGCGCGGACCGGGCTTTTCCACGCTTGGCGGCGAGTCGCTTCTCGACCAGCTCCCGCAACTCCCGCGAGACGTTCGTGCCCTCCCTCTGCGTGAGGGCGGCAAACTCGGCGGCGAGCTCGCAGGGAACCCGAGCAGCGATCAGAACCGTGCGGCTCGGGCGGGTGATTTGCTGGGCCATAACCTACGGTCTATCACGCGGGTTTACCCCCACCTGGAGCCGCAAATGTCCTGCAAATCGGGATTATGTGACGAATCCGACATAGCGAAGGGGGACTTCCATGCCGCGTTTCGGGTCGATCCGGCCAAACGACGAGCAAAGGGGGCCGTATGGGTGAGTACTGGAGAGTCGAGAGCCCGAGATGCGCGGACGTTCTTAGCTGGCTCGAAGCCAAGCGCCCGCGGGAGCCGAAAGAGCGGCTGTACACAGAGGGTGAAGTACATCTCGCCTCCAACCCGGGCCGCGTGCTCAGGTGGGTGGGTGAAGGGGAGCCGCACACACAGGAGGTCGTCGCCGCCCTACGGGAGGTTCGGGGGCCCCTCCACCGGCCGGCGGAAGAGGACATCTGGCCTATCCATGACGACACGGGGATCTACCTAGGGAAGTGAGCGCGCTCATGCGCGCATCGCACCATCGAGGCTGCCGAGATTGCCGGGGTTTTGTCAACCACGGTTGACACCCCGCCCAACGAGCGCCAGGCCCGCGAGCTGGCGCCGCTCGCCGATGATGAGGCCGAGGTTATCGAGGATTCAGGAGGCGAACAGGAGGAACGAGAAGCCGGTGTTGGGATGCCTCAGCTCGGCTTAGCGACGACGCCGCGGTCGGTGTTCTCGACCACGTAGACGGCCCGACCGGAGATACCGTCGAACTCGGCCCAAAGCGCATCACCGGGAAGCGCGTCGAGCGGCTGGATTGCGGCTTCGACGGACTCGGCCGCGACGATTTGCCCGGGGCCTAGATAGCGACCTTCCCGCTGCGGGTTGATCTGTACGCGAAGCTGGCTCACTGTCCCGCCACGGTAAAGGTCGGGTCGGCCAGAGCCGCGGCGGCCTACCAGCCGAACTCGCGCTGCATCTCCTCGACGATGACGCGCGGCAGAAAGAAGAATGAAACTTGAGCGGGGTCAGGCGTCATTTCGGTCGGCGCCACCTTCGGCGGGAGAGCTGAGCCCGGTCGAGTGGATCGCCCGCGTCGCCGAGCAGCTCGGGACCGCAGTGCTGAGAACCGAGGTGCATGTCGAAGACCCGACCGAGGACCGCGGGAGGCGAATCGCCCAGTTCGCTGCGGTCAGCGCCGAGGCGCTCCGGGCACTGGGCCGGTTTCACCCTTCGCCGCAGCGCGACGCGCCTCCGGCGAAGCTGATCGACGAAAAGCTGGACATCGTTCTCAAGAACCTCGACAAGCTCGGGACCGCCGACGGAGTGGTCGGCCGTGCCGTGACGATGCTAAGCGTGGCAGCAGCCGGTGCCGTAGACGTCGCTACAGAAGCGCGGGGGGAACGTGTCGAGCGACGCGACAAGGGCGACCTGCCGCCACGTGACGCGTTCTGCCATGGGCTTTTCGACATCGCGCGGACCTATGCTGAGGTGATGGCGTCGGAACTCATCAGCACGGCCTAGCGCGCTGACCGTCGCTGTCGCTGGGGCTCGCGTAGCGTCACCCCCGTCACCCTGAGCCGGATCTGCGGCTTCGCGCAGAAGAAGGTGGAGGTTTACCTAATGCCCTGTTTCGAGGGCTTCTGCGTCTTCCTCGCCCGCCCCAACAGCGTTTTTGTGGTTCCAGCCGTGCGCTTCCAATACAAGCGCAGAAGCGGCTATCCCGCGAGCCTGCTTGGCACTCACCCCTTCTTCAGCCATCCGCAAGACGAACTGAGCGGCCTCGCTCGAACTCTAACCTTGCCGTTCGACCCTCGAGCGAGTTCCAGCAAGCCCGTTTGACACCTTCTCGTAGATCGCCGACGTAGCTCTTTTGGATTTCGAGACTGGGCATTAAGGGGAATCAGCCGCCTTTTTCAGTGTGATATAGGACTGACTGACAGTAAGTCGAAACGTTGGAGTTATTTTCTATAAAATATGAGGTTCTGCTTTCGCCAAGACTGATGCCATTAACCTGGGTCTCTAATTCAGGAACACAAGTTTGCAGTTTCTTAAATTCCGCCGACAGGCTTGCCAATGTCTTCTGTTGTTTGCCACTTGCGGCTGAAAGGCTAGCCACGGTCTTTTGCTGTAGGGCGGTAGCGGAGGATTCTAGATGGCTTGCGGTGGATTCGAGATCGGTTGCCTTGCTGTCAAGTGTCTTGATGTGGGAGTTGAGTTCGTTGGTCTTCGCAATCGTATACACGGCGAGAGCGACGAAAGCGACCGCAAGGGCGCCGATAATTAGAGATGTCGTTCGACTGGACATTCCGTCAGCCTATTCGCTTTGGCAGGTATTTGTAAAGGGGTATTATTGGGGACTTCTATGGCCGGATCAGAATGCCGGATTTTGGCGAGCAATCACATGCTTGACGCTAGTTACGTGCCAGTTTCCACCCCGAGCCCTTTTTTGTCCTCCTCATTGAGCCGATCGGCCGCCTGCTGGAGGGGTTTGTCCGTCGAGACGTAGCTCCAGGATCTTGTCGATCACCTTCTGCGCCCGCTTGTCTGGAACGAGCGGTGGACGGCGGCGTCTCATTCACCCGCAAGAGGCGCTGACCATCTCCTTCCCTTCGCGAATGTAGGACGGGATGTCGTCCGCTTCCGCTTCGCTGAGCAGCATCTGGGCGACCTTGCATTGAGTTTCTCGCGGTGATTCGCTCTGGACCTTGGCGTAGCGCTTGCGGCCTGCGGCTCCGCATTCTTCGCTGATCATTTCTTTGTCTTCGGCGACGTACGTTTGTTGTTCGCGCCTGCTCCAGCTCGACACGCCTGCCTCACTCGTCTTCAACTCTTCACGGTCAGTTCTGCAGGCTGGAGATTCATGAGCAGAGAGCGGCCGACAGTCTGTCCGCAAAGCGCCGCATGCATGGTGGTGCTGGCTGAGGTGGCTGCCGCCCGAGGCTGTTGAGGACGATTTGTGGGAATGGTTTCCGAAGATCGCTATGCCCACCATCGCGCCGACGACCACTAGGACGACAACGGCCCGGTTGGGTAGCCGATTAGGCGTCCGACGGCCGGTCCTACCGCTGCCTTTCGTGGGCGTTGCGGCCTTGTTGTTAACTGCGTGATCAAGAGAGGACGCGACCGGCCCGACTCCCGAAGGGCGGGTCTGCTCTGTCCAAGCGAGCCCGTCCCAAAAGCGCTCTCCTCCGGCCGCCCGTGAGTCGGGATACCAGCCGGCTTTGATCTGTTGGCGGCTCTGCGCGCCGATGGCGCGGAAGTCAAAGCTGCAGTGGGGGCAGTCGAGCACGCCGATAGATACGGATTCACCGCAGCCCGGACACGGGCGGGGCATCCAGGTGGCGCCGTCCCAATAGAGCTCCTGGCCCGATCCACTCGGATCGGGGAACCAACCTGCCGGGGTCCGTGGCGCCGCTGTGGTGCCCGATGTCAGCGCACGCTCAGCTTGGCTCGTCGATCGCTCCTGGCGTCGGGCCGCCTTCTTGTTTGCGCGTCGTTCTGCTTCGGAGGCAAGCTCGGCCTTGTTGCCTGCTTTCACCCGACCGCTCAGCGCAACCCCGCAGTGCTGGCACGTCGTTCCAGTTTGCACCAGGAACCAGCTACGCGCCCACGTCAGGTGCCCGAGGCCCTTGGGTTGCGTGTGGATCTTGCCGCCGCATTTCGGGCAGATCGCCCTCAGGTTCATTACGCCCATTCAGTCCTCCTACTCCCGAGGGGTCAATTGCAGGGGCGGGGCGCAGGCTACTAGACCAACTCGCTCTCGACCAAATCGCTCTGGACCGATCGGCAGGCAACGTCGAGCATCCTAGGATGGCCCGACTAGAGGACGATCCGCAACGCGCAAGCGAGGCATTTGGCGAACGGCTGCGAGAGCTGCGGACCGAGCGCGGCATCAGCCAGGACGAGCTCGCTCGAGAGGCCGACGTTCACTCGACAGCAGTGGGGCGGCTTGAGCGAGGGGCACGTGAGCCACGGTTGACGACGATTCTGCGCGTCGCGCGGGGCTTGAATGTGCGGCCTGGCGAGCTCCTCGATGAGCTCGAGCGCCAGGGCGAGCTCCGGCCATAGAGCAGGTTTTAGTCCTGCTAACGGCTGCGCAATGCAACAGCCGAACGCCGAGCATGGGTGGGTCGAGATCGCGATCGGCTTAGGCCAGGCCGAATCGCGGTTCAGCACGCGGACCCGCTCAGACGGCATCCCTCGCAGCTTTGGCGCGAGCGTTTGGTCGCCTTCCTCGCTGACCACGACGACGGGGCCTCCCGCGATGCGCCTTCCGAGGAATGAGCCCGCCTCGGCGGCACTGGCCTGCTCGATCCGAGAACTTTCGCATCCGGCGCGTCTACTTCGCTCGCCTGGTCGAGAGGAGGGAGGCGAACCGGCGCCGACGCTTCGGAACGCAGGCTGTCGAGTGGGAACGGAAGGCACTTGCCGAACTCCGCGAAGGGCGGGGTTCGTGATCCGTCCTGGCCGGGCTTGACCTCCCGAACTCCGTAGACGTAGGGTCTGACCTAATGGCATTCCCCATGCACCCGCTGGCTGCCTTTCTAGGCGCGGATTAGAGGGTCCCAGGGATGGCAGAGTGCTTTTGCGGATGCGGGCGAAAGGTGCGGCTGTTGGACCGAAACCTAAGTTCGCAAGGTCGCTATACCCTCGAACTCATCGACAGGTTGGAAGTCGCCCAGGGGAAGCTTGAGCGGGATGATCCCATTGCGGAAGGTTGGGACGAGGCAAAAAACGAACGTGCCATCGCTCTCTTGCCGAAGTACATCGAACAAGGCCACGCCTTCAGTGACCTATTCCGCCGGGCTGTTCACCACGAGCCGTTGCCGTCGCCTGGAACAGCGAACGCACTTCGGCGCGAATGGGGCGCGTGGCGCAAGAGCGCGGACGGACTCGCAAATCTGTTTTCTTTGCCCGTAGACGAAATGGTCACCGCGTTCCACGCGTATTTTGGAGAGGCGCCTACTGTCGAGACCGTTGCAGAGCCACAAGCGTCACTGGATGGGATCGAAGTCGGTCCGTGGCATTCAGAGCCCGAGTATCAGCAGGTCGCATATATCGCCGAGGCAGGCGATCCCCCTCGGCACGGGCTGTTCGTTTTCGTGAATATCCGTCTGGTCGAACTCCAGGGCAATCAGTCGGCCATCGAGGAAGAACAGGACATCATGACGGAGGTTATGGAGTCTGATCTCGATTTGGAGCACCAGATCGATGCCGCCAATAATCACCCCCTGGACGAGGATCGGATAAAGGCTGGGGCTGCGGCTGCCTTCAACAATCCAGCGAACTGGAGTTGGAAAAGGGACAACCCAAACGCGCTCCCCGATGATCAGTTTGTCTGTATGGAGCTAGACCCGTTGAGCGGACGGGTTCTCTTTTCGGACGATTAGGCACTGGCGCTGTCGAATCTACCGACCTGCAGATCCTTCGTCGGGTTAGACCCGAGACAGGACAGCGATGCCTGCGGCGAGGTGTTCGCGCTGTGGAACGACGACGGCCCCAACTGCCTTCGGGGGAGGTTCAGCCCCTGTGTGGTGGGTAGCGAGGACCATCGTGTCCAAAGCTGCTTGGGCAACCGCCTCAAAGTCCTTGGCGCTGAGCTTCATCGCGAGCGCCTCTCTGTACTGTCGCCAATTTTCGGTCTGAAACTCGTAGCGGATCCAGTTTTCCCCTCCCTTTTCCAGGTCTTCGAGGTGGCTGTCTGCGAGCTCCAAATCGGCTTTCACGAGGCGAGCTCCCGCCTCGGCTAGCGTCCTCCCGCGCGACTTCTCCATTCCCCAGTCCACGAGGCCGCCCGCCATTGAACCGACCAAAGCACCCCCAACTGCGGCAAGCGCTGTCCAGCCCTGGGTCGAAAGTGCGAGCGGAAGGATCATGACGAAGCCGCGATGCTATTCGACGGCGAGGTGCCGAACGTATGGCGCATTTTGCAGGTCGGTTCCGCGAAATATCCGGTCATCGGAACACGGTGAGATTCTCGCGGCGAGGCGCCGATCCCACAAAGTGCGTCCGCCCGGCACTCCAGGAGAGGAACTGGGCGTTCAGCGACGTGGAGTCAGCGCGTTGTCCAGCGTCAATCCCCCTCCCTGTCCGCGGACCGACAGCTTCGGGAAGTAGAACACGGCGCGTGTGAAGACCCGGTGACCACAGGCCGTTTCTGGGTCACCCAGCAGGACCTTGGTCGGCGTAGGACCCACCATATTCGCCAGGGACTTCCCTTTGCCAACAGCCACCCTGGCGCCCCAGTGCAGCCAATGGATTTGCCGCATCTGAACCATGTAGGCGTAGGCCGCAGAGTGCCCACGCTGATGGAAGTTGCAGGAGCTTGGACGCGTCCCGTAGGACCCGCTTGGATGTTCGATGGATTCGATCGAATTGCCCAGTGAAATACAGATGACCTGAGGTTCGGGCTGTTCCGCGCTCGCAGCTCTTGAAACGCATCCCCCTAAGAGCGCGACTGAGGACACAATTCCGAATAGCGCTGTCCGCCAGCCGAGAGTTCGGAGCCGGTAAACAACTGCGCCCATAAGACATCTTCGCCGGTCTCCAGCGCAGCCGTCAACTGCCAACTCAGGGTTGCTCAGGCTTAGAAGAGTGCCGGCAGCGTTGCGGCTGATTGTGGATCTTTGGAGTTCCTCCTGCGATCCCGGCAGAATCGAGCTCTGAGGCGGGCTCGGGTTTGCGGCTATCTCCGGACCTTCCCTTGCCACCCAGAGGCGCCGCGATGCGGCTGGCTCAGAAGGAGCCCCCCAGGCCGGTCAGCGCCTCCGGGAGCGTCGCACAGCCGACGTTCAGGTGTCTGCAGATCCCGGGCATCGTTTTGTCCCAGCGCCGATGCGGCACTCCATCGAACGACCGCCCCTCGTACGTGACAACCACAAACCCACGCACCTGCGTCTCGGCGATGACGAACGGATCCGCGTCGTCGCGGACGCCGGGGTTCGGGAACAACGCGTAAATCTGACCGGCCAGGCGCTGAACGTCCTCGCTCGGCTCGACGAACTGATCGCGACGTTCCCGCGCCCACTGTGTCACCTCATCATCCTTACGCTCCAGCTCGGTGAAGACCTCTCGCGGGGTGATGATCCGGCCAGCCGCCATCTCGGCGGCGATGAAGTCCCAGACGCTTGAGAACGTCGCTGGTGGCAAGTGATCGTGCCAGCCATTCAGATAGGCGCTGGTGTCGAAGACAAACATCAGCCCATCTCCGCCCGGCGGTCGAGGTAGCCCCGCATCCGTTCGAAATTGCCAACTTTCACCCCGAGCAAGCTGGAGGCAGCAGCATAGGTCACGGCTTGGGTCTCGAGCGCCGAGAAGACGAGGCGCGTGTACGCAGGGCTGAGGCGGGAGATCTTGGTCCAGTAGTAGTCCCCTCCCCCACCCCGCTGCCGTGGACCTCTCGCCGAGATCCGGCCGAGGATCTCATCGGCTTCCTCCTGCGCGATCAACTCCTCCTGGGCAGCGCGAACGACCGCCGCTCGCGGTGTCACCCCGAACCGGAGCGCGATCTCGTCGAAACGGCGGAGGCCATCGGCTATTGCGATGCGCTCGACCTCCTCGGCAAGCGCGTCTAGAGGCATCAGCACGTCGCCAGCGAACTGCTCCAGCCACGGCTCAAGGTTCGCCACATCGAATCGCTCTGCCTGGTAGAGGTGACCGAGCTCGTGGATCAGGGTGTATACCCGGGCCCGCGGGTCGTCCTGAGTATTGACGACGATCGCGGGAACGATCGGATGAAGAGAGGCGAAGCCGCGCATTACCTCGACCGGAAGGGACCCGTCGTGCATGACGAGCACCCCGAGGTCCTCGACGGCGTCGACCCAATGGCGCAGCGGCGCGTACCCGCTTCGGTCCCGCCAGCTCGCCTGTTCGGCAAGGCTGATTCCGAGTCGCCCGCGGATCATCTCGGCCGCCGCTTCCGGCGGGGCGTTGAGCGTCTCGTTCACCTCCGGCCAGACCGGCTCTTCGTCGAGCAGGTCGAGGAGGTCGGCAGCGGCCTCTTGGCGCTCTCGAACTCGACGGGAGAGGCCGATCATCTCCGATGGCCACGGCGGCTCAGGCGCTCCGGGGAGGCGCCGGAACTGCGCCTCCTGGGGCTCCTCCTCGGGTGGCTCGGGAGCAAATAGTGCGGCCAGCGGCCGCTCGTAGACCCGAGCGGCACGCTCCACCTGGCGCATCGTGAGGTTCCTCTCCCCCCGCTCGGCGCCTTCGAGCCGCTCTTGCGTGGTGTTGACCCTTACCGCAGCCTCCTCGACAGAGAGGCCGAACGACTCCCGGGCCCAGCGGAGGACCCTGGGCTCTAGGTGGGCGGGCGGCGAGGCCATCTAGGTCGGCATCGTAAGCGGAGGGTCACTCGGCCGCGGCGCAGGGACCAGTGCAGGCACCGGGCGGCGATTCTCCGATTCCGAGGCGAGAATCGAATCGAGGAAGTCAGCATCACCTACCCGGCGTCCGTCAGGTGCACGTAGGTCCGCAGCGTGAAGCTCGGGTCTGCGTGGCCGAGCCACTCCTGGACCTGCTGACTGGCGCACAGACTGGCGCACGGGGCAATTTCGGCGCGTTCCGGACCCAGCCAGTGAGCCTTAGAAAACCCCCGATTTACGGGGGCTTTCTAAGGTGCGGGCGGAGGGACTTGAACCCCCACGGGCCGAAGCCCACCAGGACCTAAACCTGGCGCGTATACCAATTCCGCCACGCCCGCTCAAAACCGCCCCCGCGGGGGCTTAATACGCGACCAATGACGCATCGTCGCTCCTAGATTCTATGATCGCTTGGTGGCGATCGGAGAGATCAGGCCTGGCTATGAATTGTGGCGGCCGAATAGGGAGAAACCCGAGTCGGTCACAGCCAAGTTCGTGATCGTCCTTCTGCTGGTGGCGACGGCGGCGGTCGCCGCCCTGGTGACGATCGCCGGGTTCTCCGTGCTCAGCGGAGGCTCCGGCATGGGGGTGATCTCCCTGATCTACGCGCTGCTCTACGCATTCTTCGCCTACCGGGTCGCCCGCTGGAGCCGCGGCATCCTTCCCCTGGCCGCGGCGCTCTCGATGATCCTCGCCATCCTCTGCGCCGTCGGCGCCAACAGCTGGTTTGCCCGCGAAAAGGCCGGATTCGCCAACGCCCTGCTCCCGGCCTCGCTGATCGGGGTGCTGGTCGTGATCCTTGCCCTGCTCCAGCTCGTTCTGATCGCAGCTGTCTTTTACGGCTTCAGCCAGGGGTGGAGCGTCGAGGAGGAACGCCCGATCGGCTCGGGTGAGGACTACGGGGCAGGGGCGACACCGGGCGACAGCCCCCCGCTCCCCGCCTGATCGCGGCCACCTTCTTCGAACTCGATGCCGGAGGTGGGACTCGAACCCACAAGCCCGCAAGGGCAATCGATTTTGAATCGATCGCGTATGCCAATTCCGCCACTCCGGCGCCGGGCGAACGATAGACCCGCCGCCAGCCGCACATCGGGTATAAGCGACGAGTGAGCCCCGGGCCGGCGGACAGCGGGAGAGGCGAGCTGCTCTGGGAGCCTTCGGCCGAGCTGATCGAGCGAGCGCGAATGACGGAGTACATGCGCTGGCTGGAGAGCGAGCGGGGGCTTCGATTCGAGGGGTACGAGGAGCTCTGGCGATGGTCGGTCGACGACCTCGAGGGGTTCTGGGGATCGATCTGGGATTTCTTTGCGGTTCAGGCCGACGGCGGCTATGACCGGGTGCTGGGCAGTCGCGCCATGCCGGGAGCCGAGTGGTTCGCCGGAGCGCAGCTCAACTACGCCGAGCACATCTTCGCCGGCAAGGACCCCTCGGAGGTCGCGATCCTGCACGCCTCCGAGCTGCGTCAGCTATCGGAGCTGAGCTGGGGAGAGCTGCGGGCGCAGGTCGCGGCCGTGGCGGCGGGGTTGCGCGGCTTGGGGGTGGAGCGCGGCGAGCGCGTCGTCGCCTACCTGCCCAACATCCCGGAGGCGATCGTCGCATTTCTCGCCACCGCCAGCATCGGAGCGACCTGGTCGAGCTGCTCGCCCGACTTTGGCCCGGCCAGCGTCGTCGACCGCTTCGCCCAGATCGAGCCCGCGATACTGATCGCGGTCGACGGCTACCGCTACGGGGGCAGGGACTTCGACCGCCGGGCTACGATCGCGCACCTGCAGCAGGAGATGCCGAGCCTACGGGGCACCGTCGTCCTCCCCTATCTCGATCCAGATCCCGACCTCTCATCCCTCACCGATGCGATGCGCTGGGAGGAGCTGCTGGCTGCGGGCGAGGGCTCCGAGCTGGCCTTCGAGCGCGTGCCCTTCGACCACCCACTCTGGGTCCTCTATTCCTCGGGCACCACCGGACTGCCGAAGGCGATAGTCCAGGGCCATGGCGGCATCCTGCTCGAGCACCTAAAGAAGCTCCATCTCCACGTCGACGCCCACCGTGGCGACCGCCTCTTCTGGTTCACGACGACCGGCTGGATGATGTGGAACTTCCTCGTCTCCGGTCTTCTCACCCGGGCGGCGATCGTCCTTTATGACGGCAGCCCCGGCCACCCCGATATGGGCGTGCTCTGGGACCTCGCCGAGCGAGCCGGGATCACCATGTTCGGCACCAGCGCCTCCTACATCTCCGCCTGCATGAAGGCGGGGGTCGAGCCCGGCGCGGGACGCGATCTCGGCCGCCTCGGGGCGGTCGGCTCCACCGGCTCTCCCCTCGCCCCGGAGGGCTTTGACTGGATCTACCAACATCTCGGCGCCGGCACCTGGCTCTTCTCCACCAGCGGAGGCACCGACCTCTGCACCGCCTTCGTCGGCGGGGTGCCGCTGCTCCCCGTATACCGCGGCGAGCTGCAGGCGCGCGCCCTTGGCGCCGCGGTCGAGGCCTGGGACGAGGTGGGCAACTCGGTGATCGACGCGGTGGGCGAGCTGATCGTGACCGAGCCGATGCCCTCGATGCCGGTCTTCTTCTGGGGAGATGCGGACGGCAGCCGCTACCGCGCCAGCTACTTCGAGCACTATCCCGGCGTCTGGCGCCACGGTGACTGGATCGAGATCACCTCGCGTGGCACGGCGATCATCTATGGGCGCTCGGACTCGACCATCAACCGCTCCGGAGTTCGCATGGGGACGAGCGAGATCTACCGCGCCGTGCTGGGAGTCGAGAAGGTCATCGACGCCCTCGTCGTCGACATACCCCGGCCGGGGACCGAGGGCTGGATGCCGCTCTTCGTCGTCCTGCGCGAGGGGACCGAGCTGGAAGACGCACTGCGCCGGGAGATCGCCCACCGCATCCGGGAGCAGTGCTCTCCCCGCCACGTACCCGACGAGGTCTTTGTGATCGCCGAGGTGCCGCGCACGCTGAGCGGCAAGGCGCTGGAGGTCCCGGTGAAGCGCGTCCTGATGGGCGCCGACCCAGCTCAGGTGGCCAGTCGCGACTCATTGGCCAACCCCGCCGCCCTCGATTGGTTCGTCGAGTTCGCGAACTCGCTCGACTGAGGCGCTAAGCCGGCGTCACCGGGTTGCGGCGCTCAGCGAAAGCGCGGTCCTTGCCGGCGGCGTGGGCGAAGCGACGGATCAGCTCGGCGCGCAGGTCGCCGGGCTCAACCACGGCATCGACGACCAGCTCGGAGGCCAGGTGGAGCAGATCGATGTCCTCCGCGTACTCCTCGCGCTTGGCGGAGACGAAGGCCTCCCGCTCGGCTTCGTCTTCGATCGCCTGAATCTGGTTGTAGAAAACGGCGTTCACCGCCGCCTGCGGGCCCATCACCGCGATCGACGCGCCGGGCAGGGCGATGCAGCAGTCCGGTTCGAAGGCCGGCCCGGCCATCGCATAGAGGCCGGCTCCGTAGGCCTTTCGCACGATCACCGAGATCTTGGGGACCGTGGCCTCAGAGACGGCGCTGATCATCTTCGCCCCGTGGCGGATGATCCCCTGGCGCTCGACCGCGGTGCCGATCATGAATCCAGGAACGTCGGCGAGGAAGAGCAGGGGCACGTTGAAGGCGTTGCAGGTCTGGATGAAGCGGGCCCCCTTGTCGGCGGAGTTGACGAAGAGGACCCCCCCCTTCTGGCGCGGCTGGTTGGCGAGGAGGCCGACGACGCGGCCGTCCAGGCGCCCGTAGCCGACGATCAGCTCCCTCGCCCAGCGTTTGTGCACCTCGAGCAAGGATCCGGCGTCGAGCAGCACGTCGAGCACCTCGCGCATGTCGAAGGGCTGGTTCTCATCGGCGGGGACGATCTCGGCGATCGCGGTGGCTGAGGCCGGGGCGAGCGGGGCGGCGTCGGGTGGGGCCTCGCGCCAGCTGCCGGGCATGTAGGAGAGGTAGCGCCTGGCGAGATCGATCGCCTCCTCGTCGCTTCCGACCAGGAAGTGGCCGCAGCCCGAGACGCCGGTGTGCATCTTCGCCCCGCCCATCTCCTCCAGGGTCACCTTCTCGCCGATCACCATCTCCGCCATACGCGGCGAGCCCAGGTACATCGAGGCGTTTCCGTCGCGCATGATCACTACGTCGCAGAAGGCCGGGATGTAGGCGCCGCCGGCGGCGCTGGGGCCAAACAGCAGGCAGAGTTGCGGCACCTGGCCGGAGAGGCGCACCTGGTTGTGGAAGATGCGCCCGGCGCCGCGACGTCCGGGGAACATCTGCACCTGCTCGGTGATCCGCGCCCCGGCGGAGTCGACCAGATAGAGGATCGGGACCTGGTGCTTCAGCGCCCGCTCCTGGACGCGGAGGATCTTCTCCACCGTCTTTGGCCCCCAGGAGCCCGCCTTGACGGTCGGGTCGTTGGCCATCAGCGCGACCCGCCGTCCCTCGACGCTCGCCATCCCGGTGACCACGCCGTCGGCGCCCAGCCCCTCCCGCTCCCAGTTCGCCAGCAGCCCCTCCTCGGCAAAGGAGTCCGCGTCGACTAGCCGCTCGACCCGCTCGCGGACCGCCATCTTGCCCTGCGCGGCTGTCTTCTCCTGATGGCGCCGCGGTCCGCCGGCGAGAGCGGCATCGAGGGCAGGTCGGATATCGGCCACGGCGAGGGTGAGACTTATCCGATGCTTGATTCCACGGCGGCGGGCGTGGTGACTGAATCAACCATCCTTGCGCGCTCTAGCCCGCGCCGACGCCGAGCCGCCGGCCCATCGCCTCAGCCAGCGCGTTGAGGCCGCTGAGAGGGCGGATCATCACCATCATCTCGGCGATCAGGCCCTCGCCGTCGAAGCGCAGGATGTCGACCCCGTTGAGCTGGCGATCGCTGACCCTGGCCTCGAAGACCAGCACCGCGGTGTCCGCGGTCTCGACCTGGTCCAGGTAGAGGAAGTCCTCGAAGGTCTCCGCCACCGCGCCGAGCAGCACCCCGAGGGCCTCGAGGCCGGAGTAGGGCTTGAACACGGCGGGGCTGCGGAAGACCACCTGGGGGGAGAAGAGCTGCTCGAGTTTGGAGAAGTCCTTCGACTCGGCGGCCTGTTTGAAGGCATCGCTCTTCATCGCACCGACGACCCTACTCGCTCCCCTGCCACTCGATCGGCCCGGCGCGCAGCAGATGGGATCCGAGCGGCCGGCCGAGGACGCCCTGGGCGGCGCGCGCGGCATCGATCAGCGCCTCCAGGTCGATTCCGGTCTCGATTCCCATCTCATGCAGCATCGAGACCAGGTCCTCGGTGGCGACGTTGCCGGTGGAACCAGGCGGCACCGGACAGCCGCCCAGCTCGCCGAAGCTCGACTCAAATGAGGCGACTCCCTGCTCCAGCGCCGCCAGGACGTTGGCCAGGCCCTGGCCGCGAGTGTTGTGGAAGTGGGCGGTCAGCTCGACGCCGGCGAGGGACCGTCGGGCGGCGGCGAAGAACTCGCCAACCTGACACGGGTTGGCCATCCCGGTGGTGTCGCCGAAGGCCACCTCCTGGCAACCGGCTGCGCCGAGCCGCCCGGCGATCTCCAAGACCCGCTCCGCTGGCACCTGACCCTCGTAGGGGCAGCCAAACGAGGTGGAGATCACGGCCTCGCAACGCAGCCCGCCCTCGCGTGCACCGCCGACGGTCGACTCCAAATCAATCAGAGACTCCTCCACCGAGCGGTTGACGTTGCGTCGGTTGTGCGTCTCGGAGGCGGAGAGGAAGACGCTGACCTCGTCGAAGCGCTGCCGCATCCGCAGCGCCCGCTCCAGGCCCCGCCGGTTGGGGATCAGAACCGAGAATGAAACGCCGTCTCGGCGCTGCACGCCGGCCAGGACCTCCTCCGCGTCGGCCAGCTGGGGAATCACATCGGGCCGCACGAAGGAGGTCACCTCGATCCGCCCCAGCCCGCTGGCGGAGAGCATGTCGATCAGTCGGATCTTCTCCGCAGTGGGGATCGTCTCCGGCTCGTTTTGGAAGCCGTCGCGGGGGCCGACCTCGCGGATCCGAACCCGCTCGGGCGCCGCCAAGGCTCAGACCATCCCGAGGCCGCCGCTGACGCCGAGGGTCTCGCCGGTGACGTAGGAGGCATCGCCGGAGGCGAGGAAGGCGACCGCGGCGGCGACCTCCTCGGGCTGGCCGAGGCGCTTCATCTGGGTCGCCTCCTTCATCGTCGCAATCAACTTCTCCCCGATCTCGCCGAACTCCATGGCGCCCATCAGCAGCGGCGTCTCGATCGGCCCCGGGGCGATCGAATTGGCGGTGATCCCGTAGCGCGCGTTCTCCCGGGCGATCGCCTTGCTGAAGCCGACGATGCCCGCCTTGGCCGCGGAGTAGACGGCGGAGCCCTTGGAGCCGACCCGTCCCGCCTCCGAGGCGATGCTGACGATGCGGCCGTAGCCGGCCTGCTGCATCCCGGGCAGGGCCGCGTGGGTGCAGTTGAGGACGCCGCCGAGGTTGATCGCCAGCACCCGCTGCCACTGCTCGGGGGTGGTGTAGGTGAAGAAGCCGAACTCATCCGTGCCGGCGTTGTTGACGAGGATGTCGAGCGCACCGACCGACTCCATCGCCGCTCGGGCGGACTCGATCTCGCTCACGTCGAGATCGATTGCGTGACCGGCGACCTCGCCCGCCACGCGCTCAGCCCCCTCGGCGTCGATGTCGCCGACCCAGATCTCGGCGCCCTCGGCGGCGAGGCGCGCGGCGATCGCCGCACCGATGCCGCTCGCGCCCCCGGTCACCAGCGCCCTTCGTCCCTCCAACCGCATCACGGGTGCCTCGCCCCTCGCCCAATCACGACAGCCGGAGGATCTGGCTCGGTCGGTCGGGGCTCACGATTGCTCAGCATAGACTGGCGCACCCGTGAGCAAGCCGATCCCAATCGTCGGCGGCACCGGCGCCCTGGGCGCCGCCCTGGCCCTGCGTTGGGCGCGGGCCGGAGCGGCGGTCGCGATCGGTTCGCGCTCGGCGGAGCGCGCCGAGGCGGCGGCGGCGAAGGTGCGCACCGCGGTCCCCGGCGCCGAGGTCGAGGGACTGCTCAACGGCGAGGCCGCCGGGCGGGGCGAAATCGTCTTCCTCACCGTCCCCTTCCGCGCCCAGTCGGAGAACCTCACCAACCTACGCGAGGCGCTGCGCCCCGGCCAGATCCTGGTCGACTGCACCGTCCCCCTCGCCGCCGCGTTCAGCGGCAAGGCGACCCGCTCGCTCGGGGTCTGGCAGGGTTCCGCCGCCCAGCAGGCGCAGGAGATGGTCCCCGAGGGGGTCACCGTGGTCTCGGCGCTGCACACCGTCGGCGCACCGACTCTCGCCGACCCCGAGGCAGAGCTCGCCGAGGACGTGCTTATCTGCGGCGAGCGCAAGGCCGACAAGGCGCGCGTGGCGCGGTTGATCGAGCTGATCCCCGGGCTGCGCGCGGTCAATGCCGGGCCGCTGGAGATGGCGCGGATCGTCGAGCAGCTAACTCCACTGCTGATCTCGGTCAACTCCCGCTACAAGGCCCAGGCGGGAATCAGGCTCACCGGTCTGCCCGCTGGCGACCACTGGTCCTAGGGTGAGAGTTGCGCTGCTCGCTGGCGGCACCGGCGGCGCCAAGCTGGGCGCCGGGATGCAGGCGGAGCTCGGCGCCGATCTCTCGGTGATCGCCAACACCGGCGATGACATCGAGACCCTGGGCGTCCACGTCTCTCCCGACCCCGACCTCGTCATGTACTGGCTCTCGGGCGAGATCGACGAGGAGCGCGGCTGGGGCCTGCGCGACGATACCTTCACCGTCTTTGAGCGGCTGCGCCAGCTCGGCGCCCCGGATTGGTTTGGCCTCTCCGATCGCGACCTCGCCGCCTGCCTCTACCGGCGCGAGTTCCTCGACGCCGGTGGACGGCCGACCGACGCCCAGTCCCAGATTGCACGGGCGCTCGGGGTGCGCGCGGGGGTGCTGCCGATGTGCGACACGCCGGTGCGGACCAGGGTGCTGACCGCGGCCGGCCCGCGCAACCTGCAGGAGTACCTGATCGTCGAGCGGGGAGAGCCCGAGGTACACGGGGTCGAGCTGGACGGGATCGAGGCGGCCGAGCCAACCCCCGAGGTGCTCGAGGCGCTGCGCCAGGCCGAGGCGATCGTGATCGGCCCCTCCAACCCGGTGATCAGCATCGGCCCGATCCTTGCCGTGCCCGGGATGCGGCAGGCGATCGCCGCCTCCGAGGCTCCGGTGGTCGCGGTCAGCCCCTACGTCGCGGGGAAGGTGGTGAAGGGCCCGACCGACCGCTTCATGCAGGCGCTGGGACGCCCCTGCACCGCGGCCGGCGTCGCCTCGCTCTACGCCGGGCTGATCGACTCGATGGTCGTCGATGAGGCCGACCCGGACCCGCCTCCGACCGAGGTCCCGACGCTCTGCGCCCCCACCCTGATGGAGGGCGCGGCGGGCCGCCGTCGCCTGGCCCGCACCGTGCTCGACTTCGCCGCGAATTGAAGGCGACGGCGATCCTCCCGGTGAAGCGCTTCGGGGCTGCCAAGAGCCGCCTCGCGGCTGGCATCGACCGCACCAGGCGCGAGGCGCTGGCGACGGCGATGCTCGCCGACGTGCTGGAGGCAATCAGCGCAGCCCGCACGGTCGAGCGGACGATCGTCGTCACCGCCGAGCCGCGCGCCGCCGCAGCCGCCGCCAAGGCCGGCGCGATGGTGCTCGCCGACCGGGCCGACGAGGGGCACTCCGAGGCCGCCCTGGCCGGGATCGCGGCCGCCGAGGCGCAGGGGGCGACCTGCGTCGTCCTCCTCCCCATCGACTGCCCGCTGATGGACCCGCACGAGCTGGATCGACTGCTGACCGGTGTCCCCGAGCGCTACGTCACCGTCGTCCCCGATCGGCACGGGACCGGGACCAATGCGCTGGTGCTCTCGCCGCCGGGGGCGATCCGGCCCGCCTTCGGCGAGGGTAGCTGCCAGCGCCACGTGGCCGCCGCCCGCGGGGCCGGCGCTCCCTACGGGATCGAGGAGCTGGCCACGCTGGGGTTGGACATCGACACCCCGGCAGACGTCGTCGCCCTGGCCCGCGAGCTGGAGGCAAACCCGGGGCGGGCTACCCGCACGGCGAAGGCGTTGGGCATATGAACGAAGGGCGAACCTCCAGCGGGGGCGAGTTGCGGGTCCTCGCGGTGAGAGGCCTGCCTGAGCTGAGCGAGGGAATGGCGCTCGGCCAGCTGATCGCCGAGCGCGCCGAGCCGGTCGAGGGCGACGTCGTCGTCGTCTCGCAGAAGGTCGTCTCCAAGGCGGAGGGCCGCGTTCGCCTCCTCTCCTCGGTCCTCCCCGGCGGCGAGGCGCGCCGCCTCGCCGCGGTGCTGGGCAAGGAACCGGCGCTCGTGCAGCTGATCCTGGAGGAGAGCAAGGCGATCCTGCGGGCCGAGCGCGGGGTCCTGATCACCGAGACCCGCCACGGCTTCATCTGCGCCAATGCCGGCGTCGATAGCTCCAACCTGCCCGAGCCCGGCACCGCCTGCCTTTTGCCCGAGGACCCAGACGCCTCCGCCCGCCGGATCCGGGCCGAACTGCGCGCCGCCGTTGGCGCCAATGTCGGTGTCGTGATCTCCGACAGCTTCGGCCGCGCCTGGCGCCTGGGACAGGCGGAGGTGGCGATCGGCTGCGCCGGGTTCTCACCGCTCGATGACTGGCGCGGCCGCGCCGACTCCCACGGCCGCCAGCTGGAGGCGACCCTGATCGCCGTCGCCGACGAGGCGGCGGCGGCGGCCGACCTTGTCCGCGGCAAGGACAGTCGGATCCCCGCCGCGATCCTCAGTGGCCTCGGTCGCTTCCTCATCGAGGATGACGGCCCGGGCGCCGCGGCCCTGCGTCGCCCCCAGGATGAGGACCTCTTCCGCTGAGCGCGGTCTTTGCAGGCCGCTGGATAGGGGCAGTTTTTGGCTTACTCAAGCTGTTTTCTGTTTTTGTGCGCCAGTAAATGAGCCAGTGACGCCGGCATCGTGCCACATCACTTAGACCTCACTTAGACCGTCACTTAGACCGACGAAGGCGGCTGGTCAGTGTTTTGGCTCCGGCTTGGAAGCGTCCTAGAAGTTCGGGGTCGACAGGCGCCTTTTCGGCCTCGTCGCAGCAAGGAGGCTTCGTGCGCTTGGTTGACGGCTCGGGAAACTCCAGTAGCCGGTAGAGATTTCGGTAGACATCGGCCTCGGGATCGTCATGGAGGTGCTCTCCGACGAGCAGAACAACGACGCTCTCATGATCGGGAAAACAGACAAGGGCGCGGTGGCGCCCGTAGAGCTGCACGGAGCAGATATGCTCGATGACCTCGCCCGTGAGCCGATAGTCGCCGGCCTTGCATCCCTCCGAAGCCAAGCGCTCCACGGCAGCGTCGAATGACCTCCTGGCCTTGCCGCGCAATGCATCAACACTTCTCTGCCCCGTCGGCGTAATGCTGACGTTGAAGCTCACGCGCTGCTGCGGGGCGTGATGTCGATCAGCTTCCCGCTGCGCATCTCATCGAGCGAGCGTTGCAGCTTGTGATCGGACAGGGTGCGCTCGTCTTCGACTCGCGCGAGAATCGCCTCAAGCAGGTTGCGATCTCGCCCCAGCGCGCGAAGTTCGCGGACGAGTGGGCGAACCTCCAGAACGCTCCGGAGCGTTACCCGGCGCGGAGAAGAGCTGCCGATCTCCTCCAGCAGCCCGCGGTCGATCCAGGTGCGGATCGTGGGTATTGAGAGGCCGAGCAGCTTGCCGGCAACCGAGAGGCGCACCGAGGGCGCCTCCGCCAGGCGTCGACGGCGGAGCCGCACGACTTTGAGGCGTGCGTCTTTGTTGCGTCCGAGCGAATTCTCCAGCTCGTCGAGATCGTCGATATCGCGCGCAATGCGCTCGGCTGTATCCAGCTCACGGGTCGGGTTCATGGCATAAAGCTACCGATCTAGCCTTCAATTTTCCAGCTAAAATTGAAGGCTACTTGAAACCTGGGGTTCCGCCTCACGCGCTGCCCGCTCGTCGGCCTCGACCTCGACTCCAGGGTAGACATCGAGCAACGTCGCCGCCTGGGCCTCCGTGCCGGGCATGAGGTGGCCATAGAGGTCGAAGGTCACGTTTATGGAGAAACGGCCCAGACCCATCCGCAGGTCGCTGCGGCTCTCAGCAACGATGACAGGGAATAGTCAGCCGCGCTGCCGATTCAACGCGCCTCTCAACCACTCACCTGCAAGCACGTGAGCCGAGAGGCGCACCGATGACGAAATCTGTGCGCCAGTCGTGCGCCAGTGAGACACGAAAATAACCGGTTACAACCGGAATTAGCCGGACGAGAAAAGAGCTCGAAAGCACCCCTCAAACCGCTCTGGCAAGCCAATTTTGGCTTGCCAGAGATAAAGGCGCCTACCAGAATCGAACTGGTGTAAACGGCTTTCAAGGGGACGGGCGCATTCGCAACAACCCGCCGATTTGCTGGAGCTTCTGGTTAAGCGACGATCACGCACGATCGAATGCGCGATCGTGATCCACGTTGGCGGCGACAGAGGGCTGCGCTCCCCGGCTCGACTACGGGACTCCCCAGTGCAAGTTTTGTCTCGGGATCGCGCGATCAAGGCAGCCCAGACAAGACGAAACACCCGCTTTCCCCTCACAAGGAGCCTTGCTTTGTCAGCGCTGAGAGTGGCCAATCCTCAAGCCATCCCAGGTCGCTTGTGTAGCGAAGCCTCTCCTGCGATCCTTTTGGGAAGGACCAACTTGTGAAAGCTGACACGACGACAAGCTTGACGGGGGCCGGGGCTCCCGGCCCGGCTTCTCGACTTCCTGAGCGCCCCGTGTTCGTCGCCGATCACGGACGCCGCCACGCTCTGATTCGAGCAATGATCTTCCTCGGCGCCGCCCTGATCGCGGCTTGGCTGATCGCCTTGGTAGCCGGTGCCCTCGGCTGGGGCAATCTGCCGGGTGTTCCCTTTTCGGAAGGCTCCGATCACGGCCAGCCAGCGACCTCGGCCAGCCAAGCAAAGTCCGCAAGAGAGCAAGCCGCGGCACAGAGGCAAGGAACTTCGAGCCCAGCCAACAAGGTGATGATTCCCTCAACCGCCGGCGGCCGAGCGTCTTCCGGATCTTCTTTGTTGGCGCCACATAGATCGCAATCTGCGATTGGTGCCTCCTCAACACCAGCCGGATCTGGAGCTTCAGCGGGAACGGGCTCTCAGCAGAGTCCTGGATTGACGGGTCCTTCAAACCCTGGCACCACAACGCCGAGCAACGGGGCAGGACGCGGACCTGGCAAGGGCGGTAGCACCCTTCCGCACGAAAGCGGTCAGCCCGACCAAACTCCGA